>NZ_JAJJWH010000015.1 GCF_020907245.1 Pontibacter harenae | reverse complement strand
ACAAAAATGCAAACATCATACATTGTGAACCACAACTCTCTTTCGCAATAGCACCTTGCTTGATATTTATGTGACTTACTCCACGAACAAATCGGGCATCAACAGAAAGCTTATTTGTAATTTGGTATCCCATCCCTGCAATTGCTCCAAAATTACGTTCCTCTATTACATGCTCAACATCGATAGACTGATCATCTAAACGCTCCCTGGCGTACAAAAGCAAATCGAAATGAGGCCCTAGGAAAACTGAAAATGCAGGAGTAAGCTGGTACTTAAGAAGCACTGGCAACGATAAATACTCAAAATCATACGATACACCTTCTGCTTTAACTTCCCCTCTTACATGAGAATACAAGTACTCTTGTTGAAAGTGCCACTTCTTGTACAGCGGAACATCTATCACAAAGCCTCCTGAATAGCTCATCTTCCAAATGGTTTCTATCGGTTCGGATGGCTTAGGAAAACCCTTGTTAAAATTTGTGTTTGAATAACCCATACCCACTTTAACTCCGAAACGAACTTTATCGTAAGTTCTTGGGGCATACATACTATTATTAGCCGCCCTAAAAGGTTTAGATAAAGCAGTAGAAGAATCAACAGCTGTAGACGCAGCTACTATTACACTAGCAACCTTGTTTTCCCCTATTAAAGGAGCATACCCCCATAATAACAGTGCCACTAAAAAAATATAGAATTGCACAGCCTAAATGCTTCAATTTAAATCTACAAAACTTATCGGTTTGCGGTTCTCAGCTCTCTTAAACTTACGCTAGATACAGGAACAGCTTTGGCCGCTGCAGCAGGTAAAGCTTTGGGCTCCAAGCCACCCTTAAGCACCTTTTTATCATATGCTTCCATTATCTTTTGTTTAGATAGGAATTCCTCCGCATAGGTACGAGCACTCTGTCTTAGAGCTTCATTATCTTCAGAAACTGCATGCCACAAAGCGGTGTTAAGAGCCTCCTGATTCTCTGGCTCAATTAAAAGCCCCATCTTATGTTTACTCACATAAGAATGCAAAGTCGTTCCTTTATGGGCAGTTATCAATGCTAATCCACCAACCCCTAAAACAGTTGTAAGCTTCGACGGCATAACCAGGTCACCTGCACTTGATTTTTGAATCACCAAATGCACATCCGCCATGTTCAAGAAATGATTGAATTTTTCTATAGGCTGCAATGGGTAAAACACCACGTTCTCCAGGCTTAGCTCGTCTGCCAACTGGCACAACTTCTTTTTATATGGACCTGACCCACAAATCAGGAACTTCAAGTTTTTTTGTGGCTTAAGCGCCTTAGCAGCATGCAGAATAGCTTCAAGGCCTTGTTTTTCTCCAATCGCACCTGAATATAAAACAATCTTATCAGAAGATTTAAAGCCAAACTCTTCTTTTAACCTGCCTCGATTGGTGATAGGGTAAAAACTTTCACAGTCTGTCCAGTTCGGAAATAACAAAACCTCTTTTTGTGCTTTCACTCTAACCTTGTCCACCATTCCTTCCGAAATACTACTGATTACATCTGCTTTATTAAAAATGTACTTCTCTAACCTGAACAGCATATTAATAACCTTCTCAGATTTGATCATTTTCAGATCCCGTGCTGCTTCAATTTGTAAATCTTGTATGTGATACAGTAGAACTGCCTTCCGAAGCACTTTATACATAACTCCCAACAAACCGATCTGGAAACTAGGCACAACAGTAATGACATAATCGAACTTCTTCGAAAAGAGTATCAGTTGGAAAAGCTTTAGGAAGGCAGAAATAAGAAACGATAAATCAAGCAACATACGCTTCAACCCACTAGGCACTGCTGGCACATACATAGGGCACCGGTGTACCCGAATCTCCCCTCCTGCTACACTTTGGGATTCCGAGCTAAACCTATTCTTCTTACCTGCATAAGCATCCTGAACTTTCCACTGCGGATAATATGGATAAGAGGTGATTACTTCACAATCGTACCCGTTCTGCGCTAACCAAACTAACATTTCCCCACTATATTTTCCTATACCAGTAGGCTCTGGATGATAGTTATATCCAATTAAAAGTATGCGTTTTTTCATAAACCAACAGTTACTTGCAATTTATTATGATACAATATAAAGAAAATATTGTTCTTTATTTAAAGAAGTAATTTATGAGCAGTTCAAATCTTTACCTATATATTACTACAAGGCATTATACTTAATTTAATTATGATAAGTTATATTATTACTAAAGTAGTAAATACTTTTTAAATTTAAACTTTTTAAATAAAATTTATTATAATTTAAATCAAGTAATGCTGTTATGAAAAAGCAACTTCTATAAAAATGTAATCAAGTAGTTACATATAAAGATCAATCTTGAGCAATACTACTTACATAATACAGAATAACTTTATGCATTGTGTATGCATAATAAATAGATGATAATGATAGACTACAAAATTGGTACTTAGAACTAGCAGCGGAGTCTTGAGATGTTGGTTAGAAAATTAAAAATGTAGAGGGGATCGATTCTGAAATCTTCGCTTATGCATCGGCTTTCAAAACATTTACTTTTTACTGACTTTTACACTTTTAATGCCTTTTGATTTCTTTACTTTTTTGATAAACCTTGTTTGACGATTTTGTAAAAAACAAATTTCAGAAATAGCTAATATAATAAGCGAAGAAAATGAAGATACTTAGTCCTCAAATACAGTCATGACTTAATCATGATTTGATGAATGCCACTTCACCTTTACTATTCCTAATTTTGTATCCTTTGACATCAACCAACCATTCAATCGTATTTCTTACACCTTCATGTCTATTTACTGGCAGCGTACCTGTAACCTCAAAGAGGTCGTTCAATGGTAGTACATTATTTGTTGTCATGTTTGTTAACCTAAAACTAGAAATAGGAAACTTTAAATTCATCTTAGAAAGTACATCTCCAATCCAAGCAGCACCTTGAATTAGAAAGAAAGGTATTCTTTTGATTGGCCCTTTACCCATTTCCAAAGATATCTCATTTGCCCATTCAGAAATTTGAATAGGAGTATAATCACCCAAATAAAAAGTTTTACCATGTAAATGATCTGCTGCAATAATCTTTTCAATCTGATATACAGTATTGTCAACAAAACCATAGGTTTTTGTACATGTATTGCCAAAATCAAAATACTTCCCCTGATAAACAATGTTAAAAAAATCGATGTAAGGAATATTAAACCAAGGCCCCCAAATAGAAGTAGGTCTCACAATTGTCCAGGAATAGTGAGTATCTTTGACAGCTTTAACTATTTTTTCACCTTCTACTTTACTTTCACCATACAAAGTATGAGGCTTGTAATCATTATAGTTCTGAGGTATATAGCCAGGCTTGCAAACATACATAGAAGATGTAAATATCACCTTTTTCAAAAGAGGTAATTTGTTCGAAATCTCTATGATATTCTTCGTTCCCTCAGTGTTTGCTTTATAATATTCAAGATTTTTCCCATTCAGATCTGTTACTGCTGCCAAATGCACTATAATTTCGGGATTAAATTCTTGTATTTTTGATTGTAGACTGTCAAAATCAAGGATATCAATTTGACTCCAATACTGAAAATGCACTTCATTTAAAGGGCGGGCTGTATCTATATTTAATACTTCATAACCTTTTTTAACTAACTGCTCTACTAAGTTAGTCCCTATAAAGCCAGAACCTCCTGTTACAAGTAATCTTGTCATATCAAATAAGTTTTTATTTAGTTAAGCGTATTCTGTTAATTTCTCATGCACAATAGTTCTATCTTTTATGGGCATGGCAGGAGTACCAACACATATTTTACCCGAGGGTAAATCTTTAAGAACACTACTTCTGGCACTTACTATTGTTCCTCTTCCAACTGTGACACCAGGAGCTATATATACATCATTGGTTATCCAACATTCATCTTCGACAACTACAGGCTTACCAAAGATGTCAAAAGTAATTTTATCATATGCATGCCCACCTGTGTTAAAATACACCTTATGGGCTATAGCTACGTTGCTGCCAATACTGACATGGTCCAAGTTATAGATTACACAATCATCTCCAACCCAGCAGTAGTCCCCTATTTTAAAATTCCAGGGATATGTTATTTTTACAGATGGTCTAATCTTAACGTTTATACCAATTTCAGCACCAAATAACCTAAGCAAAAAAGCTCTCCATCCATACAAAAATTGGGGAGACCATCGAAACAATGTATCCTGTACTATCCACCAAAGCTGAATAACAAGCTTAGATTTGCCTCTAAAAGTATCAGGCATTCTGAACAGACTTAAATCTTGGTACTTCATAAATAATACTTATTTCAGAAATATAGACTATCAATATTTCTACTATGGAGGGTAGAATTTACTACAATGCTGTGCCAAAAATGAATTTAAAAGTAGAAGGCAGGTTTTTAGTGCTACAACTTATAATCTTAGAGTTAACTTTAGATAAACGATCTAATTTTTAGGCCCCATGCTTACCCACTACTACACAATAACTATTTATTTATAGTAGAAATCCACTTATCAGCTATTTTATCCATTTCGAAATGTTGTAGATAAGTACTTAATGCTCGATGACTATACTCCATTTTCTCATCATTAGAGAGGTTTATCCATTGTTCTATTAATCCCTGTGTACCTTGCAGAGTATCATTTCCCACAATCCCCCCCCCCGCACTAATAATTTCTTGCCATATATTTGTTTGATGGGTAATCAACACTGGTTTACCACAAGCTAAAGCTTCTGTGATTGCAATGCCAAAATTTTCTTGATGAGTAGGTAAAATAAAAGCTTCACAACCATAAAAGGCACCCCACTTAGCATCTCCAGCAAGCATACCTGGGAAAAATACTCTGTTTTTTAGTTCAGGTGAGTTGGAAACTAATTTTTGCATTCTCAATCCATATTGTGTTTCAAGTCCAGGTCCAGCAATGACTAATAGAGGGAGGTCACTCTCTTTAACTTCTGAGATATCAGCCTCCTCCATGATTTTATTTTTTGTCGTTTGAATGTTTTGTAGAACGTTCAGATACGCTTTGATAAGTAAATCAACACCTTTTTTCTCATGAATACGACTCAAAAAAAGAAGGTAAGGGCGATCTTTGACATCAGAACATTCCTCCAAAAAAGCTTTTTTCATATTAGGCACATAAGGAGGTGGAGATGCTTGGCACATTCCAACTACTTCCTCTCTCCTTGGCCTATAAGGATGAAATGGCTCTCGCGCTAGTCTTTTTTCATCTTCCGCAGTAAAGAATACACCGTCTGCTTCATTTATGAGCTTTCCTTCAATAAATTTCCAATATATAGAGTTTCGTAAAGCTTTAAGTTTTCTACCTGGTGCACGCTGAAAGTATGGATCAAGCATTCCCTGAGGAAATACAAAAACCTTAGGCAGCAGCATATCCCCACTTAACGATTTAGAGATGTTTTTTTCTCTTAATATATTCATTGCTTGCCTAACAGCATAACCATGAAATTGCCAAATACCATGAACAATAACTACATCAAAACGCATTAAATTTTCTAGTAACCAAGGAATTAATTTGGAACTATAACTCCAAGGGCCTTTAGCTGGCCCAAGGGGATTATTAATAAAAAAATCATGAGCAAGAAAAGAAGCATCGGGCGAATTTAGACTAGTAACTTCATTATACACTCCACGTTCAGAAAGAATAGAAACAACTGTTCTAAGCCCCTGCTGTACACCTCCTTTTACGGGATCCATGTCAGCAGTAATATGTAATACCTTCATATAATATGATAAATTACTATAACAATAAGACTGTATGTATATTTATATTTTATTTTTTGTACGGATTATAGAATATTATAAACATTCATCTATACACACTGAACCAGCAATAGTGCAAATTATTTTATTAAAGAGTTAATCATATTATAGATGTATATAAATCATTTATATATCTCATCTTTTAGAATTCGAAACATCTCATCTTGACCTTTGTTTGTGAAGTGTATGTCATCACTATATATCTCTTGAGACAGGTCATAGTCTAGTTCTTTAATTAAATAAATATTATTTTTTTTACAAAAATCTTCTACAAGTTTTCCACCTTCAGAATATTCGTTTTGTTGTACCTCATTGAGGTCTGCATGCAGGTAAATTAAAAACGGTATATTCTTTTGTTTACTGTATTCAAAAAGGTTTCGTATTCCAGGATTAAACGTAGTATCGGACTTGCTCAAGTTAATTCCTAACTTGTCATTCAAAGCATTTTCATTTTTTGAAGTTGAAATTCTTGGTAAAATATATCTGTGCATTAACTCAGATAACGCAAAATCATATTGCTCTTTAGGCCATCCAGGGTTCACTCCAACAACTTTGTCAAAGTTCATGATATCATGAACATCATGAGAACTCATTACTAGAAACATTGCTTTTGCATTGAAATCGCCGTACTTTTTTATATAGGCATAACAGTTATCAGGCCCCCAAGATTTACAACTAACATTAAGTACTTTAACGTTTTTTTTTTCTTTACTTGATAGATACTTGGATAACTTTGTTGTTGCTAAATCTTCATTATCGGAAAGTGTACCTCCGTTAAGTACAGAGTCGCCAAAACCTGCAATTATGATAGAATCTTCAGGAGCTATTTCAGAATTGCGTTGCGAATAAGTATTGTAAAATATACGATTACCAAACCTTTTTGTACTTTGAGGGATAGCTATGTATTCTAGATCTTGATCTTCTTTATACAAAACTGCATTACAGAATCCGAAAATCACTCTTAAAAGCACCTCTATAACAATAAACAAAATAAATAGCGTAATTATTATATTTAATACTTTTATTTTTTTCTTTTCCAATATTCAAAGCTTAAATGAACAATATTTATAGAGATTTTAATCAAAACAGAATTATTAGGTGCTAACCTTTGGCTTTTGTAGCAATGAGGCGAACATCAAACCACCGACTAATGTAAAAAAACCAAGACAAGTTGTTTGCCACAGTATACCTTGCACCAGAAGTATAAAACCAAAACTAAGTAGTACCCATGGAAGTAAATCACCCGCTATAAGCCTCCTGTAGCACAACCATGATATTTTGATTCCTAGTGCTATGCGAAGACAAACAGCAGTAAGACCAATTATTGGTCCTAGCTCTCCTATCAACCTTCCCCATTCTTCCTCTGAAACTAAAAATACAGTTGCTGTTCCTGTTAATATTTTACTTCCAGCTGGAGTCCCCATTCCTACACCAACACCAAAAAAAGGCTGTTCAATAGAATTTTCAAGAGCTGTAATCATTCCTCCTAAAAACCGGTCACCCAAAGTCCCAGATAGGCCTCCTTCATGTTCATTACCAATATCAAATCGAGCTAACAAAACATCGGCTGCAGTTTGAAAAAAACTTAATTGACTTAGAACTAACAAAATTACAGATGTGCCAATCAATAATATTATAAACCGACTTAAATACTTAGGAATCATTAAAGTACCAAAAACTGTAAATAAAGCTGAAACGCAAACTTGAAAGACTAACCCTCGACTAATAGAAAAAGGAAGGGCAACCAAAAGTGCAGCAGTAGAACCAATAAGCACAAATTTGTTAATTAATTTAGGATTAAACCAAAAGTAAAAAATATAACAGGCTATTAAACTATAATATTGAGCAACACCTAGAGTAAAAGAGAAGGTGCCTGGGGGCCTGTAATAACCAAAAGCACCGCCAGAAAAACCAGCACCATCTAAATCACCACCAACGCCACGATTTACCCAGGCAGACTGAGGACTGTAAAACTGAAGTACTATAAGTACTGTCATTGGAATAGCCATCCACAAGCAAACTTTACCCAAAGCAACTACATCACCTCTCTTAAAAACCAGCCCTATTACAAAAATTAGTGGAAAGTTCAATAAAAATATTCTTGCACCAAAAAGTGCCACCATTAAGTTGCCATGTCCGAACAAAAGTGCCGTAATTATACCTACATAACCAATTAAAATTGCAATTACTATATATACGTTTAATTTTAACATTCCACTTTGCCATGCCTTAGCGATTAGCCAAATAGCTAAGACATCTCTTATGACTAATAATGGAGTCGACAGCTCAGGGATAAGCCACTTTCTCAAAGCACCTTCGAATATTAGGAGCAAAAAATACCACCAGATTCCTTTTTTAAGTGAAACATTCTGCTCCAGAGATGATCTTTGTACAGTTTCAAGCAATATCTGCTTATGTGGAAGATCTAAGTTAAGTGGCATAGCTAAATTTACTAATTTGATAATTGAGTTATAGATTCAACTATTTTAGCTTGATAATTTTCCCATGTGTACTTAGCTGCATGCTCTTGAGCCATCCTTCCCATTTCAGGAATTGCCGAACGATTTTCAAGAAACCAAGTAAGCTTTTCTGCAATAGCCTCAGGAGATCGAATAGGTACAAGAAAACCAGTTTTACCTTCAATTATCAAATCGCTACCACCTGTGTTAGGAGTAATTATTAGAGGCAACCCCTGGCTCATTGCTTCCTGCATTACGAGAGCTCTACCTTCCACTATGGATGGAAGGCAAAAGACATCACAAGTGCTCATTAATTCTAACACTTGATCATGGGGCCTCACTGGTTCATATGTAAAATTAGAAAGTTCACCCTTATAAAACTTCATCGGATTTTGAGGTAACCCCAAAACTACAAGTTCTAATTGGGAAGTATTAAGAACCTGTATAGCCTTAAACAAGTCACTTAGCCCTTTCCGCTGACCCATGGAACCAGCAAATAACACACGTAAAGGTCTCTCATTATTTTTGAAAGAATTTTCCACCTCATGCTTTCTTCTTACACCTCCAGTCGGCGTTCCAAAAGGGGAAACAATGGTAGGCTTTCCCGCAGCCCAATCTGGAATAGAATTCTTAACAAAATCACCAGAAACAACTACAACGTCTGCTAATTCCATCTCTTTTACCTTGCGCTCCAGCTTTTCTGCAGATTCATTTATACCCGCTCCACCTAAAGTACTTTTCCACTGAGGCAGACGCTCCATTTCTTCAGTTAGAAGGCGGATCCCAGTTTCCCAATAAGCGATTGGCAAGTCATAAATACACTGTAACCCCAGTTCTTTTGCTTCGGTAAAAGTATTTAATGCCATACCCTCATATGAATAAACTGAACTCACACCTTGCTTTACTGCTTTTTTCAAACCAGCTTTTACAATTTGGTCATGCTTTTGAAAAACTGCATCGATACTAAAAGGTCCTTTCTCAGTCTCTATTAATTTTGCCCACCCTCTCTTCAAAGCTACCTGTCTTCCAAATTCAAGCCAAGGCCACGAACGTGTTATTGGTTTCAGTGAGAGATCAAAACGACGTCTACGAATATCTGCTAATGGCCCTATAGCACCTAAAAGGTCTAGTGGTGAACCTGGAAATGAAGCAACAGGTGTGTAAAATTCATGTAACATTTTGGCTTCTAAAAACCCAGATAGTATGGCACGAACATTTGAATTATTTACAGCGGAAGAAACTATTAATTTCATAGCAATAGTTTTAACTATATTTATATTATATAAAAGATATGCTAGCTGGTGCAGGCAAAATGTAAGCTATTTAGTTGTAATAACTAATTCTCTCCTCACTTTAAGTGTGTCTTCTATAAGTTTAAGATATTTCTCTGAGACAATTTCTGGCGAATGTAATTGAAGATGATGTTTTGCTTCTTTCCTCAACCGCCTTTCTATTTCTGGATTATTGCGCAGTTCCCATATAACCTCTATAAGCGAATCTAAATTACCACGCTTAAAAATTGCCCCAGCCTTTCCAACGGCATCCGGTAATCCTCCTCCGTCAGAAACAATAGGTAAACAACCACAAGCTAAGCCTTCCAAAGCAACATTGCCGAAAGGCTCTTCCCATACAGATGGCACCAAAAGGTATCGATGTTGATTAAGAGCAAATACAAGTTCATCTCCTTGAAGAAAACCTGTAAATCGAACCGAATCTTCTATCTCTAATTTAGCCACTAACCTTTTTAAATTTTCTCTCTCTGGTCCATCTCCCACAATAGTAAGGGTAGGCTTCTTATTCTGTTTTTCAGTACTCGCTGAAGTTATAAGACGGTGAATTGCCCTAATTGCCATATCCGCACCCTTGTCTGACACTAAACGTCCTAAAAAAATATAATCATATTCCTTAGCAACATTAGGTATTAATTTGAATATATTGGAACGGAAAGGATTGCCTATAACTGTGGCTTGGGACCAAGTTTTTTTACGAATAGCATTACTAACTGCGATAACCTTTTTAGCTCTCTTGAGCCAAAACCTCTTTAGAACATCCTGTAGTGCAATGCTTCCATCATTACGTGTTATCCAAATGTTGAGGGAAACAGTTAAAGGTCGTTTAAAAAAAATATTAGGCCAGGATAAGCGAAGACATGGATTATTTTCAAATATAACATCTGCCCACCTATGCTCTTTAAATATTTCAACTATAGTTGGATTTCGTATTACTTTATACGGAAAAGGTGCACAGGTATTATCTTCCGTCCATGTCATTACATGTACTTCATGACCAGCCGCTGAGAATGCTTGTGCAAATATTTCGGAATTAACTTCTATTCCCCCTATACTTGGAGAAAAAACATGAGATAAAAAAAGGATTCTCAGAGACATGATGAATTTTATAATACTTTTTACCTATACCTTTTGCTGAGGTAGCTATTCACAATTTTAGTCTAAATAGAAGTAGAGAAAAATTGAAGCAACTCTCTCCTGCTGTGCAACTTATCATTTATTACCTCTTTATCCTTAAAAAGATAACTCCCAAAAACATGTAAAACTAAATATTCAATGGTTAACCTCCACCGAATTACACGTGCCATAGATTTGGCAAACCGAATCTTATTAAATTTACTGAGCAAATACCATCTATTTTTATAAAATCGAACTACTCTATGGCTTACCTTTTGTGGTGTTCCGCTTCCTTTATGAAAAACTTTGGTTGGTATTATGCCTATTTTCCACCCTCTTCTTGTCGCACGCATACAAATGTCATGGTCAAGTTCTAACCAGTCAAAGTTTTCGTCGAAACTTCCTATTTCTTCCAAAACCTTTTTGCGAACAACCATTGCACAAGTATAAACTGTAAAAGATTTGGGAAACTTTGAAAAAATCCTTTGATAGTGGGCATACAATTTCTGACCCAATACTAGACTTAAAATACTTGGTTCAGCCTCAAAAGACACACTTGGCTTCCCCTCAGAATCAAGTAAATTAAATGATGCTATACCTATTTCTTTATTATTGCTAAAATATTCTTTAACATCATTGGTAAAGTTTTCTAAAGGCCAAGCATCAGAATCAAATATAAGAACGAGATCAGTATCTAATATTTCTAAACCCTTATTCAAAGACCGAATTAAACCCAAATTTGTTTGGTTACAACTCAAGGATATTTGCTCCCCAAAATGATTCTCAAATGGTTCATTTGAACAGTCATCAACCACAACGAATTGATCAATGGGCGAGTCTGCATATTTTATACAATTTTCAATGCACTGAGAAGTCATTTCCCAGGTATTGTAATTTGTTACTAACAACCCAATCTTCATATTTTAAATTTATAAAAGCTTTTTGTCTACTTGTTGGGGATCATCAATTAATCAGATATCCTGTGAATGTTATCATGCAATGGAAGTGCAAATGCGTAGCTTATTTATTTTGATTAAACCAAAACAAACATGCATCAACACCTGAACTGAATTTATTATGATGGTAAATAACAAAATCCCGCTTAAAGAAGAAACATCCAATATGGCGATACAAGTAGCGATTGATATAACATTGATAGGTATAGAAAAAAGAGGATTTATTACCCACCCTTTACTTGTACATAAAGAAAAGGAAGAATGAGAAATGACATATATACAACTACCTGCTAACAATAAAACAACTTCAGATGTTAATCCTTTATACTCTTCGCCTAAAACCCATAAAATTTCTTTTGCAAATAAAAAAGCACCACCTATAAATAAAACAAAAAAGAACACAAGAGCTGTTTGTATTTGTAAATACCTTTGCATAAGCAACTTATAATCATTTGGTAGTCGAGCGAATCGTGGCATAATAACCGAAGCGAACATGATTGTGAAAGGAGTGAGCATAATTCCAACTCTGCTTAAGGCACCTAATTGAGCTACAGCAGCAGTAGAGCCAAAGATAGAAATAAGCCAAATTGTTAACTGAGAAGACACACAAATATAAATTGCTTCAGGAAAAAGTCTTTTAACCATAGTTAATATTTTTTTTCTTATAACAGGATCAGAATCTTGCTTAGGATTTGCATATTTTCCTGTAGCTTTTCTCAGAAATTTATTTATAAACATTTCTGGAACAGCTGCAACAAGAACACCTACATAAGCCCAAGGAACTACCAAAAGAGACAAGCCTGCAAGTAGTAAGCGGGCAATATTAGCGCTAACTTGGACCTTTTGTATTCCTAAGATATCTTGGTGCAGTTTCGGGGATATTTCTAACAATGTACCAGAGAGTCTCAAGTAAAACGATGGCACAATGGAAATTGTAACTAAAGCCGCTATCAACCAATTTGCATCATGATGTAAACAAAGGAAAAAAAGCAGAGGCATACCTAGTAGCATACTTAGTAATGCAAACTTTCTCCTTAACTCAAATCCCGTAGCAAGCACAATACCAAGTTCTTCACGATTTGACCATACTTTTCCACCTTGAGCAGTTACACCTGAAGTAATTCCACCATCTGCTAAAGCCAGCATGTTGGCAAGCATGGCATTTGCTAAAGTATATAATGCATATTCCCCTGTTGGCAGTAACCTTATGATCATTATCCCACTAATAAAGCTAATACCTTGTACAAGAATTTGTGCTCCGCCAGTTACAGAAATCAACTTTCCCCACCTTAGTGTATTAACAACACTTGGATGAATATTTAAACGCTCAACTACAGCTTTCATAAACTATCATGGGAATACTATCTAAACAAGTTTTAGCAGTTGAAGCACTACATAGTATAGTAGCAATTTTTAAAATACTAACAATCAAACCACTAGTTGCTTTTTCTTCGGCACGTTGTAACCATAACTACTGCCATTTCTTGTATCATTTAACACCACCATCATGTTATTTAACTTCTGAAGTCTATGTATTTCATCAATAGCTTCCAAATGGGACCTGGAGGTGTAATCATAACGCACAATGAACACACTTGAATCTACTAAATGTGATAAAGCAAAAGCATCAGAAACTTGTCCTACGGGAGCAGAATCAATTAAAATATAATCAAACTGCTCCCTAAGAGTACTAATTAAAATTTCTACATCTTCATGCAGCATTAATTCAGCTGGATTATCTGGAATCGGGCCTGATCCTATAAAAAATAAATTCCTTACATCTGTAGAAGGGAATATTATTTCTTCTAAAGGAGTTTTTCTATTATCTAAATAATTGGTGATTCCTAAATTATTTGGCAAACCCAAAGCGTGCGCCAACCTTGGAGCACGAAGGTCAAAATCTAGTACAACAACCTTTTTTCCCATTAATGCCAAACTAGCAGCCATATTTATGCTAAAAAAGGTCTTTCCTTCCCCTTTGACACACGAAGTAATTAATAGTACTTTATTATTTTTCCCAAAATTAACGAAGTTCAAATTTGATCTCATAAGTCTGAATAACTCAGCAACTGGAGTTCGGCTATCCCCTGTTACCACAAGATTATGTTTTTCGTTATGATGAGATACTTCCCCTAATATAGGAACTCCTGTTGTTTGTTTTACTTCAACCATACTTTGCACTTTTTCATTAAAAGAAAGATTAATGAAAATATATGCAAAAGGCAAACCCAAACCAACCATCAACGCAGCTATATAAATAATTGCTTTATTAGGACTAATTGGATAATTACTAGCACCTGCAGGATCAATTAACCTTGAATTAGAGATGTTAGCAGCTAATGATATTGCTGCTTCCTCCCTTTTTTGTAGCAGATATTGATATAAAGATTCTTTTATTTCCTGTTGTCTTGTTATCTCAAGTAATTGTCGCTCAACAACAGGCACCTGTTCTATCCTAGAGTCAAATTGATTAGATTTTACCAATAAGTTTCTCTTTGTTACGGATAGTGCACTTTTAATATTTTGTAAGTTTTCTAAAATATCTATACGTAGGTTAGCTAACTGTTCATTTAAGCTTAGAACAATAGGATTCGCTGAATGTGCCGTTCGCAATATACGTTCCCGATCTAATTGTAATTCATTAAACTTTGAGATCAAACTTAATAAGGTAGGATCTTTGATGTTTAAAGAACTGGGCACTAGTTTGTATTGGGAACTTTGTTGTTTGCTAAGGTATTTTTCAATAGACTCCAACACATCATTTTGAATGTTCAAATCTGCAATTTGCTTATTGTAATCGCTGGATTCTTTCATGTACTGCAGAGTCTGTGAACTCACATCCGCCAACTCATTATGTTGCTTAAACTGCTCTACACCCTTTTCAACATCGGAAAGTTCAGCAGTAAGATATCCAAGCCTTTCATCAATGAAGTTAATGGTATTGGCTGCAATTAAGTTTTTATCATCCATTGCATCCTTATTATAAACTTCTATTAGTTTATTGATTATATTTACTCCTCTTTCGGGCACAGGATCTGTGATAGTTACTACAACAACGCTGGATTTATCATTGTAAGGACTTACAGATAAATTCTCTACATACTCACCTACTAAAGCTTGAAGGTCATTGAATTTAACAATAAGAGTTTGATCATTATATATAGATGATAATTCAGGCGAAGACAGTACAATATTAAAGTCTGCATAAGACTTTTGAATCTGCTGCCCAAACTTATAAACTGTTCTTTCTTGCCCCTCCTCTAACTCAAATCTGATGTTATCCAATATTTTAATGGCTATTTTTTTTTCGAACGCCCCCTGCTTCATTGAGTTTACAATTACTTTAATTGGTACATCTGCCCCGTAAATCTCTTTATCCTTTATCTGCCCCTCTATATAGATACTCGTCAGCAATGAAAGTTCAAACAATGCCTTCTGCATCAAATAGCTTGACTGAAGCATAACCATTTCATTATCAATACTCTTAACCGCATTTATAAATCCGATATCATTAAAAGTATTTCCCTCCGAGGAACCAGATGAATTTTTCTCATCTTTTATTAGCAACGTGGTGCTTATACGATATTGCGGTGTCGCATATACTAAATAAAAGTATGCTACAGCTAAGCTTAACACTCCCCCTATTAAGTATAAATACCAATACTGTAAGTGCTTCAAAAAAACAAGCTTAATATTTTTTGGCTTAGTTTCTGAATACATTGAATAAGATTCTCTTTCCATCCTGTCGTTACTATTTTTTTTATAAGACATTTGTTGCGTACAATGTTATAATAGACAAAAGAGAAAGTACTACAGTAACGCCGAACTGTACATTACTCCTATTAATATTGGCCTGTGCCCCTTTTGATTTATCTGGCTCTACATATACTATATCATTCTGTTGTAGGTAGAAATAAGGTGAATTTAGTACATCTTTGTTGTTAAGATTCAACCTTACAGCAGAACGCTCTCCATTTTTTTCCCGCATAATTAAAACATTTTCTCTTTTCCCATATGCAGTCATATCACCAGCATAACCTAAGGCTTCAAAAATGTTTATCTTAGATGCTGGAATTGTGAAAGTTGAAGGATCATTTACTTCACCAATCACTGTCACTTTGAAATTCATAAAACGAACAACAACAACAGGGTTTTTGACATATTCTTTTGCCAATATTACAGAAAGCTTTTCTGATGCTTCTTCTTTAGTCAGCCCAGCAAGATTTATTTTACCTATCACTGGAAATTTGATATCCCCATTTTTATCAACAAGGTAGCCCTCATTTAATTCTTCTATCCTATTACTATAATTTGCACTACCAACTGGGCCGTTCACCTTCATGTGTAGCGTGTTGTTGAACAAAAAATTTGTTTCAGGACTCATACTATTTACAGATATACTTAAAATGTCATCTGTCTGTATTTTTGGTTCAGCATTATTCTTTATCTCTTCAACATAAACATTCTCACTTTGCAAGTCACTTAAGTATGCTAAATTTCTTTGAGAGCACGACCCTAAAGCTAATAAGCAACACATCAGATAAATAAATTTAAATTTCATACTTTTAAAATTTCACCATACTGTTTAAGAACCTTACTATAAAAGACAAATAAGAAACTATTATCAATTAAAAGCGCTTCTGCATTTTCATCAATTTTTAATATTAGTTATTATTTAAACAACAAACAAACAATTTAAATATTTTCATTATAAATTAAACAAAACCACCACAATTAAACACAAATTATAATATACAAATATTATTTATGATGTTTAATAATGACATATACGATAATATAAATATTTAGATTCATTATTATAAAAAACAAAATAAATCATCTTCAGTCTGTGAATTCACATCTTTATAGTTATAATGTAGGTATTTAGGAATCAGCATCGAGGACAGGGGGATATATAATAAAAAATAACAACCCCTACGGCAAAGAGAACTACACGTGGCGTTACTGCCGCAGGCAAACAAAATAGTACAGGAATTAAAGACTGTATAGCCGTACAGATTTATTGAAATAACTTCTTCTGGAACATATTTCACTGCTAGGCACAGCCCGTGTACTCCATCTAAATGTATGTTAGTTGATGCGACCCATTAAGGCGCTGTGGCATCAGGCAGGCTAGCAGCTTCCACTAGGAAATTTTGGAAAAACAGAGGTAGAATTACTTTATGTAAAAAGGCAGACTAAATAATGTAGTTTTGTTTGTGCCAAGGACAGCATCTTATACTATGTCTGACAGTGGAGCGGATTATAAGCTTTCTAGTTGAATTTTAACAGGGGAAGCGAAATTTGGAAAGAGTTTAGGGAGTGTGGCAGATTCTGCAGACGCTGTGGCAAAGAATGCCAGTCTTCATAAATGGACCAGGCAGAGGCTTATGGGACTATTTTCAAGAGAAGCCAGCGGCGGGCAAGAAAGGGACTAGTAAATAATGAAGTAACGAGTTAAAACCCTTCGTCAAAGGTATGCAAGGCTGGTGAGATAGATGATAACTTTCTCCAAACTATGGCAAATCACCAAGGACTAGCATAGCGGCACTTCTTATTCAACTACAAATAAGTTTGGGGACAGAAACAGATTGAAGTAAGTTATTACCCTGAATGGATCTTGTTAAAGGAGGCCCTTACCTGCGCAAGCCGTAATAGCCCCCCCCTTTTACCAAGTTTCTTTTAGAAAGACAGGTTCTTTTGTACTTCAGTTTAATTTTGTCCCTATACTTATTAATAAATAAACAGAAACAACGTCCTTACTTCAAGGTAATATCGTTTTTTTAAATAACTCAGGTTGCGATAAAACACCTGGTGATTGTGTAGGCGGAGTGACAGCGTGCATGGCACGAGGGAAAGAGGTCTATATTTCAGTAAAGCTTGTCTATACTCTCTTCCTCACAGCTTTCTTGATAAAGCCCATCGCAGGAGTGTCCTTATGCTGGCTGTTGCTTTTCCTCTCCGCAAGCAGGGCAACTTTGTCATATTTGAGCAGCAACTCTTCTAGCTAATAGTTGGTGTAGGTACTGTCAGCATAGAGCTTACTTCCCTAGGGTAACCTGACCTGCTTTGCCCTAATGCATACTCCCTGCCACGATGAAATGCTCTACTGTCAGGCCATCAGAAGTGGTGATGATGCTCTGCCATAAAGCCTAAAAAGTACCCGTGCCAGAAAGATGGCCGCTATAACCTGACTCAGGTCGTTGAGCATGCGGCTGGAATTGATATTGTGCGGCATTTGGCAGCTGTGATGCTGCTGCATGTAACTCCTGCTTTGATCATAGTTGCCGCAGAGATAGCAGTCAGTTACGAGTGGCTATACATCATTGAGCTTGCGTTTTGGAGCAGGTTTTTACCAGCTATTTGTAGACTGTCATCAATAAAACATAAAACTGCTATAGTGAAGTCATTCATGGTATGTTTTAACCTATAACAAATTAATATGGCTACATCCTTACATGATTGCAACTTATGTTAAAATAAAAAAATTAAATAAATATAATTTGTTATTTAAATATTTTATTTTATAATTTGATACCAGATAAACATATATAATAAGAATAATCCCAAAATATCTAATATTATATGCAGAGAATCAAAATCTGCTGCTGTTAAATAATTTATTTTTTAGACTTCAAACTTAAAGTGAAGTACCACATAAAATTCTATTTTACTCCACTTTAAGAAATGTAGAACTGAATTTTCCTGTTAATTTATTTTACTGTGTGCAACTCTTAAAGTAGTGCGAAAATTCCTTATGAAGTGAACTATAAGATTAAAATAAATAGGGGTAATAAATTCCGTCCTATAAAGGGTTATCACTCATTAAATATTTCAAACAATGCAAAAGTTATACTTTAAGCACACTAAATACAAAAGCTATTGCAAGTTCTTACTTATTCAGCAGTTTTATTTAAACTAGCATTAAGCAGTAGCTTCCAATAGTAATAGGTGCTTGAAGTTTGGCAGTATTAACTAGTATATGTTGTCAGAAGTTAAATTCCTGTAGTTGAATTAGGGTAGCACCTACGCTATGTGAAACTATTTATTAAAGTTCATGGAGGTGACAATATCACTTGTATTGGTTTTACGAACAAGTATAATAATCTTTTATTAGAAGAAGTAAAAAATAACATCAAAACTAAATTCTGTATAATATATAGTATATTATTTAAAACATGATCTTTAACTTTTATACAGCTAAACTTTTCCCTATGAAAAACCTTTCAACAAAATTAGCTCTGATTATTTGTGCTTTGTTTATACTAAGCATTTCAGACGCTGCAACAGCAAAACCCGAGGACAATCTTGACTTTAATCATGGGCGCGGAAACGGATATGGTCACGGCTATGATAATGGTCCGACTCAAGGTCCAGGAAATGGTAATGGCTTTGGTCACAACAAAAACAAAACTAGTGTTCCTATCGACGGAGGGGCAAGCTTACTTTTGGCCGCTGGTGCTGCTTATGGCTTAAATAGGTTAAGAGCCTCCCGCAAAACCTCCAAAGAACTAGAAAATGTATCTTAAGTGTGTGCCCCAAGATTAAATATTGGGGCATATACTCTGTTATTTCTTCGTAATGTAATGAAAGAATATAAACCACTAGCAAATTTTATTATTAAGACTTTGGGACTCTGCTTAGGCTGGTTCTTCTTATATGACTTTTGGTTAACAAATTTTGACAATTGGTTAACATTGAAAGTAGCAGATGCAAGCTCGTTTTTATTGAGCCTTATTGGTTATAGTGCTGAAACTAGAAATTCAGCAGTCGCTATTAACGGCCAAGAGCTCGTTTATATTGGAGCTCCATGCAATGGAATGGTTTTAATGGCTTTGTTTACAGGTTTTATTATAGCTTATCCTGGTCCTTTATTAAAAAAGCTTATATATGTTCCCTTTGGCTTAGCTGTCATAAATTGTTTAAATATAACACGTGTGGCAGCCTTAGCTCTAAATGCTCTTTACAGTTCACAAACCTTAGAATTTAATCATAACTATACATTTACATTTTTTGTTTACTCTATCATTTTCCTATTATGGATGTTTTGGGTAAAAAAATATTCTACAAATAGCAACAATGCGACTACCACTATTTACCCTTAAATGCTGGACAGCAAGACTTACGAAAAAGTGTATTCTAGCAGTAGTAATTTCCTTGTGGCTTTATCTTGGTGTACAAGAAGAATTAATTAAGTTTAATATAGCATTACTATTGAACAAACTGCTGGTACTTTTAAATCAAGCAGATGTAATGTACGAACTATCAAATGATGGACAATCAAGTGGTGAATTTACTGAAAATGGTAATAGGCTAATTACCTTTTCCTATAGCATAATTTATTGCGGTCTATGCTTAGTCATTATTCAATTGTTATTCATGCAAATAAAGATTACTAAGTTTATATTATATATGTACTTATTTATGTTCATCCTATGTATGTTCATAAACGAAACAGGTAAGGATTTTAACTTTGAACCATTTCGCTCAATAGCACATCGTATTATGATGATGGTACTATCACCTATGCCAATCGTTTTGCTCATACCTGCACTTCATCTTAAAATGAATCCAACAAAAGTTACCACAGAACTACCAGAAAAAAGGTTAATTTAATAAAGACCTATATTTTTTATGGTTGTGGTTCAGAATGATTGATGATGTAATAAGTATGACAGTAAGGGTGTTACAGGAGAGTTAGATGCGAAATTTCTCTCTTTCTGCCCTAGCGCCACAGCAGCAAGATAGTAAAATAGAATTAAGTGCGCGAAGAGGCAGAATTTCCTGTACCGTAGCTGCGGAAAAACAGTTCCAGAGCAGATATCCCTACAGGGGCAACGCGCCGCAGTTGTCAGCCTTGTTTTTCGAACTCTGAAGCGGAACAACTGTAGCAGGGGTATCGAGGGCGTGCTGCAGGTGAGCAGGCGGTACGTGGTCGGCACCCTTTGTAGGCGTGGAGCGGAGGAACATTTCAACCTTGCCAAAAGCGCTACTTCCTAGGGAAAATTTATCTCTACATACAATGTTTTCCTGCCGTAATCGTCTATCTCGGGTTAAAAATTAGATTTCCTCCCGTTCTTCGTGTTGGCTTACCTAAATTTAGGCCATTTACACCAAATATAACACCCTCCCCTGTTTTTAGGGGAGGGCAAGGGAGGGGTCATTAATTTCTAACCGCAATCATCAGCCCGAGCTCCTTATACCGCATACCAAACTTCTTAGCGATGTTAGCATTCGTGAGGCTGCCTCTGTAGATGTACACGCCGCTGCGGTAGTGCTCGTGCATGAAGAGTACTTCGTTGATGCCGCCGTACTTGGAAATCTCTGTAAAAATAGGCGTAAAAATATTACTTAGGGCATTAGAGGCCGTGCGCGGTACACGCGACGGTATGTTGGGTACACAATAATGAATGATGTCGTATTTGCGGTAGATCGGGCGACTGTGCGACGTAACTTCAGAAGTTTCGAAGCAGCCGCCCTGGTCGATGCACACGTCGATGATGACAGAACCTGGGTTCATTTGAGATACCACGGCTTCCTCTACCATACAAGGCAGGCGGTTTTCTTCGGCCACTAAGGCACCTATCACCACATCGGCCTGCTTTACTTCATGGTTAAGAGTAGTTTTATCTAGTGTAGAGGTAAAGATCTGCGCTCCTACATTATGCTTCAGGCGGCGCAGCTTGTATATATGGTTATCAAAAACCTTCACTTCGGCTCCCAAGCCAAGAGCGGCGCGGGCGGCGTATTCGGCCACGGTGCCTGCCCCTAGAATAACGACTTTGCTTGGCGGCACACCTGTTATACCACCCAAAATCACACCCTTGCCTTCGCTGGCGCTGCTCAAATATTCTGCGGCGATCAGCATAACGGTACTACCTGCTATTTCGCTCATGGCACGTACCACAGGCTTGGCATCCGACTTATCCCGAATTAATTCAAAAGAAATTGCGCTGATCTTTTTGCGGAGCAGGGCATTAATGTAATCACCTGTCAGGCTACCGAACTGTAGGGCCGAGATAAGCGTTTGCCCGTGGCGCAGGTATTCAATTTCGTCGTAGGTCGGGGGAGCAATTTTTAGAATGATGTCGGCTTCGTATACTTCGTCGGTAGAGTAAACAACTTTAGCACCTGCCTCAGAGTAATCATGGTCGGAGTATTTGGAGGGGCTTCCGGCTCCTGCTTCTATCCAGATGCGGTGCCCCTGGTCGCTGAGCTGCTTTACGGCATCGGGCGTAAGTCCGATTCTGTTTTCCTGAAACGATGATTCTTTGGGAATTCCGATAAAAAGGCTGCGGCGCCGTTCTTCAATAGCCAGCATGGACTCTTTGGGATAAAGCGCATGGCTTGAGGCTAACTTTCCAATCTCTACGGCGAATTTCTCCGTCATTTTATACTCTGTTTATGGTCATGGTGCGCACCTCGCCATCGGCAGCAGGCTGCAAAGTTACGAGCAAATAATGCTCTGGCAATAAATTTGGTATAAGCGAGGGCCACTCGATCAGGCACATCCTGCCCGAGTCGAAATACTCCAGAGCTCCAATCTCCAGTGCCTCCCGCTCCTGATTGATCCTATAAAAGTCAAAATGATAAATAAGGTTCCCTTCTGGTGCCTCGTATTCGTTAACCAGCGAAAACGTAGGGCTGCTGACATTCTCCTGCACACCTAGCTGGCGACACACCTCTTTTATAAGGGTGGTTTTGCCTGCACCCATCGGTCCTTCAAACAAAACAACAGGCATTTCTTTTGCCTCCTCTAAAAGCACAGAAGCCGCCGCTGGCAAATCTTCCAACGACGACATCTTTAACTGTACTTTTTCCACTCCTGTGTTATACATTCTTAGGCGAAAGCGTTATAAAAGGTATGATCACTTCCTCAAGAGACACACCACCATGCTGGAACGTGTCTTTGTAGTAGTTCACATAGTAATTATAGTTGTTTGGGTACGCAAAGAAGTAATCTTCTATCGCGAATACAAACGTAGTGGAAACGTTGGCTTTAGGCAAGAAAAATCGCTCTGGCTTTTTAACCGTGAACACATCTTTATCGGTATAGCCCAGGTTTTTACCGTGCTTGTAGCGCAGGTTAGTATTCGTGTTTCTGTCGCCAATAATTTTGAAGGCCCTTTTAACGCGCACGGTACCGTGGTCGGTGGTGATGATGACACGTCCTTTTTTCTCGGCAATGGCTTTTAAGGTGTCGAACAGCGGTGAATGCAGGAACCAAGACCTGGTGATAGAGCGATAAGCTGATTCGTCAGGAGCCAGTTCGCGCACCATGTTACTGTCGGTGCGAGCATGCGAAAGCATATCTACAAAGTTATAGACAATTACATTTAGCTTGTTATTATCAAGGTTGCTGAACTTCGCCAGTAGGTCTTTGCCTGCTGCAGGGTTAGTAATTTTATGGTAGCTGTGTTTCTCCGTCATGCGGTTCTGCTGAAACTGTATGTCCAAGAATTCAGCTTCATGCAAGTTCTTTCCTTCGTCATCGTCGTCGCTCACCCATAGGTTAGGATACTTTTTGGCAAGCTCAGAGGGCAGCATACCCGAGAAAATGGCATTTCGCGCATAAGCCGTAGTTGTAGGAAGTATAGAGTAAAACATCTCTTCCTGATCAACGGTGAAGTACTCGGAGATAATAGGCTCCAGCATTTTCCACTGGTCGTAGCGCAGGTTGTCGATCAGGATAAAATAAATGGGTTTGTCCGATTCTTTCATCATCGGAAACACGCGCTCCTTAAACAACTGGTGCGACATCAAGGGCGCATCGTCACTTTCCTTGTTCACCCACTCCTCATAGTTTTCCATGATAAACTTGGCGAAGTTCGAGTTAGCCTCGTCTTTCTGCATGTTTATCACATCGGCCATGCTTTTGTTCTCTGTCTCGTCTATCTCCAGTTCCCAATAAACAAGTTTCTTATAGATATCGGCCCACTCCTGCGGACTCAGGCGCTCGCCAAAAGCCATGCCCAGCGTTCTGAAATCGCGCTGGTAGCTCATGTTTGTCTTCTCTGAAACCAAGCGTTTGTTATCTAGCACCTTCTTGACAGAAAGCAGGATTTGCTTCGGGTTAAGGGGTTTAATCAGGTAATCTGTGATTTTAGAGCCGATGGCCTCCTCCATGATGTGCTCTTCCTCGCTCTTGGTAATCATGATGACCGGCACAGCAGGACGAACTGTTTTCAATTCAGCTAGCGTTTCGAGGCCGCTTATACCTGGCATGTTCTCATCAAGGAAAACCACATCAAAATTCTGTTCCTGAAACTTTTCAATTGCGTCGGCTCCACTGTTTACAGGCGTAATGTCGTAGCCCCGTTCCTCCAAAAAAAGGATGTGCGGCTTGAGCAGGTCTATCTCATCATCGGCCCATAAAATACTGTATCTTTGCATAGTTTTATCTTTGGTTGCTAATTGCTTCGTATTGGATAGCTTATCCTTTATAAGGTTTAATGGCTAATTTGTTAAATTGTTGCATTTTATTCTTTCAACATACGTAAAAGGCGCAAGTATCAGGCCATAAAAAGTTTAATCTAGCATTTTTGCCTCTGAAAAATCGTGAATCGGCTATTTACCTTTTTAAAGCTGACATGATAAGCATTAATTTGCCATGGTTGGCAAAGCTGTAATTTACGGCTCTTTCGGTTTCTGTATACTGTAAACGTAGATCAGGAAGTTGATAGCGTTTATAGTTTTAGATTCCTGGCATGGATGACGCTGGAGCATTTCTTAATGATTTTCCAACAAATAAAGACTTAAAATGGTGTTAGCACCACCGTGTTATCCTGCTTTGAAGCTAATCCTGAAAAAGAAGAGCAGGAGTTACAACAGCTCCTATCTTTTGTTTTGAGGCTAGTGCGAGCTTGTAGCTCGTACTTTACCTTGCCACCGCTCTTTGACTAGGCAAGATGGCTTGGGTGGGCACGGTGCTTGTATAAAACGGGAGGAACGAGCTACAAGCTCGCACCAGCAAATAAGTTTCTTTTTCCCTCTAAGATTATGGGACTATGAAAGAAGATTTATACATAACACCTGAGCAGCAGCAATAGCAGCAGACTTAACGGCAGCAATTTAGACATAAAACCATTTAACAAATCTACAATCAAACCACGGTTTTTGTGAATAAGAAAAAAATCTTCAACGACCCTGTTTACGGCTTTATTACCGTTCCTTCAGATCTGATTTTCGATATTATAGACCACCCCTACTTTCAGCGCCTTCGCCGCATAAAGCAGCTTGGCCTTACGGAGATGGTTTACCCTGGTGCACTTCATACCCGCTTTCACCATGCACTAGGCGCTATGCACCTGATGAACACGGCCCTAAACACCTTAAAGAGTAAAAACAACGAAATCTACGATGCTGAGTTCGAGGCGTCGCTCATCGCCATTTTGCTGCACGACGTCGGACACGGCCCGTTTTCGCATGCCTTAGAAACCGCTATTTTTAAGAACGTGCACCACGAGCACCTCTCGATGCACATCATGCAAATGCTAAACGAAACCTTTGATGGAAGATTGAGCCTGGCAATCGATATTTTCAGAGGCTCCTACGAACGTAACTTCTTCCATGAATTGGTTTCAAGTCAGCTCGACGTGGACCGCCTAGACTACCTGAACAGAGACAGCTTTTACACTGGCGTTTATGAAGGCAAGATTGGGGCAGACCGTATTATTAAAATGCTGGATGTTGCCAACGATAAATTAGTTGTAGAGGAAAAAGCTATTTATAGTATAGAGAACTTCCTGGTAAGCCGCCGCCTGATGTATTGGCAAGTGTACCTGCACAAAACTGTCATCAGTGCCGAAAACATGGTGTTGCGCACCGTGCAGCGGGCACGTGAACTGCTGCAACAGGGTATAGAGGTACCAGCCAGCCCTAATCTAAAATTTTTCCTGGCTTCAGACCTGACCATGGAAGACTTTGAGAAAGACCACAGCATACTGGAGCGCTTCGTTAACCTGGACGACCACGACGTTTGGAGCGGCATTAAACTCTGGGCCTCTCACTCCGACACAATTCTTTCTTTTCTGGCCACCAGCATCCTAAACCGAAAGCTGTTCAAAGTCATTATTTCAAACAAACCGATAGACGAAGAGATGTTGCTTGGAATAAGCGAACTGGTGCAGGAACGGTTTAAGGTTTCAGAAGAAGACGTAAAGTACCTCATGATTTCAGGTATGATCAGTAACAACGCCTATGATTTTGAGGGCCAAACGATTAATATGCTAACTAAATCAGGGTATGTAGTAGATGTAGCAGAAGCCTCGGACCTGCCCAACATTCGCGCTTTAAGTAATAAGGTAGAGAAGTATTATGTATGTTATCCGAAGGAGGTGGCGCATTAGAGATGAGCCAGTAGCTAACCTTTAAATATGCCCTTGTTGTGTGTTCTCACCAACAAGGGCAGGATAAATAGCGCGTACAGTATATAGCGCGAGCGTCCACGCTCGTGTTTACTATCAGGCGGCCTCTGGCCGCTTACATGTTTCCCTATATTTACTCCCCAAGGCCAAAACACGAGCGTGGACGCTCGCGCCAGGGGATGTGAGGTGCTTGAGCTATTTATTAAATAGCCGTTTCAGAGCAGAGAAAGGCTCCCTGAACAGCACTACATTAACCTCTAACCTATCTTTTTAATTGCCTTCTCAGTTACGCCACCATTAAGTTTTTAGTATGTTTGCAGCCCCAAAGCATTAGCACTTTTAAATTTTTGCTATAATTTTACAAAATGGAATTTACTGTTCAACAGATAGCTGACCTTTTGCAGGGCACGATTGAGGGAGACAATTTAGTTGGAGTCAGAACTTTAGCTAAGATTGAAGAGGCTCAGGAAGGGGCATTAGCTTTTCTTTCCAACTCAAAATACGAGCCTTTTCTATACACTACAAATGCCAGCGCGGTAATTGTATCTAACAAACTTGAGCTTAAAAAACCTGTTTCTGCTGCTCTTATTCGTGTAGAAGACCCGTACACCAGCTTTTCTGTTTTGCTGCAGCACTACCAGCATGCCCTTATCGCCTCTAAAACGGGCGTTGAAGAACCCTGCTTTATGGGCAGCAGCAGCCAAATTGGAAAAGGGCATTATAGAGGTGCTTTCTCTTACATTGGCAACCACTGCAAAATAGGCCAAAACGTGCGCATTTTCCCGCAGGTATACATTGGCGATAACGTAGAAATTGGCGACAACACCACCATTTTTGCTGGGGTAAAGCTATATGCCAACACAAAGGTAGGCAGCAACTGTACCATACATGCAGGTGCAGTATTAGGCAGCGATGGTTTTGGATGGGCCCCTCAGCCTGACGGTTCTTATAAAGCAGTGCCTCAGATTGGAAATGTGGTGCTGGAAGATGACATATCTATAGGTGCAAACACGACCATAGACTGCGCCACCATGGGATCGACCATTATCCGAAGAGGTTCTAAAATAGATAATCTGGTGCAGATAGCGCATAACGTGGAAGTTGGGTCTGATACAGTTATTGCCTCGCAAACAGGTATTTCGGGCTCTACTAAAATTGGCAACCAGTGCGTTATAGCAGGGCAGGTTGGCATTGTAGGCCACATTACGATTGCAGACAAAACGACTGTTGGCGCACAATCGGGAGTTTCTAAATCTGTGAAAGCGTCTGGCACCATTATTCAAGGCTCCCCAGCTTTCGATTATAAACAAAACTTACGCGCCATGACGGTGTTTCGCAAACTACCTGAGTTACAGCGCGACCTGGAATTTATCAAACAAAAGCAAAGAGATTAACCTTTCATACCGTAGCGCATCTGTTGAAAATAAAGTGGCAATGCCCAATATAATGTCTTATGTTTGCAGCAGACAGAGCTTATAATAAGTACTTTAGGCAGTAAACGGCAGCATCAGGCTTCCGCTCATTTTCTTAGAAAATAAGCATTTACACGACTATTATACCTTAATGAACCATAAACAGCACACCATAAAAGCTCCCGTTACTGTATCAGGCATTGGGCTGCACACAGGCGTTGTTTCCAATATGACTTTTAAGCCTGCCCCTGTTAACCATGGCTATAAGTTTCAGCGCATAGACTTACCAGGGCAGCCTATTGTTGCCGCCGATGTAGATAATGTGGTGGATTTATCGCGTGGTACTACCATTGAGCAGAATGGAGCTCGTGTAAATACAGTTGAGCATACTTTAGCGGCCTTAGTCGGATTGCAAATAGACAATGTGCTTATAGAGCTTGACGGTCCAGAACCTCCTATTATGGACGGTTCTTCTATCGATTTTTTAAGAGCTTTGCAAAGTGTAGGCCTTGAAGAGCAGAATGCACAGCGCAATTATTTTGATATAACTCAAGGCATTACCTATAAAGATGACAGCAGAGGTGTAGAGATTGTTGCCCTCCCGCTCGATGATTATCGCCTGACGGTTATGGTTGACTATAACTCTCCCGTTTTAGGAAGTCAGCACGCCTCCATCACCAACATTGAGCAGTTTGAAGATGAAATAGCCTCGTGCCGTACCTTTGTTTTCCTGCACGAACTGGAAGCGTTGTACAAGCAAAACCTAATTAAAGGCGGTGATCTTGATAACGCTATTGTAATTGTTGACCGCGTTGTACAGGATGAAGAACTCGATTACCTCTCTGACTTGCTTAAAAAGCCAAAGGTAGAGGTGAAAGAAGAAGGCATCTTAAACAACACCGAACTCCGCTTTAAAAACGAACCTGCACGCCACAAGCTGTTAGACCTGATGGGCGACTTAGCCCTGATTGGCAGACCTATAAAAGGACAGATTTTGGCTGCACGCCCAGGCCACGCAGCTAACATAGCGTTTGCCCGTAAGGTGAAGAAAGCGATTCAGGAAGCAAACGTAAAGAATGTTCCTGTTTACGACCCTAAGAAGCCGCCAGTGATGGATATCAACCAGATTGCTGCCATGCTTCCGCACCGTTATCCTTTCCTTCTGATAGATAAGATTATTCATCTAGATGAAAGTTCGGTAACAGGTATCAAGAACGTAACCATGAATGAGCCTTTTTTCCAGGGCCACTTCCCTGGGAACCCTATCATGCCAGGCGTACTTCAGATTGAAGCGATGGCACAAACGGGAGGCATTTTGGTTTTAAGCTCTGTAGATAACCCTGACGATTACTGGACCTACCTGTTGGCCATAGACAAGTGCCGCTTTAAGAGAAAAGTTCTTCCAGGTGACACGATAATTTTTAAATGTGAATTGCTGGCTCCTCTTAAGCGTGGAATTGCCAAAATGTTTGGTCAGGCCTTTGTGGGCGGCCAAGTGGTGTTAGAGGCAGAAATGTCGGCAATGATAGTAAAGAAAGACGCATGAACCAGCCACTAGCATACGTTCACCCAGAGGCAAGAATAGCCCAAAATGTAGTAATAGAGCCTTTTGCTACCATTCATAAAAATGTAGAAATAGGCGAAGGCACCTGGATTGGCTCTAATGCCGTGATTATGGAAGGTGCGCACATAGGCAGGAATTGCAAGATTTTTCCTGGTGCCGTTGTTTCTTCTGTACCCCAGGACCTGAAATTTGCAGGCGAGGTAACGACCACCATCATCGGCGATAATACCGTTATCAGAGAGTTTGTAACAGTTAGCCGTGGCACTGTGGATAAGATGAAAACCGTAATCGGTAGTAACTGCCTGATTATGTCTTATGCACACGTGGCCCATGACTGCACAGTTGGCGACAATTGTATTATTGGCAATGCCGTACAAATGGCAGGCCATGTAGAGGTTGGCGATTTTGCCATCATTAGTGCGACTAGTGCTGTGCATCAGTTTGTGAAAGTGGGTATCCACGCCTTTATCTCAGGCGGATCAAAGGTACTGAAGGATGTTCCTCCTTTTGTGAAGGCCGCACGCGAGCCGCTTTCTTATGCAGGTATCAACTCTGTGGGCTTGCGCCGCAGAGGATTTGTAAGTGAGCAGATAAACGAAATTCAACAAATTTACCGTATTCTGTTCATGAGTGGCATAAACAACTCGCAGGCACTCGACAAAATTGAACTGGAATTGCCGCCAAGCAGAGAAAGAGATGAAATAACAAACTTCCTGCGTGGTTCTGGCCGCGGCATTATCAAGAGCTATTTCTCAAAAGATGCAGATTAACCTAAGCAATTTAGGTAAACTTTATAATTACGAGTGGATTTTCCGGAACCTGACCTACACGTTTGAGCAAGGCAGTTCCTACGCGATACTGGGCCATAATGGCTCCGGAAAATCTACTCTTCTTACTATTCTGGCAGGTTATAACCTGTCGAGTGAAGGCACCACCACCTACACTACAGCTCAGGGTAAAACAGTTGCTCCTGAACATGCTTTTCGCCAGCTATCGCTTACAGCTCCCTACCTGGAGGTAGTAGAAGAATTTACTTTGCTGGAGATGCTGAAGTTCCATACCAAATTCAAACCTCTACGCCACCAGCTCACGCACCAGCAACTTATTGAGCGCATGGGGCTGCAGAAGTCAAGACACAAAGCAGTAAGAGACTTTTCTTCGGGCATGAAACAGCGCCTGAAGCTGGGCCTTGCCATTTACTCCGACACCTCTCTCCTATTGCTAGACGAGCCAACAACAAACTTGGACCAGGAAGGCATTGCGTGGTATCAGGAGCACGTAACGCAAAACAGCAAAGACAGACTCATTATAGTAGGGTCTAATATCACGCACGAGTATAGCTTTTGCCAGCACCAGCTGCGCATCACCGATTTTCATCCAGCTCCGAAGAAGTAGACTTGTGTGAAGAGTTTATTTAAAGGTAGAAATCGGTGTCGAATATGATTAGAAAGCCCACAGCAAGTTCACCTAGCACCAATACCAAGTCATATAAAGTAGCTTCTATTACAGAACGTATTAAAGGACTTGCAGGACCCTCTGCAATTTGTGAAGCAAATTACTTCTAACAGGCTTTTCGCCTCGCCGGCTGGGCCTTACTTTTCTCCTTGATGAGAAAAGTAAGCAAAAGAATCAAGACAATTTTGAACTCGCTGAACGCTCAAACAAAAAATCGTCATCTGTGCACTTGGCAAAAGTTTATTGCCCTGAAACTGGAAATAGAAAAATCAACTCCATAAAGGTATGGAAGCAGCTAAATACCATACAGTATAAAATAAAATTTGAGGACCAACAGCCGTTCTTTAGCTCTCCCTGTAAGATTAACTTTAGAGTTATTTTGTCCTATATTCTGATTCAAAACCTACTGTATGTCATTCTGTTAAGAAATTTGGCTAAAGGGAGGGTTAAGCTTATACTACTGACTTGCCTCCTTTTTTTAACAAGATCATCCTTTCAAGATGAACTAAAGATGGAATTATACGCCCCTGCCCTTACTACTCCTCGTCGAAGGAGATATTTTCCGCTGCCAAATTCAGCTGAACTAAATAACATTATTTATTTGCGGTGTTGCCAACTGCTCCTTATCTATATCTGTTCGCGAAACTCATGAACTGTCATAACATTACACAATTGAAGACTCCTACACACCAAACACGAAAAACGACACACGAAATTAGCAACTGCACTACCAAATTTAGCTTAAGCTCACTAACTTTGCGGCACACGCATTTAACCAGACATCATGGGAAGAGCATTTGAATTTAGAAAAGCACGTAAATTTAAACGTTGGGATAAAATGTCTAAGGCTTTCACCCGCCTTGGAAAAGAGATAGTGATGGCCGTGAAAGAAAGCGGTCCTAGCCCTGAGACAAACTCGCGTTTGCGCACCGCCATACAAAACGCAAAAGGCGTTAACATGCCGAAAGACCGTATAGAGGCGGCCATAAAACGAGCTTCATCTAAAGAGGAAAAAGATTACGAAGAAGTAGTTTATGAAGGCTATGCTCCCCATGGAATAGCGGTTGTAGTAGAATGCGCTACTGATAACCTTAACCGTACTGTTGCTAACGTACGCATGCACTTTTCAAAAGGGGGAGGCTCGTTGGGCAAAACTGGCTCTCTGGACTTCTTGTTTGAGCGCAAGGGCGTTTTTAAAATTGCCGCAGAAGGTGTAGACATAGAAGAACTGGAACTGGAGTTGATAGACTTCGGTGCGCAGGACATTTACGAGCACGAAGGCGAAATAATTATAGAAACAGCCTTTGCTGATTTCGGAAGTATGCAAAAGGGCTTAGAGAACCTAGGGCTTGAGGTAGTGAATGCGGAACTGCAGCGGGTGCCTAACACCACTACTGAGCTAACAGAAGAGCAGGAAGAAGAGGTTATGAATCTTATTGAGCGGCTAGAGGAAGACGACGATGTACAAGCCGTTTTCCACAACATGAAATAAAAAGCTTCTGCCAAAAATTGAAAGTGGCTGCTCAGTAATGATTATTGGACAGCCACTTTTTTATTTTTATCACCATCAACTATAATAGACTTAAATGCTTGTATACATTTTATTTATAATAGGCTTTTTTTTCCTAATTAAAGGTGCTGACATGTTAGTAGACGGAGCTTCGTCCATCGCTAAACGTTACGGTCTCTCCGACATGGTTGTGGGCTTAACGATCGTTTCGTTCGGCACTTCCTTACCTGAGCTTATCATAAATATTCTTTCAAGTGCACAAGGGCAATCAGAGCTGGCTATCGGCAATGTGTTTGGTAGCAATGTGGCAAACCTGCTTCTTATTCTTGGCATAGCCTCCCTCATTTGCCCCTTACCCATTAAGCGTAATACCATTTTAACAGAGATACCCTTCTCCCTTATTGCGACGCTATTGGTAGGCTTCTTGGCCAACACCACTCTTTTTGGCGAACGAGAGGGCCTCTACATCAGTCGCTCAGACGGGGCTATTCTCTTGTTTTTCTTTGTCATGTTTATGGCCTACATCTATAACATAACCAAAACAAACAAAGATGAGATTAAAGATGATGATGACACACCTGTAATGCCTATGGGAAAAGCATTGCTTTTTATTGCCATTGGCATGGTGGGTTTGTTTTTAGGCGGCAACTGGATAGTAGAAGGCGCAGTAGCAATAGCGCAGTCGTTTGGTATGAGCGAATCGTTTATAGGCTTAACAGTTGTGGCTATAGGCACTTCGCTACCTGAATTGGTTACGTCGGCGATGGCTGCCTATAGGCGTAACATAGACATTGCTGTGGGTAATGTGGTAGGTTCAAACATCTTTAATTTGCTTTGGATTTTAGGTATAAGTGCTGTCATCAACCCTCTTCCCTTCGATGTGCTAAGTAACCCTGATATTAGCATGATGATCCTGGCTAGTACCTTATTAATCCTTACATTGCCAATCGGAAAGAAAAACGCGATAGATCGCTGGAACGGTATTCTTTTCCTGCTTCTCTATGTTGGCTATATTGTGTTTCTGGTTTACCGAGGCTAAAATGTTGCAGCATAGGCAAAATTTGTTTTTAAAGATTTGCTTTGAACATTAGCAGCCTCCATAATAAAGCCTAGCATTTTAAAGGCCTCCCCCCTTGTCTATGGCTAATATCATTTTGTAAGGGAACGAAAGGAGCCGCCGCATATTCTACATGTTGACGTCCATGCTAGTGCAAGTTTTCAGCTCGTTTTGCTTATATGATCAAGTGAATTTATTGCCTCTATAAGGTTTATCCTCAACAGCCCTCATTCTTGATTTGTACATAAAGCGGCATATTCACAGAGCGTAAGAGAGTTGAAGATTAAGTACGTTTTCTCACTGCATTCTCTATCTCAGTTTTTATAGCTAAATATGAGAAATATAATGCTTCTTTAAAACTGTAGAAACACTGTCGAATGAGCACACACAAAAGCCACTTCTTACTGCAATTACAATAACAGCGGAAAGTGGCTTTTCTAAAACTTTGTATCAAACTAAAGGGCAACTAATACTTCCAAGGATAAAGGTCAGGTTCTTTACCGCCTTTCGCCTTCATATGCAGCGGGTGCACAGCTTCGGTTTCGTCGAAGTACAGAAAGGCATCATAGCGCTCAGGAATAACGGTAGGCACATAGTTACCAAACTGCTCATACTTAGGATCATACACAACACCTATGGCTCTATGATCTAACCACTTCTGCAGCTCGGGCACCTCTTTCAAGTCTTTAGAAAGAATGATTTTATCATCGGTATCAATATTGTGCAGCATTTCTTCCCAACTTCCTTTTACAGCAGGCGGTACATCCATTTTCTGCATGGGTGCACCCCAAGCCCTACCTGCTATCACCGTTCCTTGGTAGCTACCAAAGCCAACAAGCTTTACATTCTCTCTTCCGTACTTCTCACGGGCCAACTGCCCTATGTTGTACATACCATCGTTTGCCATATCCGTATAGCGGGCATCACCAATATGGGTATTATGCTCCCAAACAATAGCTTTGGCATCGGGCCCATGCAGTTCCAGTAGCCTATCAAGGGTTTCCATCATGTGGCTGTCACGAACGTTCCAAGAGTTTGCCCCTCCTTTTATCATGGCCCTGTAATACTTTTCTGCGTTAACAGCTACCAAAGCATTTTGCTTGGCATTAAATTCATATTCGGCATCGTCGGTAAAGGCAGGTTCTTTCTGGATGCGCTGCAGCATTTCAATTACCTCGTGTTCGCAATCAGTGGGCACAAAGGCGGTGGCACGGGCATAATCCTGAGGGTCGCGGTTATACGGTTCAAAGCAATGAATGGCAGAACGCGCTGCTTCTGCTGCCTGTCCGTCGTTTTGCTCCAGGTACTTCAAAATCTGGTCAAGCGACTCCCATAAACTGTACACATCCAATCCATAAAACCCAGCTTTCTCCATACCGTTGCGCAGGTGGTTATAATCACGCAACCACTCAATCAGTGCAGCCACTTCCCAGTTTGCCCACATCCAGGTAGGCCAACGTTTAAACACTTGCAACACATCGGCAATCTTACTACCAGAATTCTGATAACCTTTGATAAAGCGATTAACTATATAGCTCTCGGGCCAATCGCCTTCTACGGCTATAAAACAAAAGCCTTTTTCCTCTATTAACCTTCTGGAGATGGCTGTGCGCCAGGTATAGTATTCTGAAGTACCGTGTGAGGCCTCCCCTAGCATCACTACCTTAGAGTCTCCTAATTCCTCGATTAGTTCATCCAGATCCTTCTCTTTTGTGATAGGGCAATATTTAAAAGGCTTGTTGTTCATAGTCTGTTTAGATTTACTGTACTGCTGCGCTTAAAATTGGTGTATTGTACTTTTATTCAGATGTTTATGTTCTATAAAAAAAAGCACCTGCTATATTTCTAAGTATAGCAGGTGCTTTTTTTAGTAAAGGGCTGTAACTCCTACGACTGGTTGTTTTGAGAAAACACACGACGCAGCAGCTCGGTTGTACGGGCAACAGGATTTTCCCTGATGTTAGCTTCTTCTTGTGCCACTAAGATAAAAAGCCCATCAATTGCTTTCTGCGTAGCATAATCATCTAAATCTGGGTTTACTTTCTGCACCAGCGGAATCTTATTATACTGATTGACAATGTCTGTATAATGTTTTGTCGCATTTGTCTTCTCCAGTGATGTTACCATGATAGGGTTGAAAGCAGCATATAATTGCTGAGAAGTAGTGCGCTTCAGGTAATTGGTAGCCGCATCTTTATCACCTTTAAGAATAGACCAGGCATCTGAAATGGTCATTTGTTTAATGGCATTCACAAAAATAGGTACTGCACTTTTAGCAGCATCCTCGGCACCACGGTTAAGGGTAAGTATAAATTTATCTACCTGGTCTCCTAAACCAACCTGGCGCAGCGTGTTTTCTACCCGCTGCACATCCTCAGGAAAAGGAATGCGTATCAGGGAGTTCTTATAAAACCCGTCTGTTTGAGAGGCCTTGCTTGCTCCGCTTTTTATTCCTACCTCCAATGCCTGCTTCAGGCCAGAGGCAACCTCGCTTTGGGTAACAGGCACACCTGTTCCAGTACCTGCCAAAACACCATCTACAGAGCGTTGAATATCAGCAACAGTACAGGCAGAAGCACCAAGTGCCAAGGCAAAAACAGAAGTATAGACTAATTTTTTCATATCAATATTTTAGGTTTTAGATTAGAGGTATTAGATACTAGAACTTAAATTCTAGAGATACTCATGATACAACAATGTGATTAATTTCTTGTTATCGCTGCACGTGAAACAAGGACAAACCTGTTTCACGTTTGGGGCAAATCTAAAATCTATTGTCTAACATCTAGCGTCTAAGTAATCATAAATCAGACCAAAACTAACATGGAAGCTGTAAAAGCAGAAATTATAACCATCGGCGACGAGATTCTCTACGGTCAAATTGTAGACACAAATTCTGCGTGGATGGGTACGGAATTAACCAAAATAGGTATAAAAGTGAAGCAGGTAAGCTCTGTTTCTGATAGCGCAGACCATATTGTTGCCGCTCTGAACGATGCACAGGCAAGGGCAGACATAATCTTTATCACAGGTGGCCTGGGCCCTACAAAAGACGACCTGACAAAACATGTGCTTGCTTCCTACTTTGGCACAAAACTGGTCCTGCACGAACCATCTTTGGCTGATGTAGCGGCAATATTTAAAGCACGCGGCAAGGAAGTAACCGAACTGAACCGCCAGCAGGCTTTTCTGCCAGAGAGTTGCACACCCATCCGTAATATACTCGGCACGGCTCCAGGCATGTGGTTTGAGCAGAAAGGAAAAGTATTTGTCTCTATGCCAGGTGTACCTTTTGAGATGAAGCGCATGATGACGGACATAGTGCTACCAAAGCTTAAAAAGTATTACAAGACGCCTGAAATTGTGCACAAGGTAGTTCAAACCACTGGTATACCTGAATCTATTTTAGCTGAAAAGATAGAAACCTGGGAGGACAACCTACCACAGCACCTAAAGCTAGCCTATCTGCCCCACCTTGGAGGTGTACGCCTCCGCCTGACAGGTATGGGAGACGATGCAGCCCAACTAGAGCAGGATTTACAGGCGCAGGTAGCGCAACTTACTCACATTATACCTGACAACATTTTTGCTTACGGCGAAACAAAAATAGAAGAAGCTATAGGCAATATTCTGAAAGAAAGAGGACTAACTATAGCTACTGCCGAAAGTTGCACAGGCGGCTTGGTAGCGCACAAGCTAACTAGCATTGCGGGGAGTTCTGCTTATTTTATGGGCAGCGTGCTTGCTTACCACAACCAGGTTAAAATACAGCAACTACAGGTAAAGCCCGAAACGCTTGAAGCCTACGGTGCCGTAAGCGAGCAAACTGTAAGAGAAATGGCCGAGAACGTGCGGCAGCTATTAGGCACCGACATCGGTATTGCCACCAGCGGTATAGCAGGCCCAGGCGGAGGAACTCCCGAGAAACCTGTAGGCACTATCTGGATGGCCTATGCCGACAAGGACAGAACCGTGACGAAACTCATCAACTACAACAAAAACCGCCAGCTTAATATAGAGTATACAGCCTTAACCGTTCTGAACCTGGTAAGGCAATGTTTAACTTCTACGGTTGAGGAATAGGCTAAAATGCTTAACTTTGTTCAGAAAATAGGTAATGGGCAATATAGCAAGAGTATAAAAGTTCGTGCTCAAGTTAATAGTATGTTGCCTTTTAGCCACCAATTTTACCCAACAAACCCTACGTAAGTCTAACAAGAATCTACTTAAAAAGAATATCGACAATATGGCACTTGTAGAAATGGTTATGCCCAAAATGGGCGAAAGTATCATGGAAGGTACCGTTCTGAAATGGCTCAAGAATGTGGGTGATACCATAGAAGAGGACGAATCGGTACTGGAAGTAGCTACAGATAAAGTGGATACAGAAGTACCAGCACTGGAAGCTGGTGTTCTGAAAGAAATACTGGTACAAGAGGGTGATGTAGTGGCTGTGGGCGCTCCTATCGCCATTATCTCTACCAATGGTGAAGACACTACAAGCGGCGATGCTCCAGCCGCCGCTTCTGCAGAAGCACCTGCAACAGATGCTTCGCCAGCACAAGAGGCAAGCACGCAAGAGCAGGCTCCAGCCGCCACCGAGGCTAGTGATGTTGCGAAGCTAGATCAGCCTGCTTCTGGCCGTTTCTACTCTCCGCTGGTGCTGAACATTGCCCGCGAAGAAGGCATTTCGATGCAGGAACTGGAATATGTGCCAGGCACAGGAAGCGAAGGTCGGGTATCTAAAAAAGATATTCTGGCTTATGTTGAGAGCCGTAAAAACGCGCCACAGCAAACTTCTGCACAACAAACTGCTACACCACAGCAGGCTCAGCCACAAACTCAGGCTTCAACAGCCAGTGTTTCGGCACCTGCCGCTCAGCCTCAGGCTACGCCAGTCCCTGCTGCTAAGCCCGCAGCTTCTGTTAGCGGTGGCGATGAAATCATCGAGATGGACCGTATGCGCAAGATGATTGCTGATCGCATGGTGGAAAGCAAGCGTATTTCGCCGCACGTTACGTCCTTTGTAGAGGCCGATGTAACCAATCTGGTAAACTGGAGAAACAAGTGGAAAGATGTGTATAAAAAGCGTGAGGGTGAAAGCCTTACTTTTACGCCTCTTTTTATTGATGCTATCGCCAAGGCTATCAAAGATTACCCAATGATCAACGTGTCTGTGGAAGGAAACAACATTATCCGCCACAAAGACATTAACATTGGTATGGCTGTAGCTTTGCCAAGTGGTAACCTAATTGTTCCGAACATCAAAAATGCTGACCAATTAAACCTAAATGGTTTGACCAAAAAGGTGAACGATCTGGCTAACCGTGGACGCAACAATAAACTCACTCCAGACGATCTTTCGGGCGGCACTTATACTGTTTCCAATGTTGGTTCGTTTGGTAATGTAATGGGGACGCCAATTATTATGCAGCCGCAAGTAGCTATTATGGCCGTAGGTGCTATAAAGAAAAAGCCTGCTGTGATTGAAACACCAGAAGGAGACTTGATTGGTGTTCGCCACTTCATGTTCTTGTCGCACTCTTACGACCACCGCGTAGTAGACGGCTCGTTGGGAGGTATGTTTGTGCGCCGTGTAGCTGATTACCTGGAGAACTTTGATCCGAACACAACAATTTAAAACATTATTAGAAGAAAAAAGAAACCACAACTTTTAGCCTTCTTCTAAAGGCCTGCTTTTTATAAAGCAGGCCTTTTTTTATCTGAGAACCGCTATTAAAAGATCTCCTCTGTATTTATGAAGTCATTAAGTGTCTTTGCTGAGGACAGTTGCCACATAGTGTATAAAACGCCCACATGCTGGGAGGACGTTATGAGGACAGCTGGCTGAAAAATAAATAGTATGCTGATCTGCCTCTTGCCACTTCTTCCCTTTTCGCTAACTTAGACCTCTATACCTTATTTTCCGTTTACAGACAAAAACTACAGTAACTATGAGAAGCGCCATACCCTGGATTTTAGCCGCTATTTTTCTTTTCCTAGCGCTATACTTTTACAGGCAGAAAAGTGAAGCTGAAAGCCGCCTGGCCATAGCGGATGATAAACTGGCTGAAATAGATCAGCAACTGGAGCAGGAACAAGCTACTTCTGACTCACTAGAGAAAATAATGCTACCGCCTGATACCATGCAAATGGTGCCACCTAGTGGAGCTTCCTTTGTAGATGAGTTCGGAACTATGAGCCAGACCGATGTGCGGAAGTTACAGAGCAGAGGGCTACGAAACCCAGAGTCAGACCTTATGAATGACCTGAACCGTAAGCAACGCCAACTGATTCCAGCCGATGGGCAATTAGGAGGCACTATGGCCATCCGTGATAGCCGCATCCTGAACGATCGCTACGCTATGGCGTACTATGAAGACGGACACACAGGTGGCTACCTGCTGTTGAAGTTCCATGTTGCAAACGGCACTATCAACTGGACTGTGGTTGATAACTCAAGGCTGTAATGCAGCACGGCTTTTGCGCTGCACCCGTTAGACAGATTTTATACTTATGCTGATCCTGCATCTTCTGCTTACCTTCAGGCTATTTCTGCTTCAGGCAACTGTGGCCACGCCACAGCTACAAAAAGACTTGGAAAAGGACTTTGCTATACTTCAAAGTAATAAGGGCTACTACATTAACGATAACAGCACCCTTAGCCCATCACTGCAAACTATAGCCAACGATTTGCAACTATTCAGTATAGTTTCCCTCATCGATCTGTCGAAAGCAAAGTATGATACCACGCAGCAGGGCCCACATAATATCCGCAGTTGGCACTTTGAGGGTAGCGATATTAAAGCCATTTACGAAGTAGAAAGCGCCATCCACCTCGATACCGTTGTGACGCAAGATTACCTGGACCAACCTTCGAAGCAGCAGCGCATTACCAACGATTTCACCTTCAGAACTTATGCTGTGTCAACAGTTGCTGCTCCGCTTAAGCTTTACTATTTAACCGAAGCAGAACAAGGCTTATTAACTTATAGTATAGAGCAGCGGAAAGTAGAAATTGGCTATGGCAAGAAGAAAGAAGGCCTGACTGATGTGCTGCCTATGTATACAACTCAGGTAGAAGGTATTCTAGGAGAACTACAGAGCCAGTAATAGTAAGTAGTACTTCAGCTATGATAGTTGTTTGACAAAATATTACATGGCGAGAATCTCCAGATTCGTGACTTTTAACAATGTGGAGTCTGTGACTCCACGGGCTTGCAGAGTCCAACAAAGTCAGCAAATTGCAAAAAAAACCTCCTTTAGCCTTTCGATTACACCCTTTTACCTGTCGTCTCGCCGCAAGGAGAGATCTTAATCATAAACCCAGATTTCTCAATTTGTTCGAAATGACAAAATAGTAGTTGATTTTGAAGTGGTAAGCCTTACGAAACACGCAAACCATCGAGTCGCAGACTCGACTTTGTAATTAGGCACGGGAATGGATCCCGCGCCAGACTTATATACAAAAACAAACAGCGGCTGCTCCCTCACGAGAACAGCCGCCGCTATTTTATACTTGCTTCTATATTTTTAAAGCGCAGCTAAGCTCTGCTCTATCGCATGAATCTTTGCTTCAGCATCCGCTTTTTTCTTGCGTTCGTTAGTGATCACGGCTTCTGGCGCACCGCTTACGAAACGTTCATTGCTAAGCTTTTTATCCACTGAAACCAAGAAACCTTTTGTGTACTCCAGCTCCTTCTGCAGACGCTCGCGCTCAGCGGCAACGTCAATGTTTCCTTCCATTGGGATGAAAAATTCGTCGCCACCTTCCACAAAGCTGATAGCTCCGTCTAAAGAGTCCTCCACAAAAGAAACCTCTTCTATGTTTGCTAGCTTACGGATGATACCTAAGAATTGCTCATAATCTGCGCCACTAGTCGCCTTTATAGCTAAATCCAAGGCTTTGTTGTTCGCTATGTTTTTAGAGTTACGCACATTACGGACAGCACCAACAACATTTAGCACACGATCCATCTTCTCGATCAGGCCCTTATCAAATTGCTCAACTTTAGGCCAGGAGGCAACAATGAGGTATTCTTTCTCTTTACGTTGCTTCAGGTCATGCCAGATTTCCTCTGTCAGGAACGGCATGAACGGGTGCAGCACCTTTAGTACCTTCTCCAGGAAGCTAACAGTTGTATCTATGGTTTGCCTGTCGATTGGTTGCTGGTAAGCTGGCTTGATCATCTCCAGGTAATTCGAACAGAAATCATCCCATACCAGTTTGTAAACCGACAACAACGCATCCGAAATACGGAATTTGCTGAAATGATCTTCAATCTGCACAAATGCCTCGTTAAAGCGCGACTCGAACCACTTTATAGCAGTCTCGTTCGGGCATAGCAGACTTTCGTCTACTTCCCAGCCTTTTATCAGTCGGAAAGCATTCCATATCTTGTTGCTGAAGTTACGGCCCTGCTCAATAAGCTTCTCATCGAACAGCAAGTCGTTACCAGCAGGCGAACTGAACAACATACCTGCACGCACGCCATCAGCTCCATACTGCTCAATCAGGTCAAGCGGATCTGGCGAGTTGCCTAGCTGTTTCGACATTTTACGGCCTTGCGTATCGCGTACAATGCCTGTCAGGTACACATTGCGGAACGGCAGCTCGTTGCGGAACTCGAACCCAGCCATGATCATACGCGCTACCCAGAAAAACAGAATTTCAGGAGCCGTTACAAGGTCATTGGTTGGGTAATAGTATAGGATATCTTTGTTGTCAGGATCTTTGAAACCATCAAAAACAGAGATCGGCCACAACCACGAAGAGAACCAGGTATCGAGCACGTCCTCATCCTGGCGCAGATCTGATAGCTGAAGCTGCTCATTTCCGCTTTCTTTACGCGCCAGCTCCAACGCTTTCTCTGCTGTAGTGGCTACTACATGAGAGCCATCAGGCAGGTAAAAAGCAGGTATACGCTGTCCCCACCACAGCTGGCGTGAAATACACCAGTCGTGCACGTTCTCCATCCAGGAGCGGTACATGTTCTTGAACTTCGGCGGGTGCAGCTTAATATTATCTTCCATCACGGCCTCCAACGCTGGCTTAGCCATTTTGTCCATCTTGCACCACCACTGCATTGAAAGGCGCGGCTCAATTACCGCACCTGTGCGCTCAGATGTTTGTAGTACGCTCTTATACTCTTCTATCTTCGCCAGCAGCCCTGCTTCCTGTAGGTCTTTCACAATATTACGGCGTGCGGCAAAACGATCCTGCCCTACATACAGCTGCGCCATTTCGTTCAGCGTGCCATCGTCGTTCAGGATATCTATAACTTGCAGTTTGTGCTTCTGCCCCAGTTCATAGTCATTCAGGTCGTGCGCAGGCGTTACCTTTAAGGCACCCGTACCGAAATCAATGGCTACATATTCATCCAGAATAATTGGAACTTCTTTGCCCAGCAACGGAATGCGTACGCTTTTGCCATGCAGGTGTGTATAACGCTCATCGTTCGGGTTCACCGCCACGGCCACGTCGGCCATGATGGTTTCAGGACGAGACGTTGCTACAGTTATATACGTTTTCTCCCCTGAAGCATCCTCCAACACCACCTCATACTGCAGGTGGTACATCTTCGCCATGGTATCTTTCGGAATTACTTCCTCGTCAGATAAAGCCGTACGGCCCTGCGGATCCCAGTTTACCATGCGCACGCCACGGTAAATCTGGCCTTTGCGGTACAAATCCACAAATACCTCAATTACGGCAGCCGACATGTCTTCTTCCATCGTGAAGCGGGTACGGTCCCAATCGCAGGAGGCTCCAAGCTTCTTCAGCTGCTCCAGAATAATGCCGCCATACTTCTCTTTCCATTCCCAGGCATACTTCAGGAACTCTTCACGTGTCAGGTCGCTTTTGTTGATGCCCCTCTCCTTCAGCATGGCCACTACCTTTGCCTCGGTGGCAATAGAAGCATGATCGGTGCCTGGTACCCAGCAAGCTTCTTTTCCCTGCATCCTGGCCCTGCGGATGAGCACATCCTGTATGGTATTGTTAAGCATGTGCCCCATGTGCAGCACGCCTGTTACGTTTGGCGGCGGAATCACAATGGTATAAGGCTCTTTTTTGGGATTAGGTGTAGAACGGAAGAAGCCGCGCTGCATCCAGCTGTCGTACCACTTCTGCTCTATTTCTTTTGGGTTATATTTTGTTGAAATCGACATCGTATTGAGCTATTTGGATGGCAAAATTAGAGAAAAAAGACAAAAGACCATTAGACAAAAGAAGAAAGACTTATCTCTTCGGTGAGTACGTGCCAAACCACTCGACATCATCTCTAAAGTTTGAGCCGTCATTCATCAAGGTAACGTAAACAAGAAAGCCTGCCCCTGTGAGAGGGCAGGCTTTCTACAACTTCAGTTGTTTATCTTAGCTGGCCTGGTGTAACCAGTCTTTCTTAGCCAATAGCTCCTCTTCAGATTCGCGGTAGTCTGGGTCGTCAACACAGCAGTCTACTGGGCACACAGCTGCACACTGTGGCTCCTCGTGGAAACCCATACACTCTGTACACTTATCTGAAACGATGTAGTAAAACTCATCTGAAATCGGTGTTTGCGGTGCATCTCCTGGCACTACGTCGCCACCATCTATTTCCACTTCCGACAGCGCGGTGCCGCCACCCCAAGTCCATTCCATACCGCCTTCGTAAATAGCAGTATTCGGGCACTCTGGCTCGCAAGCTCCGCAGTTAATGCATTCGTCAGTGATCATTATCGCCATAATCGTATCTCCTGTATATTTTTTATACTTTTGTAATTCAGAACTTATTCAACAACAAAATTAGGAACTATCAGTATCCTTATCAAATAAAATTTTACAATACCCCTTTTGCCATGACTTTAGAGAACAGGATTGAAGCTTTTGTGAAACTTGGGAAGCAACTGCAAAACATGCCAGATGAAGACCGTAAAGCACTCGCTTACGTTGCCCTAGCCAAAAATCCTTGGTTCGACGAGAAAAATGTTCTCTTTGCCCTGGATGGTATCATCACCATGCTCGATGAGCAATACCTTCGGGAATGGGTGTACCCTTATCAACTTAAACAGGTTACACAAAAAAAGGTTGGCGTCGTAATGGCAGGAAATATTCCGATGGTAGGTTTCCACGATTTTCTGTCCGTGCTAATTAGCGGGCACTACCTATTGGCAAAGCTTAGCTCCGATGATGATGTTTTGCTCAGAAGGTTGGCTAACATGTTGGTAGCTATAGAACCAGCCTTTGCTAATAACTTTGAATTTGTAGATCTTCTGAAAGATGCCGATGCCATCATAGCCACAGGCTCTGACAATACCTCCCGCTATTTTGAATACTATTTTGCTAAGCGCCCTCATATTATCCGTAGAAACCGCACCAGTTTAGGCGTTCTGACAGGGCATGAAGAAGCCGATGATTTAAGTGCATTAGGAGAAGATTTCTTCCGCTACTATGGCTTAGGCTGCCGAAACGTATCAAAAGTATTTGTACCAGAAGGTTATACTTTCGATAAGTTTTTCGAGGCAAACGAGTTCCGCCACAGCACAATCATAAATCACTACAAGTACCAGAACAACTACGACTATAATAAATCCATACTACTGGTAAACCGCGCGCCACACTTCGATAATGGTTTTATGCTGGTAACTCCAAGTGAGCAGATGGTATCGCCTATCTCTGTTCTCTTTTATGAAACTTTTAGCTCGTTGGCTGATTTACGCCAAAAATTAGCAGCTGTAAAAGAGAAAACTCAGGTTGTGGTATCTGCACATGGCTGGCTGGAAGGAAGCATTCCGTTCGGGCGGGCACAATGCCCAATGGTATGGGATTATGCTGATGGTGTGGATACGCTGATTTTTTTGCAGCAGCTGTGAGCATACTACTATTTTAATTTTCTAACACTATACTTGCTTTTACATAGCTTTCTTTGGATATTCATTCATCAATACTAACTATTAATGACATGGATATTATAATCACCCCTGCGGAACTTGTTGAGAAGGAGCAAATACCTTTTTTACAGTTCGGCCACGAAGATGTTCTGACTGATGCTGATGCTCGCAAAAAAAGAGTTTGGAACTTAAACAGAGCCTCTACTTTAGGCAACGCTTATCATGGTAAAGTAGAAATAACTTTTAGAACTGCCGATGGTGAAGATAAGCGCGTAGCCACAACTGTCTGGACAGTAGACGAAAAATTTATCACCTTAAAAGCAGGTTGCTCTATTCCAATCAGTGCCATTGTTGCTATCGAATTCTTCTAAGAATCACCACCCTCTATAAACAGCGAGAGCAGGCATTTATGCCTGCTCTCGCTGTTTATAGAGGGTGTGCCACTGTCACCATTTAGCTTGTTAAATACGCTCCAGCACCTTTACGATAAGGTCATCAATAACTTCATCGGCGTTCGCTGCAAAGGTGTGTTCTACTCTATTTGCTACAATGGCATTTACCGACAACACTTCGTGCCCCAGTAGGCGCCCCATGCTATAGTAACCAGCGGTTTCCATTTCAAAATTTGTCAGCTTAAAATCACCTGATCGGAAATTTTGGTATTGCTCCAGCAACTTCGGGTTTCGCAAACCGCCTCTTAGTACACGCCCCTGCGGTGCGTAAAAACCAGGGCAGGTAAGGGTATTACCTGGAATCATATCATAAGCAACTTTCTGAAGAAGAGCATCAGAAGCCGTCACGAAATAAGGTCTGAAACCAATGCCTAATGCCTGCTGTACCGCTCCAGTTATACTTGCTTCTTCTTCGCTTTGCTCCAGCGGATAAAACTCCATCAGCGAATCAAGGCCGATAGCGGTGTGCGAGGCGAGGTGACTTCCCAATGGCACCGTTCCTTGCAGCGCACCAGAGGTACCCACACGCACAATTTTGAGGGAGATTTTCTCTGCATTCGGTTCCCGTGTCATAAAATCGATGTTCACCAACGCGTCCAGCTCCGTCATCAGAATATCAATATTATCGGTGCCCATGCCCGAAGAAATGACAGTAATTCGTTTGCCTTTGTAGTAGCCAGTGTGCGTCACAAATTCCCGCTTCGCCACCTCCACTTCAATTTCATCGAAGTATTGGCTAACCTTTGCCACTCGCTCAGGGTCTCCAACTGTTATAATGGTATCAGAAATGTGCTCTGGCAGCAAGTTGAGATGGTAAATAGTACCGTCTGGATTGATAATTAATTCGGATGCAGGTATGGCCATAGGGAAATTGAGATTTTAGATGCTAGGTATTAGATGCTAGATAAATTTCTAAACATCAAAATAACAATACAGGTACTTTCCTTTTCGGATTATTAAATAAATGAAACTAAGCGCGTAGTTTTTTAACAAAATGGGAGCAAGTCTATCATCTAATGTCTAAAATATAACATCTAGGTAGATATAAAAAGCGAAAAGCGTGGCTTATACAAACACACGCTTTTCTTGAGCTTTAGAGAATACTTATACTTGTACGTCAGTTTTCTTTTTTCGGTTGAATCCTTTAAGTGGATTATAGCCGTTCATTTCTTTTTGATAGTAACCAGTGCCATCGTACGGGCGCTTTTCTGGATGGCCTTTGCATTCTGTAGAGCAAGCGCCTTCCATTTCCCATCCGCACTTTTCGCAGATAGCCACATGCAGGTTGCACACAGGATTTGCACAGTTTACCATCCGATCGCTTTCTGTATCGCAAACGTAGCACTTAGAGATTACTTTTGGGTTTACCTTGTTCACGTCTACTGCCACACGGTTATCAAATACATAGCACTTGCCTTCGAAATCTTCGCCGCCAGCCTCTATGCCGTATTTAATAATACCACCGTGCAATTGGTACACGTTTTCAAAGCCTTGCTCCAGCAAAAAGGCGCTGGCTTTCTCACACTTGATACCGCCTGTGCAGTAGGTCAGTATTTTCTTATCTTTATACTTTTCTTTCAGCTCTCCTACTTTCTCAGGAAACTCACGGAAGTTCTCGATATCTAAGGTAACAGCGTTTTTGAAGCGGCCCACGTTGTACTCATAGTCCGAGCGCACGTCCAGCACCACAACGTCTTCGCGGTCTTTCATATCCTTAAACTCTTTCGGGGAGAGGTGCACGCCTGTACGCTGGTTTGGATCTATATGCAGCAGACCAGAATGCACAATCTCGGCTTTGGTACGCACATGCAGCTTCGTGAAAGCATGCGCATCCGACTCATCCACTTTGAAATCGGTTTTGGCAAAGCGCGGATCGGCTTTCATTATTTCCATGTACTTGTCGCAGTCTGCCTTCAGACCAGACACCGTGCTGTTTAACCCTTCTTTAGATACAATAATGCGGCCGAGCAAATTCAGCTCCAGACACAACAGGTGATGCTCCTCACGGAATGCCTCAGGGTCTGCTATCGGTGTGTAGCAGTAGTAAAGTAATATGCTATAGGTTTTGTTCATAACTGCTAAGTTTCAGCTTAGTGTTAAAATTTAATTGTTGATTATCTCTTAATTTTGAAAAAGTTAGATGCTACAGTGCTAAGCAATGTTCTAGGTTCTGACTTAGAACAACTTTCTAACCTACTAAATTTCTAATTTTCTAACTTTTTATGGCTGCCGCTGGGTTTCCGAAAACAGTTGCTTTGGCAGGCACATCGGCTACTACCACAGAGCCAGCGCCTACACGGGCATTTTTGCCGACCTTTACACCAGACACCACTACGGCACCAGTTCCTATAAAAGCACCTTCTTCAATTACAGCTTCAGAATTAATGATGGCACCCGCCCCAATTTGAGCGTAGTCGCCGATTTGCGCATTAGTATCTACCACGGCTCTGGATTGTATCAGGCAGTTGTCGCCAACTTTCGCATTGTTATTTACCACAGCACCTGCCGCTATCATATTTCCATGTCCTAGCCATGCAAACTCTGATACTGAGCTAAAACGGTGAATAGCATTTACAGGAACCACTTTGTACTCCTCCTTCAGCATTTTAACCAGCGACTTGCGTTCTGGAGTTCCTTCAACTGCCACAAACACATCGCACTTCTTGCCTATCAGCTTTAAAAATTCGCTGTCTTCGGTGCTGCTCATTACCGACACGTTATTGATTTCCTGCTGCTGTAGGTTCTTGCTATCATCGAGAAAGCAGTACACAACAACACTATTGCTATAGAAAATATCTAACGCGGCAGTACCTAAATTTTGAGCACCAAGTATAATTACGGGATTTTGCATAGCCTATCTAATTTGGGTGCAAAGGTACGAAGAAGCACAGTAGATTAAAAACTTCTCCTGCTGCCTAACATTTTCAGTTTTGTCAACAGAAGGTTGCTGTAATGACCCTGCAGCAACAGGTAAACCAGGAATGGTAGAAAAGCCACCCGATACCTGCTAAGAGAGCCGAAATTAGGCGTAGTAAGTCCGCAGATAGCACCAACCACAAGCACCAAAGCTAGTAGTGTAACGTGCTCCACCTCTACTTTAAACTTACCTCGTACAACTCCTATAACTCCCATAACAGATAATATAGCTAACAGCACATTCTCAGCGGCAACAGCCCAGTAAAGCATGTTATCAACTTCCCAGATAAATGGCCTATAAATAGCGCTTAATAAGGCCTCTGGCGCATTTCTGATAATGCTTTGTGGTGTAGGCTCTATTTGTAGGTTTATGGTTGGTTTGCCCTCTGAAAGCGCTAAGATATCGTTATAGTTCTGCACAATGTTTTCGTACAGAAAACCGTCTCTATAAATTTGAAAAACAGGTATGGCGGCTATGCCTGCTACTATAAGAGCCACAGTTAAAGCCAGCAACTGCACCCTACGCTGCTGAAATAAAGGAATTGACCTTGCTAACACTTTCACCAGCACATAGAGCACAAGCAAGGGCAGCACGATAAACGCAAAGAAAAATTTTATCTTATAAAAGATCCACAACATTAGTAGGGCAAGAGACGAAGCAGTCCAGTTTACACGCTGTGGCACAGTAAGAGCAAAAGCAACTACCCAGCACATACTCCCAAACATCAGAGAATCTTTGGATAAACCTGAAGTCCAAAAAATTACCGACGGAAAGAATAAGAAAGCTGCTATGGCCGCCACTTTATACTTTGGGAACAGCTTTATTAGTGTGGCAGCCAGCTTTGCCGCTCCCCAAAAGCTGAAAAGCGAAAGGTACAGACCATTCAAATAATAGGAGCTGCCTGTTATCAGGTTCAGCACACTAATAATCTTGATAGTGAAAAAAGAATTGGAGAAAGATGGATAAGTTGAAAAGGGAATGGTGGCTTTAAAAGTATCACTTTCAAATTCATTCAGGAACAGTAACCGTGTATAGCCAGCAAAGTTTTGTTTTGCATAAGCTGATAGTTTTAGGGCACCCTTAAAATACGCGATTGTATCACCTCCACCGTAATACTTAAAGTACAGCAGCCCCAGCAGCACGCCACAAAGCAGCTTTAGCAGCAACGCAGGAAAAAAGTAAGGCCGAAGTTCCTCTGCCCAGTTCTGTTTCCGCAGCCACCACACTAGCCCCCCCAGCATTAATATGTTTAGTAAGTATACCAGCAGATTCACGAGATGCGGAGCGGGCTTTGTTTCAGGATTTTATTGCCGATGGCGCAGCGCAGGCAATTTACGGGCCCGCAGTATAATTTATAAAGCCCCAGCGCTGCTTGGTTATCAGCAGCAGTTTTGGCTTGCCAACCTAGTTCCTCATAATGGCGCGTGATGCTGTTTGACGCTTCCTTCACTTTCTCCAGCAGAGCTATCGCTTTTTCTAAATAATTGCGGTTCTGGCTATACTGTGCATAAGCCGCTAGCAAAGGCACCACCGCATTAATGATAAGGTTCTGCACACTGCTCTTCCCGATGCTTTTTTGCGTTGTTTTTAATGATTTGCCAAAATTATAATGCTGCTGCCAGTAAGCAGACACAGGTACTATAAACAAACTTTCATATTGCTTTATAGTTTGCCCTTCCAGTAACATGGTAAATAAATGCTGGTGCTGTGCCAGTACCACTGCCAGTTGGCTTAGCCGTACAGTCGGGAAATTGGCAGGCCGCATCCGCAGGAAATTCCATTGGTGCCGCTGCATAGGCTTTAATTTGTACTTATGGCTTAGAAAAACATACTCTTTCTGCAGTTGCTGCCCATACTCATCCTGCACCTCCTCCAGAAAACCAGCTTGTCCAAATAGCAGCGCCTCTAATTGTAGTAGGTTATGCTGGTGCCTCCGCACCACCTGCCACGGCAGCACCTTCGCCAGCATCTCAAAAGCCTGTTGGTTTATCTTAAAACCGAAGCTTCTGCAAAGTATAGCATAGGTGGTTTGTTCCCAGTCGTTGCCGTAGTTGCTGAATATCTCCCACACCTCCTCCCCTTTTAGCTCCAGACGCTCCGTCAGGGCACGTTCCAGCATCATGGTCTTTGTAATGTCGGGTACAGTAGGCCAGAAACTGGCGCAAGGAATGGTACTAATAGCCTGTTGCAGCTTTTCGTAACGCAGCAGCATAATTGGCTCCACACGGTTCTTGAGTTCTAAAGTAGGTATAGCGGTGCCATCTGTTCGCAGAATCTCCTGATCTGCCTCCCACACCACGTGCAGCACCACCTGATTATACTTCTGGTCTGTTTGGTGCTGGTGCCGCTGCCAATCCGATGCTTTTAGGTGCACCTCCACACTCCCCGACCACTCCACGTCTCCAATTTTTATCAGTGCTTCCTTGAAATCTGGACCAGCATTGGTATGGTAAAAGCCTGTTTTCAACACCTGCAGTTGCTCCCCCTCCACCGTCATCAGCTCCGTTTTCTCGAAGTACTGGTGCTGCCAGATGTAGTGTAGGAAAGCTTCTTTCATGGGGTATTTTATCCTACAAGATGCAGAAAGTGCGGAACAAAATCAACTATAACAGCTACGGAACAGGCACTTATACTTTATAAAGGCTTAGCTTAACCTTTTTTGTTCCTATACTTAATTTCCATGCCATGCAAAAAATTGCGCAGAATCTGGTCCTTAAGCGGACGATACTGACTCTGGCTTGGGTTGCGGAAAAAGGCGCTTAACTCGTGCTTACTAAGCCTGAAGTTTGCCAGGAGTAGGATATCCAGCATGTCCTCGTCCTTCAGGTTCAGTGCTATCTTTAGCTTCCGCAGGATAATGTTATTGTTCAATTGCTTCTCTGGCTCAGGCTGTGGTCCTTCCTTTTTACCACGCTTCTCGTTGATTAAGCCATTCAGAAAAGCCGCCAGGTGCTCGTCTCCCAGTTCTTTGTACTCAGGGTCCTCTTCTTTCTTGAGCCAGGCGCTAACTTCTTCACGCGTTACCTGCATCCCTCCTGAGCCGAACAGCTCTATCATTATTACATCGTTATAATCAAAAGCATAGCGAATGCGGCGTAGAATATCATTATTGTTCATTTGTTAGCATTTAATATGCAGCAGTGATGCTGAAGAGTTAAATATTCCCTTACAAAAGGCAGTTTTACAAGAGAATTAACCAGGATAAGAAAAAAGCTTCCTACCCCAACAACTGCTCTAGCAGCGCCTCCATCTCCTGCTGTACTTCCAAAGCTGCTTCTCTGGCTTTCTCAGCAAAATCTTCACCTGAAGAAGCGTAGATAATAGCACGGGAGGAGTTCACAAGCAGGCCGCATTGCTGGTTCATGCCGAGCCTGGAGATTTCTTCCAGACTACCGCCTTGTGCGCCTACTCCTGGCACAAGCAGAAAGTGGTCTGGCACAATAGCCCGCACCCGCTGCACATACTCTGCCTGTGTGGCACCTACTACGTACATCATTTGTCCAGCACTTGCCCAATTCGCGCTTTCGCGCAGGACTTGCTCAAACAAGTACTCCTCGTTGCCGTCGGCCAGCTTCAGCATTTGGAAATCTTGGCTACCCTGGTTAGAAGTTAAGGCCAGCAAAATCACCCATTTGCCGCCCTGCACCAGGAAAGGCTTCACTGAATCTGCTCCCATATAAGGCGCAACGGTTACAGAATCGAAATTCATCGTTTCGAAAAAAGCACGGGCGTACAGTTCGGAAGTATTCCCGATATCGCCCCGTTTGGCATCCGCAATGGTGAAAATTTCTTCAGGTATTACCTGCAGCGTTTTCTCCAGGCTTATCCAACCTTTTGGCCCCTGTGCCTCATAAAAAGCAATGTTTGGCTTATATGCTACACACAAATCGGCGGTTGCCTCTACTATCTGGCGGTTAAACTCAAAAACAGGATCTTCAAAATCCAGCAGATGTTGCGGCAACTTCTTGGGATCGGTATCGAGGCCGATGCATAGGTACGACTTCTTTTTCAGGATTTGTTTGAACAGGTGCTCTCTTGTCATGGGGTGTCAGGGATTTTGAACTACAAAAGTATAAATATGAGACAGCCTGTGAAATTATATTTGCTCTTTCTGCTGCTTGCCTGCCACAGCTGCTTACCGCACTGGCAATAATTTATCTTATTTCCTTTGCTGTGAAGAACCAGGTAGATTATCTGAACCGAAATTCCTTCAAAAATGCCCTGAGATAAGCAGGATCTTCAAAGTTTTGTATATCCTGCTTTAGCTGCGTAAGCTGTTTCTTCAACTCGTTTCTAGCAGTACCGAACTTCTGATCCATTTGCTTTGGGGTGCCGCAGTACTGACGATAGAAGTCAGCATCAGGGCTGAAGTTGAATTCGTAATCCTCATCCTCTAAATCCTTTGCCTGCTCGTTCAGAATTTTCAGGTAATATTTCAGCTGTTGTTCCGAAAGTTGGTCCAGGTTCTGATCCTGATTTTCCATGTACTCCATCTGCAGCCGTAGTAACTCAAAAAAATCGTCCTGCTTGTAAGCCTGTGTTACCTTTTTCATGGCTTCCTCTTTCCAGACTCTCGCGGCCTCATCTTTCTCCCTGTCAGGGTGCAGCATTTTAGCTAGTTCAGTATACACACGGCGGCTGGCTTTGCTGATGTTCTCCATCTCCGCCTTCATCTTCTCCTCTTTTGCCAGCTGAGTCGCTGTTTTTTTTCGTGCTGATTGCTTTTTCTCTTGTTCCTTCTCCCTCTCATCGAACTGCTGCTCCATCTGGCTCTGCAGATCATCAAAGCTACTGTTTTCGTCCAGCTCTATATCCAGCCCAAAAACATTTCGTAACATATCCTCCGTTATCTCTCTCGACTCCTCTTCAGCCTGTCTGGCAGCATCTTCATAAGAGACATCAGCATATTTATCGTGCAGTTCAATCAGTTCCTCCACCCCGTAAGCCTCAATCAAGGTATAAGACAAATCTTCGATAAGCATGGCAATCTTATCTCTTTCCCTTTTCTTGAAAAGAGACTTGTCGTACGATCTGTCCAGCAGCTTCACCATTTTAACCCGCCCGTCCACAAGCTGCATTATTAGCGGACGAATCTCCTCCTGTACCCTTGCCTGCGCGTGGTCCAGTACCTTCTGCCGCTCTACTAACTTTTGTTTCAGCTTGTTTATTTTATCGATCTTGTTGTTAAACTGCCGCTGCAACTTTGAAAGCTGGCTCTTGTCTTTAGCACTTATTTGCGGCACAAGCCCTTTTACAATAGCATCTTCCTTTGGCATAATTTACAATATCATATTTTTTGTTGATAAGCAGCTTTTGCCGCGCTTAAGGTTTTTAAACGAAATCAGCCCCACAATGATACTCAACAACTCAAGGGTTTTCTTCTTGGAAAAAGAATTTAACGTGGGCTTTAAAAAGCAAAAGCGGCTGCTCCTATCAGAACAGCCGCTTTTGTCTAAGTTTTAAATATTATCTCAAATCTACCACTTCAACACCTTTATACTTTGCTTTGTTAAAAGTAAAGCTATCGGCGGCAAGGGTTGGATTTGCCTGAAAATTCTTGATGCTGTAGGTATAGCGGTTACCGTTGCTACGAAACATCTGCCAGCTCTTAAGAGTTTTGTCTTTCTGGCTGATGTACAGGCGCACTTTAAAGATCGGGTTGCTACGGTCTTCAGGGGACAGTTCCACCACATCTACCTTTTCGCCACCGTTTGTTTCGGTACCAGCATAAGCGTACTTGTAGCCTTTTTTATACATATCGAAAATCTTGCTCGGCGACATAGCCTCTGCCTCAGCATCGTTTTCGGTTATCGTTACTTCGTTGGCATCCTTTAGGTAGGTCCACATCAGTTTGCCGTCGTTAATAATTTCCTGGCCACTAACTTCTAAACGGTATTTAGGCCCGCTTACCAGTATATCGCCTTCCATGGTCTCTTTCACCTTAGCTGATGAATTTTCCAGCGTCTGCACAAAATTTGCCTTAAAACCTTTCATGGTTTTATACTTCTGGCTCATCTGGTTCAGAATTTTGGTTGCCTGTGGGTCCTGCTGTGCGTTTGCGATGTTCACAAATAGCAAAGCCATCAGTAAGAGGGTAAGTACTTTTTTCATGTTGATATTTTAAATAAAAACTTCTTACTGCATTGTATTCAATAACTGTTCCAAACTGTATTCGTCGGGAATTAAAACTTCACGGGCCTTGCTTCCCTCAAACGCCCCCACAATGCCTGCAGACTCCAGTTGGTCGATCAGGCGGCCTGCACGGTTATAGCCCAGTTTTAAACGACGCTGCAATAATGAAGTGCTTCCCTGCTGGTGCTGTACAATAATACGTGCAGCTTCCTCAAACAAAGGATCTTTAGAACTCGGATCAAATTCACTTTTCTCAGAGCCACTTTCATCGCCTACAAACTCAGGCAGTAAGTAAGCATCGTCATAGCCCTGCTGCTCTCCTATAAAATCACAAATACGATCAACCTCAGGCGTATCTACAAAGGCGCACTGTATCCTGATGATATCTGATCCGATTGAGAAAAGCATGTCACCCTGTCCAATCAGTTGGTCAGCGCCACCAGCATCTAAAATAGTGCGCGAGTCAATTTTAGAAGTTACTTTAAAAGAGATACGTGCGGGGAAGTTGGCTTTGATAATACCCGTAATAACGTTCACAGACGGACGCTGCGTAGCTACTACCAAGTGTATACCAATGGCTCGGGCCAGCTGTGCTAAACGCGCAATAGGGGTTTCCACCTCCTTACCAGCAGTCATCATTAGGTCGGCCAACTCGTCTATTACCAGTACAATGTAGGGCATAAACTTGTGCCCTTTTTTTGGATTAAGCTTACGCTCCACAAATTTGCGGTTGTACTCTTTCAGGTTACGACAGCCTGCATCTTTCAGCAAGTCGTAGCGCATATCCATCTCCATACACAGCGAGTTCAGCGTATTCACTACCTTCTTAGTATCCGTAATAATCGCTTCTTCAGTATCAGGCAGTTTGGCCAGGAAATGTCGCTCAATTTTATTGAAAAGCGACAATTCCACTTTTTTAGGGTCAACGAGTACAAACTTCAGCTGCGAAGGGTGGCGCTTGTAGAGTAACGAGGTAAGTATCGCATTCAGACCAACAGACTTACCCTGACCTGTAGCACCTGCCATCAGCAAGTGGGGCATCTTAGCAAGGTCGGTAATAAAAACTTCGTTGGTGATAGTTTTACCGAAAGCGATTGGCAGGTCCATCTCGCTTTTCATAAACTTCTCTGTAGAGAGAATAGACTTGATGGACACCATTTCTTTCTTGGTGTTCGGCACTTCTATACCTATCGTTCCCTTGCCAGGAATAGGCGCGATAATACGGATACCCAAAGCCGCTAAGCTAAGTGCAATATCATCTTCTAGGTTTTTTATTTTGGAGATACGCACACCTGCATCTGGCACTATCTCATATAGCGTTACAGTTGGGCCAGTAGTGGCTTTAATACTTGCAATACCAATATTGTAGTGCCCCAACGTTTCGACAATCTTATCGGAGTTTGCTTTCAGTTCCTCTACACTTATCTGAATTTTGCTTGAACCATAGTCGTTCAGCAAATCAATAGTCGGGTACTGGTAGCGGGCTAGATCTAGGGTAGGATCGTAGTTTTCTGTGGTTATACCTTGCAACTCGTCCTCTTCAGGCGTTTGCTCTATCTGCAGGTCCAGCACCTCCTCCTCTTCCTCCGATGTATCGAATTCTGCCGCAGCTTCTTCCTCTATTATCTCTTGGTCAATTTCCAGTTCTAAGGTAGGAGTAGCAGGTTTTGCAGGTTTGACAGGCTCTGGCTTCTCTGGTTTAATAGACTGTAGTTCCAGCTCCAGTGCACGACTAATCGCTTCTTCTTCGTCATCATCCTCTTCCACAAGTTCTTCCTCTTCAGGCTCCAGCGAAGCAGTTGGGTCAGTGGCATGGTTTACGCTATAGTTAGCAGAGGCATGCAGCACATCGCGCAGCGTGCCATGTTTTCTCAAAGGTTCCAGGTCTTCCTCGTCATGAATTGATTCTGCAGCTCTGCTAAAGCCCCACTCCATGCTGGTTATGTTAAAGAACCCAACTATAAACACCAATAGCAGAAAGCCCAATAGCGGGCCAGCGCCCCAGCCGATTAAACTGCTCAGCCAAATAGCTGCTTCTATACCAATACCTCCGCCTAAAAAACCAAGCTTATCAATAGCATCAGTAGCATATACAACATAGCCCAGCGTCAGGCTAAGCCAAAGCATCGAAAAGCTGCAAAAGCCTAGTACATATGAAAGTGACACGGCAACTCGCTTGAACACAATGCGGGTACCAGCAAAAAAGACAACAGGAATAATAAAAAAGGCGCCTAACCCCAATAAGTCATAAATAAACAGGTGCGACACCCAGGCTCCAAATAATCCGAGCCAGTTCTCTGCCTCCTGCCCCGATTCTTTCAAACCAGTACCGTCCACAGATTCTACTACACTTTGGTCGGCAGGGCCTGTAAAAAGATAGGATACAAATGCGATAGTTAGGAAAAAGGAAAGAAGCAGAAACGAGAATCCAACAAAAAGCTTAAAGCGTCTGTCTTTCAGGAAGCCTATCTCGAAAGACGGTAAGCTGAACGAAGGTAGTTTGAAACTCCAGTTCTTCTTTGCTTTCTTCGGCTTTTCGGCCACAGGCGTATTTGCACGTCGCGGTTCGTTACGTCCACGAGCTTCGTTTCTTACACGCCCACCATTAACCGCCTCATTTCTGTAAGTGTTCTTTGCCATACCCTTCGACTAAAGTTAAGATTTCAAATTTACATTTTTTTGAATGAAACCCTTAAGCAAAAGCGAGGCAATTTTGTAAAGAGATATAAGACCCAGGACGTAAGACAGAAGAATATTCTCCCAAACGCAGTTGGTGCACTGATATCTTTGTGCCTGTAGCAGGTTTGAAGGTTTTCTAGAGCAGATGCGATCGCACCACCCTTACCATTACTTGTCTTTTTCGAGAGCCTCTAACCCCTAAGAGAAGTTATCTTAAAAATGATCAAAGTCCCTGCCCTTGTTGTGTGTTTTCACCAACAAGCACAAAAATCTAGAATAGGAATGAAACACGATTCCACTCAAGCTACTGTCTATTTAGTTGTTGGTGAAAACACACAACAACGGCCATTTATCTCATCTAAGCCAGAGTTTTAGAAAACCATGCGAACTTTAAACTATAGCCTACTTTCCCAAAAGCTTTTTGTTGATGCGAGAGATCAGGCTGGGGCCTTCGTAGATGAAACCTGTGTAGAGTTGCACCAAGTCGGCACCTGCTTCTAGTTTTTTTATTGCATCCTCTGGTGTCATAATACCGCCTACACCGATTAGTTTAACCTCTTGGGGCAGGTGCTTGCGCAGGTAACGGATAATTTCGGTAGAGTGCTTTGTGAGCGGCTTTCCGCTTAAGCCGCCTGCTCCCATCTCTGTTACGCGTGTAGCGGCTGTATTTAAACCTTCGCGGCTGATGGTAGTGTTGGCGGCGATAATGCCGCTCAATTTGGCTTCTATGGCAATTTCTATAATATCGTTTAGCTGGCCCTCGTTCAGGTCTGGGGCAATTTTGAGCAACAAAGGCTTAGGCTTAACCATTTTAGCATTCTGCTCCTGCAACGTAAGCAGCAGTTGTTTCAATGGCTCTTTCTCCTGCAGTGCTCGCAGGTCGGGTGTATTCGGAGAACTTACGTTCACTACAAAATAATCTACCACATCATACAGCGCTTTAAAGCAGTAGAGGTAGTCGGATGTGGCTTCTTCGTTAGGGGTTACTTTGTTTTTGCCGATGTTGCCGCCCACAATGATGTTACTCTTCCGCTGGCGCAAACGTACTACAGCAGCATCCACACCTTCGTTGTTGAAGCCCATTCGGTTGATAATAGCCTGGTCCTGTGGCAAACGGAACAGACGCGGCTTCGGATTACCTTCCTGCGGTTTCGGAGTAAGTGTTCCGATCTCGATAAACCCAAACCCAAAGTTTTCAAACTCATCAATCAGCCTTGCATCCTTATCGAAACCAGCGGCCAATCCCACAGGATTCGGAAACTTCAGCCCGAACAACTCCCGCTCCAGCCGCTTATCCTGCACCTGAAACATACTGCTGCTAATGCTTTTGGACAAAGGCAAACTATAAGCTGCTTTCAGCGCATCGGCGGTAAGGTAATGTACTTTCTCAGGATCTAGTTTAAAGAGTAGCGGGCGGATGAGGCTTTTATACACGGCAGCTGAAGTTAAGTATAGGTTACTGCCTGCAAAGATAGAAATCCAATTACTTTAACTGAAGATTTTTTCCTTTACTAAATCAACCACTTTTCAAATTTCAACAGACTCGTCATCCAAGTAAAGAAATGAAACTCCAGTAGATTCCCATTTGTCCTCTCTCTTTCATTATGCTATGGTCAATGAAAGCTGGCATTTCAACAGATGTATGACCTAATCTGCTTTGAAAGGTCTTGTACTCTTCAAAATCATCAAACACAGCATCCCAGGTAGCGTAGTGGCTAAGCATCCACTCTAATTCATAATCTATTTTATTATGCTTCAGCTTTTCGTCTAGCGTCTTGATAATATCATGTTCAGCCGTTATATCAAGTTCTCTTATGCCAGTAAGAGCAGGCGCCTCAACCCTTACATACCATGACAAGAAAAGCGCTCTCTTAAGAGCCTCTAAGCTATTAACATGCAACTGTGCGTACGCTTGATGTACTTTATAGTACTCCTCAAAAACTCGTAGTTTTTCAAGGTGCTTTTCTTTTTCTTTCAATGTTCCTCCCAAGGAGGTCACTACAGAATAAAGCTCTTTCTCTGTATTCGCTAATTCCTCTAATTTCATCTTTACTTGTAGCTAACTAAGTTCGATAGCCCTATTTCTCCGCCGTCCACTTCTCAAAATTGCGAAAGTAATTGCTGCCCCATGTTTTATATCGCGGAATAACAGCAGTCTTTAACCTTCTTTTGAAGTCTGCATAGTTCCGCTGCTCTTTTGGCGTCCAAAGTACTTCACTTAATGCAGTCATGCGGGGGAAGATCATGTATTCTACTTTGGCGGGACTGCCCATATACTCTGTCCAGACGTTAGCCTGGGCTCCGATGATGTAGCTGTCGAGGTTTTGTTTGCGCAAAGCTTCTGGTACAGGTTCAAAATTGTACACGGCATCAACGGTATTATAGCCATGTATAGCCAGGCTGTCGTTCGGATCTTTGGATTGGTAATGGTCGAAGTACAGCGGCTTGCCTGGTGACATGATTACTTTATGTTTACGGTTAGCGGCGGCTATGGCTTCTTTTTCACCGCCCCAGTTCATGACGATGGTAGACTTTGGCAACTCCCCTTCCAGAATCTCATGCCAGCCAATAACAGTTTTGTTTTTTTCGGCCAAATAACTAGCCACTTGTTCTATAAAGTAAGTCTGCAGCCCTTTCTCATCCTTCAGCTTTTGGTCTTTTATAAACTTCTGAGAATAAGGATCAGCTTTCCACCACATTTTGCTTGTTTCGTCGCCGCCCAAATGGAAGTACTTAGACGGAAACAATTCTGCTACCTCGTGGAATACGGTTCTTAAGAATTTAAAAGTTTCAGGACGCGGGGCCAAGACATTGTTCTGGCGGTTATACATGCCCCAGGTGGTGGCAACGTTCCACGTGGTATCGGGCTTGGTGCTAAATTCGGGGTAAGCCGCAATGGTAGCCCTGCTGTGTCCAGGTATATCAATTTCAGGAATAATTTCTATACCTCTAACGGTGGCATAACGAATCACCTCCCGCACTTCCTCCTTTGTGTAAAAGCCACCGTAACGGGTATTATCGTAGCGAGCAGGCTGATCCTTAAAATGCCCGATCAGCGTTTCTTTGCGCCAGGAACCTATGCTGTTCAGCTTCTGGTAAGAATCGATTTGGATACGCCAGCCCTGATCGTCGGTAAGGTGCCAGTGAAAGGTGTTGAATTTATGGAAAGCCAGGTAATCGATATACTTCTTGATGAAGGAAACAGGAAACATGTGTCGCACCACATCCAAATGCATGCCGCGGTAAGCGAAGCGCGGGTAATCCGTTACCGACACCGCTGGCACCTGCACCGACTTCACCTGCTGTAAGGACAGCAACTGCAGCAAGGTCTGAATTCCGTACACCGCTCCCCTTGTATCCTTTGCCCTGATGGTGATATCCTTACCAGCAGCCACCAAAGTATACATTTCATCTTTTGTTATTGCTTTCTCGTCCTGCACCAACGTGATTGTGCCGTCTTTAACTCCTTTGCTCTGGCTGGCAGCCTGCAGTTGCAGGTCTAATCCAACCTGCTCCTTAACTAATCCTTTCAAATAAACGGCCTGATCCGCATAAAAAGCATCATACACAATAGTAGTATTACCATTTACGACTACTGCTTCTTTACCTGTTTGGGCAAACTCCACAGGCTTTGGAGTAACGTTGCTTATACTTTGGGCACGTACTGGCAAATAGCTAACGATTAATAGCAGAAGAATTAAAAGGTGGTGCATGTTTAGAATCAGGATTTACAGGATTATAGAATGAACAGGATTTATTATGACGAAAGTTAAGGATAAATTAATATTCTAATGGGCATGATTTAGTTGTTGACTTTGTAGCTCGATGTATAATTCTAATCATTCCTAAACTGATTCTAGTCGTTCAGGCGCGGGAATCTTTCCCGTGACTTATAAATAATGTCGAGTCTGTGGCTTGACGGGCTTGAAAAGCCCAATCACGCGACTGCCACAGCTGTCGTGAGAATTGTCTCGTGACTTTGTGAGTATGTTTGAGTGTGAAGTTGGGCTTGTGCCTTCCTTTAGCAAAATATACAACATATGGAGCAGCCTTTGTTGGTCTCTACGAGCCCGTGCAGTTACAGGCCCCACCTTTAGCAAGTCACGAATCTGGAGATTCGCGTCAGTTATTTTTTCAGCCATAATAGCTGCAAAAAATTCCATCTTTGGAGGGGCTTGGGGTGGGTTTACATTTGCAAAAGTAAATTTCCTATCCTCTAGTCCTGCAAATCCTGATTCTAGCTACGCGGATGATAATCTTTAATCACTTGTTTAAGGTAATCGCGTTCCAAGTGGGTGTAGATTTCAGTAGTGGTGATGGATTCGTGGCCTAGCATTTCCTGTACGGCACGCAGGTCGGCACCGCCTTCTATTAAGTGGGTAGCGAAGGAATGGCGGAAAGTATGAGGGCTTACCGTTTTCTGTATACCAGCTTTAGCTGCCAGATCTTTGATGATGGTAAAAATCATCACGCGCGTAAGCTTTGCTCCTCTGCGGTTGAGGAACAATATATCTTCGTGGCCTTTTTTTATAGTAAGATGGCAGCGAATGCCTTCGCGGTATAGTTGGATATGTTTTAGAGCGTCGCGACCAATGGGCACCAAACGCTCTTTGTCTCCCTTACCTGCCACTTTCAAAAAGCCCATGTCTTCGTACAGGTTACTCATTTTCAGGTCTAGCAACTCCGATACCCGCAGTCCTGAACTGTAGAGCGTCTCTACAATAGCGCGGTTTCTTGTTCCCTCAGGTGTTGACAAATCTATGGCCGCCAGCATCTGCTCTATCTCATGAAAGTGCAGCGTGTCAGGCAGTTTTCGGTCCATTTTTGGCGCTTCTATCGTATCCGTTGGGTCGGTCTGCATCATGTCTTCCATAATCAGGAACTTGTAAAAAGCTCTGATACCCGACAACGTACGCGCCTGCGAATGCACCGTCATGCCCAGCTCATTAATCCACTCCAAAAATTCCCGTAGCAAACTTGGGCTTACCTGTTCTGGCTGCACCTGTGCCTTTTTATAATCAATAAACTCTGTCAGTTTTCGGATATCGCGCAGGTAAGCCTCTACTGAGTGCCCAGAAAGCGACTTCTCCAGGCGCAGGTATTGCTCAAATTGTTTTATGCAGATCGGCCAGTTCAAGGATAAGTATGAATTAGAAATTAAAAAATCTGACAAAAAACGATTCGACGAATGACAAAAGAGAGAAACACATACTCGCTCTCTTACTTTTGTCTAAGTTTCTTTTGCCAATAATGTATGGCAAAGATAGTTAATCCTTACCTTTGTGGTTTCGGAAATTTGCAAATGGCACTAGCCGCTGAATTATGAAGATACTCATCCTAAACGGACCAAACCTGAACCTGTTAGGCACGCGTGAAAAAAGTATTTACGGCAGTCGCTCTTTCGAAGATTATTTTGAGGAGCTAAAAGAAAACTTCCCTGACCTGGAATTAAGTTATTTTCAGTCGAACACCGAAGGAATACTGATTGACAAACTGCACGAAGTAGGCTTCACTTACAAAGGCATTGTGCTTAATGCAGGTGCTTATACCCATACGTCGGTTGCTATTTCGGATGCCATCAAAGCAATTGATACGCCTGTGGTAGAAGTTCATATTTCTAATGTTTTTGCACGCGAGGCTTTCCGCCATAAAAGCATGATAGCACCGTATTGCACAGGCAGCATCAGCGGTTTTGGCTTGGACAGTTACCGCCTTGCCTTACAGTACTTTGAGCGCATGAAGCCGAAAAAGATCGGTTTTGGCTCCAATAATGCGTAACCACAGGCGTTAAACCTACGTCTGCTTTAAACTAAAAAATACAGACTGCACTATATACAGATTACCTTTCTATGCTGAATTTTTATCCTGGCCCATCTAAAATTTACCCCGAAGTACGCACTTTTATGACCGATGCGTTTGATGAGGGTATACTGGATGCTCCGCATAGAGGGGAACAGTTTGTGCAGATGACAAGGACTGTGGTGGGGCTGCTGAAGCGCAGGCTAAACATTCCGCAGGATTATTATATCTTCTTCACCTCCTCGGCCACCGAGTGCTGGGAAGTGATTATCCAAAGCCTGACCACCCGCAAAAGCTCACATATTTACAACGGCGCCTTCGGCGAGAAGTGGTTTGAATACGCCAAAAAACTGCGCCCGAATGCAGAAGGTGTAAAATTCGACCTGAATGAGCCGATGCCCGTAGAGGCGCTCAACATCAGCTCTGATACCGAATTAATCTGCTTTACCCAGAATGAAACCTCCAACGGCACACGTGTTTCGGCTACTTCTATCCTGAACCTGCACAACCGTTATCGCGACACCTTGATAGCTGTGGATGCTACGTCTTCGATGGCAGGCATCAATTTGAAAATGATCAAGGCCGATATCTGGTTCGGATCTGTGCAAAAGAATTTTGGTTTGCCGCCAGGGCTGGGGGTGTTGGTATGTTCGCCAAGAGCCATTTTCAGGGCCAAGCAAATTGCCGAGAAGGCACACTATAATAGCCTGGTGTCGATGTACGAGAAAATGTTAAACCACCAGACCACACATACACCCAATACGCTCAACATTTACCTGCTGAAACGCGTGCTAGAGGAAAGGCCTTTCATTAAAACCCTAGAGCAGCACTTAACGGATCGCGCGCTGGACCTATATACTTTCTTTGAGCAATTCAGCGATTTTAAGCTGCTGGTGGAAAACGAGGAAGTACGCTCCAAAACGGTGATTGCCGTCCAGGGCAGCGAACGCCTGATTGATGAGGCAAAAAAGAAGGCGCTGCATCATGGCATCCGCTTAGGAAACGGCTACGGTGCCTGGGCTCGAAATACTTTCCGGATTGCAAACTTCCCTGCCATTCTGGATGAGGAATACGAAGAGCTGAAGCGCTTCTTCCTGCATTATTTCGCTTAAGCACTGTGCTTAATTTTGAAAGAAAAAATCTGGGAAAAAGGCAACCACCTTTCAAGCAAACCTGATTCCACTTTTCACCAGCCAAAACTGTTATAAACGGGTTTTCTTTTGCTAATTTTGCTTTTCACAGCTAATCCTGTCCATGTCACTTAACGAACTGTTCAATTTTCAGCAGATTGCATCCGTCACGCTTATACTTTTTGCTGTGATTGATATAATCGGCTCTATCCCCATCATCATCGATTTAAGAAAACGTGAAGGCAAGATAGAGTCTGAGAAAGCGACCATCGTATCTGGAGTACTGATGATCGTATTCCTGTTCCTGGGCGACGGTATACTAAAGCTATTCGGAATTGATTTTCAGTCGTTTGCCATGGCAGGCGCCATTATCATCTTCCTAATTGGTTTGGAGATGATTTTGGGCAAAGACTTTTTTCACTCAGATCCTGACATTAAAAGTGGCTCTATTGTACCGCTGGCTTTTCCGCTTATTGTTGGCGCTGGCACCATGACAACGTTGCTTTCGCTACGCGCTGCATACTCTTTGCCGAATGTATTAGTTGGCATTATTCTGAACCTAATGTTTGTTTACATCGTGTTGAAAGCCTCTGGCTGGATAGAACAAAAGTTAGGAAAGGCAGGAGCAAACGTTCTGCGAAAGGTATTTGGCATCATACTTCTGGCAATTGCCATCAAACTTTTCAAAACCAATTTACCTGTTTAAAATTTGAAGATAAAAAGATGTGTGGAAATGTATTGATGGCCTGTGCCGTTGTTGCGTGTTTTCACCAACAACATAAACTGCGCTAAAGCCAGCAAAGGCTGCAGCATTTTTTGAAGCTTATATGGTTGAAGAGACAAACCCTAACCATGGCAAGGGCCATTAATAAATCATTATTTTTTTATTCCATAATTTTCAGATTCCAGAATCTCCACATCACATAACATTATGATTGAATTATTTACAGATGGTGCTTCACGTGGAAATCCTGGTCCTGGTGGCTACGGAACGATACTGCGTTGGAAGCAGCATGTAAAAGAGCTTACCGCTGGCTACCGCAAAACCACCAATAACCGCATGGAGCTGCTGGCCGTGATTGTGGGGCTGGAGGCAATTACTAAACCTGGTATACCTGTTACTATCTACTCCGACTCTAAATATGTAGTAGATTCCGTGGAAAAGCGTTGGGTATTCGGATGGCAGAAAAAAGGCTTCGCAGGCAAAGCAAACGGAGATCTGTGGCAGCGCTTCCTGCGCATTTACGCAAAGCACAACGTAAAATTCGTCTGGATAAAAGGTCACGCTGGCCACCCTGAAAATGAACGGTGTGATGAACTGGCCGTGCAGAGTGCCCTCTCTCCTAACCTCCTCATCGACGAGGGGTTTGAATCAGGCATGTTCAACTCGAAATAATTTCGAATAGCTGATTATTGAATGATTGAATAGAAAAATCAGTTATTCAAAACTAAAATTCAGTCATTCAGTTATCCGATCTTTCATAATTCCCAAGTCGTGGCTAATACCTATTTCCAGTTTAAGCAATTTCGGGTAGAGCAGGATAAGTGTGCTATGAAAGTATGCACAGATTCCTGTGTGTTCGGGGCTTATGTGGAGGTGGCGCAGGCACAAACTATTCTTGATATTGGTACTGGCACAGGGCTTCTGGCATTGATGGTGGCGCAAAGGTCAGAGGCAAGTGTAGATGCCGTGGAAATAAATGCAGAAGCACAGATGCAGGCAAGGGAGAACTTCGCCAGCAGCTCTTGGGCTGAACGGTTGAAGTTGCACGCTGTCAGTTTGCAGGAGTATGCACAGTATAGCCAGCAGCAGTATGATGTTATACTTTCCAACCCGCCGTTTTTCCTTTCTTCCTTAAAATCTGGAGATGCCGCCAAAAATGCAGCCAAGCATACTGGAGAATTACTATTTGAGGATATTCTGAATTTTGCACAAAAACACCTGACTCCAGCGGGAAAACTATACATCCTCTTACCTCCAGCCGAAGCCACACATTTTGCTACTCTGGCTACAATTTATAAACTGCACCTGAACGAAACACTCGAAGTATACACCCGCGTTGGCGGTAAATGTATCCGTCATATTCAAACCTACAGTTTCGCTCCCACTGATTTTCCTACACAAAAAGCCATTCCCATTCGTGAGGCTGATAGCGTCACCTATAGTTCTGCCGCAATTGATTTGCTGCACCCTTACTACCTCATTTTTTGATTTCGCGACACACGTAGCAAGTATCAAGACACACAACCTTCAGCTATACTGGTCATAGTTTGCAGACAAGGCTTTATTGTTGAGAGCAGCAAAGCTTTATCTATACCTCGCTGGCGCGAATCTCCAAATTCTTGACTTCTAACAAGGGCTGCTCCGATTGCAGTATCTCTTGCTGAAGGAAGAAAAGCTCTATTTCACATACACCCAAAGGCATAAGATGATTCTCGCTTCAGGTGTTTATTGCCCAATGCGAGCCTGTCAAGTCACAGACTCGACACTGTACTTAGGCACGGGAATGATTCCCGCACCGGGGCTAAAAACCAGTAAAACTCACAACGCCACCGTATATAGCTCTGACATCAATAGCATAACTTGTGGCTAAAGTTTTATCACTTCTACTTTTGTACCTTGCTTTCGCTACCGTTCCACTCGCTGCGCAATCTAAAGCTAAGAAGATACTACTCAGAGCAGCTGAAGCCTGTGAGCAGGTGAAGCAAGGTAGCTATGAAGTCTCCTACAGGCACAAGTTCTTCTCAAGCAATGATACCCTTAGCAAAACAGGAGAAGTACATTTTCAAAAAATAACGAAAGATAATGTTGGTGCTAAACTCAGGCTACTAGTGGAGGACGAACCTGAACGGCTATACACTGGAGAAGCATTATACCTGGTCAACCATCAGCAAGAAACCATATTTCAAGTTGATAGTGCGGCTGGCGCTTTCAACTTTATCAGGGGCAATCCTAGCGGCAACTTGGTACTGAACCCCTTGGCTGCAGACAGCGACATCTTCCAGCAACTGACAAGGAGCTCGGGTATCCGAATAGGGAAGGGTAAAGCGGTGAAAGTAAATGGCACAACTTGCTTTACGATCAAAATCAGCTTTCCTGACAATGAAGTGGAGCAAACGCAGCATAGCTACCGTATTTATTATATTGGCAAGAAAGATTACCTGCCCCGCAAGTACGAGGATTTCTTAGACTGGCAGGGCCAGCATCAATACATGATGGTGGAACTGAAAAACCTACAGGTAAATAAGCCGCAGGAGGCGAATTTGTACAGTATTAATGCTTTTCCTGATGATTATAAAGTGGAGAAACATAAACCTAAACAGGCGCCATAGGCTCTTACTGCAGCATCATTTTTCTTCTTCCTTCTCCACAAAATTTACTCCGTACTGTTTTAGCTCCTCCAGCACAGGCTCGTATAGTTCTGGGTAAATTGGTATCACAACGCCTTTACGATTTATTTTCCCCTGCAGCGACAGCTTTGCAAGTATTCCTACAGGCAAGCCCACTGTTTTAGCCATAGCTGTTTGTACCTCATCATCTCCCAAAACTACCAAAGAAGTTACTAACCCATACTGTTTCGCCTGCAACTCATACTTAAATAAGTGTTGCATCACAATCATGTCTTTGTCGCCAGGTGCTAAAGTCCACCTCTCTTTCAGCATCTTCTCCAGCACCTGGGCAGGTGTGGCGTTGGCTAATGCAACAGGCTTTTCTTCAAATAGCCCCAACCATACCAACTTCTTCATAATTTCACCATTTAAGGCTATACCTGCATACTTACACAGGCGCTGCGCTATCGTTTGTGCTGGATCAGTGGCAGGTGGCAGAAAAGCTTCCAAAAAGCTGCGGTAGGTCATGCGTTCAGAGCCATCTAAGGTATAGCTGTCGTCGGTCAAGCCTAGTTGCACAAATACATTCCAAGCTTCGCAATAGCCTGGGCGACGCAAGGTACCACGTAGCATGGTAGGTATATCCTGCAGGCCGTATGGTTCACGGTAACTTAGCGAGTCTCGGTTAGCATAGCCTTCGAAGTGGCCGTAGCCTTCTACAAAAAACTCGTCGGTTCGAGTGAACAGTTGGTAGTTCGGGATGTACTTATACTCTCCGTTTCTGATGTACTTAGCTGTTCCCTGTCCTGCCAGCACTACGTTTCTAGGGTTCCACGTAAATTTATAGCGCCAGGGATTATTATCGGATTCGGGTGCTACCAAACCTCCTGTATAAGATTTAAAAGAAGTAATTTTTCCACCCTGCTCCTGCACCCGCCTTATCACGTCCATAGCCGACATGTGATCTATACCAGGATCTAAGCCAGACTCCATTAGGATAGTTATTCCCTTTTCCTGTGCCTCCAGGTGTAGTTCCTGGATAGCAGGCGTTACATAAGATGCCGTAATTAGGTTCTTTCCCTGTTTTACACACTCCTTTGCCACCTCTATGTGGAAAACCGCAGGCAGCAATGAAATTACCATTTCAGCCTGGCTTACCTCCCTTGCCCGCTGCTCCGCTTTATGCACATCAAACACAAAAGCCTCTGCAAAACTATGCGGTTCCAGCGCCGCCTGCAGGTGCTCAACAGCAATATCGCCGATGCGGATCTGCCAATTTTCGGTAGGGGCATTCTGGAGGAAATACTTTATAAGAGAAGAGGCTGAGCGCCCAGCACCGAGTAGCAAAATCTTTTTCATAGCAGCAGGTTTGCCAAAAGTTAAGCATTACAGCAATCAAGGCAAATATTTAATCTTCTTATGTAAGCAAAAAATAGTATATTTAAAGCCCTTTTCTCATTTTTAAACCTAACAGGGACTAAATGGCAAGTGAGCTAAATATAAATATCACCATAGATGTGCTGGAATCAGAAGAAGAACTGACAGCACAGGAAAAAGAAGCCTTACAGGTAGCACAAGAAGCTGCCAACGATGCATATGCCCCTTACTCAAACTTTTTAGTAGGCGCTTCGCTTTTACTGGAAGATGGCTCCATCTTTAGAGGAAGCAACCAGGAAAATGCCGCCTACCCTTCAGGATTATGCGCCGAGCGTACTGCCCTTTTTGGTATGAGTGCCCAATATCCTAACAAAAAAATAAAATTGCTGGCTGTTACAGCTCGACGCCTTAGCGAAGAAAAATTCTTGCCAGCAATGCCCTGTGGCGCATGTAGGCAGGTAATGTCAGAGTATGAGCACAAGCAACAGGAAGCTATACCTGTTATTCTGCAAGGTCCTGAAGGCACGTTTTACCGCTGCCACTCGGTAAGTGATCTCCTGCCGTTACAGTTCACAAAAGATCATCTTTAATAAAACCTTTGTCTGTACTTTAAACTCAATATAGGGCTGACTATTGCGTTAGCTCTATATATGCAGCACACAACAAAAGGCAAGGCTACAGCAAACAGTTTGCTCATAGTACTTTCCATCATGGCGATTCTTTTTGTGGCTGCAGTAGGTGAAGCAGCTGCACAGGTAAGGCAACAGGTAGTGCAACTGTCAGGTTTTGTAGTGCTGGGCGATAGTATGGCCACAGAGGCAGGTGTAGCAGTATATATACCTACTAAAAATAGAGGCACGCAAACAGCTGCTAACGGTTATTATACTTTGCCTGTGTCTGCGGGCGACAGTGTCGTGTACAGTGCATTGGGCTATCAGAAAAAGTGTTTGGTTATACCCGAAAGTTCTGCTGGACAAAATTATACAGTCCATATAAAACTGCTACAAAGCGCAACAGAACTGCCAACGGTACAGGTTATGCCATGGGCTACAGAACGAGATTTTAAACAAGCTGTACTTAAGGTTGAATTGCCTAAGGGGCCACACATCAACACCAATTTCCCGATGGTAGCGCCAAAGTCTATATTAGATATTGCTCCAATGGATGCTGAGGGTAATTTTAAAATGTTTAAGCAGCAACAGACCCAGCGACAAGAAAGCCGTTTTAAAGCTCCAGACGTTATCCGCATATTTTAAAAAGGAGCCGCTATAGGTTACGACTCCTTATATGGTTAAAGTTCAGAAAGACGTTTCGGAAGGTTGCCAACTAAAGCACCATATTGAAAGGAGAAATTAATCGCTATTCCGAAACTAGAGCAACGAATAATGCCTAATAAAATATGGCTTTAGTAGGCGCTTGCCTGTGTCAGTTGCTGAATTGCCGAATTGTTGAGGTTAAGATCAGCGGCTTTTATCAAATCATCTAGCTGTGACAGGTTTGTAGCACTGGCAATGGGAGCTGTTATACTGGCACGGGCTTCTAGCCAAGCCAGAGCAACACTGGCTGGAGAAGTACTGTATTCTTCTGCCAGATTGTCCAGAGCATCTAAAATTTGTAAACCCCGATCATCTAAGTATTTTTTCACGCCACCTCCACGCTGGCTTTGGCTTAAATCGTCTTCAGAGCGATACTTTCCTGTTAAAAAGCCACTAGCCAGGCTGTAGTAACTAATTACGCCTAAGTCATGCTCGGTACAGATTTGCTCGTATTTGTTCTCATAATCTTCTCTGTCGTAGAGGTTATACTCGGGCTGAAAGCACTCGTATCGTGGCAATCCGTTTGCCTTACTTACCTCCAGCGACTCCAGCAGTCGCTCTGGCTCGAAGTTGGAGGCGCCTATCACACGCACTTTACCTTCTTTTATGAGTTGTGCATAAGCTTCCAGCGTCTCCTCCACAGGTGTATCGGGGTCGTCGTAATGAGATTGGTAGAGGTCGATGTAGTCTGTTTGCAGGCGCCTTAGCGAAGCTTCTACCGCTTTCTGAATATATGCTTTGGACAGACCTTTCATACCCTCTCCCATTTCGCTGCCTACTTTGGTGGCAACGATTACTTTATCACGGTTTCCGTGCTGCTTCAGCCATTTACCTATAATGGCCTCCGACTCGCCGCCTTCGTTGCTAGAGGCCCAGCGAGAGTATACATCTGCTGTATCGATAAAATTATAACCTGCATCTGTAAAGGCATCCAATAATTTGAAGGATGTGGCTTCGTCAGCTGTCCAGCCAAATACGTTTCCACCAAAGGCTAACGGTGCTATTTCTAATTCTGAGTTTCCTAGCTTTCTTTTTTGCATGTGTTGTATTTTGTGTTGCTACATTAAACTGAATTTACGGGATTAAACTCATCAGGATACTAAACTTCCAGGTCTGCCAAGAGTGCTCCTGTTCCTTAGCTATCCAACATCCTGTTAATGACCTATAAGAGGGAAGAATTTCTCTTTCAAAAACGTATTTTGGCCGAAGACAAAGGTTTTGAACTACAGAGGCTTTAAGTTACAGTTACACGGACAACTTATAGAGCATCATGTGACGTCTGCAATCATCTTAGTACTTAAATAAAAACGGCAGGCTATATATTATAACCTGCCGTTGATGCTCTTAAAAGTAATTCTATAACTACAGTAGCTGCCCTATTCCGAACAGTAACACAAAAAGTAAAGTGGTTATGGCCATCTGCTTCAGGTACGGGTCCAGTTCCACGGAGGTTCTTTTGCGCCACACGCTCACACCGTTAACTATAACTAAAGGCACAGCCAACACGAATAGCAGTTGCCACCAACTATAAAAGTTCAGCAATACGTACGCAAAGGCACTTGCCACTCCACCTAGCAAGAGGCACAGGTGGTAAACACGTGCAGGTTTTTGACCTATGCGCACAGGTATAGAATGCTTACCTGCCAGTAGGTCGGAATTGATATCGCGGATGTTGTTTACATTTAAAACCGCAGTCGCGAAGAAGCCACAAATCAAGGCTGGAAGTACAACTACCGCATTTAGCGTTTGCGCTTGAAGAAAGTATGTACCTAGCACACCCACCAGTCCAAAGAAAACAAAAACCGAAATATCGCCCAGTCCAGCATAGCCATAGGGTTTAGAACCTGCCGTATAGTTGATAGCTGCCCAAATACAAGCCAAGCCAATAGCAAGAAACAGCAGCGCCAGCAGCATACCTTCCGCACCAAAAGCAACCCACAGCAACAGCAAGCCAGACAGCAGCGACAGTGCACTGAACACCATCATCCCCTTTTTCATGTGTTCCGCCTTAATCAGCCCTGCCTGCACAGCCCGCTTCGGCCCCTCCCGATGTACGCTGTCGGCACCATGCACAGAATCACCGTAGTCGTTAGCCAGGTTAGAGAGTATCTGCAGAAAGAGCGTGGTAAGCACACAGAGCGCTACAATTGTACCGTTAAAGGCACCGTGTGCCGCTGCCATAAAACCACCCATACCAATGCAAGACAATGCCAAAGGTAGCGTACGGGGTCTAAAAGCAGAAATCCAGGCCTTCACCAAGCCTGGATTTTCAGTATAATGATTCACTTCAGTCAATTCTAAAACTTAACTATAAATTGTTATTTGTTGATAGCTGCCAAAAGCTCTTCACTCATCGGCTTTACTTTTGAAGGAAAGAAGGCTACTACTTTGCCATTTTCGTCCACTAAATACTTACAGAAGTTCCAGCTTGGCTTTTCCTTGTTTGGTGCCTGCTGCTGTAGCCAGCTATACAAAGGATGCTGATCTTCGCCCAGCACCGAAACTTTATCGAACATCTGGAAAGTTACACCATAGTTCTTCTGGCAAAAGCTAGCAATCTCTTCGGTGGAACCTGGCTCTTGCCCACCAAAATTATTAGCAGGGAAGCCTAATACAACAACCTTGTCGCCATGTGTTTCATGTAGCTTCTGCAAATCGGCGTATTGTGGCGTATAACCACATTCTGATGCAGTGTTCACCAACAATACTTTTTTGCCTTTATACTTTGAGAAATCAACCTTTTTGCCTTCCAAAGACTGCATTTTAAAAGAATAAAAGCCTTTCGCTACCGCCGCTTCATTTTCCATAGTATCTAGTGTTGTTGCTTTTGAGTCTGCTTTTGGTGCCGTAAATGAGGCCATAGCAACCAGCGCCAATAATACGGCTGCCTGGAGTAAAAATGTAGATGTTTTCATCATACGTAAAGCTTTGATCTTTGCTGTAATATTGTGAACTACACAAAGATACAATATAATCGCATTATTGTTTAAAATGTTGTAACATCTGCATCTATTTAACAAAAAGTTTACACTTAACATTTTAAAATACAACCTTCTACAGCTAAATTATTTTACTACATACGCTCTGGAACTGCTATACCCAGTAAGCCCATACTTGCTTTCACAAAGCGAGCTACCATGGCAGAGAGTGCAATTCTGAACTTACGTGCCTGCTCGTCTGTCTCGTTAAAGATGGACACCTCCTGGTAAAAGCGGTTATAGGCTTTGGCCAGTTCGTAGGCATAGTTGGCGATAACAGACGGCGCATACAGGCTACCCGCCTCTTTAACCACTTCAGGGAAGTTTACCAACTGCGAAATCACCTCTTGCTCCGTCTCGTGCAGGTTCTCAAAGTCATCAAAAGCGGCAACGTCTACTGCTATACCCATTTCGGAGGCCTTACGAAGTATAGCCGAGATACGAGCATGTGTGTACTGGATAAACGGTCCTGTATTGCCTTTAAAATCGATAGACTCCTGTGGGTTGAACAGCATGCGCTTCTTTGGGTCCACACGCAGCAGGAAGTATTTTAAGGCACCCATAGCCAATGTATGGTATAGTTCTTTCGCCTCCTGCTCTGTAAAGCCTTCTATCTTACCTAACTCCTCGGTCTGCTGGCGAGCGGTATCCACCATCTCCTGCACCAGTTCATCGGCATCTACCACAGTTCCCTCTCTCGACTTCATCTTGCCCGAAGGCAGGTCCACCATGCCGTAAGAGAGGTGGTAAATACCCTCAGCGTAAGGTTTTCCTAGCTTTTTAAGTATAGCCTTCAGCACCTGAAAGTGGTAATTCTGCTCATCGGCCACTACGTACACCGATTGGTCATAAGGGAAGTCGTTATACTTAAGTTCGGCTGTTCCTAGGTCTTGCGTAATATAAACGGAGGTTCCGTCGCCTCGCAGCACCAGCTTCTGGTCCAGCACATCGTCGGTCAGGTCTACCCACACAGAGCCGTCAGGTTTTTTAAAGAAAACTTCTTTTGCCAAGCCCTCTTCTACACGCTCTTTGCCCAGCATATAAGTGCCAGACTCGTAGTAGAACTTATCAAAATCGACGCCGATGGTTTTGTAAGACTCATCAAAGCCAGCATATACCCAAGAGTTCATCTGCTTCCACAACGCCACGGTTTCTTCCTCGCCTTGCTCCCACTTCTGTAGCATTTCTTGGGCCTCCAGCATAAGCGGGGCTTTTTTCTTTGCCTCCTCTTTCTCCATACCTCGCGCTACCAGATCGTCTATCTGCTCTTTATAGGCCTTATCGAACAGCACATAGTATTTACCAACCAAGTGGTCGCCTTTAATGCCGCTGCTTGCAGGTGTTTCGCCATTGCCCATTTTCTGGTAAGCCAGCATCGATTTGCAGATATGGATACCTCGGTCGTTCACTAAATTAGCTTTTAGCACTTTATGCCCGTTGGCCTTCAGTATTTCGGCTACAGAGTAACCCAGAAAGTTATTGCGCAGGTGGCCCAGGTGCAGCGGTTTGTTTGTGTTAGGAGATGAATATTCCACAATCACATTCTTTCCACTCGGCTCTGCCTGACCATACGCTGGGTTCTGCATTAGCTCGCGGAACAGGTTTAGCCACACATTCTCCTTTACCTCTAGGTTCAGGAAGCCTTTTACAACATTAAAATCCTTTACCTCAGCGGCATGCTCTTTTAAATAATCTCCCAGCGCTTGGCCTATCTGCTCTGGCCCTTTGCCTACCTGTTTGGTATAAGGAAAGGTAACAAACGTAAAAGAGCCTGCAAACTCTTTGCGGGTTGGCTGCAGCGCCACCTGAGAGGCATCCACAGAAATATCGAATAGAGCTTTGAGAGCTTCGCTTATGCGTTGGCTAATGGCTTGTTGGAGTTGCATTATTGTATAGCTGTACTTTTAGATTCTTTTTGTAAAATGGCGGCTGTAGCTGTTTCCAATATTTCGAAAGCGTTCTCAGCCATAGTATTTTCTGTATCCAGCGTTGGGTTGATTTCGGTCATCTCGTAGCACACTACACGCGGGTCCTGCAGCAGGTAATGGTTCAGTTCTTTCGCTTCCTCCACAGTCAACCCGATTTCTACAGGTGTGCCTGTTCCTTTCGAAAACTTTGAGTCCAGGCTGTCGACATCAAACGAAATGTAGATGATGTCACACCCGTTTAGCCGCTCCAACGCTTCCGCAGCTACCTGCTTCGCACCTTTTGCTGTAAACTCGGCATAACTGAAATTCTTTATCCCGTTTTCTTTGATGATAAAATCTTCGGGCTCTTCTGTGTCGCGCACCACAATGTACACCAGGTGCTCAGACTTTATTTTAGGGCCGTCGAAACCAAGCTTCTTCAGCGAGTTCCAAAAAAATACTGTCTCTGGGGCTGGTTCGTTTATCTGGCGGTTCAGGTTGTCCCAGTTCAGGGCCATAGCCAGCGGCATACCGTGCACATTGCCCGATGGCGAAGTATACGGCGAATGAATATCAGCATGGGCATCAATCCAAATCACGCCCAGCGTTTTATCTGGGTAAGCCGATTTTATACCAGCTATAGTGCCATGTGCGTTAGAATGGTCGCCAGAGAGCACCAACGGAAACATGTCGGTATCAAAGGTCTGAGCCACAGCTCTGGCAATGTTTTTTTGCACAGTCAGAATGCTGTCTATTCGGTGGGCATTCGGGAAAACATCCTTATCAAACAAGGTGTAGTTCAAATCTGGAACACTGACAGAGTTAAAGCGCCTGAAATAATCAGATCCTTTATCCCAGCAAGCGACACGCAGGGCCTCAATTCCCATACTTGCTCCACGCGTACCCGCTCCAAGCTCCGACCTTACTTCTATCAGTTTAATTTTTTTCATAGAATGAATCTGTTCAGGTTTAGCACAAATAAACTGGCTACCCATATTTTTTGCCCCTCAACCAAATATATTACGATGCTGAACAATATAATTTAAACAAAGTTTTTGCAAAGATTGTAAAATACAGACAATATTGCACAGCTAATTATAGACTATATCACTTTAGATGGATAAATACACCGATCTGATACATCAGACTTTTGACTTCCCCACAGATGAGTTCACCGTAGAAAATAATGAGTTATATTTTAACGGAATTCCGTTGATGGACCTCATTAAACAGTACGGCACCCCCCTTAAACTTACATATTTACCTAAAATTAGTTCTCAGATTCAGAAGGCCAAAAGGCTCTTTGCTGAGTCTATCGAAAAACTAGATTACCAAGGCAAATACACTTATTGCTATTGCACGAAAGCTTCTCACTTTTCTTTTGTGATGGAAGAAGCTCTTAAAAACGGCATTCATATCGAGACTTCGTCTGGGTATGATATGCAGATTGTGCGTGCCCTATACAAGAAAGGTAAAATCGATAAGAACACGTACATCATTTGCAATGGCTTTAAGCGCGAACGCTACCGTGAGTGGATTACGGAGTTCATAAACGAAGGCTTTGTTAACTGTATGCCTATCATAGACCACTTAGGTGAAATAGGTTATTATAAAGAGAATGTTAAGCAGAAGACCAAATTCGGTATACGTTTGGCTGCGGATGAAGAACCGAAATTCGAGTTCTATACATCGCGCCTTGGTGTACGCTACGGAGACTTAATAGACCTGTATGAGCAGCAGATTAAGCCAGACGAAAGGTTTGAGCTTAAAATGCTACACTACTTTATAAACACTGGTATAAAAGACACCTCTTATTACTGGTCGGAGCTTAGCCGCTTTATACGCAAGTACTGCGAGCTTAAAAAAGTATGCCCTGAGCTAGACACGGTAGATATTGGCGGAGGTTTCCCGATTAAAACATCTATTCAGGCAGATTACGATTACCGCTACATGGTAGAGCAGATTTTGCAAACCATAAAGCGTATTTGTGCTGACGAAGGTGTGCCTGAACCGAATATTTTTACTGAGTTCGGAATCTTTACAGTAGGCGAAAGCGCTGCCAACATCTACTCTATTCTGGATGAAAAACTACAGAATGATAAAGAGCTTTGGTATATGATAGATGGATCGTTTATCACGAACTTGCCTGATGCCTGGGCTCTGAATCAGCGTTGGCCACTGCTGGCGGTAAACCACTGGGATAAAGAGTACCGTAAAATTCAGTTGGGTGGCATGACCTGCGATAGCCAAGATTACTACAATTCTGAGATGCACTCGTTCCAGGTGTTCTTGCCAAAGATCCCGAAAAACGAGCCCCTCTATATCGGTTTCTTCCATACGGGCGCTTACCAAGAGCAGCTAAGTGGCTACGGCGGCATTAAACATTGCCTGATCCCGTCGCCACAGCACATTCTGGTAGATAAGGACGAAAACGGCGAGTTAAAGAGCTGGCAATTTGCACCAGAGCAATCTTATGAGTCGATGTTGCGTATATTGGGATACGAAGTATAAAAGTTTGGTTGCTAACTTTTTAGTGTGCAATTTTTGCTTTTATAGTAAAAAATGTATTTTTGGACTCATTATCTCTTAATACCTAACCATCATGAGAAAATTATTCGCATTTGGTGCCCTGTTTTTAGCCCTTGGCGTGTCTTCTTGCAAGACTTATTGCCCAGCATACAGCTACGCACCAGCACAAAAAAACACGCAAATAGAGCAGGAAGCGCCACAAATCGTTACTGCATCAGCTAGTACAACTGAAGAAGGTAACAGCTAAGGCACAGCCTACTGATATATAAAAAGCCAGCTTTAAGCTGGCTTTTTGTTTTATAGCTTTGCACAAAATGCAAAAACTAATTTCCTGCAAGTAAAAAATCATAATTATCTCTAAGCCAAAGCTTCAAAAATATTATCCAATTTTATCATCTAAAATCAACTTTGTAGCTTCAAATAGATCTTGCACTTGATTTTGATAAGTTCCCATCTCATGCGGCCCTACCAATATAGCTTTTACCCCTACCTTAGCAGCCGCCAGTAAATCTCGGATGGAGTCACCTACCAGCCACGAAGCATCGGCATCTATATTATATTTGGCTATGGCGCGTTCCAGCATCAAACTATCTGGTTTTCTGGACAAAGACTCTGAAAAGCTAGGATGCGAGGGGGCCATATAAATCGCATCAATCAAACTGTCACACGAATTCTGCAGTTTCTGGTGGCATGCCAGCACATCTTCTTTCGTGTACCTTCCCTTCGCAATACCTGCCTGGTTCGTTACCACAATCAGCAGAAAACCATGTTGCTTTAGCAACCTTAGTGCCTCTGGCACGCCAGGAATTACCTCGAAATCTTCAATAATATACGTATAGTCTCCACGTTCACGGTTTAGTACACCGTCACGGTCTAGGAATACACATTTCTGCTTTTGCATAAGAGTTATGTAGTTTCAAATCAAAATTAAGACTTATGCCTTTGGTTTGCACACAAATGCCTTTATAGTTGCTAATCAAAACTCAGGTCATACTTTATTGCCTGGCTGTTAACAGAATTTCATAACCAGCGTTAATAATGCCTTGTACCAAGCAAAGCCTTAAACAAAAGTCCATTTCGCGAAAAAATAAGGCTTCTCAATAAATAATTCCAGCCTAAACCTCGCTGCAAATAGCTGATTAGCTATATTTGAAGCATGAAAGAATCGTTGGTGATCATCCCAACCTACAACGAGCGGGAAAACATAGAAGCTATGGTGCGGAAAGTGATGTCTTTAAATCACCCGTTCGACCTGTTGGTAATTGACGATGGTTCACCCGACGGCACAGCAGACGTTGTCCGCCAACTGCAGGAGGAATTCCCTGACCGCCTGTACCTTGAAACCCGCACTGGAAAGCTAGGACTAGGAACGGCCTACATCCATGGCTTTAAGTATGCCTTAAAAAGAGGCTACGAGTATATTTTTGAAATGGACTGCGACTTCTCTCATAATCCTGATGATTTGGTAAGGCTTTACCGCGCCTGCGCTGTAGAGGGCAACGATGTAGCCATAGGAAGCCGCTATGTGCAGGGGGTAAACGTAGTAAACTGGCCCATGAGCCGTGTACTAATGTCTTACTTTGCCAGCCACTATGTACGCCTGATTACAGGCATGCCCATTGCCGACACAACGGCTGGTTTCAAGTGCTACCGCAGCAAAGTGCTTCAGACCATACAGCTAAACAAAATCCGTTTTGTAGGCTATGCTTTTCAGATTGAGATGAAGTTCTTGGCTTACAAATTCGGCTTTAAGATTGTGGAAGTACCTATCATTTTCACAGACCGTACTAAAGGTCAATCTAAAATGAATAAAGGCATTTTTAAAGAAGCAGTGTTCGGAGTTCTTAAGATGAAGATAAACAGTTTCTTTCGCCATTTCGACCGCTACTAGTTCCTTTGCAGTCTCACTTCTTATTCCTATTAGTTTGCGGCCTTGAAAAAGGCCATCTGGCATACTAACAATTCAAACCTTTTATAGCTAATTTTACACTTTCGGCATAAGCCCTTGCATCCATATTTGCTAATAGCACCATTGTGCACATACCATGAATGAAATTTATTTCTGGATAATATTCAACGCATTTGTTCTTTTTCTTCTGGGCCTCGACCTGTTCGTGTTTCATAAGAAAGAACATGAAGTAAAAATAAAGGAGGCACTTCTCTGGAGTCTTTTCTGGGTTGTGCTTTCCTTATGCTTTAATGCCTTTATTTACTACTGGCAAGGCCCTGCTCCTGCCCTGGAGTTTCTCACAGCCTACCTCATTGAGAAGTCTCTCAGTGTTGATAACCTGTTTGTCTTCATCCTAATATTCAACTTTTTTAAAGTGCCATTAAAGTTTCAGCACAAAATCTTGTTTTGGGGCATTTTGGGTGCACTTGTGCTGCGGGCACTGTTTATAATACTAGGTGTGGCGCTTATTTCTAAGTTCCACTTCATCATCTATATACTTGGGGCCTTCCTTATTTTCACTGGCGTTAAAATGGCCTTTTCAAAAGATGAAGAGGTACACCCTGAAAATAACCCGCTTGTAAACTGGGTAAGCAAGCATATGCGTATCACAAAGACTGCTACCGATGGAAAGTTTTTTGAGAGGCACGGTGGTAAACTATTTGCCACACCGCATTTTCTGGTGCTGATAATGGTAGAAAGCACAGATGTTGTTTTTGCAGCAGATTCCATCCCTGCCATATTAGCCATTTCTAAAGATCCATTTATCGTATATACATCAAATGTGTTTGCCTTGCTAGGCCTTCGGGCTTTATACTTTGCTTTGGCGGGTATTATGCAGTTGTTTCACTACCTGCACTATGGCTTGTCTCTTATTTTAGTGTTTATCGGAGCCAAACTAGTGTTAAGTGACCTGATAGAGATTGACATGCGCTACGCATTGCTCGTAGTGGGCTTTATACTTACGGTTTCCATTGTTCTATCGCTTCTGTTTCCTAAAAAGGACAATGAGTTGCCTCCTCCACCAGATTTTACTCTGTAGTCTTGCACCAGTCCTTCAGTTATTTACCAAAAGATTAAATGAAAAAACAGCATTTTTTTCACGAAACAAAAATTAAATAATTTGACAGAATTGAGCCTTTTTTAAAGCTCTCTTCTGAAAAAACAGACGATTTTGACGCTATTGTTGTTTAAACAGAGGAAAATCAGGCTCAAAAGTAAGTAAATGTGTATTTGAGTTTAATTCTAGCTTGATAACATTTTAGCAAATTTCACCCTTCTTTTTAAACAATCCATTAACAAATATTGCATTACCTTAAAATCTTTGATATATTTACATATCAAAAAAAAGAACATATGTTTTTTATCAACGCACTTGTACTTCAATACAATAAATCTATTAGACCCTGCGGGGCCTTCGGGTGAGCTTTGCGTTAATTAAAAATAACAAAATAAGACCTGAAAGCCTCGCCAGAAAAGCGAGGCTTTTTTTGTTCTAAATCTAAAGTTTAAAATATATTAATTAGTTCTTGTAGAAACCATGAATACATCAACCACCATGAAGCTTTGCAAAAGTAGCAGTACACTTGCAAAAACTGATAGACCTGTGATCATAGCAGGCCCATGCAGTGCTGAAAGTGAAGAGCAAATGTTAAAGACAGCGCTCGGCCTTCAAAAGCTTCAAGGGCTCTCTGTTTTTAGAGCTGGAATCTGGAAGCCCAGAACTAGGCCAGGACATTTTCAGGGTGTTGGCACGGTCGGGCTTGAGTGGTTAAAAACGGTTAAGCAAGAAACAGGCCTTCGTACCGCCTGCGAGGTAGCCCATGCCAAGCATGTAACAGAAGCTTTACAGCATGGCGTAGACATTTTGATAATAGGTGCGCATACCACTGTTAACTCTTTTTTGGTACAGGACATTGCCGATGCTTTGCAGGGAGTAGACGTGCCTGTGTTGGTAAAAAACCCAGTAAACCCAGACCTTATGCTGTGGATTGGAGCCCTGGAGCGCCTACATCATAGTGGCATAAAAGACTTAGGAGTTGTACATAGAGGATTTTCTACCATGGACAATGCCCCATACCGCAACCACCCCAAGTGGGACCATGTGGTAGAACTAAGGAAAGTACTGCCAGAAATACCAGTTTACTGCGATTCGAGCCATATAGCTGGCCGAAGAAGTCTTTTGCGCCCCGTTAGCCAACGTGCCCTCAATTTAGATTATGATGGTTTGATGGTGGAGGCACACTATAACCCAGCCTTGGCGCTTAGCGACGCCCAGCAACAACTAATGCCACAGGAACTGGATATGCTGCTTCAAACACTAGATTATAACATCGATGATGCCGATTCTGCTAGAAAAGGCGCACAACTGGAAGAACTTCGCAAATATATAGAGCACTTAGATGATGAGCTTCTAGATTTAATTGCCCGCCGCAGCAGGTTATCGGCTAAACTGAATGACTATATGGATGCGGATACAATCGAAGCACCTCAGGTGGTGCAATGGGATCATGTATTAGGAGATCTTTTAGTACATGCCAATTCAGCTGGAGTTAACAAGGAGTTTGTACAGACAATTTTCCAGGAGGTGCGCAAGCATTATGCTCAAACATACTTATACAAAGCGTAAACAATTAGTAAGTGCTTAGAATTTCACAACCTAACAAATGTTAGCTTGCTTATTTAGCAAATAAGCAAGCTAACATTTAAAAATTTGTTAAAAAATTCTTGCAACTCAAATTCATTTGCCTTACATTTGACTTATTAAAGTTTAGCAATATGATTTTACAAAGCGCATACTTTTTTAGCTTTTACTTTTTTGGTACCCGTTCGGGGCTCCAAGGGTAATGCTTTTGCGTTAAAGTAAACACAAAAATAACCTTAGAAGCCCCGCCTAAAGCGGGGCTTTTTGTTTTAAACAAGTACTATGGTACAGCAACTAAAAATAGCGATACAGGGTGGGCCTGCTTCATTTCATGATGTAGCAGCAAGAAAGAGTTTCGCAAAAAAATCGCTAGAAACCTTGCCTTGTGAGTCTTTCCACAGCCTTTGCAAAGCATTGGCAGCAGGTGAGACCGATTTTGCTGTGATGGCTATCGAAAATGCCTTGGCAGGAGGTATTCTTTCTAACTACACGCTATTGCTGCAAAACAACTTCAGCATCATAGGCGAGCTTTGGCTTCCTATCGACCAGAATATTATGGCTTTACCAGGTCAGAATTTGGCGGATATACACACGGTGCTCACGCACCCAGTAGCACTACTGCAGTGCGGCACCTTCCTAGGTAAGCACCCCCAAATGCAACCACAGGAAAACCACGATACTGCCGAAAGTGCTCGCCATATCAAAGAGAATAATTTAAAAGGTGTGGCAGCTATCGCCAGCGAAGAAGCTGCTAAGCTCTATGGCATGCAGATACTACAGGCCCATATTGCTGATCGCAAAGATAACTATACACGCTTCCTGCTACTTTCTAGAGAAACAGCGCCATCTGCTATAGCTACCAAAGCCTCTATCATACTTGGTCTTTCTGAGAAAGACGAATCATTAGAGAAACTTCTTCTTTTACTAGAGGCACAGGAAATAGCTGTTACACTCACACAGCCACTTCCAGCCATTTCTACTCCAGAAAAGCAGTACATTGCGCTCGATTTGGAAGGAAAGGATAGTGAGCAGGTACAAAAAGCTATAGCAAAAGTAAAAACTTTGGTAAAAGAGCTAAAGCAGTTAGGAACATATAAAGGAGTAGCTCACCCGCGACACAACGCGCAGGCAGCTAAAACTCCATTAGCAACAGTCTTACACGCATAACCATGATTATACCTAAGGCAAACCGCTTAAGCCATGTGAAAGAGTACTACTTCGCCCGCAAGCTGGCAGAGGTAAGAGCGCTGGTGGCCGAAGGCAAGCCTATTATTAATCTAGGTATAGGCGATCCAGACCAGGCTCCTTCTGCTGAAACACTAGAGGCTTTGGTAGACACTGCCAAGACACCAGGCACTAACGGTTACCAGTCTTACACAGGTATTCCAGCGCTGCGCCAGGCCATGGCCAGTTGGTATAAAAGTACTTACGGTGTAGAACTGAATCCAGAGAAAGAAGTGCTCCCACTGATGGGCTCTAAGGAAGGTATTCTGCACACATCACTGGCTTTTCTTAATCCTGGTGATAAAGTACTTGTACCTAACCCTGGATACCCTGCCTATGCCACGGCTACACGTTTAGCAGGTGCTGAGCCTATATTCTATACTTTAAGCGAAGAGAACGGATGGCTGCCTCAGCAGGAAGAACTGGAGCGGCTGGCCACAGAAGGAGTAAAGATTATGTGGATAAATTATCCGCATATGCCTACGGGTGCACAGGCTACTTCTGAAAAACTTCGGGAACTAGTGAACTTTGCACGTGCCAATAGCATTTTACTTATCAACGATAACCCGTACAGCTTGGTATTACCTGGTGCACAGCCTTTAAGTATTTTAAGTATAGAGGGAGCTACAGACTGCTGCCTGGAACTTAACTCGCTTAGCAAATCGCATAATATGGCGGGCTGGCGTGTAGGTATGGTACTGGGGCAACAGGATTATTTGGCAGCTATATTGGCCGTGAAGAGCAACATGGACTCTGGTATGTACCTGCCCATCCAAAAAGCAGCTATTGCCGCACTTCAAAACAACGAGGCGTGGCACGAAGAACGAAATGAAGTATATGCAGAACGCAAACAACTAGCCCACCAGCTGCTCGATGCCCTGCACTGTAAATACCAACCAAATACGGTAGGCATGTTTGTTTGGGCAAAAGTACCCGAGCAAGTAGCTGATGTAGAAGCTTACCTGGACCAGTTACTTTACGAACAACACCTGTTTTTAACACCAGGAAAAATATTTGGCAGCCAGGGGGAGCGCTATCTCAGAATTTCGCTCTGCGCCCCGGCAGCACAGTTAACAGAAGCAATTAATCGAATTAAGAAACATCATACACTTACAGTTTAGCCATGAGCTCAAATAAACCAAATTTAAAGTTAGCCGCTAAAACAAAACTATTAAACGGTGGCCCATTACCTACTGTAATCGCAGGTCCTTGTAGTGCTGAAAGCGAAGAACAAATGCTACAGACTGCCCGTGAAATACGCAAAGACAAAAGGGTAACTGTTTTCAGAGCAGGTATCTGGAAACCACGTACACGCCCAGGCATGTTCGAAGGTATAGGTACTGTTGGTTTAGAGTGGTTGAAAACTGTAAAACAAGAAACAGGCTTACTTACCGCCGTTGAAGTAGCAAATACGCAACACGTAGAGGAAGCTTTAAAGCATGGCGTTGATATTCTTTGGATAGGCGCACGCACCACAGTAAACCCTTTCTCTGTACAAGAGGTAGCCGATGCTTTAAGAGGTGTAGACATTCCAGTAATGGTTAAGAACCCTGTTAACCCAGACATCCAGTTATGGGTAGGCGCTTTGGAGCGTTTGAACTTGGCTGGCATCACTGATCTGGGTCTTATCCACAGAGGTTTCTCTACACCGAACAACAAGCCTTACCGTAACCACCCGAAGTGGGAAACAATACAGGAAATCCGTAGCCTGGTACCTGAAGTGCCTTTGTTCTGCGATCCAAGTCATATTGCTGGTCGTCGTGACTTGCTTCAGCCAGTGAGCCAGCAGGCATTGCATTTAGGTGTTGATGGTTTGATGATTGAAACCCACATCAATCCTGCAGTTGCACTGAGCGATGCTTCGCAGCAGGTAACGCCAGAAGGACTGGATAACTTATTGACCTCACTGGATCTTGAGCCAGAAAGAGTAGCAGTGGCAGAGCAGTTACAGGAGTTCCGTAACCTGATTGATAAATTAGATAATGAATTGATAAATATCCTTTTCCTTCGTTCTGATATATCTAAAAGAATTGGTGAATACAAGAAGGCAAGTGCTCTGGATATTTACCAGGCAGGCCGTTGGGTAGAAGTACTTCAGAACAGGCTTAAAGTTGCTACCGACACTGGTTTAGACGAGACATTTGTAAGAGCCATTTTCGATGCGATACACCGTCATTCTATCGGTATCCAGAACGAAGTAATGAGTTCTGCTCCGGCAGCAACATCTGTTATGGAGAAATAGTTTTTCCTAACAAAACTGCTAAAGATAGATTAAGAAGAGGTGCAGGTGATAGTCCAATCATCTGCACCTTTTTTCTTACAAATAACAGCTTTGACTGTTCCCTTATGATGATGGACGTTACATCTTCCAAGCTGGATTCGTTCTAGTGTAGCTCACCATCATAAGTAATAAGTTTGGCTTCCAAAATAAAAACAGCCACAAGCAAGGCACGATTCCTACCTTTGCGCTGTTAAAATGCAGCATAAAAGATAATAAACATGAAAACCCCAATTTCACGTCTCCGCACCATTGGAATTTACGAAGGTATCTCTTACCTAGTCCTGCTCGGAATAGGCGTGCCTTTAAAAAGAATCTTCGGCATACCCGAGGTAGCACTATATGTAGGCTGGGCACACGGCGTGTTGTTCATATTGTACATACTTGCAGTACTGCAAGTAACGCTGGTACATAGCTGGTCTTTCAAAAAGGTGGCTGCCGCTGTTATTGCATCCCTTCTTCCCTTCGGCCCATTTGTGCTAGACAAGAAACTTCTTAAAGATGAAGAAGCTGCTCTGGAAGGTAAGAAAGATGCAAAGCAGGTAGCATAACTAGTCGTTCCAGTTTTGCTTTCTAACAACAAAGTAGCTTTAGCAATAAGTGGAATAACGTTGCCAAAGACAAAAGTTTATACTTCCGCTCTAGCCATTTAATCAAAAAGCCCCTCACGCAAACTGCGTGAGGGGCTTTTTGATTAAATATTTTATTTCTGGCTTATACTGCGAACTATTTCTAGTTCTATTTAAAGCATCGCAAAACTTAAGCACATAAAAGAGGTTGCCTCTATACTTTTAAAAGCACCAACTAAGCTACTGAATTGGGCTCTGATACTTCGCTTTAATCACGTTTAACAGCTTCATCGTGTGCTCATACTTAGTACCATCAATAAACAGGTGCCAAAGGCTATCTACCAGCATCAATGCTACTTCTGTTTCAAGTTCTGGCTCCTTATATCCGAGTTCGGCAAAAGCTTCTTTCAAGCGGCCTACCAATGGGTGCATAAAACGTCTGTGGTGCTGCATTGCAGTTTCATCATACCACAAGCGACGCTGCAATCTCCAAAAGTCTCTTTCTTCACTTACTAGCTTAGATGGCAGGCTTAATATCTTGTTCAAGAACGTCTGAGGGTCTTTTTCCTCTAACATTCCACGGTTGTTCATCACGATACGAGTATAGCCCGTTTTAATTATTGTCTCCAGCAAATTTTCTTTGTTGGTGTAATACTTAAAAATTAACCCTTCTGAGACACCAGCCTCCTTTGCAATTAAGCTAGAGGGTGTATTTTCATATCCTCTATCTGCAAAGAGTTTCAGTGCGGTTTCAAGTATTTGTTCCTTTTTCGTCATTAGCTATAATACGATTTATCTACAAGATAAATTTTATTTCCATTAAATTAAACACTACGCAAAATTTATTATTGCATCCAAAATTCTGCGCTATTACTGCTTTTATCTGTATATCCAGAAAAAGTTTAAACACTGAAAAAACTCCAAGTGTTCATCTTACCTACCTTAAACTATCATTGCTTTGATTGTAGGCATAAAATTATAAAATGTTACAGACATTCTAGTAGTTATCTTAAAAAGATATAACAACTAACTTACCAACACCTTATCAATAATCGAATAAGCGAATATGCTATTCTTATTTATTAGCTCCAACTAAATCTGTCTTACGAGCCTTCGCTTGTGCTATCACGCTGGCAATCAGCAGCTGCAGCGCATGATACATCATAATTGGCAGCAAAACGATGCCCACCATATTTGCATCAGGAAAAAGCACTTTAGACATGACCGTTCCGTGTACCAGCGACTTTTTAGAACCACAAAAAACAGTTGTGATTGTATCAGCGCTACTAAAACCTAATAAACGGCTAAAGACCGAAGTTATTCCATATACCAAAAAGAAAAGTGCCAGCACCGCTACACCTAGCAGTACAATATCAGTTGCACTAAAAGAGCTGAACATGTTACGAGCAAAGGAATCGCAGAAAGAGGTGTATACAATGCTTAAAATAATTACCTGATCAAAATAACGCATCCTTTTCTTATGTTGTTCGGCAAAAGCTCCCAAATACTTATGAAGTACAATACCAAGAGCTACGGGCACGATTACCTGCAACACCAGCTTCCCCATAACACTGCCCATGTCAAAGCTTTCAGAACTTGCCGACAAAAATAACCCCATCCAAAGTGGTGTTATCAATACCCCAACCAGGCTAGATACACTGGCGTTAAAAATGGCAGCAGGTATATTACCACCTGCAATAGATACCATTACGACTGATGAGGATACTGTGGATGGGAGCGCCGCCAAGTAAAAAGTGCCTAGCCACAGCAGCTCATAACTTGTGCCTTCAAAAAAAACATGTAATGGCAGTATCAGTAGCGGGAAAAGAATGAACGTGCTTGCCTGCACAACCAGGTGCAGACGCCAACTTTTTAGCCCACTCTTTAATTTGTCTGGACTCAGGCGCAAGCCGTAGAAGAAAAAAACTAACATCACACCGTAGCCAGCCACATCTCCTAACGAAACAGGCTCTCGGTCTACACCGAATTGCGGCCACAGGTAAGCCAATACAATCATGCCAAGGAGAGCAAACAAGAACCAATCTAAACCTGCACGCGCAGCGGTTGCTCCTAAGCGAGGTATCAGCCCAACTGGCTTTTTCATCTGTTCAGGTATGTTATTGTCTTTCACAATCTGATCTTAAATGGCTTTTATAGTTGCCCCTATTTTAGATTTTACTGCAAAAGTAGCTTTTTAAAAGCACTCTACTAGCTAAGGATGATTATGATTTCTAAAACAGAAAGGCCGCTTAAGCGGCCTTTCTGTTTTAGAAATCATAATCAAACAAGTCGATGGTTTTCAACTCGAACTCGGTTGTATCTTCCTCTGGGGCAGCATCTGGTGCTGTTACAATTAAATCGCGGGCACGCCCATATAGCTGTACATTTGGGTAGAGGTTATCATATTCTGCCTGCGAAATAAGACCTCTTCTCAGCATATGACCTCCAATCAACCTATAGTAGCCACTTTTCCACTCCCTAAGATTACCATAACTATCGAAAGAAGAACGGTACCTCTTGGGGCTCGGAATGATACTGGTTAGGAAAATAGCCTCTGCCAAATTAAGCTCTGAAGGCTGCTTTCCGAAATAGAAACGTGTGGCATCCTTTACCCCGTATACATCTGGCCCCCACTCAATAATGTTCAGATATACTTCAAAAAGACGATTTTTAGAAACTAAGTCTAGGTTCTCAATCAACCAAACAATTATGGCTTCCTCCACTTTACGGGTTACTGTTTTCTGCCTGGTAAGAAACACGTTCTTCACCAATTGCATCGATATAGTACTACCGCCCCTGGCAAACTCGCCTTCTTTTATATTTTTAGCAATTGCCTGCCTGAATGCTTCTTCATGAAATCCATCGTGACGATAAAAGTACGCATCCTCAGCTGTAAGTATAGCATTGCGCAAATATGGAGAAACTTCATTTATAGGCGTGTAAAAAGCATTGGAGGGCCCTACTGTAAAAGTCCGTACAGGCTTGCCGTACTCATAGGCTGTATGTACAAACGAGCCTTTTATTTTTTCCAGGTTCCTCTTACCGTAAGAAACAATTCTAAAATCATCAGAGGCATCCAGATCCGAATTAAATCTCACTTGGTCTACACTATCCATGTTCAGGTGAAAGCTCATTTTATACTTCAGGTTTCCTTCTGCCTGTATACCTTCCAAGTTCTCGAAAAGGCCTGTTGGTAATGAGCTGAAGAAGTCGTTGCCAGGCACCGATTTAGTTTTCACCTTCAGATCATAGATCTTTGTTTCATCGTTTCGGTAAGCCGCATAAATATTTGCTTTTGCTTTATTTACGCGTACCTCCGTCAGGCTATCTATCACATACAGGTTAGGGCCAATGGAGATAACATAATCCAGAGCACTTTCTTTTACATGAATGTCTTCATCTGCCAGCTTCTCATGATTTACAACAAGACCGTTGACCATGGCAGATCCCTTTACGGTAAGAATATCGCGGCTAAAATCCTTTTCAGAAAGGCTGACATGAACTGTATCAAAGGCTACTGTCCCATCAAATTTTTCTTTTACATAGGGCACCACAATACCACGCTCGTCAAAACCATACAGGCTGGCCGAAATCATATAGTCTCTTGGATCTATTGTACCCGTTACTCGCATGTTATTTACCAAAGAATCCACCTTTACAGACACTTCCGTGTCAATGGTGCCATCATCCATGGTTAGGTAAGGCATTGTAAGATCGATGCTGCGGTTTGTTGATAAGTAAGAAACATTCAGGTTTTTAAAATCAACCTGATCTGGCACGTTATCAAAAGCCGTTTCTATAAGGCGGTTCAGCAAAGCGCCGTAGTTTCGTTTTTTGGTTGTATCTACGGGGGTGTCATCTTCTTTTTTGAAGAGGAACGAGAAATTATTTACATCGCCGTCCTTGAAAGCTGTCACATAAGCATTAGCCACATCTATTCGCTGAAAAACAATGCGCCCGCGGAAAATAGAACCTACACTAACGGCTGCATGAACGCTATCAGTTCTAAAAAGAGGTTTATGATCATGTGGCACCATCGATATATTACTAAGCACCACAGAGTTCCAATCTACAAACTCTGCCCCTCCGATGTTAAAATCGACTGGATACTTGTTCTCTACCTTAGAGATAACACGCTGTACAGTATAATTGAGTAGCCTGCTGCGGAAAGCAAAAGCTACCACAACCGCCACTACGAAAAGGGTGAAAAGACCGCCCACCCATAACAAAATTCTTTTTTTCAAACGCTGGTCCAAAATATTCAGGTGCGAATTAACTAATAAGATTCAGTTTCTGAAAAGAGGTGTCTCTAATTAAAATTTTAGAATAAGAAGCTTTCCCTGAATCATCACAAGCCACTTTTTACCTCCCCCTAATACGGGTGTGCGCCTTTTTGGATTTGTTTCCAATGGCGCATTTGCCCTCATAGAACAAGCTTCATACCAAATGATTCCACAACCCACTATAAAACAACATATTACTCTATACCACAACATATGTAATTGCATTGAAATACTACCTTACTTCACCCCCTCAGCACCACTACATATTGTACTAATTTATAAACCTAACATCTGGTTTGGCTTACATAGGCAAACCTGCTTATCTTTGAACAAAGTAATATACCATGAATTTAACAACGCTCACTGCCATATCGCCCGTAGACGGCCGCTACCGACGCAATACTACTGAACTTGCAGGTTATTTCTCAGAGTTTGGCCTTATTCGCTACCGTGTATTGGTAGAAGTAGAGTATTTTATAGCCTTGTGCGAACTGCCGTTGCCTCAGTTAGAGAGCATACAGCCTGCCACATTTCCAGCGTTACGCGCCATTTATGAAAACTTTTCGGAGGCTGATGCTCTTACGATAAAAGAGACTGAAAAAATCACGAACCACGACGTAAAGGCAGTAGAGTACTTCCTAAAAGAGAAATTCGATGCTTTAGGATTAAGCCAGCAGAAGGAGTTTATTCACTTCGGGCTTACCTCACAGGATGTGAACAACACTGCCATTCCGCTTTCGTTGCTAGAGGCTCACGAACAGGTGCTACAACCAGCATATCAGCAACTACAGCAAACGCTATCAAACCTTGCACAGCAGTGGAAAGATGTACCGATGCTGGCACACACCCATGGGCAGCCTGCTTCGCCTACACGTTTAGGAAAAGAGTTTATGGTTTTTGCCGAGCGTTTAGCAGTACAACTGGAGTTGCTGAAGCAAGTGCCTTTCTCTGCGAAGTTCGGAGGTGCTACGGGTAATTTTAACGCGCATTATGTGGCTTATCCTGCTATAGATTGGCCCGCGTTCGGCAACAGTTTTGTGCAGGATGCGCTTGGCCTAAAACGCAGCCAATACACGACTCAGATAGAGCACTACGATAACCTGGCAGCTTACTTTGATGGGCTAAAGCGGCTAAATACGATCCTGATTGATTTCTCCCGCGATGTGTGGCAATATGTATCTATGGGATACTTCAAACAGAAAATTAAAGCTGGCGAGGTAGGGTCTTCTGCTATGCCACACAAGGTAAACCCTATCGATTTTGAAAACGCGGAAGGTAACTTAGGTATTGCCAATGCGGTGCTGGAACATCTTTCTGCTAAACTGCCTATCTCCCGCCTGCAACGCGACCTAACAGACTCTACGGTACTGCGCAATGTAGGTGTACCGCTTGCACACGTTATAGTTGCTCTCAAATCTCTGGAACGCGGTATAGGCAAACTTGAACTGAACGAAGCAGCCCTTCATCATCACCTGGAGGAAAACTGGGCTGTGGTGGCAGAAGGTATTCAGACGGTGCTTCGCCGTGAAGGTTATCCGCAGCCATATGAGGCCCTAAAAGCCCTAACGCGTAAAAACGAGAAAATCACAGCAGAAGCTATCAGCGGCTTTATCGACTCTTTGGATGTTCGTGAAGAGATTAAGGCTGAATTGAAGCAAATAACTCCGTTTAATTATACTGGTGTAGATTTGGTGTAAGCCATTTTTAAGCCTAAAACACAAAGCCCTGACAGAGTTTACTTTCTGCCAGGGCTTTATGTTTTATAGCTCGTAACTATAGTTTTAAACTGTTATTCCTTCGCTTGTACTTCCTGCATCAGCACCACGTTTTCAGCCAACGCTGTTTACTTTCTTGAAGATGCGATTAACTGTACTTACTTCTAAAATCGTCCTTACAATAAAGAAGAAGCAGTAGAAAAGCGTAAAATACCTAAAAACAGACCAGTACGAGTTTAACTCAAACACTTGCAATATCGCTGCGACAGATAAAACTACACTTGGCAGCATCAGCAATATTCTTCTCTTCCTGGAGTTCATCCTTGAAATTGTTTCGGCCAACTCCTCTGTTAGTTTTACGTCCAGGTTTACTTTATGCGCTTGTGTTCTCTGAATGTTTTTCTGCAGCAAATAACCAACAAAATAAGCAGGTGCTCTTAAGAAGAAGGATACACTCATAAGAACCAGCAGACCCATTTTATCCCATCTTGCAACTTCAATACCCAAAATTGCCCTTGTGGTAAACCATAACAAAACAAATAGAAGAATTAGCGTAACAACAAGATGAGCAGTGCTAAGCCAGAAAAGGCGCTTTCGCTTTTGCTCATGCGTTTTGCTTTGCCAGCTAATGCCAGCATTGAAGCTTTCTAAAATTTTTATCCTCTGTTGTACTTGCTCCGTCATTTTATGTCGATCTGTCGTGATAAAATAGATGGTCAATATTAGCTAAAGTTAGCTCCTATCCTTTCTAGCAAAGCTTTTGTCTTACGTATACCTTCTTCTTCGCTCAGGCTACTGCCTTCATACTCTATGCCCATATAGCCTCTAAACCCTGAGTCATTGATGATGCGCATCATTTTGGTATAGTCCGTCTCCACACAATTACCTTGGGCATCAAAGTCAAAAGTTTTGGCACTAACGCCCTTGGCGAAAGGCATGAGTTCTTTTGTGCCTTTGTAGCGGTCATATTCATTTATGCATTCGCCTTCCCAGAAGTTCTCGCCTGCACGTGCAATACAGAAGTTACCGAAATCAGGCAGGGTGCCTACATTTTTCCTGTTGACCTCCCTCATAACCGCAGCCAGCCAAGAAGCATCAGAGGTAAGCCCACCATGGTTCTCTACTATCACGTTTATGCCTTCTCTACCAGCATACTCCCCTAAGCGGCTCAGTCCATCGGCTGCAGCTTGCTTTACTGCCGATGGCTCTCCAGTACCAAAAGCATTTACTCTTACAGTAGCACATCCCAGAAACTTGGCAGCATCTACCCACTTGTAGTGGTTTTCCACCGCCTGCACACGCTTCTGCTTATCCAGATCACCCAAAGCGCCCTCTTCATCTATCATGATCAGGTGGTTTTTAACGCCGTTGTCTTTGCTCCTCTTCAGCAGTTCTTTTAGGTATCCTTTATCATTCGCTTTGTCTTTGAAAAACTGGTTTACATACTCTACTGTACTTATACCAAACTTCTTCTTTGCGACTTCAGGAAAATCCAATGTGTCCAGCTCCTTACTAAAGAAGGTCTTGTGCAACGACCATTGCGCCAAAGAAATGTCAAAAAACAGCTTTTTAGGTGCCTCAGCGGCAAAGGCGTTTGAGCCAAGTAAAGACATACCTGCCACACCAGCAGCCATACCTCCTATTTGCTGTAAAAACTTACGACGATTATTAGTAGACATATATTTTATAATTACTCCCGTTCAATTCTTTTATACAAATCTAAAGCGCAGGCGCGACCCTAATAGTGAAGGCTTTGCTGCCTGCTAAGCCGTTTTTGGTCATGCCTTGTACTACAACTAAATAAGTCCCCACCTGATCAGAAGTATAAAACTCAACAGTCTTTTTACCTTCAGCTTCAGTTATCAACTCGGGATTCCAGTACAGCAGGTTTCTTAAATCGGCAAGACGACTTTGCTTTTGCTTTGTCGTATCATAGCTGGGTGTGTAAAATTCCCGCTGCTGTTGCAGCCCCTCATATTCAATAAGTAAAGCTCGAGGATTTAACTCAAAGCCTGCCAAGTCTCCTTTATATGTCGCGTAACTTACAACGCCATCAAATGTTAAAGGCCCATTAAGGTATAAACTGGTAATTACATCCAGCCGCTGTATTTTCAACGGGTCGAAGCTCATTATTTTGTTTGTGTCAAAAACAGGAACCCCATCTAGCAAAACCAGTGGGTCGTTCTGGAAAGTAAATTTTCGGGGTCTGTTATGAACCATAAAGTGGAACTTGCCCTTCCGCGTCCTGACTTGTACGCCTGGTACATACTCCCGCATTACTTCTTCCAACACTTTGAAGCGTATAAAGTCATCTAATTTATACTGCTCATCGGGTTTGCCATAAAAAGCCACGCTATCTATGCCAGAAGGTAAAAATCTGTTGCTGTAACTTCCATAATAGGCTTGCTGCGCTTGTGTTTCTACATGTCTAAGCGTAAGGCTGTGCTCAAGTGCTTGTGACAGGCTAAAGGCATGTGACTTGGAGGCACTAAACTTATCTGAAAAAGGACTAAATATTTCGAAGTGGTAGGTGCTATCTTTTGTAAAATTACTTTGCACTACAACTTCTTTTGGCCCCAAAAAGTCTTTTGTTTCGAAACGGACAAATCCGTTTGCATCGCTTTCAGAGTTGTACATGCGGATGTGCCTGCCAGGCGCAGCCAAATACGTGACAACGCCAGGTGCAGGTGCACCTGTGGTAGCTTGTGTTACTTTGCCTCTGATAAAGTGTCCGTCAAATTCGGGAACAAACCTGTAAGTAGGCAATTCTTTAGCTAGTATTTCTTCCCATTTAAATCGGCTCCAGCCATGCGTCAGCATCAGGTTATCAATCGCTTCTCTGTCTGTAGCACCAGCATCTGAAAAGTAATAGCCAGGATTCTCGATAGTGCCTTTTAGGTCTGAGGTAAGCCACAGATAGCTTTCTATGCTGTTGGCTGCGAAAGCTTGCAGCGAATCAAGTCGGTATACAGCCAGAGACAGGTTCGCTGAAGCAGCTTTTCCTGTAGTTTCCTGTGCCAATAAGTCTAAAGCTACTTTTTCGCGTGTGCTGTATTGGGCTTTGCTTGCCTTCGCCTCGAGTTGTAAAATTTGTGTTGGGCGTTTAAAATATAGCCGTTCGCACACAGGTTGCTTTTGGCTGTTGAAAATTGTGAAATGTGTGATGCCTTCTGCCAGGGCATTTTTATCTACCGTAAAAAGGGCCGTTCCTTGGTTTATGGGAGCTACTTCCGCCACAGCAATCATTTGTCTGGCATGCCCTAGCAGGTAAACCTGCCCCTGCTGTTGCTGCACTCCCCGTACGCTTATCTGTACGCGATTAGCATCTAACTCCTGCAACTGCAAACTATAGCCTTGCTCATGTACTTGAGGTAATTTCTGAACAAAGCCTTTGCTGCCAGCCATTTTTATCACGGCTACATACTGCTCTCCTTTGGAAGGCGTAAAAGAAAAATGCCCGATTCCGAACTTATACGGCTTAAAGTCAGCTACTTTATTCCCTTTCTGATCCTGAAGCTCCCCTTCAAAGTTTATTCCCTGGCCTGTCTTTATATCAACAGCTTTAAAAGCTACTTTACTCTCAAGGCCTGCCACCATGTTGCCACCTTCTGAGAAGAACTGAATGGTATAGGCACTTGCTTCCTTAGCTACTACTGGTGCCTCTATTTTTGTAAAAGTGTTTACAATGGTTATAGGCTGTTCAAAGTAAAACTCAGGGCTAAAGTTCTTCATCCAGTTGGTATAAGCCCTAACGGTGTAGTTGCCAGAGGCAAGTGTAGCAGGCACAACAAATGAGCCCTTTCCTGTTCCTCTTTCTAACGCAACCTTGCCCTGCAGCACTGGTTGCTGTGTAGCATCCAGCACCTCCACATAAGCAACTTTGCTCATGTCTAGTGGCTTATGCAAAGTGCCATCTACATTATAGACCTTAAACCACATGGTTTCGCCAGAGACGTACGTAGGCCTATCGACGTGAAGGAACAGCTTTTCCTGTAATGCCTTTTGCCTGTGCTGGTCAAAATCTTCTTTTATGCTGCTAAACGTACTGGTTTGGGCAACTGCAACGCCAGTACCTGCCACACCAACTGTTAAGCAAAGCAAGGCTTGCAAAAAGGCTTTTGCCAAAAGTGCAGTTTTTAGGTTTATAAGCACTGTGTCTTTCATTTTAGATGCTAAGTTTACTCCCAAAAACCAGGTTTAACATTGGTGCCCCTAACGGTGCAGTCTACACAACTTCTATTAGAGTAAGTGTACCCTATCGGGAATTGAGTAGGGCTATTTTCTGGAAACACTTCACCCACAGGCAGGTAACCACCTGTTTCACCTAAGAAATCTATGGCTTTATCTACAGGAATTGTGTCCAGAGGGGCACACCTTGGATAAAATAGTCTCCAATCATCAGGCAGCTCATTCGCTTTGATAGTGATTCTTTTCTGCTGCATTGAAGAAGCTGACATATAGCCGACTACAGGTTCGTCAGGGTCTGTTACACACCGTATATTACCTGTTAACTGCGATGGAAGTGGGTCGAATAGCGTACCTATGCTTTCGGTGTTTTTCTTCAATATTTCCCAATATTGGTAAGCTTCACGGGTAAGCGCGAACTGCTTTACCAAAATGCTATATTGCAGACCAACCTTTTCAGAAGTGGCTGGAATGGTAAGCAACTTATAATTACTGATGACGTCCTGGCTTAGCATAACAGAACTCCCGAGCTCTATGGTTGTAGACTTCTCTGTTTTCCAACATTTGTAAATATTATCGTACTTTAAATCACGATAGACAATCTCATCGCCTACTTTTCGGAGGTACGAATAATAGGCAGCTGTAAACTCCCAAGTATCTTCGTACTCCCAGCGGTAGTACCAGGTGTTATTTTCATCGTCGTGGGTACTTACATACAGTTGTACGGCATCATCTACTGGTTTCCAGGTTATCGCATCAATAGCTGGCGTCGGTTTTACGTCTATAAAATCTGAGACATACTCCTTGCCATTGCTGGTTCTAATGTAAAGGCGGTACTTCTTCAGAATGTTCAGATCCAGGTTGTGCAGCACATAGTAACCTCCTGCTTGCTCCTCTAAGGTGTAAGCCGGCCCCTGTTCTTCTTCTATTTTAACCATTGCCCCTGATTCGGCAAGTGGTTGGCTCTCGTCGTAAATGTTTTGGGTGCGCAGCAGTTGTATGGTGGAGGGGCCGTTTATATTTATAAAACCATTTACTACCAAAAAATTATTTGGCGCATCCAGCACGTCAGGTGTATAAGGTTCTACGCAACTTACTAGCAGCATTAACAGCCAACTGAATGCATTTTTCCAGTTCAAGGTTTTCATGCGCATTAAAACTTAAAGTTATAGGTAATGGTAGGTATCGGCTGGCCAAAGATCGACATCTTGTAGCCTTTGATTTTACCTTCCTCTGATTTGAAATAAATGGAATAAGGGTTCTTACGCCCTGTCAGGTTATACACAGCCAGGGTCCAAGAACTATGTGCTAATTTTCTAATCTTATGGTTGCCTTCAATGTTCATGGCAAAATCGAGGCGGTAATAATCTGGCACTCTGTATTGATTTCTGTCCGAGTACAAAATGCGTTCGGTGCTGCCATCGTAGTACTTTGCCAGTGGCAGCGTAATAGGCCTGCCGGTGCTGTAAGTAAAGTTGAGCGAAGTACTAAAGCGCTGGCTAAAGCGGTAGTTACTGATCATCGTAAAATCATGGGGCTTATCGAAGTTACTCGGGTAGTACTCGCCACGGTTGATGATCTCGGAAACGCGCGGATCGTTTAGGCGAACCAATGTGCGGGAATAAGTATAGCTTACCCATCCGTTCAACTTTCCTGTAGATTTTCTTAGCATTGCCTCCACACCGTAGGCAACACCTTCGGCGTTGGCCACATCTGTCTCAATATGGTGGTTCATGATCAGCGTGGCACCACCCCTGTAGTCCAGAAAGTCGTGCATCCACTTGTAATAGCCCTCCACCGAGAACTCGATGGTATTGGCCCTGAAGTTTCTGTAGTAACCCAACGCCAACTGGTCGCCCACCTGGGGTTTGATGTTGGAGTCGCTCAGTTTCCAGATATCCGTAGGCGACATAGTGGCTGTGTTAGACAGCATGTGGATGTACTGCCGTAGCTTGTTAAAGCTAACTTTTACCGAGGAATTATCGGTTAAACCATACCTGGCCGACAGTCTGTATTCTGGACCATGATATGTAGCAAATGTTTCGCCTGAACCATAAGAAACAGTGTCTTGAATGGTACCTTCAGTTTTAGGAACGTTTGGAGCGTAGGTAAATGCCTGCCTTGGCCCCATGGCATTAAAAACAGAGTAGCGAAGGCCAACTGAAATGGACAGTCGCTGACTTATATCAAAACGATCAGAGATATAGATGGCGCTTTCCAAGCCTTTTTCATTCTGCAACTTGTCGGGCGCAATAAGTGATTCTGGGCTGTTAGGAGTTAAGCTGCCAGGTGCTACATTATAAAGTATAGAACTAGCCCCAAAATCTACGGTATTCTTGGAGTTAGGAAAGTAGTTAAAATCAGCCTGTAGGCTTGTCTGGTTTATGCCAAAAGCTAACGTTGAGGCATTTACAGCATTCTCATCGTTCGAAATATCGTAACTATAGTGGCTGTGGGTGGTAGTAAGCACACTGTATAGTTTATTATGGAAGATGTGCTTCCATTTTAAACTGGCATTTTCGTTCTTAAACCTAAAAAGGGTATCTGCACTAAGCTTAAATCTGTCTTTGCTAAGATAGCCTGTCAAGTATAAGCTGTTTTTGCTGTCAACCTCATGGCTTACATGTGCATTCACATCATAGAAAGAGGCAGTGCTACTGTTAAACGAATCATTTGGCAGTTTTTTCAGAAGCCAGTCTGAGTAAGTTGTGCGCCCACCGATCAGAAAAGAGGTCTTGCCTTTTATAATTGGGCCTTCTAAAGTTAGCCTGCTTGTGAGTAAACCTATACCGCCAGAGCCAGAGAATTTCTTCTTGTTACCCTCGCGGCTCGTTACCTCTAGCACCGACGACAGACGACCACCATATTTGGCAGGGACAGCACTTTTGTACAACTCCACCGACTTTATAATATCGGGGTTGAAGGCAGAGAAGAAACCAAACAAGTGCGACGGGTTGTAAATAGTGGCATCGTTAAAAAGGATCAGGTTTTGGTCTGTAGAGCCGCCACGTACGTTCAAGCCTGTACTACCCTCTCCTACCGATTTCACACCTGGCAACGTCAGCACCACGCGCATAATATCGGCCTCACCAAAAGCTGTAGGCACCTGCTTTATTGCTCTAATGTCCAGACGCTCCATACCCATCTGCAGACCAGATACATTTCGATCTTTCTCCGCCTCTACCAGCACTTCTTTCAGCGCCCGTACATCTTCTTCTATTTCGATATCCAGCTTTCCATCGGCATTCAGCATAATCTGGCGACGGGTATTTTTAAGTCCCATTCCCCTAACCTTCAGTTCGTGTCGCCCTTTTGGTAAGGTCAGGGAATAGTAGCCATATTGGTCAGAAGCTGTTCCTATAGTTGGGGATTCGATATACACGTAAGCTCCGATTATTGCCTCACCCGTTTTAGCATCGCGAAGGTGACCTGCTAAATTAGCGTTACCCGAAGTATTGCCAGTTTTAGCACCAATCTCATAAAGCTTTATTTCTGAGACAGCATTCTTCTTCTTGGTATCCTGCGGCACAAACGTTTCCGCCAATACAGCAGGTTCGCTACCTGCTGAGCTGTCATCACCATTAAAAAAGCCTTGTGGCAATGCTGTTAAAATTGCCCGCTCCTTTGTAATAAACACCTGCTTTTCCGAGCTGATTGCAAACTTTAGGTCTGTGCTTTGCAAAGCTTGTTGCAATACCACTTGTAGCGGCTTTTCTTGCACTGTTATGTTCACTACCAAGCTATCTACAGCGGCGGCATCAAAATAGAAGCTATACTTGGTTTTGGCTTCGAGGTCTTTCACAAAGTCCTGAAAAGGAACATTGCTGTAAGTACCTGTAATAAGAGGTGCCCGATCCTGAGCATTACTGGCAGCTACCGTACTAGCCAGCAACAGGACGAGCAATATTAAAATTTTGTAAACCTGGGCCATAAAGTTTGAGTGAGTACAGGCACTATGTATATTCGTTTAACTGATTATCTGTCCAGGTTCTGGGTTTTAAGGGCATCGTAGTGGGCTGCAACCTGCACCAAGGCTTCTTCGCGGTTCCTTCTGAACTTGAGCTTTTGAGCCCGTGCAAACTTCTGCAGTTGCTTCTTCTCATCTCGGAGCACCTTCAACACCGAGCTTTTGCTTTTTACCTGGTGGTAAGCACCATCTTTATAGAGGTAATACTTGTCCATCACCTCATAAGCACCCTCCATTCCTTTGCTCGTGGCTCTTTCTTGTATGTCTTTATCTCGTTTGGCCAGCACTTGCACCTCACCTTTGTAAAGTAAGTCGTGAAGCCCTGGTTTGATGACAGAATTAGCGGATATGCTATCGCTCTTGATAAAGACAAACAGGTGATCCTGCAAAGTAAACATCTGCACTTTCTCTTTTATCAACCGTTGTAATATGCCATTTCCTGGGTGGAAGATGGCTAGTTCATCTATTACCACATCATACAGCATGGGCACATTATTAAACCAAGTACCATCGTAAAGTACCGCGCCAGAAGTGGGAATTTTTTCTTTGAAAAACTGATGACCTTCTAAATAGGAAATGGTTTCAGTTACGTACTCTGGACCGTTGTACAGGTGGGCATTCAAGCCAACCGCTTCTCGATAAGAGTTTACAGCGGCCGACACAGAACTTTGAATAAAGCTAGTATCTGGCTCAGCCGTTTGTGCCTGTACAGACGGAGAGAAAAGCCAGAAGACACATAAAAGCAAGAAGGGTGGAGATTTCAATCTCATAGATTTAACTTGAAGGCACTATAAATATCGGCTATATAAAGTATAATTTATACTTTATATTCTGTAAAAAAAATTGTTTTAACATTAATATTTATTCTACCCTTCTAGAAGTTAAGCAACAGTGATAGAATAGCTTATTTCCTCTTTGTTTTGGGAAACGAATACTTAGAAATGAGATAATAGGCAAAAGCACGTTTTTAAGTTTTTGAACGCACCGTTACTTACTTTAAAATTTAGTAAGTCAGCAAATAATGTCTCCAGAGATGAACCTAACGCAAATACAAAGCGCTCTTGCAATAGCCAGAAAGAGTTATTCTTTGGTTAGACTTTTTTACCTAGCCTAAACCAAGCTACACTTTCTGAGCCAGTTCATAGATAGCCGCTGTGAAGTTTTCCCAGCTAAACTTTCTTTTAAAAACCTGGATGTTTTCGGAATAGGAAGCTGCTTTACCTGAAGAGTAGAAATCTAGAATGGCTGTAGCTATTGCTTGAGGTTCTGGCTCTACCACATAGCCTACTTCGCCATGAGGCACCATCTCAGCCAGGCCGCCAACGTTGGTAACTACCATAGGCTTATTGAAGTGATAGGCAACTTGCGTTACACCACTCTGGGTGGCATGTTTGTAAGGCTGCACAATAAGATCGGCTGCGCAGAAGTAATGTTTGACAGCACCGTTCGGGATAAACTCCGTTCGCAGCTCCAATCGGTCTTGCAACTGAAGCTCTTGTATTAATGTATGATAAGGAGCTGCATCTTCGTAAAACTCACCAGCCACAATAAACTTTATGTCATGGCGCTGTTTTAAACGCGGATCTGCCATTGCCTTTAGCAGCAGGTCTAAACCTTTGTAAGCTCGGATAAACCCGAAAAAGAGAATGTATTTGTAAGAAGGATCAAGGTTAATGGCGGCACACGCTTCTGCTTTTGTCTCGGGGCTACCAAAGTTATCGTAGAGCGGGTGCGACAGGTACTTGTTCGGCTTTTGGGGCTGGAAGCGTTCCAGGTCTTGCTGTACTGCTTTAGACATGGTAACAAAACCATCGCAGGAACTAAGGAAATACTTTGTGAAAGGCACATCTCCTGGTCGCTTCTCGTGCGGAATAACGTTGTCGGTAATCGCCAGCACACGGCTATGGTTATTTCTCCTGATGAGGCGCGCTATTGTGCCGAAAGCAGGCCCCATAAAAGGCAACCAGTACCTGAAAATAACCAAGTCTGGCTTTTTTTTGCGGATGTAGTTTCCCGTGTTATACCAACTGAGTGGGTTTACAGAATTGATAAGCACCTTGATGCTAAGGTCTTGAGGTGCTGCTTCATCTAAAAACTGGCTCTTACCTGGGAAGAGAAAGGAAGGGTACTGCAGGCTAAAGGTCACAATCTCCACTTCATCGCCACGCTCCTGAAACGCTCTGGCTAAACGCTCGTTAAAAGTTGCCAGTCCGCCTCTGAGCGGGTGCGCAGGCCCTATAATAACAACGCTTTTCCCCATTATCGTTGCAACGCTCCTACTCTATCTTTAATCAGGTATTCGTTTCTTCTGGTAGATGCCATTGAAATCAATTCGGCCAAAAAACCAGCCAAGAACAGCTGCACGCCTATAATAACAGCCACTAAGGCCAAAAAGAACAATGGCTGGTCTACTACATCGCGTACGCGTCCGCCTCTGTAGGCTCCCATTATCTTTTGCAAAATTAGCCAGATGGTAATGCCTATACCCATCACAAACGACAAAGTACCCAACGTACCGAAGAAGTGCATCGGGCGCTTCTTAAAACGACTCACAAACGTAATAGAAAGGAGGTCGAGGAAGCCGTAAACAAAGCGCTCTAAGCCAAACTTGGTGGTGCCGTATTTCCGTTCCTGGTGTTGCACTACCTTTTCGCCAATACGGGTAAAGCCATTCCACTTGGCTATAACAGGTATATAGCGGTGCATCTCGCCATGCACCTCTATGCTTTTCACCACTATTTGCCTATAAGCCTTCAAGCCACAGTTAAAATCGTGGAGTTTTATACCTGAGATCTTTCTGGTAGCTCCGTTATAAAGCTTTGTGGGTATCGTTTTGCTTAGCGGGTCATAGCGCTTTTGCTTCCACCCCGACACAAGGTCAAACTTCTGGTGCTTGATCATGTCGTAAAGTGCAGGAATCTCCTCTGGACTATCCTGCAAGTCGGCATCCATGGTAATTACCACCTCCCCCGAACAGCGTTTGAAGCCTTCGTTCAGGGCGGCAGATTTACCATAGTTACGGTTAAAGCTGATGCCTTTTACTGCATTATCTTCGGCGCTGATGTCTGCTATCACCTCCCACGAGCGGTCGGTGCTACCATCATCAACCAGTATAACTTCATAAGAAAACTCATGCGCATGCATCACACGTCCGATCCAGCGCACAAGTTCAGGCAGCGACTCCTCTTCGTTGAAAAGCGGAACTACTACCGAAATATCGTAAGGGTATTGCATACTTCTATTCAAACTCTGGGCGCTTGTTCTTCATAATGGCAGAAACAATCAGTGCTATAATAAAGCCCATAAAGATATAACCAACAATAGTCAGAACTACTAGCATGGTTGGGCTGGAAAACATCTCGGCGATACCCATAGATTGCTCTATCTGCTCATCGGAATAACCTCTGCTTTCTAAATCTAGAATTTGTTTATCTCTGATATTTTGCTGAAAATTAGGATCGATGAACGTTGCATAAACAAACATAAACAGCCCGCTTAGCACCCCAAATACAGCAGATACCAGTGTACCTATGCCAAGCCCCTGTCCATACGACATGTATCCGTGGTCGCTCTGCTTAAACTCCTTCATTGCCATAACCATAGCTACAATTAAAATAATGTAGCCAAGTGTCCCCATCCAGGAATTTGTATCAACACCGTTTACTAACAACACAGCACTGTAAGCAATAGATACTAGACCGCCGATAAAGCCGTACTTTATTGCAGGAGAAGTTACAGAAGGTTGATTCTCAGTCATGGTTATATCATTAGATGGAATATTACTTACGGAAAAAGACTGCCAGTACCAGAGACAACACGCCTCCTATCAACATACGCTTCATAAAGTCATCTGCGGCTAACATAGAAGGAGTCAGATTATCTAAGGCTTTATAACCTTGTTCAAAGGTTTGCTCTCCAAACAACTTAACCTGCTCCTCTCTTGTCTGTTCAAAAAGCGCCTTCATCTCCTGCGCATGCTGCTGTATAAGTGCTGGCCCTACCAAGTATAAAAGTATGGCTACTAAAAGGGAGGCAGTTAGTGCTGTATAAAACGACACCGACAAGCCCACTCTTAAACCTCTCAGAAAGCCGAGCTCAGCATCGAAAAACGTTTTGTAATAGCGAATACCTAAAAAAAGCGCAATTGGAATAGGTAAATAACTAAACTGCCCCAGTTCGCCTAAAGGGTTTGCACCCACAAAGTAAAACATCAGTAAAAAAGCGAAACAGGCAATGCCACAGATTACGCCATACCTAACTCCTACTCTTACTATAGCTTGGTTAAACATGCTGTTTGTTTATAGAACGGCTACTAAAGCAGCCATTCTTAATATAGAATTAAAGATATTAAAAAGAATTGTTCAGTACTACCTGCCCTTTGTTTATTATTCCGATCACTTTGCCTTTCAACTCCTGCCCAAAAAACGGACTATTCAGTGATTTAGACTTTGCAGTTGCTTCAGTAGGTGTCCAGGTGGCTGTTGGACTGAAGATGGTAAGGTTTGCCTGCTCTCCCACTGCTATAGTTGGCTCAGCTAACTTTAAGATCTGCCTCGGATTTGTTGAGAACTTCTCTACTATAGTCTCGATAGGCAGTTCACCTGCTAAAGAGGTAACAGCCACAGAAAAGGCTGTCTCCAGATTTGTGATGCCAAAGTCAGCTAAATCAAACTCAAGTTTTTTAGATTCTGTATCGTGCGGCAAGTGCGCTGAAACCAGCACATCGATGGTTCCATCCCTCAATCCTTGCTTAATAGCCTCTGCATCTGCTGCAGTCCTGAAAGGAGGCGCTACTTTATAGTTTGTATCAAAGGGTGGTATCGTATCGTCTGTAAAGGCGAGCTGGTAACTAGCCACATCACAAGTAACTGCCAGGCCCTCTGCTTTTGCCTTACGAATAGCCTCTACAGAAGCAGCTGAAGACAGAAGGGAGAAATGCAGGCGGCCTCCTGCATAACGTAATAGCTGCAGATCGCGTGTTACCATTACTTCTTCAGCCAGAGTTGGTATGCCTTTCAAGCCGAGCATGGTACTGGCTTCACCTTCGTGCATTTGCCCATGCTCCGTCAGGCGCGTATGCTCAGCTTTGTTCATCAATACACCATCGAAAGGCTGCACATACTGCAGTGCTTTTAGCAGCACGTCGGCACCTTGTATAGGCTTTAAACCATCAGTGAAGGCAACAGCACCTGCATGGTGCAGGTCTATCATTTCTGTTAAATCCTTACCTTCTGTACCTACTGTAACAGCCGCGGCTGGCAACAAAGTAACTGGTAACTGAGCAGATTTCTGTTTAAGATAATTTACAGCGCCTTTCGTTTGCACCACGGGCTCCACATTGGGCAGGCAAAGCACTTCTGTAAAGCCCCCTGCAGCAGCTGCGGCGGCAACAGATTCTAAATCTTCTTTATACTCCAAGCCAGGCTCTCCTGCAAAAGCAAACAAGTCTACCCATCCCGCTGATACGCATAAGTCTTCGGCTTCTATTACTGTGTCAGCCTCTGGCTCGTCGGAGCCGATCGAGGTAATGGTGCCATTCTCTACAAGGATGTTATGGCGCTGAAGGTGGTATTCTGATTTGGGGTTGATGATTCGAACTGCTTGGAGAAGTACTTTCATGTTAGAGGAGTCTAATAAGTGCTATTTCTGCTATCAGGAAAAACAGACACAATATTAGGCAATATTTCCAAAGCTTAACACCAAAAAAGCTTTTTTCAAATTCTCCCTTCACATCAAACTCATCGCCGTAGTCATAAACATGTATATTTTGGCTGTCTTGGCCAAGCAAAGTGCGCAGTTCATTAGGAGTATACTGCTCCAACTGCGACTCCTCTTTGCTATAGTTTAAAGCAAGTATCGTAACAGTTGAGTCGTTTAACTGCAACCTGTACAGGCCAGCTTCATCCATTTCAGCAGGTACATCAAAATATAAAGCGCCACCTCTTACCTGCTGCTGCGGAATAAACTCCACGCTATCTTTAGCTAGCTTAAAAATACCTTCTTTAGTAGTAGGCCCAACAGCAATGCGCAACGTCTCTCCTTGTAAGTTATAGGCTAATTGCTGCTCTTGCTTATAGCTTTCTATGGCTAACCTATACATAATCGGCACAAAAAGAGCATGATTCTGCAGATCATTAAAACGTTCATCTAAGGGCGCCGCCATCAAGTATACCTTTCCAGCCCCCCTGTCAAACCTCGACAAAAAAGGAGCCCCACCTCTAAACTTCATAATATCTTCCGAAGCTCTAGACCAAAGTAAATTTCTTGTGGCAGATGGCATCTGCATTTTGGCTTCATACTCAGAAAATATACTTCTGAAGAAAGGGTTGGCTGGGTCAGGCACAGCCAAGGCAGTTTTAGCGCCTTCTGTTACTGTTGAATAAGTAGACGGAATATTTAATTCCTGAAAAAACCCAGCATAAGAGCTAGCCTCGGCACTTACTCCTGGTATGACCACAACCGCACCACCCGCCTTCACAAAATTAGCAACGGTAGTAGCAAGTGCTGCTGGCATAGTTTGCAGGCCATTCAATATCATAATATTGGATGTACTAGCACGCGCATAGTTTATGTTGCCTGGGCTGTAGGTAGCATGCCTAAAGAAGGCCTCGCTGTTATATAATCTTTGTAAAGAATTATCAGCACTGGCTGCTACCTCCGTTATCTCTATTATCTGGGAAGGAGCAAGTACAAAGTGATACATGTTATCAAACTCAACAGGATAATCATCAACAGCTACATAAGCCCTTTTTACACCACCTTCTCTTATAGAAAAACTCACAGTTGCCTCTGTTGCTTGCTTCGCTGGCAAATCCAGACTCAAGGCAGCAACTTGCTGGTCTTCTATCACGAGTTTGACAGCACTTCCCTCTACCATCTCATCGCCTGTGTTATATAAAACTATATGCAGTATATTTTCAACGCCAGGGCGTATAAGTTCATCCTCCAGATAAAGTGAATCAATAAAAACGTTTTGAGTGTTCGCAGCTTCTATAGGCACCACATGCACTTGTGCCTTACTACTCTTGTAATCAGAAAGTAACTGAGGAGAAAAGGTGCTCTTCTGAAAATCGGAAAACAAAAATAGATGCTCTGCTCCAACTCTATCGGCACTTGGTATTTGAAAAGAATTGGATGTAAAATCTAACTCATCCAGAAAGTTCTCCACATCAGAAGCTCCTGCCATTAGCCCCTTACCCTGTTGCCCATTGGCCAAACTTCTGAAAGAAGTAGAAGCAGGAAATATGTTAGCAATTGTTTTGGCTCTGTCAACAGAGGTAGTCAGTAAAGAAACATCTTTCCCTTCCGCCAGTTGCTGCATACTGTATGAATTATCCACCACCATAGCCACCTCCGACACATTGACAGGACCAGCAGATTCTGTAGCAGGTAAGAAAGGTTGCGCAAAAGCAAGAACGAGAAAAACGATAAATAGAATACGGCACAACAGAATCAGCAACTGTTTCAGATTTTGCTGACTAGCAGTAAGATCTTTGGAGGCTTGAATGAACCTGACATTACTAAACTCGATTCGCTTAGCCCGTCTTAACTGAACTAGATGCAGAATCACAGGTACTGCCGTAGCTAACAGCGCATACAGAAATGAGGGGTACAAAAGAGCCATATGCCCAAGTTACAGAGGAAGAATGTAAAAGCAAACAGATATGAATTGCTATACTTGAAGAACGGGATTATGTTATTTAAATTATTACAGCATTGAAGAGGAACACTACACTGTCCGCCAGAGCTACATATTAACAGGTTGCGCGGCTTCTTGTATTTTATTAACCTCCTTCATGTATATAACTAATTATTACAATAGGAGGTATACGTTGTGAAAATCAGAAGTCATAAATGAAACTAAGAAGCGCTACCTGGGTTATAGGAGGTTTTGCGGTTGCAGGAGCAGCAGCTATATTATTAGATGCTCTTTTCCTGGAGAAATACTTCTTTGAAGTAAAGACTTATGATATTGGGAAAAAGAACAACGGCGAAAAGTTAAAACTAGTGCTTTTAGCTGACTTACACTTCAAGGAAACGCTCAAGCCTTACCACTATAAACTAGCTTCAAAATTGAACATGCTACAGCCAGAACTCATTCTTTTTGCTGGCGACACTATTGATTCTACAGGTAAAACTGAACCACTTAAAGAATTTTTTAGCCTACTAGATCAGCATGTAATAAAAGTAGCTATACCAGGTAATAACGATCATAAGGCACAAACAAGTCTAAATAATTTACAGCGTATATTTGAAGAGCATAAGGGTCATTTCCTGATAAACAATTCTGTTGCACTTATGATTGGTGGAAAAAGAATAACCATAACAGGCTTAGATGACTTTATTGAAGGAAAGAGTTGCTTTCAAGCTGCAGTCGAAAATGTGGCAAGAGAGGAACATCACTTCCTACTTATTCATAGCCCACTGCAACAAGAGTCTGTAATAAAAGAGGTTGAGGCAATAAATAAAACTAGAACTGCTTCAGAACAACTGAATATCAGATACATTTTTGCAGGTCATAATCATGGTGGTCAAATCAGGCTTCCTGGCTATGTTCCTAAGCTGCCAGGAATGTCAGGTAATTACATAAATGGATGGTACAACAAAGAGCCTCCGTACCTGTACTTGTCAAGAGGGTTTGGAACAACTAGCATTCCCCTACGTTTCTTTGCGAGATCAGAAGTGACAGTATTCAACTACTATTTGTAGCTTCAGTTATTTTTCAGTTATACTTATAGCAAAGGTCTTCTCCCTCGCTTCACCTACTATTGGTTGTTGCAGCCGCTCCACATTAAAGACTGTACCCATCCCCCCGCCGTCCCCTATGCTGCCGCTACGTTTCCGCTGGGT
>NZ_JAJJWH010000108.1 GCF_020907245.1 Pontibacter harenae | reverse complement strand
GGGCACCTGCTCGACGTAGGCTATACCCACGAGGCAGAGGAATTGCTGGTAAGTGTAAAGCGGCTTATCACCAAAAGCGGATTCAGGGAGTACTACAATCCCTTCACCGGCGAGGGACACGGGGCACATAACTTCACATGGTCAGGCTTGGTGCTGGATATGATCAAAAGACAACAGAAAGAGGATAAAGGTAGCTAATGGAACAACGGGTTCTTATTTCTATCAATCAGTAGGAGCGTACACATCCTTCCATGTCCAGCCGTCCATCTCCAGTATAGCTGTCATCGCCTTGCGGCGTTCTTGCAGATCAGCCTCAAACGTACCCTGTACCTTTTCCATATCTTTAAGCGGTATGCCTTCTTCCTCCAGTTCCTGCAGGTCTGGTGTTGGGGCTGCTTCTCTGGGAGATAGATTCTTAAGGAAGCTGCCTTTCACCGTTTCCATGTAAGCGTCCAGCGCCGTCTTTAGCATGTTCATCTTCATTTGACTGCCCGTAACTTCCTTCGGCACTGCGTTGGCCAGCAACTGGTACGCCTCATCAAGCATGGCAATGGATGGAGCGATAGAGCGGCTCGGCTGGTTGTTGTGAAAGTAGTGGATGACGGGGTACGAGTTGTGGTTGAGGGTGTGGTGCATCAGCAGCTGGCACAGGTCGGAGGTGTTGTCGAAGAAAGCGGAAAAGTCCTTGCCGTTCCAGCTGTT
>NZ_JAJJWH010000107.1 GCF_020907245.1 Pontibacter harenae | reverse complement strand
GTTCTGGAATATCGAAGTGGGCGGTTTAGAGGAGTATTAATCAAAATCAGCAGTCAGCACAGCTTGTGCTGACTGCATTATGTCAGGACGGGTGCTTCGAAAAGATTGCTTCCCACCCCGGCTCAGGATGATCTCACGGTAGGGTACTTGACCTTCATCCGCAGCAAGTGACCAACTCTTCCTGAAGAGCTCCCTTCCTTCACAGACGATCCAACAGCCAATTTCCTATCATAAAAATGAATTGAAGCCATTCCGAAGACACGTTGGATCTACTGAAAATAAGCAGCAGTGAGGCTGAAGAAGATCTGCACGAGAGTATGTGCAGATCTTCTTCAGCCTCACTGCATTTTTATAGAGCACAATAGCAGACTACACCTGTCAGTTTGGTGGTGTCATTGTAAAATCAACATTAAGTATCTAGTTGCATTGGCAAGTGAATAAAAATTTTACAGGGCTAAGATTTTAGCCACACAGGTTGAAATAAAGCTTTTAGAAAAACAGGTTAGGATAACGGAAGCAGTAAGGCAAAATTACCACCTTCTATCCTCCCCGCGATGGCGTAAACATTCGTTTGTTCCAATGTAAATAGGTTTTGCTGATGGAAGGGACCGTCAAGACAAGAAAAGCAACAATAGCCAGGATGATTGCCAGCGTCATAAAGACTGCCCTGTTTGTTAACAGTTGCGTTTGCTGAGCCATGTTTTGGTTTATTGCTTTAATAGCCAGGGCGGAGGCTTGCTCAGCAGTAAACCCTTTAGCTGCATATAACTGCCGATATGTAGCTAT
>NZ_JAJJWH010000014.1 GCF_020907245.1 Pontibacter harenae | reverse complement strand
ATTTATTCCTACATCATACATTCTAAACCACAACCAAAAATTTATGGGATTTGACGTTAGACACACCATATGATGAAAGTATCAATTCAAACTGTAAACTTTTGTTAGGTAAATGGAATGTTGATATTGAAAATTTAAAACAGCTGCTTTTAAAGAACAAGGCGTATACACTAGGCAATATATTTCAAGAGATTCATCAAACTAGTGTAGCAAAGAAATATTATAAACAAGTAGTCAATTCAAAATATTCTGATTTGTATAGGGGAAAAGCATTTATAGGACTGGCTGATGTTTATAAAACGCAATGGGATTCAAAATCTCATTTTAAAGTAACACAAGATGCTTTGAAGATAGCCAATAGATTGAAGGATGAAACTGGTAGGATTGCATGTTTTATCCATTTAGGCATATACTATAAGAGAAAAGGAAGCTTCGGTCAAGCACTCAGAATGCATAAAGATGCATTTAATGTTATCTATAATTCAAAAAGCCTCGATTACATGAATAATCAATCAGAGCTCTCTGAACAACATTATCATATTGGAATTATAGAGCGTGCAAAAGGTAATAATGATGAGTCTTTAAGTCAGCTTTCTAGAGCGGAAGGTATGGCAGAGATTGTAGGTGATGAACATTTATTTGCTCATATCTTAAAGGAGAAAGGATCGAATTATGAAGAGATGATTCCTAAACTTGCTGATATCTCATCTGTAGATGAATTTCGAAAAGAGGCTTTAAAGTTTTACAAATTGTCGCTAGAAAAAGCAACAGCACTTGCTATTCCAACATTGATAATAGAAAACTTGATTCATATTGGAAGGCTCTCTGAACCCAACATTAGAAAAGAGAATTTAGCTAAAGCAGCAGAATTAGCCCAGCTAATTAATATCAGTCATTACCAAGATAAGGTGAAGAAGGAAATGGATAAAATCTAACATAATTCTTCCTCATCATAACCGTTCTTACACTTCCGTAGTCTTAATCAGCAGTTTTCTGTACTTGGTAAAGATGCTCGATTTTGAGACAAAGCCAACATATACCTCACCATCCAATACGGGTAAGTTCCAGGCACCAGTTTCATCGAATTTTTTCATAACGGCAGCCATATTATCATCTTCCTGCACAACGGCACGAGGTTTTATCATCAGGTGCTTTACCTGTACTGTTTTATATTTCTCTGTTTTAAACATAATCTCCCGAACCTGTTCCAGCAGAATAATTCCTACCAGTTTCTGTTCGGCCGTTACCACAGGGAAAATATTACGGCTGCAATGGGCAATTACCTCTACCAGTTCTCCTAAACAGGCATCTGGCGAAATAGGTTGAAAATCGGTTTCAATCAAATGGCGAATCTTCATGATGCGCAGAATGGTGTTGTCCTTGTTATGGGTAAGCAACTGGCCTTTCTGAGCTAGCTTTTTTGTGTCGAGTGAGTACGGCTCGAAGTATTTTACCAGAGCAAAAGAAGTAGCAGACACGATCATAAGAGGGATCATGAGCGTATAGCCTCCCGTAATTTCGGCAATAAGGAAAACAGCGGTCAAAGGGGCATGCATCACGCCACTCAAAATACCTGCCATACCCACCATAGAGAAACTGTGTTCTGGTAATCTGCCAATGTCAAGCATGTTCATCAGGCGCGAGAAAAAGAAGCCTGTACTGGCACCCACAAACATAGAGGGCGCAAAGTTGCCACCGTTACCGCCTGATGATATGGTAAGTGTGGTGGCAAATACCTTCACCAATGCCAACGCACCTATAAAGCACAGCACCAGCCATTCGTTTGTCCCGAAAAAGGCGAGCCAACTATCCTGCAAAAGCTGTTCAGCTTGTGAGCTCTCCAAAAGTTTAATACTGTCGTAGCCTTCTCCAAAAAGCGGGGGAAACAGCATAATAAGCAGCCCCAGCATTGCGCCGCCTACCAATGCTTTGCTGTATACTTTATCCTGATAGGGTTCAAAGAGATCTTCTACCCGATGCACCATCCGTACATAATATACCGAAATGATACCTGCCAATATTCCCAGCAGTACATAATAAGGCACATGGCTAGCTTCAAACAATTCATTCTGGCCAATGTAAAAAAGTATTTCTTCCTGAAGGATAATTCTGGAGCATAGAGCACCTACTACGGCAGAAATAATAAGGGGAATAAAGGCAGCGATACTAATATCGGTTAGTAGTACCTCTATGGCAAAGAGAACGCCTGCAATAGGAGCGTTGAACACGGCAGCAATACCTGCCGCAGCGCCACAGGCCAGTAGTAATGTGCGGTCGCGATAGTTTAGATGGTAGTCGCGGCCGTAGTTAGAACCGATAGCTGAACCCGTTACCACAATAGGGGACTCCAAACCCGCTGAACCACCAAAGCCTGCTGTTATACCACTTGTAATTATATGAGAATACATCTTGTCCCTTTCAACCATGCTCGACTTCTGCGAGATCGAGTACAAAATGTTAGCCGTGCCTCTACCTAGTTTGCCGCCAAAAAAGTTCTGTACAATAACAACTGTAATCAGAATACCGATAATTGGAAAAACAACCAGCCAGTAAGGTTGATCTAGCAAGCGGTTACCATAAGCCAGGAGCATGTGTATGTAATGCACCAGTGTTTTGAGTACCACAGCAGCAAGCCCTGCCGTAAGCCCAACAAGCACACTGGAAAGGAGCATGAACTCCCTGTCGGAGGTATGGCGGCGAAGCCACAATAACGGAATCTTATACTTTTTGTAATGAGGCATAGCCGTTTACGGCAATTAATAGAAAGTGGAGCGCAAATGTAACCAGAACAATTGCGGGGCTCAACCTTTTAGAGACAAAAGAAAAAAAAATATACTAAAACCAACTCAAGCGCTGTTTTCGGTGTTTATATATAGTGCAATTTCAGCATTCAATTTAAATTTTGTATGGCTCCAGCAGATCAAAAATTTAATAACTTGATACTCCCTGACCTCCACGGTCCGTTTCATATTATTGGTGATGTGCATGGCTGCTTTCAGGAGTTGCATGCCCTCCTGCACCTGCTGGACTTTAAAGTTGAATATAACGAGATTGAACAACGTTTTCAGGCTAAGTTGCCACAACACCAGAAGCTGATTTTTGTGGGTGACTTGGTAGATCGAGGCCCTGATTCGCCTGCTGTGTTACAGCTTGTGATGGACCTGGTAGAGCAGGGGCTCGCTTTCTGCGTACTCGGAAACCACGATGATAAACTGTACAGAAAACTAAAAGGCCGCAAAGTAAAAGTGAGGCACGGTTTGGAGGTAACGATGGAGCAGCTTCAGGATCGAAACAAGGCTTTTATTGATCGTGTGAGGAACTTCATTGGTAAGCTACCGCACCACCTTGTGCTGGACGATGACAGACTGGTGGTTGCACATGCTGGCTTAGAGGAGCGGCTGCATAAAAAGAATACCAGAGCTGCCAGAGAACTTAGTTTGTATGGACCTACAACAGGTCAGTTAGATCAAAACGGGTTTCCCGTCCGATTAGATTGGGCAGCAGACTATGCAGGTGAGGCTGTAGTAGTGTATGGGCACACACCTGTTTATGAGCCTCGTTGGCGTAACAACACCATCAACATAGATACTGGCTGTGTTTTTGGTGGGAGATTAACTGCCCTTTCTTATCCCGACTTTCGTCTTACGGCCGTAGATGCCTTTAAACTATACACTGAACCAGCCAGACCTTTTGTAAAATACGCTAAAGCCTCTTAGAGTTTTTCTGAAGCTGATCTTCAACTTCGTCTTTGTCCAGTTCACGCTTTTGGAGGTAGTTCTGAAACTCTTTCAGATCTGTTTTCTTCCATAAAGGCACCTTTTTATAAATAGCAGTGCGTGTAATGGCATGAGCGGCCACTGGAGAAGTAATCAGTGTAAAAAATAGGATAGCGAGTATCTTAAGCATTATCTCGGTATCGTTAAAGTATACGCCAATACCTATCACAATCATACCCATCCCCAGTGTAGCTCCTTTCGTGATGGCAGACATGCGGGTATAAAAATCAGGGAGACGCAGCAATCCTATCGAAGCGACGAGCATAAAAAATACACCCGCCAATATAAATGCGCTGCTAATGATTTCTTTAACAAATTCCAGATCTATATCCATTAGTTATTTCTTCTCAACATGTAGTAGGTAAAAGAGATGGAGCCAAGAAAGCCAAACAACGACAGAATCAATGCCACATCAATCAGCTCAAAATCTCTGGTAAGTTTGCTGTAGATGACTATAATGCCTATCACATTCGCTACAATTAAATCGAAGGCCGTGATGCGGTCTAGCAGGCTTGGGCCCATGGCAAACCTTATAGCCGCTAGCAGCAGACAAACGCCCAAAACAAAAAAAGCAATTAGAAGTGTCGTATCGAAAATATTCATCGGGTTATCGCTAAAATTCTTTTTTCAAATCCGTCCTTTAACTCCTTCTTAATGCTTTCAACTTTTTCATCGTCTGCATAAAGTAGGTGCACATAAAGCTCCTTGCGGTCTTCTGAAACATCTACGCTTAAAGAGCCAGGTGTAAGCGTGAGCATATTCGCCAGCAGGCTTATTTCTAAATCGGTAGATGCTTTAAGAGGTAAGGCAATAATAGAAGGGTTCATAAAGTAACGGGGAGTTATAATATCATAGGCTATTTTTAGGTTAGCCATGATCAGTTCTTTCAGAAAGAAAAAGAACAGGCCCAGCACCTTCGGGATTTTCCTGAAGTAGTTTCTGTCGTATAAAATCGAGCTCAGCCACAGAAAGGTGAAAGCGACAAGAAACACTAGTATGGTCATGGCTGCACTATCGTCAAACCAGTTAAGTTTACCTATAGCCCAGGTTACGGCATAAGCCGCTATGGCAAAGTGTATGAGAAAAGTATTCATGACGCAGTATCGAGCTTAGTTATTGTTTAATACGGCATTAATGTACATTTCGCTATTTAGTAGCTGTTCAGCGGCACGCATGGTAATGTCAATAAAGGGCTCAGCATAAATACCCAGCGCTACAATACATGCCAACAGCATCAGCATAGGCAACTGCAGCATGTTTTTCAATGGCTGCACAGGCAGTAATGTTTGAATGTTCTCTGGCCTTTCCTTCAGAAAAACCTGGTTCCATATTTTTGTCAGGTAGATAATAGTGACAACGCCAGCAGCCAGGGAAACACCTGCTAACGTATAAAACCCACTCTCGAAGCCAGCTTTAGCTAACATAAACTTACCCCAGAAACCTGAGAAAGGCGGAATGCCCGCCAATGAAAGCGCAGACACAAAAAAGATGATGGCCAGCAGCGGGTGCTTCTTATAAACACCTCCCAGATGCCTGAACTTAAAGCTTCCCTGTGCCTGTGCTACGGCACCACCAACCATAAACAAATTCGTTTTCACAAGCATGTTATGCATGATAAAATATATGGTTCCTGCTAAGGCTAAGGGAGTGAAAATGACAAGCCCCATCAGCATATAGCCTATTTGGCTCACGATGCTAAAGGAGAGTACTTTTCTGTAATCATTCTGTGTAGCTGCTCCCAATACACCTACTACCATGGTTAGTCCTGCCATAATCAGCAGCACGTACATGGTAAAACCAGGCTCTACTTTAAATACCAAAGTAAATAGCCTAACCAGCACATATAAGCCCACTTTAGTGAGTAGGCCAGCTATAATAGCGGAAACAGCAATGGGAGGCGTGTGGTAAGAAGCAGGTAGCCAGAAGAAAAGTGGGAAAGCAGCTGCCTTTATACCAACACTAACTATAAAAAACATACTGGCTACAACAAACAAGCCCTGCAACTGTGGCATAGTTTGCGCCTGTACGGCAATTTGAGCTAGATTAAGCGAACCAGTCATACCATAGATGGTACCGATGCCTACCAGCAATAAGCCAGAGGCAATTAGGTTGATGGTAACATACTTCAGGGCTCCTTCCAGTTGTTCTTTTGTGCCGCCTATGGTTATAAGCACAAAGGCACAAATCAACAGTATCTCAAACCAGACATACAGGTTAAATAAGTCCCCTGTTAGCAAGGTGCCCCCGATACCCATTTGCATAACCATCACCACAGGATAGTAGCCGTAGCGGATACGAGGTTTATCTAAGTCATAAAAAGAATAGATAATAACGGCTAGGCCCGCTAAAGAACCTGCTACCAATAAGAGGCAGCTTAGCATATCGGCCACTAAGGTGATACCATAAGGTGCTGGCCAGCCTCCCATTTGTATATTCACTATCTCGTGCAGTGCTACATGCCTGTAGAGCATAAAGGCACTCGCCAATAAACCTAGTTGAGTTAACAGGGCGATGATTTTTTGAGCAGTAACTTTTCGCCAACAAAAAATGCAGAGGATGGCACCAATAAAAGGTACCAGTATCGGTAGTAGTAGTAGCAAGTGATCTTCTAGCTGCATTGAGGTTATTTTTCTGTTGAATCAATTTTGTCTGTGTTGTTTAGCTCGTCAATATCATCGGTGCCCGCTACCTGGTAGAGCCTTTTTACCAGTACTATAGCAAAGGCCTGCAAACCGAACCCAATTACAATGGCTGTCAGAATCAGGGCCTGTGGAACGGGGTCTGCAAATGGCTCTAAAGCTATTTCAGCATCGGAAGGAATAATGGCACTTTTTTCACGCGTAAGCCTACCTATGGCAAACACATATAGGTTGCTGGCAAGGCCAAATATCATTAAGCCGACAATCAGTTTAAACAAGTGTCGGTGTAGTATTAGGTATAGAGAGGCAGCGAATAGTAAGCCTACTGCAACTGTAAAAATTAGATCCATCGTTTTATTCTTTCGACATTACCAAGGTGATTTTTAGCACTACGGCAGCTACGAGCAGGTAAACGCCTATATCAAAAAGAAGCGTTGTGCCTACTTTGCCTATCAGTGGCAATTGTGCTTTTGCCCACAGCCCTGTCAGAAAAGCCTCTCCAGAAAAAAGAGGTATGAGGCCGGCAAGCAGCGATAAAGACAAACCCACAGGTATAATATGCAGTGGCTCAATCACAAACTGTTTTACAAGTACTTTATCTGCATCAGGCCGTGAATACCAAGGTACAAGGCCGCGCAAGCGATACCCTATATTTCGCAAATAATAATTCATATCAGACTCCTGTTCATTCCGCCTAAGCGAGTAAACGCGCTTCAGGAAAAGCTTGTCATGAGTTTCATCTGCTCCATGTATCAGCACATGAAAGATAAAAGGAATAACTAAAATCAACCCCCCGATAAATCCGCCGCCAGGGTGGTTGTGCCCCCTGATAAGTATATAAAATGAAAAGAAAATAAACAGCGGGAAAAACAGTCTAAGTGCTGCTGAGATTATAATGGTTTTCATAACTGATCTCCTTTCTCTGGATATAGCTTCAGCAGCGAAAAAATACCAATGACTGCGATTGCCAGCACGGTTATTTCTCCCATTGTGTCGAAAGCTCTGTAGTCTACCAGTATAACGTTTACAATGTTCCTGCCTTTGGCCTCAAGCCAACTTGTGGCCCCAAAATAAGCCTTCAGCTCTGAATCTAGTGGGAACTGCCGCACCATAACTAGCACATAGGCCATTGTGGCTCCAAAAAGCACAGACAAGGACAGGTAAAATGCATTGGTTTTATATTTTACCAATGGAACAAACGGAGGCAGTTTATGCAAGACCAGCACAAACAGTACGGCCGTAAGTGTTTCAACCAGAAACTGAGTAGCCGCCAAGTCAGGAGCGCCAAAGAAGATATAAGACAGGGCAATGGCATAGCCTACTAAGCTCATAGTTGTAATGGCAATTAGTCGTGAGTTTGTCAGACACACGAAAATGGTGGCTGGCACCATGAGCAGAATTAGGATGTATTCATTCAGTTCGATGTCGCTGAGGGCGGCTATGAACGTGTCTGGCGTTACCACTCGGTATAGTTCTTCCTGCCAAATTGCCCCTACAACAAGTACTATAAAAGTCATGATGATAACAGCCACATAATAGCGTAGGGAGCCTGACTGTACCGATTCGATGAATCCTTTGCTACCAATAGAAAGGCTGTTTTTAAGCGTATAGTAAAGCTCACCAGGCCCTATTTTGTACAGCCTCTCTAGGTGTACAGGCCAGGTAGTAAAAATATTGGTGAAGGCATAAAACACGATACCCAGTATAATGGTGAGTATGGTTAACATCAGGATGGGGTTAAACCCATGCCAAAGTGCGAGATGTAGGTGTACTTCGGAACCTGCCACGGCACCTGCAGCGGCACTCAGAATAGGTGCAACTGTTATGTTCGGAAGTATACCAAATACGAGACCTGCTATACCTAGTAGGAGCGGTGGTAACCACAGAAATGTTTCGGGTTTGTGTGCGATGTGCGTTGCTTCATTTGCTGATTTACGAAAGAAAATGCCGTAGCCTAAACGTACAGCCACCGCCACAAAAGCAATTCCAGAGAAAACGATAGCAGCTGTTAGTGGTACTGCAAAACGTGGGGCTTCGAATGCTCCTTCATAAAGCAACTCTTTTCCCAGAAAGCCAAAGAAAGGAATCATGCCTGCCATGGATAAGGCAGAAAGTACAGCGGCGGCAGAAAGCAAAGGCATGCGCTTGCCAAGCAGGTGCAGTTTGGTTGTGTCGCGGGTGCCTGTGGCATGGTCTACCGTTCCTGCAATCATGAAAAGGGCGCCTTTATAAAGTGCATGAGCAAGCAGGAAAACCAGCATGGCCTCTAAAGCAAACGTAGAACCGATACCGATAAGGGTAACTAAACTACCCAGTGCACTGATGGTGGTATAAGCCAGTATGGCTTTAAGGTCGAGTTGCTGCAGTGCAAGAAAGGCACCTACTACAGCTGTTGTGGCACCTACGGCCATGATCGTGTAGTTCCAGACTTCGGTGCCGCCCAGCATGGGAGAAAAGCGAGCCAGCAGATACACACCAGCCTTCACCATAGTAGCTGAGTGCAGGTAAGCACTTACAGGCGTAGGAGCTGCCATAGCATTTGGTAGCCACACATGAAACGGAAACTGTGCCGATTTTGTAAAGGCTCCCAGCATAATCAGCAGCACGATAGGGAGGTAAAAACTGTGATTTAGCAGGTCAGGTCGCTGTTGCAGCAGCTCTATAAATGAAAAAGAGTCTCCAGCTATACCTAACAATATTAACCCAGCCATTAAACAAAGTCCGCCCCCGTTGGTGATCAGCAAAGCCTGTAGGGCAGAAGCCCTCGAGACCTCATACTTATGCTTATAACTAATGAGCAGATAAGAACTGATACTGGTAAGCTCCCAGAAAACAAGCAGGCACAATATATTGCTCGAAAGCACTACTCCAAGCATGGCCGTCATAAACAAAGTCAGGTAAAGGTAAAACCTGCCAAGGTGTGAATCGCCCTTTAGATAAGCACCTGCATAAGCCATGACCAACACGCCAAAGCTGGTAATAAGCAGCGCAAAAAATAGCCCCAGCCCATCCAGCATAAACTGTAGGTTTATACCCAAAGAAGGTATCCAGCTATATTCCTGCATAACAAGCTGCCCCGCCACAACAGGTGAAATAAAGGTGCAGAAATAGGCAAACAGTACAGCAGGTAGCACTACCATCGGAACAGAAATGAACCTGCCCAGCAGACGATATAACAGTGGCGCTGCAAACGCTAAAATAAGCCCTGCAAGAATAGTGTAAAGCATGAATTTACCGAATGTTTGTAAAGGTTATACTGCTTGTTCCGTACGTTATATTAAACACTAAGTACCCGCCTGCGCAAAATTGGTTGCATTTGGAAGAAAAGGGAAGATTAAATGCGGAGGTAGTAAAGGTATCATACTTAAAACATATAACTGTTGTAGACATGAATACACTAACTAAAATACTGGTTGGACTGGACCTTTCTGAACTGGATGAAACGCTTATTCAGTATGCTGCTTTTTTGTGTAGCCAGTCTGCCATAGAGGAGGTCGTGTTTGTACATGCCGAGAAGAATATGGACATACCGCCTGAAGTTATTGAAGGAATGCCTCCCATGCAATCGCCCGAAGAATCTCTTGAACTGGTAATAGAGCAGAAAGTTGAGCAGTATTTTAAGCAGGTGCCAGGGGTGCAGGTTAGAGTGCATGTTGTAGAAGGATCGCCTGCAAATCTGTTAAAGCTCTCTAAGGAAGCAGAGGTTAACTTAATGCTGCTAGGGCGAAAACTGCGGCTGAAAGGGAGCGGAGACTTATCGCAAAAATTACTCAGATCGGGTAAGGTCAGTATAATGTTCATTCCTGAAAACACAGTGCCTAGGCTGCAGCGTGTTGTGGTCAGTGTAGATTTTTCTGAGTACTCTATGATGGCTCTTGAAAGGCTGCTCCAATCTGCCTTGGTTGTACCTGCCATGGAAATTGTTTGTTTACATGCCTACGAAGTACCGACAGGATACATCACCTTAGGAGAAAGCTACCAAAAGTTTGATGAGCGTATGAAAGGCTTTGCCTCAACAAAATTTGAACAAGTGTTAGAGCGTTTCCCAGAACTTAAAAGCCGTGCTTCTCTGAAGCTGGTGCGTCAGGAAAACGATGACGACATTGGTGAGTTGATTGTAATGGAAGCAAAACGTGCCCAAGCTGATATGCTGGTTGTAGGTGCAAAAGGTAAAACTGCCGCAGCAGTTTTTATGTTGGGGAGCGTTACAGGAAAAATACTACGCCACAACCATGACATTCCACTTCTTGTGTTTAAAAATCCTGCGGAAAGAGTTGGATTGATGGATGTCCTACTTGGCAGCAGTGAATAATCTTTATGCTACATGCATGCTCGGTACAGTAGGCTTATTGTCATGATGACTGAGTTTCAAAAAAAGTTAAAGCCAGCTTTTTAACGTAAAAGCTGGCTTTAACTTTTTTTGAAACTGCTTATAATTAAGAAAGTATACCTAACTCTTTCCACTGCTCCTTGGGAAGCTCTAGTTCCTTTATACGACCAGATTTTATATCCAGCACCCAACCATGAACTTCTGGTACCTGAGCTGATTTAAAAGCTCTTTGTAAAACCGAAGTTTTGTAGATATTACCTACTTGTGCAATTACATTTAGTTCTGCTAGTCTGTTCACGCGTTCTTCTTCGCTTGGCAGGCTATCTATTTCTTCTCTGTTCTGAAGATAAACTTCTCTGATAGGGTTCACCCAACTTCCTACCACACCTGTGGCAGTTCCTGCATAAGCAGCCGCTACACCTCCACAGAAATAATGGCCACAAACTACCACGTGCTCAACCTTTAATGCTTCTACAGCATATTCAAGCACAGAAAGCAAATTCATGTCTGTAAGCGACACTTGGTTAGCCACGTTACGGTGTATGAAAAGCTCGCCTGCCTCTGTTTTGGTAAAATTTGTAAGTGGCATACGGCTATCAGAACAGCCAATAAACAGGAAAGGAGGCTTTTGGCCTTTAGCAAGGTTCTCGAAATAAGAAGGATCTACAGAAAGTTTTTCCTCAACCCACTCCTGGTTGTTTTTGATTAGGTCGTCGTAATTATGGTAGTGCATAGGTTATAATTTTAGATAAACTATTTGGTTATACTTCTATTTGATACTGTTTCACATATACAATTGTTTGCATGGGTGTAAGAAACTTACCGTTACTAAAACGAAGCGCCAACTACTTCTTTCGAAATATAGCGGGAGTTTAAAATGCTGAGGGCACCCATATAGCGAAGGTTAAATTTAAGCACATCTCCAACCTTGTAGTCCTGAAGGTTCTCACCTAGCTCCACCACCAGCATGTCTGAACTGGCTCCGATCACACTTAAGCTTTCATCTTTTGGTAACAGAAACTTAGGGTTTATATCTAGCAAGCCAATATCGAGTATAGCACGATGGGATGTTTTGCCGTAGAGGCTTTCATCTATTTCAAAGCTTTCACCGCTTGGGTTTTCGGCTAGCATACCACTAGGCACCATTGGCTTTTCCGTCAGTTCAATAATCTCTGTCTCCAACTCGAAAACATCATCGTACATGCCCTCAAATGTTTCACCAGTAAATAAATTAAGGCCAAAAAATAATGCTTCGCCTACACGGAAATGATTTACCCTTTTTGGAAGTTGGTTGTTAAACAGCAGTGGAATTGTTACCGACGTTCCTCCCGAAATCCATGGAATATTGATGTTAAACTTAGCTTCTATAAGTTGCGTGTAGAGGCAGAGCTGTACTAGTTTATCATGCGTTGGCATGACACCGTGCAGACAATTAAAGTTTGCTCCGAGACCAATAACAGAAATACCAGGTAGCTGAAATACTTTAGCATAAAAGTCGAGCAAATCATCGCCCATCACGCCTTCTCTAAGATCACCCATTTCTATCATAATAATGATCTTGTGAAGCTTTTGCTGCCGTTCCGCCTCTTCAGACAGAAGCTTAATCGTTTCCATTTCAGTCTCAAAACTCACATCAGCATATTTGACTACATCAGGAATGCTTTTTTTAGGCGCTGGTTTAATGTATACAGTTTGCACCTCAGGAGCCATCTCTTTGATAACTCTTAAATTTGTTACTCTTGAGTCGTGGATCTCTTTTATACCAAGCGCTAGAACCTCTTTCAGGAAAAGCTCATTGCCGCACAATAGTTTGGTAACTATGCCCCAGTCTATGTTGTGCTGCTTGAAGACTTTGTCCAGGTGCTGATAGTTGTTTTGGAGCTTATCTCTGCACAGCTTTAATACTGCCATATTATCTTATAAGTCTGTATTCTAAGTATTTGTTTGTGAAGCCCATTTTTTCATACAAATGTCTTGCAGGATTGTTCGGCTCCACGTGCAGGGCAATGCTGCCAGAAGTGTGGTCGGCGGCTAATTGCACCAGCTTTTTACCTACGCCTTTCCCGCGCTGGCTGTTGTGCACGGCCACATATACAAGTATATTTTCGGGTATATACCCGCTCATGCCTGTGTTATTTAGTATTAATGCGCCTACTACTTTTTCATCTTCACGGGCTACAAGCACAGAGCCACCTTTACCTTCAGCATCTGATAGGGCATACTCTAAGCATTTGGCAATGTCTTCACGAGCATCTCCATATTCATCAAGATGCTTAAAAAGAAAATCAAGTACTTCGTCGTGGTTTAAGCCTTGAGGGTTTTCTGGAGTGTAGATGCCGTAGCGGACATGATTCTCTTCTGCCATGTTTTATTTTGTTTTAAGATCGGGGTAAAGTATAGTGAAAGTTATATAAAGAACTAGAGAGGCCGTTAAACCAAACAGATTCGCATCAAGGTTGTAAGGCAAGCGAAACGTTAGGTTCAGCCAGTCTATGTGTACGATACTGTTGGTGGCAAGGGTGCCAGAAATCAATTCTCGGAGTTCAAACTCACCCAAACTTACCCAATTGCTGCTTGTTTCAGCAGGAAAATAAGATTGTAATGTGCTTGCTAAACCCAGTAAGTCTGCATCAGGAGCGGGAGCCGAAAGTGTACTTACTTGCAACATGACCGTTACGACTCCACCTACCAGCATGGCCCAAAATGCTGCTGTGCTACTTCTTCGCTTCCAGAATAAAGCTCCCAGTATAGGTATAAACAGCCCAGAAACCATAAAGGCATAGGAGTAGAGCATCAGGTCGAGCACGTTTGTCATGGTGGTGGCCAAGCCAAGCGCCAGCGCACCGATGACAAGTGTCATGATTTGTGATAGCTGCAGGGTGGAAGGTGCATCTGGATCAATTTTCCAGAAATGACTGATCACATCTGTCACAATATTTCCCGAAGATGCCATAAGGCAGCTGTCGGCGGTGGAAAGTATGGCTGAGAAGTAGGCTGAAAGCATTAAACCCATCAGCCCTACGGGTAGCACCGTTCTCAAAAGCATCGGCAGCCCAGTTTCAGGGTCTACTTCTGTGCCTACGCCTAAAGCCTCAAACATACCTTGTTCTGCCGCCACCCGAGACAATATACCTAAACTCACACCCATAAAAGCCATAATCGGCCACTCGAATAGCCCTGCAATGAACCATGCTTTCTTAGCAGTTCTTTCGTCGCGGCAGGCATAAATGCGCTGGTAGAGCGTCATGCCCACAAACCAGATCGGTATAATGGTGATGCCCCAGTTTACGAGTTGCTGCCAGGTTATGTTGGTCAGGCTCAGGAATTCGGGTGGTAGTGTGGTGCGAATGGCAGCCATACTTCGAGCGGACTGCTCACTGAGCCAACCTGCATCAAGAAACTGGGAGAAACGTATCTGCTCCATACCACCACCCACAGCCAGGAAAGAGACAGGTATACCTATAAAGATAAGCCCACTCATCAGAATGGCCCATTGAATAGTATCGGTATAGATTACAGCTTTCATGCCGCCCATCACGGTATAAACAATCGCTATCACACCCATAATGATAAGTGCGGTAGTAAGATCTAAATCAACGAAAGTACCACTGGCCAGTTTGGCACCTGCTAAAATTTGTGAGCTGGTAAAGCCAGTGTAGCCAATGGCAGAAATAATGCCTGCCAATAGCGCCACACGCGCATTGAAATAATAGCCAAAGATCTGCGGAAAAGTAAGGAAACGTGCAAAAGCAGGATTGTTCTTTACTTTTGGAATAAGGAATACCGCCGCCAGCCAGGCTCCTAACAAACCTGTAAACAACATCCAGGAGCCAGAGAGGCCCATAGCATAACCCAAACCTCCCAACCCTATCGAAAATCCGCCGCCAACATCGGTGGCAACAACCGACAGACCTATGTGTCCGCTGCTCATTTTTCGGCCTCCCACATAATAGTCGTCTGCACCCTGGTTCTTCTTCAGAAAGTAAAATCCTACTCCGAGCATGGCTAGCATGTATAGCACAAAAATGGTAAGGTCTATAAAATGCATCTATTAGAAAAGTATAAGTTTAAGTGCCTATTAGGTTTTCTGTTTAACTCTAAGATAACTAAAAGGAGGCTTATATCCTTGAAATATGACCTTCAGGGCTAATATCAATGCATGTTGAGCATAGATACTCTAAATCAAACACAGAACTTTTTATTCTGGTGATGCTCCGCCATCAGATGTGACATCTTCAAAAATGTCGTATCAGTGTCATCAAAATACTATTTACCGCAGACGCTAAGCTATCAGCTTGGATAAAATTATTTCTTAAGTTACAGAGCCCATTGAAGCACCTGCATATTTTGATATTCTCTTTGGAACGCCACCTTATCATTTTATTTGTTGGGATACTTTCTTATTCTGCTATAGAGTTATTGCGTTTGCTTTCTGCCAAAAACCATAACTTTGCAGCATAAGGCAATGGAGTTTGCCTGAAACCGCCAGCACCCTACAACAGGGCATCGGCTGATAACTCCTATATTTTGGCAGGCTAAAGTCTGTCCATGTTGTATATTTGTTATCAGCTATACTTAGTAATGCGAAGAAATTCTTTATCTACCTTTATAAAAAGAGCCTTACGACGTGCCGTTTCGGCTGGTGAGCAGACCATCGCTTTACTGTACCTGTGCAAGTGGCTTTTCATATCCATACTTGTAGGAGCAGTTGCAGGCTCCGCATCAGCCTTCTTTCTAATTTCGCTAGACTGGGTAACAAATTACCGTGAGGCTAATACCTGGATTATCTGGCTGCTGCCGCTCGGAGGCTTGTTTGTTGGATTGATTTACCATTACTATGGCGAACGTGCTGTAAAGGGAAATAACCTGCTGCTGCAGGAAATACATCAGCCTAAAGAAATTATTCCTTTCCGTATGGCACCCCTGGTACTGTTTGGTACACTTGTCACTCATCTGTTTGGCGGGTCAGCAGGTCGGGAAGGTACAGCAGTGCAAATGGGCGGCACCATTGCCGATCAGTTTACGCGTGTGTTCCGTCTGCGCCCCCGCGACCGCAAAGTGCTAATCATAGCAGGTATTAGCGCGGGTTTCTCTTCCTTGTTTGGTACACCACTCGCAGGGGCAGTTTTTGGTTTAGAGGTTTTCTTGATAGGTAGAATACGCTATGATGCACTATTGCCAAGTTTTCTGGCTGCTGTTATTGCTGATTTTGCTTGTAAAGCTTGGGGTGTTGGCCATACCCATTATAGTATTCCATTTGTGCCCGAACTCACGGCAGCAGGTTTTGGCTACACATTGCTGGCGGGTGCTATCTTCGGGTTGGCAGGAATGGTGTTTGCAAAGTCGACGCACTTCTTTGTAGAGCAATTTAGAAAACAAATTGCCTATGCGCCTTTCAGACCTTTAGCTGGTGGTGCGGTTATAGCAGTAGTCGTGTGGCTGATGGGCACTACCAAATACATAGGCTTGGGTATACCGACGATACTTGCCTCTTTCGAGCAGAAGCTACCTATATACGATGCAGCTGTTAAGATTCTGCTTACCGCTTTTACGCTAGGAGCAGGGTTTAAAGGGGGAGAGGTAACCCCTTTGTTTTTCACGGGTGCTACGTTAGGCAATGCTTTATCTCAGGCCTTACCATTGCCCATGGCTTTGCTGGCAGGTATGGGTTTTGTTGCTGTTTTTGCAGGCGCAACAAATACACCGCTTACGTGTACGTTAATGGCTATCGAACTTTTTGGTGCTGAGAGCGGCGTATTTATGGCCTTGGCCTGTGTTACAGCTTACCTTTTTTCTGGTCATTCAGGAGTTTACGGGTCACAAATTATAGGCAGCCCCAAAAGCCTTTTTTTTGGACGTGACAAGGGCAGTACGCTCACAGATATAGGTTCTAAGCGTAGAAACAAAAAAAATGCCTGAACTTTTAATCCTCTATTAGTATTAAGTGTGGTATGTGATTGATTAAATGATGTTTATAAGCTATATTTAAATATGGCGCGCATATAATACACACTTTACTAATAAGCTACTATGAGTGGAGCAAGTACTAAAATATTGCTCTGTTTTTTCTTGTTTTTTGCACTAACGGCGACGGGTGTGGGACAAATTCCTGCTAATGGCGTAGCTAGTGAGGCTGATACTGTGTACTTTGTTCATACTAAGAAAAAGAAAGTAAAAATTCCTTTTCAGCTCGTTCATAATCTGATCATCATACCTGTTAGCATAAACAATTCTCCTCCTCTTAATTTTATATTAGATTCTGGCATTCAGAACACACTCATTACGCAGTTGTATTACACCGACTCTTTAAATCTTCAAAATGCTAACAAAGTTGTTTTAAACGGGCTTGGTACTGGTAATGAAATATGTGCGCTTTATTCAAAAGGAAATATGATGCATATGAATGGCATTGAAGGTATAAACCATCAAGTATATGTCCTGCTAGAAGATGTTTTTGACCTGTCCTTTCGAATGGGTATGCCTGTACATGGCATTATTGGTTATGATATTTTCAAAAACTTTATTGTAAAAGTAAACTATAGCACGAAAATCATTACCCTTTATAAGCCTGACACTAAATTAAAATTTAATAAGAAAGCGGAGGTGCACCCTTTGCATATTGAGGGAAAGAAAGGCTACATTTATGCTAAAGTGAAGCAGCATAACGGCGACACCGTAAACGTGAAACTGGTAGTTGATACAGGTGCCAGTCATTCGCTTTCGCTTTACCTGCCTAGCAATAGTAAACTTCAATTACCGCCCGTGTCCCTTGATGCTTATTTAGGTCGTGGATTAAGTGGAGATATAAAAGGAAAGATAGGCCGATTAAGTAGCTTTATAATCGGCAAATATGCTATAAAAGACATGCCAACTTCTTATCCAGAGGAGGATGCCATAAAACGAGCCATGGTTATTTCTAACAGAAATGGAAATATCGGCTCAGATATTTTTAAGCGATTTGATGTCGTTTTTGACTTCCCTCACAACCAAATTATTCTTAAACCTGGCAGAAAATTCAAAGACCCTTATTATCATAACCTTGCTGGCTTTGAAGTTAACACACCCATTCCAGGTTCAAATATTTATGTTGTTTCGCATGTCTTGGAAGGCACTCAAGCCAAGCAGATTGGCCTTCTGCCTGGTGATCAGCTATTATGGATAAACGGTAAAAATTGCCTCGAAATGAAACTGACAGAGGTTCTGGACTTGCTGCAAAGTAAACCTGGTCGAAAGTTACGCATGAAGCTTCAGCGTAATTCAATTCCTTTTGCCGTGGATCTAGTCCTGCAGAGTGGTATATAGAAAAGTGATTCTTTTTTAAGTGCTTCTTGAAGCGTATGGAAGGCGATAGTGAAACCTGCTTTTTATTGTGGCGTACTTGCCCCTCCGCCGAACAGGTCTACATACACCTGGAAAAGCAACATCAAGACAGCTGCAAATAAAAGGAAAATACCCACTAACATTCGGCTTCTAGGTATAGGGCGAAGCACCTGGTTTCCCGTTTCATTTGTTCTTTTAAATCTGAGATTCGATAAGATTAGGCCATTCCCAAAGCTTAGCCAAATAGCCGCTGTTAGGATTTGTCCTGTTAATATAAGAGCAACTGTGCCAATGGCTGAAAAAAAAATACCGAAGAAAACAGGCAGCGAAAGGCTTTTCATTAAATAAATGTAAAGTAGATTAGAATAAGCGGCAAATTAAATGAATAAAATTGGTTTTAATATTCTACAGCCACACATTCAATACTAATTCATCATGTTAGTATAACTAGTTTTTAGCCTAAAAGAATTTTTTTCTGGTAAAACATTGGTTTTATCAGAATTATTAAGAAACATTTGCATGTGAAATGGGTAAAACTAAATCCCATTTGCTTTAAGAAAAGAAATGCAAAAAAAACCTCTTTTATCATCTAATATGGTAAAACACTCCTTTAACAGGAGTGCGCGTTTTTCTGCCCCTACATTAAGGGCAGTTTTGAGGCACACCCTTCCTACACTACGCTTTAGGCCCTAGGCCGATGCGCTATTAGACTGCCTACGTAGTAGTCGTTATTCCCAACTTTTTTGTTAGCTCTTTTGTCTGAGGTTGCCATACGGCAGGCTTAGTTTAATTGCATTTTATTTTTTGACTTAAAAGCTGTGCGAAGCGCAGTAAAGGAATATTTTCTATCATGAACAATCAATCTGATTTTATAGTAACAGTTGCGGGCGGACAGCACATTATTTATGCTTTGCAAATCTGCAACGAAATGGAATCATCAGCCAAAGCCAGAGGCACAGGTATAGCCAAACGCTCGCCTGACTATGTGGCGCAGAAAATGCTGGAGGGCAAGGCTGTCGTGGCGTTGCACCCTGATGGCCGTTGGGCTGGCTTCTGCTATATCGAGACCTGGGGACACGGCCAATATGTGGCTAACTCTGGTCTTATTGTGTCGCCTGAGCTGCGCAAAAGCGGCTTGGCGAAGCGCATCAAAGAAAAAATCTTCCAACTTTCGCGCACCAAATACCCAAACGCCAAAATATTTGGCTTGACTACGGCTTTGGCTGTGATGAAAATCAACTCTGACTTAGGCTATCAGCCCGTAACGTATTCTGAGCTAACAGACGATGAGGCTTTCTGGGCAGGTTGCAAAAGCTGTGTAAACTACGAAATTTTGATGAGCAAAGGCCGCAGCAACTGCTTCTGCACAGCTATGCTGTTCGACCCTGAACGGGCAAAAAAAAAGGCTGAGGCAGCACAGTTGCAGCAGTCACGCTATACCTCAGGTCCTGTCGAGACAGGCGCACCCGAGCTCCCTCAATTAGAAAAAGTAACTCTTTAAAGAGACACAAGTATCAGGACGCAAGACACAAGATTTATAATCTATACTTGAGGACTTGATAAAAACCGCATTACATTAAATCAATAATCATAGTTAGTCTCAACACATAATTATTAGATGGAAAATAAAAAAGTAGTATTAGCCTTTAGCGGCGGCCTCGACACTTCTTTCTGCGTGAAGCACCTGAAAGAGGACAAGGGGCTGGAAGTACATTCGGTGATAGTAAACACAGGCGGTTTTTCAGAAGAAGAGCTTCAGGGAATTGAAAGGCGTGCTTACGCACTGGGTGTAAAAGAGCATACTACCTTAGACGAAACAGAAAACTACTACCAGAGCTGCATCAAGTACCTGATCTTCGGAAATGTACTAAAAAACAATACCTATCCGCTATCCGTAAGTGCAGAGCGTATTACGCAGGCCATGGCGATTGCAAAGCAGGCTAAAGCCAAAGGTGCTGCTTATGTGGCACACGGTAGTACAGGCGCTGGCAACGACCAGGTGCGTTTCGACATGATTTTCCATATCATGATACCAGATGTTCAAATTCTGACCCCGATCCGCGATATGAAGCTGTCGCGCGAGGAGGAAATCGAGTACCTGAAAAAGCACGGCGTGGAGATGGATTTCCAGAAAGCGCAGTATTCGATCAACAAAGGTATCTGGGGAACATCCGTAGGCGGTAAAGAAACGCTTACTTCTCATCTTCCTTTACCAGAAGAAGCTTACCCAACGCAGGTGACAAAAGAGCAACCAGAGCGCGTAACGCTGCAGTTTGAGAAAGGTGAACTTGTTGGGCTGAACGGTGAAACTTTCGAAAGCCCAGTGAAAGCTATACAGGCGCTGCAGGAAATGGCTGCTCCGTTTGGCATCGGTCGTGATATTCATGTGGGCGACACCATCATAGGTATAAAAGGCCGTGTTGGTTTTGAGGCAGCTGCTCCAATGGTCATTATTAAAGCGCACCATGCACTGGAGAAGCACGTGTTGACCAAATGGCAGCTGTACTGGAAAGAACAGTTGGCAAGCTGGTATGGCAATTGGTTGCACGAAGGTCAATTTGTAGATCCGACCATGCGCAATATCGAAAGCTTTATGCAGGAAACGCAGCAGAATGTAACTGGCAAAGTGCATGTGCTATTAGCTCCTTACCGTTTCCAGGTAGAAGGCATCGAAAGTGAATATGACCTGATGTCGTCGAAGTTCGGAAGCTATGGTGAAATGAACAAAGGCTGGAGTGGCGATGATGTGAAAGGCTTCTCGAAGATCTTCGGCAACCAAGCCATGATGTACCACAAAATAAATGGAACGGAGTTTTAATGGCGGCTAAAGTAAAAGCGGGCATTGTAGGCGCGGCTGGCTATGCAGGCGGCGAATTGCTGCGCCTTTTGCTCCAGCATCCGCACGTAGACCTTGTTTTTGCGCAAAGCGGCAGCCAGGCTGGTAAACCTGTGGCATCTACACACACCGATTTGCTGGGCGATACAGAATTACAATTTGTTGCCGAAGCTTCTGATGATGTTGAGGTTTTGTTTCTGTGCTCAGGCCACGGCCAGGCGGAAAAGTATTTGGCAGACAATGCTATACCTGCTTCAGTTAAAATTATAGATTTAAGCCAAGACTTCCGCTGGAACGAAGGAACTACAGGAGATGCAGTGGAAGCGCAGGGTCGCACTTTTGTATATGGCTTGCCAGAGCTTCAGCGGGAAACTATAAAAGAGGCTCAGAACATTGCAAATCCTGGTTGCTTTGCAACGGCTATACAATTGCCTTTGTTGCCTTTAGCTAGAGCGGGCAAACTGAATGCCGATGTACATATCAGTGGTATTACAGGTAGTACAGGAGCAGGGCAGTCCTTAAGTGCTACTTCACACTTTAGCTGGCGCACCGAGAATATATCTACCTATAAAGTAATGCAGCACCAGCACCTGCGTGAAATCGGCAGAACTTTAAAGTTTCTGCAGTCTGAGCAGGTGCCTAGCATAAACTTTATACCTTACCGTGGTCCATTCTCGCGAGGCATTTTCATCACGGCTTACCTGCAAACGGAGCTGTCGCTTGAAGAGGCGAAGGAGCTTTACAGCAACTACTATAAAAAGCACCCTTTTGTGTGGCTAGCGGAGCAGAACCCAGATATGAAACAGGTGGTGAATACTAACAAATGTATTTTGCATCTGCAGAAGCACGGCCAGCAGCTGGTTATCACCAGTATTATTGACAACTTACTTAAAGGTGCTGCAGGACAGGCCGTGCAAAATATGAACCTGCTTTTCGGATTCGAAGAAACAGCTGGTTTAAATTTAAAAGCAACAGCCTTTTAAGCTATATTTAAATCAACAATAAGCAAATCACTATCAATCAAAAGTATATGAATTTATATACAGAATATTACCTCTATTGTTTATCCTCATACCTCTAGTTATAGAACTATGAACTTGTTTGATGTATACCCGCTATTTGATATAGAACCAGTTAAAGCTTCTGGTTCCATCGTCTGGGACAAAGACGGCAAAAAATACCTAGACCTGTACGGTGGCCATGCCGTTATTTCTATTGGTCACAGCCACCCGCACTACGTAAAGCGCATCGCCCGCCAACTCTACGACATCGGCTTTTACTCCAACGCCGTGCAGATACCGCAGCAGCAGGAGTTAGCCGAAAAACTGGGCAAACTGAGCGGCTACGAAGACTACAACCTTTTCCTGTGTAACTCTGGTGCCGAGGCAAACGAAAATGCTTTAAAAGTAGCTTCCTTCCACACTGGCAGAAAAAAGGTTATCGCCTTTAAAAACGGTTTTCACGGCCGCACCTCCGCAGCAGTAGCTGCTACCGATAATCCTTCTATCATTGCTCCCATAAACGAGACGGATAATGTTATCTTCCTGCCACTTAACGACGAGGCAGCCTTTGAACAGGCACTTCAAGAGCATGGTGCTGAACTGGCCGCTGTAATAGTGGAGGGTATACAAGGTGTAGGCGGTGTTTACATTCCTGAAACCTCTTTTCTCGAAGCACTAGCGGTTGGCTGTGCCAAGGTAGGTGCTTTGCTTATTCTGGATGAAGTGCAGTCGGGTTACGGACGTTCAGGTAATTTTTTTGCCCATCAATACGCCAACATCAAACCTGATCTGATTACCGTTGCCAAAGGTATGGGAAACGGTTTTCCTGTGGCAGGTGTACTCATTAGTCCTGACATTGATGCTAAACATGGCATGCTCGGTACAACTTTTGGAGGTAATTACTTGGCTTGTGCGGCTTCTCTGGCGGTACTGGAAGTAATAGAGCAGGAGAACCTGGTGGAGAATGCTCAAAAGGTAGGAGACTATCTGGTAGAACAACTGCAAAAAATCCCGCAGGTGAAAGAGGTAAGAGCGTTGGGCCTGATGATTGGGATTGAGCTGGCTGAGTCTTGTGCCCCTATCAGAAAAGCTTTGTTACAGGAGCACCGCATCTTCACAGGTTCATCATCAAACAAAAATACACTTCGTTTATTGCCAGCTTTATGCATTACGCGCAAAGAAGCTGATAAATTTTTAGAGGCCTTTCAGGCTGTACTTTCTGAGGTAGCTGTTTAAATGAAAAATTATACTTCCGTACACGATGTTGCCGATATTCAGGCACTTGTAAACGAGGCGCTGGAACTGAAAAAGTCGCCTTACGCACATAAAGAACTTGGGGTAAACAAAACCCTAGGGCTTATTTTTCTGAACCCGAGCCTGCGCACCCGCCTCAGCACGCAGAAAGCCGCCATAAACCTTGGCATGAATGTGATGGTGATGAACATGGATAAGGAGGGCTGGGCGCTGGAAACGCAGGATGGTGTAGTAATGGACGGTGCCACGGTAGAGCACATAAAAGACGCTGCTGCCGTAATGGGCCAGTACTGCGACATCATCGGTCTTCGTTCTTTCCCCAAGTTGCAAAACCGCGAAGAGGATTACAATGAGGAAATCCTGAACAAGTTTATCGAGTACGCTGGTGTGCCTATACTTAGTCTGGAGTCAGCTACGCGGCATCCGCTGCAAAGCCTGGCCGATTTAATCACGATACAGGAGCATACACCTGCAGGTAAACGTCCGAAAGTAGTGCTAACCTGGGCACCGCATATTAAACCGATTCCGCAATGCGTAGCCAATTCTTTTGCCGAATGGATGAGCATGGCAGATGTAGATTTGGTCATCACGCATCCTAAGGGCTACGAATTAGCGCCTGAGTTTACTGAAGGCACTACTATTGAACATGATCAGGATAAAGCTTTAGAGGGCGCTGATTTTGTGTATGTGAAGAACTGGTCGTCTTATGAGCAGTACGGCAAAGTGCTCTCCGATGGCAAAGGTTGGATGATGACGAATGAAAAACTTTCGCTGACAAACGATGCAAAGGTGATGCATTGCCTTCCTGTGCGCCGTGGCTTGGAACTGAGCCACGAAATTTTGGATGGTCCGAATTCTTTAGTGGTAAAAGAGGCTGCTAACCGATTGTATGCCGCTCAGGCCGTGCTGAAGCGCCAGTTGGAAGGGCTGAAGTAGGAAAATCTTTTTAAAATACCTTTGCTAACGTACTTTACTCACCCCTAACCCCTCCATGGAGGGGTTAGGGGTGAGTATACACCTGCAGAATATATATCATATTAACACATGAACTCACTCAACGTCATCAAGATCGGCGGTAACATTATTGATAACCTTGAGAAGCTGCAGCAATTTCTACAGAACTTTGCGTCATTGCCAGGGCTAAAATTGCTGGTGCATGGTGGTGGTAAAATTGCCTCGGCCATTGGAATGAAACTGGGAATTGAGCCGAAGATGGTAGACGGCCGCAGGATTACAGATGAGCAGACATTGGAGGTGGTGACTATGGTGTACGGAGGCTTGGTGAACAAAAATGTGGTGGCACAGCTGCAGGCAAACGGTTGCAATGCCGTAGGTTTAACAGGAGCAGATGCCAACATTATACCTGCCACCAAACGCCCTGTAAAAGAAATCGATTTTGGTTTTGCTGGTGATGTGGCTGGACGTGAAACAATAAATGTAACAGCTCTTTCTGCTTTTTTAGAAGTTGGTTTGACACCTGTTTTTGCTCCGCTTACACATGATACCCAAGGATCGATGCTTAATACCAACGCTGATACCATAGCCTCAGTACTGGCTACTGCATTGGCGCAACAGTATAAGGTAAATTTGATATATTGCTTCGAGAAGAAAGGCGTGCTGCAGGACGTGAATGACGATGCCTCTGTGATTCCAAGTATTTCAGAAGAAGAATACAAGCAGCTGAAGCAGGAGGGAATTATTGCAGCAGGCATGATTCCAAAGCTTGATAATGCCATGAAAGCAATACAGGAAGGAGTAGAGGCTGTATATATCTGCCATGCTGATGATATTCTGAATATAACAGCTTCGGGGTCCTCTTTAGGCACACGCTTACATGCTGTTAAAGGATAACAACTAAACAATAAATAGAAGTATAATGTCTACGATAAGCAAAAAGATTGCAATTATAGGTGGTGGTAATATGGGTGTGTTGTTGGCTAAAGGACTTGCAGCATCAGGCAATTACCAGCCTGAAAATATTACTATCACACGCCGCAATGTTCGCCTACTCGATGGGTTAGCTTCTGAGGGATTCATAATTACTGATAATAATAAAGCCGCCGTAGCGCAGGCCGATGTGGTGGTAATTACTGTGCTGCCACAGCAACTGGACAAGGCTCTGGACAATATTAAAGAGGAAGTGGATGCAGATAAGCACCTGCTGATTTCCATTGTTTCAGGTGTTTCGGGAAAGGATATCACCGATAGATTAGGCAAAGAAGTGCAGGTGGTGCGGGCTATGCCGAACACCGCTATAGCCGTTCGTGAGTCCATGACCTGTATTGCCAGCAGCAATGCCACTTTAGAAACAATGGCTCTGGTAAAAGAAATGTTTGATACGGTAGGAGAGACGCTGGAGATACACGAGGAACTAATCACTTCGGCCACCGCACTTTGTGCCTGCGGCATTGCCTTTTTCCTGCGCTCCATTCGTGCAGCTTCACAGGGCGGAACTGAAATCGGGTTTCATGCGGCAGAGGCTTTACACATGGCAGCCCAAACGGCCAAAGGTGCTGCATCTCTATTGCTAAAGCAGAAAACTCATCCAGAAAACGAAATCGACAAAGTAACTTCTCCGAAAGGCTGTACCATAGCAGGTTTGAATGAAATGGAGCATTTCGGTTTTAGTTCTGCTTTCATAAAAGGCATTAAAATGTCAGCTGTACGAGCAGGTGGACTATACACAGACGAAAAATAACAAGTATATATTCAGCAAAGAGATACGAGATAAGGCATGACCAAACTGCCCGAGCAAGAGGATAAGCAAACAACAACAGAACACTTACACCAAGAAGCGCTGGCGCTGCTGCAGGAGCTTATTTCTGTTTCGTCTTTCAGCAGGGAAGAGGATAAAACGGCAGCTGCGATTTTTACTTTCCTGAAACAAAGAGGAGTGGAGGCGCACCAGTTGCAAAATAATGTGTGGGCATTTAACAAGCACTACAATCCTGCCCTTCCCACGCTGCTGCTCAACTCGCATCATGATACCGTAAAACCCAATACTGGCTATACCCGCGATCCTTTTGCACCCACTATAGAAGGCGGCAAATTGTACGGTTTGGGAAGTAATGATGCAGGCGGTTGTCTTGTTTCGCTTATCTCTACTTTTCTATACTTCTACAAGCGCAAAGATTTAAAGTATAACCTGGCGCTGGCAGCAACGGCAGAAGAAGAAATTTCAGGTAGAAACGGTATAGAGTTGCTGTTGCCGCAGCTGGGCAAAATAGAAGCAGCTATTGTAGGTGAGCCTACCGAAATGCACCTGGCAGTAGCGGAGAAGGGGCTGATGGTGCTGGATTGCTCAGCCAAAGGCAAAGCTGGCCATGCTGCCCGCGAAGAAGGTGTCAACGCTATTTATGAAGCACTGCCAGATATAGAATGGTTCAGGACTTATAAATTTCCAACAGAGTCGGAGCACCTGGGGCCGATCAAAATGAGTGTAACGGTGGTGCAGGCAGGTCAGCAGCACAACGTGGTGCCAGATACCTGCCTGTTTACTGTAGATGTCCGCTTGACGGATGCATACACAATGGAGGAGGTACTGGAGGTAATTCAGCAAAACGTGAAAGCTGAGGTAAAGCCGCGCTCTATGCGCCTGCGGCCGTCGTCTATACCTATGGAGCACCCGCTAGTGCAGGCAGGCCTCAAAATGGGCCGCACCACCTATGGTTCCCCCACCACTTCCGATCAGGCTTTACTACCAATTCCGTCGCTCAAGATGGGGCCAGGTTTTTCAGGCCGTTCGCACATGGCCGATGAGTATATTTACCTACAGGAATTGCAGGAGGGGATTAAACTATACATTGAGCTGCTGGAGCAGGTGCTTTTTTGAAGCGACACACGTAGCACGTATCAAGGCACACGACTTTTAATAAAGCAAGAAGGGCAAAAAATAATGGAAAAGTGTCTTTTGTAGCTATTTATAATTACGCCGTTGTTGTGTGTTCTCACCAACAACTTAAAAAGCTGAAGCTATGTAATCTTTAAACAGATGAGAAGATTGCTATAGCTTAAGACAAAAAGCAAGAATTCAGCTTAAAACTACAGTACCGTTATCACATTACCACATTAAATCATCAGCACATTAAACCACTAGCACATTAACATTAGCAACATGAAACTTTGGCAGAAAGAGACGCAGGTAGCAGCAGAAATAGAACGTTTTACAGTAGGCAAAGATCGGGAACTGGACCTGGAGCTGGCGCCTTTCGACATTCTGGGCTCGCTGGCGCATACCCGCATGCTAGCCGAAGTAGGGCTGCTGGAGCAGGACGATCTGCAGGCTGTGCAGCAAGAGCTAAAGCAACTGTACAAAGAAGTAGCTGGAGGTAATTTTACCATAGAAGATGGAGTAGAGGATGTGCACTCGCAGGTGGAACTGCTGCTGACGCAACGCATAGGTGATGCTGGTAAGAAGATTCACAGCGGCCGTTCCCGCAACGACCAGGTGTTGGTAGATCTGAAACTTTTCATGCGGCACCAACTGCGTGGGCTAGTGGAACAGGTGGAAGCGTTGTTTCATACGCTACAATCACTTAGCGAAAAGCATAAAGACAAGCTGCTACCTGGCTACACGCATTTGCAGGTAGCGATGCCGTCTTCTTTTGGTTTATGGTTCGGTGCCTATGCCGAAAGTCTGGTAGATGACCTGCTACTGGTGCAGGCAGCATACCGCATCAGCAACAAAAACCCGCTTGGTTCGGCGGCTGGTTATGGTTCTTCTTTCCCGCTCAACCGCCAGATGACAACTGATCTGCTTGGTTTCGAAAGCCTGAATTATAATGTGGTGTATGCGCAGATGGGGCGCGGCAAAACAGAACGTACCGTTGCAACAGCTATTGCTGCGGTGGCCGCCACGGTTGCCCGTATGGCGATGGATCTGTGCCTATACATGAGTCAAAACTTTGCCTTTGTGACATTGCCAGAAGAACTGACTACAGGCTCTAGCATTATGCCACACAAAAAGAACCCTGATGTATTTGAGCTAATGCGCGGTAAGTCCAATCGCCTGCAATCTTTGCCGAACGAGGTGGCGCTGCTGATGGCAAATCTGCCTTCTGGCTATCACCGTGAAATGCAGCTGCTGAAAGAGAGCCTTTTTCCTGCCTTTGCGGAGCTACAAAACTGCCTGCAAATGGCGAACTATATGCTGCCGAACCTGCTCATCCGTGACAATATAATGCAGGACGAGAATTATAAATATGCTTTTAGTGTGGAGGTAGTGAACAATGAAGTGCTTAAAGGAGTTCCTTTCCGTGATGCCTACAAAAACATTGGAGCAGCTATTGCCGAAGGTACTTTCGAAGCACCTGCTACAGTACAGCATACACACGAGGGAAGTATAGGCAACCTATGCAACCAAGAGATTCAGGAGCAGATGCAGCGAGTATTGCAAGGGTTTGATTTTATAAAAGTAGATGAAGCTGTAGCTAATCTGTTGATTTGATCTAGCGGAAAGCTTCCGATAAATAGCACTAACAATCCCGTAAATTTTGCTTGAACAAAGTCTTTGATTTGAAGTTTTATAACCCAAACCACCTATTTATAGTAATGTTACTTATATATGCTTTGGCTTATTATATTATATTAATCTCAAATTAAATTTTTCGTTCAATTATAAATCTAAACAACTATGAGAATCAAAAGTGTACTTAATTTAGCACTAGTATTTGTTTTTGCTCAGCTGCTTTTTGCTTGTAACTCAGCAAAATATTATGACTTTGGCGCCACTAAGGGCGGAGCTTATGGAAATGTAAAGAAGAAGCCAGCACCAGTGGCTCCAGCCAAAGAATTAAATTTGGCTGAAATAGCACTAGCTGCATCAGCGCTAGAAGCTGAAGAAAATACGGCTGAACCTGTATTAGAAGCCAAAGTAACTGAGGCTTCAGAGTTAGTTGTTGCACCAGCACCAGCACCTAAAGTTGCTAAAATAACAACGCCAGCGAACACAGAAACAAACAAGTTAACTGAGGCCGAGGCTATGGCAATGGCAAAAGAGAGAATTGCCTCCATGACTAAAGCCGAGAAAAAGGAACTGAAGAAAGAGGTTAGAAAAGCTTTCCGTCAGTCATCAACTACTACTTCTATTGTAGAAATCATACTGGCTATTATTCTTCCTCCATTAGCAGTATTCCTGCACGATGGCATTGGAACCTCGTTTTGGATTAACATTATTCTGACATTGCTATTCTTCCTGCCAGGTATTATACATGCCTTGTTAGTAGTAACAGATACAATTTAGGTTTAGCACTACGCTAAAGCAATAAACCACAAAAGCACCGTGTAAGCGGTGCTTTTGTGGTTTTAAATAAATGCGTAAAGGCTTTATAGAGTTGATTTTGTTAAGTATGTTCTCTCATTGGGAATAATGAAATAATAAATTGGCTGGTCGTACCCACGACAGGTGTCGTTAAAAAGATAAGGAGATTATAATATCTGGTAGCGTAGAAAAAGTACAGCGAGAATGGATTACAAGGACTACTATAGCACATTAGGCGTTGAGAAAACTGCTTCTCAGGACGAAATAAAGAAAGCCTATAGGGCTCTGGCAAAGAAATATCATCCTGATAAAAACAAGGGCAATAGCGCCACTGAAGATCGTTTTAAAGACATCAGCGAGGCCTACGATGTGTTGGGCGATGAAGAAAAACGTAAACAGTATGACCAATTAGGCAGCAACTGGAGACAATTTCAGAATGGTGGCTATTCTACCGGCCAAGGCTACAGGGGTGGCAGAGATTTTAGCGATGAAGGAGATGAAGGTTTCGGTGGCGGATTTTCTGACTTCTTTCAGCAGTTTTTTGGAGGTGGCGGTTTCGGAGGTCATCGTGGTGGAGGACCTAGAACTGCCAAAGGTCAGGATTATGAGGCTCATGTGGAGTTAACACTTCAGGAGGCCTATACGGGCACAGTTAGATTGATAGGCTTAAAGAATCAGCAGCTGCGGATAACGATAAAACCTGGAGTTGCGGATGGGCAGGTGTTGCGTATTCCTGGTAAAGGGGCACCTGCTGTAGGGGCTGGTGTAGCAGGCGATCTTTATGTTAACATAAAAGTGAAGGAGCATGCACAGTTTAAAAGAAACGGTGATGACCTACATAGGGATTTAGACTTAAATTTATACACAGCTATACTGGGAGGTTCTGCGTTTGTTCCTACTATGGATGGCCAGCTAAAATTAAACATTCCTGAATACTCACAGAACGGTAAAGTGCTTCGGCTACGAGGAAAAGGCATGCCAGTATATGGCAAACCTAACCAGTTCGGCGATTTATACGTGAAAACTAACGTTCTTTTACCGACAAATCTTTCTGCGCAAGAAAAAGGTTTATTTCAACAGCTACAAAAGTTACAGCAAAGTAAAAATACCTAAATCATTAACCTTATTTTATCAAACTAAGCTTCAGATGTACCTGACGAGGCAGTTTCTACAGGTAAGCTCATATATGCTGGTTGAATAAAGTCCAGCCACCCGAATTGCTGGCACAGGCGCTGCATGTTCTCTGATAACTTTGCTTTTATAGAAAGTGGCGCACCCGAAACTGGATGTTTAAATTGCGTTTCAGCAGAATGCAACAGCATAAAAGGACTTTCAAGTTCTTCTAAAAACATTTTGTTGTGTCGCCAGTCTCCGTGCCTTTTATCGCCGATGATGTAGTGCCTGATATGTGCAAAATGCTTCCTAATCTGGTGCATACGCCCTGTTTCCGGTTTCACTTGAACCAGGGAGTAACGAGCAGTATTGTATCTACCAACAGCTATGGGTAGTTCTATCGTTGCCAAACGTTCGTAATGCGTTACGGCGTCTTGTGGTGTTTTATGTTTATGATCTTTATCTGGTTTGATAGGATTGTCTATTGTTTCCTTTTCTGGTGTGTAACCTCTGGCTATTGCAAGGTATTTTTTCTCAACAAGCCTATTTTCGAAAGATGCAACTAAGAGTTTTGCTGCCTCTGCATTTTTTCCAAGTATGAGTACTCCAGAAGTGCCTCTGTCGAGCCTATGAATTGGATAAAGGCGATACCCAAGCTGATCTCGTAGCATCTGAAGCGCAAATTCTTTCTTTTCTTCTGCAATGCGTGTGCGATGCACCAGCAAACCGTTTGGCTTGTTGACAGCCACGTAATGATCATCTTCAAAAACTATTTCCAGCACCTTTACTATTAATTAATTTTGGAGCAAAGATACATGCTAATTTGCTACGGCTATAGTCTCACTACTGAAAAGCTACAGCTGTAGTTAAGTCTCTTGATTTTATCAATGCAACTTTGATTGAGTTAAACGTATATTTGCCACATAAACCCGAATGTAAAGGTAGTAGAGATGGCAATTTCAATTGATAACCTCAGGCGAGGGAAAAAGTACAGGTTGCGAAATTATGGCGAAGAAATAGAGTTTCAGGTAATAGATATGCCTGAAGAAGGAAATTACCGAATAAAGGATTTACTAACTTTAGAAGTTTATCAGTTACAGGACTTTATCAAGTACGGCAAAGGCAAAGATTACGATTTAGAGGAGCTAGATTAGTCTGAAGCTATGACCTCACTTTCTGCTTACTTTTCCTTTTAGCTCCCAATGGCTTTTTAGAATATCGTTGCTGTCAGGTTTTCTCACAATTCTGCGCACGTATCGTTCTCCCAAAATAGCACCGTCTTGCTGCCTTTTACCTATAAATAGAGTGATGGGCTCTCCATGTTCGTTTGTAACAAAGGTAATATCCTTGCCAGAATATGTGTCATCTATAGTTGCTTTGGGTGGGTAAGTCTTGCTAAGTTTTGTTTCTAGCTTTGCTTGTAGTGCCATAAATACCGCTTCTCTTATTAATAGTGCTTTTACGTACATGAAAGAGGCAGCGGTTATACATTTTCAATTTTGCTTCAGCCATTCGCGAATTACTTTAGAATTTTGACATCATATTGCAGCAAGAATGTAATAGTATTATTCTTCAACCGTTTACTTCGTAAGCGTAAACACAAGAATTTGTGCTGCGTATAACCCTCAAATCCTAAATGCTTATGCAGTTACAGAATAATCATTACTTCGTATACATATTAAATGGACAGTCTCGGAACGAGTTGGAGATTGGCACTGCAGATAACCTGGAAAAGCGGGTAAAAGATACGAATGCCACTTTGGAGACAAACCAGTTGATTCAGGATTATAAGCTTGTTTATTACGAGCACTATAATGTGCAGGAGATGGCCCTTGCCCGGGAGCGGCAAATAAAAGATGGAGCTATTGATAATACTTACCAGTTGATAGAATCTATGAACCCAAACTGGCTTGATTTGAGCGATTTGCTAGAAGAATAATAAGAACGAAAAACATTAATAGAAACAAAAGAGGCGGTGCTTATACATCGCCTCTTTTGTTTCTATTGTCTATTACATATGCCCAAAGCTAATTTATTCTTTTGCTCCTTTATGTTGGTTATGCTCCTTGAATTAATTTCAACTTTCTACCTTTGTCATTTCTGAACACAGTAGGATGCTTTTATTGTTATGCATTCTTTAAACCCATTTAATGCAACAAGAAGCATCTATAAAACAGCAGGAGACGAAGCGCCTACAGCTATTCATAGTACTGGTAGGCGCGATGCTGCTTATTACGAAGTTTATAGCATTTTTTGTAACGAACTCCAATACCATCCTGACCGATGCATTGGAGTCCATCATAAATGTAGTGGCTGGTTTATTCTCCCTTTACAGTATTATTGTATCAGCACGTCCTAAAGACTTAAACCATCCGTACGGGCATGGCAAAATTGAATTTTTGGCTGCCACTTTCGAGGGATCGTTGATCATTTTTGCTGGAGGAGCAATAGTTTTGAAGTCTATATACAATCTCATTAATCCAGTACCGCTTCAGCAGCTTGATTTAGGTATGGTGTTAGTTGCTATTTCAGGTGTCATAAACTATGGAGTTGGTATCGTTACAGAAAAGCGTGGACGGCAAAATAACTCTATTGTATTAGTGGCAGGAGGGAAGCATCTAAAATCTGACGCTTACTCAACAGCAGGTATAGTTGTAGGTCTGTTTTTGATTTACGTTACAGGTTTAATTTGGCTCGATAGTGTGGTGGCAATTATATTCGGTATCGTTATTGCCACAACAGGTTTGCGCATTGTAAGGTCTTCTTTAGCTGGCATCATGGATGAAGCTGATTATGAACTGCTGCGCCGAATTGTTGATGTGCTAAATGATAATAGAAGAGATAACTGGATAGATATACATAACCTACGAGTGATCAAGTATGGCTCCACACTCCACATCGACTGCCACCTGACGGTGCCCTGGTACCTTAATGTATTAGAGGCTCATGATGAAGTGGTTGCAGTAGGAAAACTTATTCGAGAAAAGATAGACCCCAGTATAGAGTTTTTTATTCATACAGATCCTTGCATAGCACCATCTTGCAGCATCTGTAGTAATGCAAACTGCGACCACCGCTTGCACCCATTTCAGCAAAAGATAAAGTGGGATTTCGATAAAGTAATCACAGACCAAAAACATAGTCTGCATTAGCAGGTTATTTATCAGACACCTAAATTTTAAAGAAGATGGTTAAACTTATTTATACTTTTTTACCGCTCTTTATGCTGTTTTCAGCATGTAGCGAGGCACATACCACAAGTGCGCAAACGCATGCTGATGGAGAAACAAATACAACCACTTTAGCTATAACAGATACTGCTGGACTTGCAAAAGCTACGTTTGCAGGAGGATGCTTTTGGTGTACTGAAGCGTTTTTCGAGCGGCTTCAGGGAGTGGAACAAGTAGTTTCAGGCTATGCAGGTGGCAACAAGCCTAACCCTACTTATCAAGAGGTTAGTTCTGGAAATACAGGCTATGCGGAGTGTGTGCAGATTTATTACGATCCAAACAAAATTTCTTACCAAGACCTGCTAGAGGTGTTTTTTGCGACGCATGACCCAACTCAGTTAAACAGGCAAGGACCTGATGTAGGGGAGCAGTACCGTTCTGTTGTTTTTTATCACAATCAGGAGCAAAAGCAGCAGGCACAGCAGTATGTAAAGAGCTTAGAAGAGGCTAGTGCTTTCCTGAAACAGATTGTGACCAAGGTAGAACCAGTTAAAAACTTTGCGGCAGCTGAAGAATATCATCAGGACTTTTATGAGCAGAACCCTGGTAACAGATACATGCAGCAGGTTGCGGAGCCAAAAATGAAAAAGTTTGAAGAGAAGTTTAAAGAGAAGCTGAAAAATTAGCTTTAAACCTCATTAATTGGATGTAAATCGATTAGCTATTGTCAAGCCTCAAGATGTTTGTTTGTAGATTTCGTTTCATCTTGTTGAAGGGATTATAGCTCTAAATTCCGCTATAGGTTATCAATTTTGCGCATCTGCACGTATGTTAGGGCAATGTACAACTCTAAAATTTAAAACTATGGAATTTATAATAAACTTGCTGGTAACTGCAGGAGTGATTTTGCTACTGGCTTATTTAATGCCAAGTGTTCATGTAAAAAGCTTTTGGACAGCTCTATGGGTGGCTTTTCTTACCGCTATTTTTACAGCAACTATTGGCTGGCTATTAGGAGGTATACTTAACTTGGTAACATTCTTTCTTTTAGAAGCTATTGTAGGCTTAATTGTGACGGCCCTAATGCTGAAGCTGGTAGATGCGCTTGTTGGAAACTTTAAACTTGATGGTTTTTTGCCTGCTATCATAATAGCGATTGCCGTAGCTGTGGCTCTTGCCATAGTAAGTTGGGCAAGAGGAGATAACGAAGGAGAAGTATCTCAGCTGCAGCCACAACCGCAACAAACTGAGCTTTTGCTTTCGCAAAAATAAATTATGAGAAAAAGTTGTAGATAAAAGGCCTGTGCAATTTTTGCACAGGCCTTTTGCATAGTTAGACTTAGGCTTAAAAAATTGCTGTGATTATCGCACAGCCAATTGCTGCTGTTCCTCCTCTGTAAAAAGGCGTGAATATATGATAAACCTTTTTCCGAGCGGTATCTCTAACGAGAAACTGGAACCTCGTCCTGCTGTTACATCCATAATCAGTTGCGTGTGTTTCCAATACTCAAATTGGTCGCGGCTCATGTAGAATTCGCAACCATGCACTTCTCCAAGCAGAGCTTGGTTGGGAGCCGTCGCAGCAACCACCGCTTTGGTGAAACATCAGCGGCCCATGCTTTTCCCGAAGCACATCAATTACTTCTTTGGCAGCATCTGTTATCAGTACTCGTTCAATTTTCTGCATATAAAAAAAGCAGCCTCTACGCCAAAGGCACAGAGGCATGCACTATAATTTGTTAAAAGAAGCCGAGTTTACGCTTGTCGTAAGAGATCAGCATATTTTTGGTTTGGCGGTAGTGGTTCAACATCATCTTATGAGTTTCGCGGCCAAATCCTTACTTTTTGTAACCTCCGAATGGAGCATGGGCTGGGTAAGCGTGGTAGCAGTTCACCCACACACGACCAGCCTGTATGGCACGTGGCAGCTGGTACATTTCATGGGCATCCCGTGTCCAAAGTCCTGCACCCAAGCCGTATAGAGTGTCATTCGCAATTTCTATGGCCTCTTCTGTGGTTTTAAAAGTAGCAACAGAAGTTACAGGGCCAAAGATTTCTTCCTGGAACACACGCATTTTGTTGTTTCCCTTAAAGATGGTTGGCTTTACATAGTAACCGTTTTGAGTCCGCTGTTTAAGTTTGCCGGTCCGCCACCTACTAGCACTTCAGCACCTTCCTGCCTGCCAATATCCATGTAAGAGAGAATCTTTTCAAACTGGTCGTTTGAGGCCTGAGCACCCATCATGGTGTCTTCGGCAAGTGGGTGGCCCATTTTAATGGCTTTTGTACGCTCTACTACACGCTCCAATAAACGATCCGCCACGCTCTCATGCACTAGTATTCTAGAAGGACAGGTACAAACTTCGCCTTGGTTCAGGGCAAACATCACAGCACCCTCTATACATTTGTCAAAGAACTCATCGTCGGCATCCGCTATACTAGGCATAAAGATGTTCGGTGATTTTCCGCCTAACTCCATGGTTACAGGAATCAGGTTTTCAGATGCGTACTGCATAATCAGGCGACCTGTGGTGGTTTCACCTGTAAAGGCAACTTTTGCTACGCGAGGAGAGGAGGCGAGGGGCTTACCAGCCTCAGGACCAAAGCCTGTTACAATGTTTAGTACACCAGCTGGCAACAGGTCCTGGATCAGCTCCATCAATACCATAATGCTTGTTGGTGTTTGCTCTGCTGGTTTCATCACCACTGTGCAACCAGCTGCCAGCGCAGGTGCCGTTTTCCAGGTTGCCATTAGTAGCGGGAAGTTCCAAGGTATAATTTGGCCAACTACGCCTATAGGCTCTTGTAAGTTTATGCTGACGGTAAACGCTTTTTAATTTAGTAGAAAACAGATCCGCTTATACGCTGGAGAACTGTGAGCTGAATGTGTTTGAGACACGTCAGGCCGCCACTAATGTAAGCCTGTCGTTCAACGATTGGGTACTAACCAGCATGCTTCGGGGTAAGAAAGTGATGCATCTTTTTGATAAACCTGGTTTTAATTACTTGCCAGGTGAGTCTGTTATAGTGCCGCCCAATGAGTTGATGAGAATAGACTTCCCTGAGGCTGAAGAACAAAACCCTACACAGTGTATTGCGCTGGCCATTTCTGAAGAGCATATTCGCACCACCATCAATCTGCTAAATGAGCGGCATACTAAAATAGAGTCTGGTGACAATTGGCAAATTGATGAAAAATTCTTTCACCTTGCAAACAAAAAAGAAATTGGTGTGACACCAAGAGCATTTCAGAAGGGTAGTGGGAGATAGAATTTTAAAGCCTAGTTGTTCTTTTATTTCTGTTTTTTTTTCTGCACTGTTGTAATGAACGAATTTTTCGTGCCGTGGTAAATACTTTATGAAAGTTTAGTAATGTAACTCAGCACCAAATATATTTTTAAACTACAGCAGAATTAACCTAATTTAAAATGAGCTTTTCATGTGCTTTTAAATTATTATGAACCATAATCTGAGTTTATCTAATAAACAATTTTCTCTTATTATAGCTGTACCAGGTGACATCTAAACATTCAAAGCCTAAACTTCTGAAGTCCTTTTTGTATCCATTCTTCAAAAAATTTAGAAGGATTTATAGCCTGTCAGTTCAACAAACTCGTTGTTGTGATTTTAGCCATCTTAAATCTCTAGTGCAGTAATGCGATCAGATCATACTCCTTTCACCTGTCGTTAAATAAACTTCTATTTAACATAAAGTATATTATTAGTGACACTTATTATAGATCATTATGATCGTATATTATAAGTCTTATAATATATATTATGTTAAGTAATGTTAAAATAAACAAGAAAGGGAAGCAATTACTCTTCCCTTTCTTGTTTATTTTCTATGCTATTTATTAGCTTAGTTTCCCATTTGCTTGCTGATACGATCGGCATCAGCTTTACGACCTAAGCGTGTATAGATCTTAAACAGGTTTTGCATGGTATTGTAGTCGTCTGAACGAATCTCCAAAGCCTTCTCGAAATATGGCAAAGATGCTTCGTAATGCTTCTTTGCTTGAGCTTCTAAAGCTTTGCCCTGCTTCTGGAAAGTCGCATTGTCCATTTTAGCAGCTTTGTTGTTAATTTCAGCGCCTTTGTTGTACTCAATAACAGCAAGGTTATAATAAGCATCGTAATTTGTAGGTTCAATAGTAAGTACCTGCTTGTAATTTTCCATAGCAGCATCTATTTTACCTTTCTTTTCATTCAAATTACCTAAAACAAAGTATAAACTAGCGTTCTCAGGAGTAGCTTTAATAGCATTCTCTAGTTTTGCATATACTTCATCTTCCTTGCCAGCATTGATCAAATAGTTGATTTCCTGCAGCATTAACGGAACACTAGTCGGGAAAGCTTTCAAGCCAGCTTGTACAGTTTTGTAAATCTCATCCTTACTCTTGCCTTGCTCTTGCTGCACATTTATCATATCTGTATAAATGCTTTCCTTCTGTTGGCCTTTATCCAAAAGATTTTGGTAGTAACCTAGCGCTCTATCATAATCACCGCTTTGGTATGCAATGATGGCAGCATTCTGGGTTCCTAACGTATCCGCAGGATTTAACTTTGCAGTTAAATCAAAATATCTTAGCGCTTCTTCTTTATTTTCGTTGTTATAAGCCTGTATACCTTGGTTGAAAGTATAGATAGATAGATCAGCTAATTTCTGAGGGACCTGCTTAGCATACTCGCTATCGGCTCCACCTAATTCCACTGCTTTTTCGTAAGAGCTAATAACTTTCTGATGGGCATCAGCCGCAACAGTTTTACCATAGATTGGGTGTCCTAGCATGTCCTGAAGGATAGCTCCTCTGGTAAACCAAGTTTTAGGATCATCCTTGGTCTTTTTATGCTCAGTTGCCTTTTCAATTTCTGTTTGTGCTTTATCAAGCGTACCGCTCTTCTGGTAGTTGATAGCCATGTTAACTGCAGACTTTTGTGCTGAAGCAACTTGTATAGATGCAACAGTTAGCGCTACTAAAAGTATTTTCTTCATACTTATATTAGAATTGGTTTATTTTTATATAAACTTTAAAAGGTAAAATAAAATTCCTTTACTACGAGATTATACCTCATCTGTTTCTTCAGGATCAATTAAATTGTCTGGCTGAAGCGATTCTTCAGGACTTAATTCAGACTGTTCCATGATCATCTCCTCTACCTCCTCTTCATTATCCATTTCGATTTTGGCAACAGAAGAAATTTGGTCTCCTTCGTTCAGTTTTATTAGACGCACACCTTGTGTGGCACGGCCAATAACCCTAATGTCTCCTACGCGCAACCTAATCGTGATACCAGAACGGTTGATGATCATTAAATCATCTGAATCAACGACACCTTTAATTGCTACAAGTTTACCAGTCTTATCAGTAACGTTCAAGGTTTTAACACCTTTACCCCCGCGGTTCGTAATGCGGTATTCATCTAGTAAAGAACGCTTGCCGAAACCGTTTTCAGAAACAACGAGTAACTCCGTACCTTCATTCTGTACACAAACCATACCAACTACTTTATCTTCTGGTCCAGCCAATGTTACAGCTCTTACTCCAGTAGCGTTACGGCCCATTGGTCTTACATGGCTCTCGTTAAATCTGATAGCTCTGCCAGATTCTAAGGCGACAACAATTTCGCTGTTTCCGTTTGTTAACTGAACATCTAGTAAACGGTCGTCTTCGTTAATGGTGATGGCATTAATACCGTTTGCTCTAGGGCGCGAATATGCTTCTAGTACAGTTTTCTTAATGGTGCCTTTTTGGGTACAGAAAACGAGGTTGTGGTTCAGCACGAAGTCCTGATTTTTCAGATCGCGTACATTCAATACGGTTCTTACCTTATCGTCACGCTCTATCTGAATAACATTCTGGATCGCTCTACCTTTGGTAGTCTTCCCTCCTTCTGGTATCTCGTACACTTTAAGCCAATACACCCTTCCAAACTCTGTAAAGAACATCATGTGGTGGTGTGTGCTGGCTACAAAAAGGTGTTCGGTAAAGTCACTTTCCTTCGATGCAGCCACTCCCCTGGAGCCTACTCCTCCACGGCTTTGGCTACGGTATTCGCTTAATGAGGTACGCTTTATATAACCTTCATGAGAAATGGTGATAACCATGTTTTCTTCAGGAATCATGTCTTCGTAAGAGATATCACCCATGGAGGCCTCTATACTTGTGCGGCGCTCATCTCCGTAGCGTTCTCTTATTTCTGTCAGCTCATCTTTGATAATCTGCATGCGAAGTCCTTCATTATTGAGAACTTCTGTCAGGTGATCAATGAGCTTCATCAACTCATCATACTCTTGCTGGATTTTATCCCGCTCCAGACCTGTAAGGCGCTGCAAACGCATATCCAAAATGGCTCGCGCCTGAATTTCAGAAAGGCTGAAACGCTCAATCAAACCGTTACGAGCTATTTCTGGGTCTCTGGAGGAACGGATTAAGCTGATTACTTCATCCAGGTTATCCAGCGCTATGAGTAAGCCTTCCAGAATGTGAGCACGCTTCCTTGCTTCGTCCAGCTCGTATTGTGTTCTGCGGATAACCACCTCATGCCGATGCTCGACAAAATGATGGATCAGCTCCTTTAGGTTAAGTGTTAAGGGACGGCCTTTTACGAGCGCCACATTGTTCACGCCAAAAGAAGATTGCAGCTGCGTATACTTATAGAGGTTGTTTAGCACGACGCTTGGCATTGCATCACGCTTCAGATCATACACAATGCGCAAACCATCACGGTCTGATTCATCACGAAGGTCTGAAATACCCTCAATTTTCTTTTCGTTTATAAGAGCAGCCGTTTTTTCAATCATGGATGCCTTGTTGACCATGTAAGGAATTTCCGTTACAATGATCTGCTCCTTGCCTGAGGCTGTTGTTTCGAAAATAGCACGTCCGCGCATCAACACACGGCCACGACCTGTTTCAAAAGCAGCTTTTACGCCATCATAGCCATAGATAATACCACCCGTCGGAAAGTCTGGAGCTGTAATATACTCCATCAACTCAGCAATTGTGATTTCTCTGTTATCTATATAAGCAATAGTGCCGTTTATAACCTCTGTTAAGTTGTGAGGTGCCATGTTAGTGGCCATACCCACCGCGATACCAGATGTTCCGTTCACCAGCAGGTTCGGGAATTTAGCTGGCATTACCGAAGGCTCTTTCAGCGAGTCGTCGAAGTTAGGAACAAAATCAACAGTGTTCTTGTCTAGGTCGGCCAGTAGTTCATCGGCAATACGTTTTAAACGTGCCTCTGTATAACGCATGGCTGCTGGTGAGTCGCCATCTATGGAGCCATAGTTTCCCTGTCCGTCTACAAGCGGATAACGTAAAGACCATTCCTGGGCCATACGCACCATGGTGTCATAAACCGAAGAGTCACCATGCGGGTGGTACTTACCAAGCACCTCTCCTACAATTCTGGCAGACTTTTTATACGCTTTGTTATAAGATACACCAAGCTCGGACATACCATAGAGCACGCGGCGGTGCACTGGCTTCAATCCGTCTCGTACATCGGGTAAGGCTCTGGAAATGATAACTGACATTGAGTAGTCGATATACGCACCGCGCATTTCGTCTTCAATGTTGATCGGTATTATTCGTTCGCCATCGGCCATGTTGAATAGTTAAATAGTAAATGTTATAGAGTCTTTTAATATATGGCAATTTAAGTATAAATGCCCTTACAGTATATAGGCTAGTCTTTATTTTTACTCTTGCTACTGCCTTTAGGGGCTTTTTCCTTGGTAGCCTTCGGTAGCTTCTCTCCTATTTTTGGGTTTTGCTTCTTGAATATCGGCTGCCCCCTAAACTCCTGTCCGCCATGTGCATGAACCATGCGCACTTTGCAGGCTGCTATAGGGCATGTTTTGCAAGACGTTAATGCAGGAGAAAGAATAGCAAAGCAAAGGAATAGAAAAAGAGATCTTTTAGCCATGAAAACAAGATTGGAAAGCCTTTTATACTTGTTAGGCTTTCGTTGCCATATCATACAAAAGTACGATATTCTAGTAAATTTTACTATCTTTTAAATGCATAGTTTTGTATGTACTATGTACCTAAAACGGGTGAAATCCATTGATGGTAAAGCCACCGTCTACGGCCAGTGTTTGCCCAGTAATGTAGGCTGCTGCGGGCATGCACATAAAGGCCACTGCTGCCGATACATCTTCTGGTTTTCCAATCTGTTGCATTGGCGTTCGGGAAATGACAGCATTCATGTAAACATCATTTTTTAATACCGATTGAGCAAGCGGTGTGCTAATGTACCACGGCGCAATGGCATTTACTCTTATCCCATCTGTTGCCCATTCTGCTGCCAGGTTTTTTGTCAGTTGGTTGAGTGCAGCTTTTGTGATACCGTAAATCGCGCCCGTACGCACATGTGTGAGGCCTGCAACAGACGATACATGTATAATGTTGCCTTGCTCAGCTTTCTTTAATAACGGGTACAATCGCTTATTTAAATCGAAAGCAGATCGTAGGTTCGTGTTCATCACAACGTCATATTCTTCTGCCGAGTATTCAGCAGTAGGTTTGCGGATGTTGGTCCCTACGTTGTTGACCAGTATATCCAGACTGCCCCAGAGCTGAACCACTTTCTCCTGAACAGCGGCTCTTCCTTCTGCGGTACTAACATCGGCCGCTAGTACTTCTACACCCGAAGCTGACTCCTGCTGTAGTACATCAAGATCCGTTTGCTTTCTTGCAATTGCCAGTACTTCTGCGCCCAATGCTACAAACTCTTTTACAATGGCTTCGCCTATTCCTTTAGAACCGCCTGTAACTACTGCTTTTTTGCCGCTAAGCGACCATCTGTTATGTTGCATAGAATGAATTTTATGTGTTGTGTTTGATCTATTTATCATGAGCGTCTGTTATACACCAAACAGCTTTTTTCGTTCAAAATAGGCTTGGTATTGGAGAAAATTTAAAAACATTAGGTACAAGTTCAAATTCTCAGGTATTCGATAACCGATACAGTGGCGTAAGAGGTACACCTTTCTTCGTGGACGACTGGACGAAGGGTACAGTTCATATGGCAAATAAGGAGGTTTATGAGAATATGGATCTTAAATTCGATGTTTATGAAAATAGCCTTGTGTTTAAAAGAAACAATAATGCATATGTCATAGATCCAGGCCTTTTGGAGTCTTTTACAGTGGCAATACCGACAGGGCAAGCCTATACTTTCACAAAAGCTCCTGAAGCTGTTGTAGCAGCAGAGCCTAAAACAGCCGCTAGTTTTGTAGCGATGCTGTTTGAAGGGCAGGATGTTAAACTGGCTTTTGTTCCTTCCAAAAGGCTGAAGAAAGCAAATTATAAAGTAGATCGTAACAGTGCGGGTGCGGGTGTCTATGGCAGCAGTTCAAACGATACTTTCGATGAGTTTTTATGGGAGAACACTTACTTTGTAATAAAGAACAACGGTAAAGCAGAGGCAGTAAACAAATTGAACAAAAAGAACCTTTTGAACGCACTTAGTGATAAGGAGAAGGAAGTGAAATCTTTTATATCGAAAGAAAAAGTGGATGCAAACACTGAAGAAGGTTGGAAGAAAACATTAGAGTATTACGATTCACTTTAATTTCTTCAGTATCCTATCAAAACAAAAGAGGCGCTAATTATAGTGCCTCTTTTGTTTTGATACCCCTTATCCTTTCCCAGTAATCAAGTAAATAGGCTTTGTCTACTTTAGGGCGATTGTTGATTTCCTCAAAATTTAAAGCTTCACCAGGTCCTTCAGGCCATACATGGTAAACAAACACATATTGGCCTCCACTGGCTCGCCAATCATCAAATTTTCCGAAGCGCAAATCTTTTATGTAGATTCCTTTTTCCGCTTCTTCTACTGCATAATAGCCTTTTGTTACCTGGAGTAAACGTTCTAGCTTCTCGTTCCCTCTATAAGAATCAAGCAGGTATTCTTTTTGCGGCTCAAAGCTATAGTCTATATTGTTGTTCTTGTCAAAAATAGAGTAAAAACCTGTATAATATCCTTTTTCAGTTTTGGCTGATACCGCCCAGAATAAAGTATTGAGCGGCGTAGGCTTGCTTATGTAATCTAGATAGGCAATGCCTTTTTTTTGCAAGCTTTCTTCAAATGCCCTATCCGCTATTCCTTTAGCTACAAAACTAAACACCAGATAAGCCGAACTGATGGTAAGGCCCAAATAATTTAGCTTTCGCCTTCGTTTACTGTGTCGGTTATAAAAGGCTGCGGCTAATACAAAAGCCATAAAGGGAACAGTATAAAAGGGGTCAACTACAAAGATATTGTAGAAGGCTATGCCCTTGTTGCTAAAGGGCCAAAGCAGTTGTGTGCCCCAGGTGGTAAAGCTGTCAAGAATGGCATGGGTTGTAAAGCCCAGAAAAAAAAGCAGGGTCCAGTCTATGAAAGTTGCTTTGCTGTTTGGATACCATTTCCTGAGCAGCCATGCCAGTAATGGTGCGCATAAGAATGCAAAAAAGAATGAATGCGTAACCGATCGATGAAAGGTAAGCTCCTGTACTGTATCTAACCAGGGGCTTGCCAGTACGTCGAGATCTGGAATAGTCCCTGCAATGGCACCCCACAAGAGTGCTTTATTGCCAATTTTTCTTCCTGCAACTGCCTCTCCTACCGAAGCTCCTAAAACAATCTGAGTTAGTGAATCCATTTGATTAAGTATGTTGTAGGCTTATAATCTTGGTTTGATACAGTTGTAGTAACAACAAAGTAAGATCAAAGGTATAAAAGCTACGGCGATGGAATACCCTTGCGCCTCCAAAATAATTTTGAAATATGGATCTGTACCTATTATTGCCAGGGATTCTGATTTTAGCGATAACCATATTTGATATTATTTATACTGTACTTGCTCCAGGTGGATCTGGACTTGTTAGCGGTGCCATCAGCAATGGCTTATGGAAGATTTTCTATGGCTTGAGCCGAGCGGTCAATAAAAGACAGGTATTAACAGGCGCAGGAGTCACCACAGTAGTGGCCATTGTTATTGGCTGGGTAATGCTGCTTTGGATAGGGAATTTTCTCATTTTAAAGTCTGACCAAAATTCTGTCATCAACAGTTCAACGGGTGATGTGGCAAATTCTAAACAAGTATTTTACTACACGGGGTACGTTCTCTCAACCATGGGTAATGGCGATTATAAAGGAGGATCTGATAATTGGCAGATATTTTCTGCCGTTATTTCCTTTTCAGGTTTAATCATGATTACGATAGCCATTACATACATCGTGCCTGTAGTGGCAGCTGTAACTGATAGGCGAACACTTAGTATTCAAATCTCATCCATTGGCCACAGTGTTCAGTCTATGCTTCTGACTAGCTGGAACGGCAAAGACTTTAAAAGTTTAGAGAGCGATTTGCATGGCATATCTCAGAACATTGCCAGGCAGGGTCAGTTACACTACGCTTATCCTGTCCTGCACTTCTTTCATCACCAAAAAAAAGTAGCTGCCCTGCTTCCAAATCTGGCAGCCCTGGATGAAGCCCTTACCATTCTGTATTTGTATGTTCAGGAGGAAAAACGCCCCTCGCATGAGGCTGTATTACCTGTCAGAATAGCCCTTACAACTTTTCTGGAATCGCTGCAATCTTCTTTTATAAAACCAGCCGAAACGGCACCTCCTTTAAAGATAGAACTTTTGAAGGAGGCTGGTCTTCCGCTGTTGGAGCCAGATCAGGTAGCTTTCCAAAATTTAGACCTACGCAGGCGGATGCTTAAAAGCATGATAGCGCATGACGGCTGGACCTGGGAAGAAATAGATCAGTTTCCGATGAACAGAAAGATGGACGACTACGACAAATTTACCTTATGATAGGCATTCGCTTAAACTCTTTGGTCCTGTCGAAAAGATAGCGGAAGGTAGCATGTGTTTTGTAAATACTGCCTCCAATCTGCTCCACCACTTTCATCATCTTCGGGTTAAAGTCCCCTATCCAGTTCATCTGCAAGTCAACGTAAGGCATAGAAGGATTATTCTGAACTACCTGCCCGGCAGCATAAATCATAGCAGCCTCTACGCCTTTAGCCTGGTGTTCAGGCGTAATACCAAACACGATACCGTACATGGTCTTGCATACTCCTCTCCAGCGGTTAAATACAAACTTCAGCTTGCCCCACAGGTCCATCTTACCATTGTTATACTTAAATATTTGGTTCAGCTCTGGTATAGACAGGAAAAAACCTATTGGTTCTTCGTTGTAGTAAGCAAACCACATCAGGCGTTCGTCTATGATCGGTTTTAAGGTGCGCATAATGGCAGCAGCCTGCGCTTCGCTCATGCCCTTTACACCCTCGTGCTTCGTCCAGGCTTTATTATAAACAACTCTAAAATCTTCTGTAAACTTCTCTACCTGCTTTAGATCCATGTGGCGGAACTGGTAGTTGGTATCTCTTAATATCCGCTGTGCCTTTTCATTGAACTCTGGGGAAAGCGGTGTATCTACCATGCGGTGGTAAGTGTACTGCTTAAAGTATATTTGAAATCCGTAGTTTTCTAGCAACCTCTGGTAGTATGGGTAGTTGTAATGCATACAGTAGGTAGGCGGATAATAACCGTCGATCAACAGCCCCCACCATTTATCACGATCCCCTAGGTTAATGGGGCCGTCCATTGCCTCCATACCACGAGACTGCAGCCACTCCTTACAGGCATCAAGCAATATATTTGCAGCTTCCTGATTGTCGGTGCAGTCAAAAAAGCCCATACCGCCCGTTGGTTGCTCGTATGTTTTAGCAGTCTTTGTATTGATAAATGCAGCTATGCGGCCAATATACTTCCCCTGGTTGTCTTGCAACAGCCAACGAACAGCTTCCCCAGTTCTGAGGAGTTTGTTTTTTTTAGGATTAAAAACATTTTCAACATCCTGATCGAGAGGACGGATATAGTTAGGGTCTTTCTTGTAAAGTCTAACTGGCACCATCAAAAATTCCTTTACCAGTTGGGGAGAGTTCACCTCTATGAGTTGCATAGCCGTATTGCGCTGATTTATCTAAGCTCAAAATAAGCGATTATACCTGATAAAACATAACGGCGACTTATTTGTGCAAATAGTACAAGAGAAGGAAATAGCAGCAGTGGCTTTCAACCATTCGAGAAAGGAACTACTAAACTACGAGCAGGCGGGCTGATGAAATTAGCAATAGCTACTAAAATGAAAAAGCCACTAACAAAGGTTAGTGGCTTTTCAGATGAGCCCCCTGCCGGGATCGAACCAGCGACCTACTGATTACAAGTCAGTTGCTCTACCAGCTGAGCTAAGGAGGCTTGTACTGTATGTTTACTAAAAAGCTGATGCAGTACAAACATAAGCTTTTTTTGGAGATGAGCCCCCTGCCGGGATCGAACCAGCGACCTACTGATTACAAGTCAGTTGCTCTACCAGCTGAGCTAAGGAGGCTTACTCTGGTATGCTTTATTGTTTTAAAGCGTTGCAAAGGTATTCGTATATTTTAATTCTTCAAACACCTCTGCAAACTTTTTTCAGCATATACTACTAAGCTTTTGATTCTCAGAAGGAAAATTTTTAACCTCTATAGGCCTCCCACTGCTTATAAAGCATATCTATGCGCGTTTGAGCCTCGGTTATACGGCCTTCATACTCTTCTCTAAGCTTATTAGCGTTTTTAGAGTTGGCAAAAAACTCAATATTTGTTTTTAGCGTCTGTATGTCGTTTTGCAACTGCGTTATTTCACGACGGATAGAATGCTCCTTCTGCTGTAGCTTTTGCGATGCATCAGGGCTATGCTTTAGGCGTTCTACCTGCAGCTTCACGAAGGTGCTGGTACGTTCTTCTGCAGACAAATCAGTTACTCTCTCCAAGAATTTCTCCATCAGTGCCAGGAACTTCTCCTCAAGCTTTGCGCTGCTGCGCTTGTTTGTATCCAATGCTCTCCACTGTTCTACATAAACATTATATTCCTGCACCGTTGCAGTTGTGTTAGGCTGCGAAAGCTTTTCACTGATGCGGTCGCAAAGTTCATATTTCTCCGCCGACTGTTTTTCGATTTCCGCTGTCTTAACCTGCTCATGGCTTTGCTTCCGATCAAAAAACTCGTTGCAAGCAGAACGGAAACGCTGCCATATTTTATCAGAATGCTTATCAGGTACGCGGCCAATGGTTTTCCATTTTTTCTGAAGCTGAATAAGCTTCTCTTTGGTGGCATTCCAGTCTTCACTTTCTTTCAAGCTCTCTGCTTCTTCACAAAGTTCGGTCTTCAAGCGCAGGTTTTGCATTTTCTGCTCGTCTAGGCTCTTAAAGAACTGGTTCTTATGCTGGAAAAAAGCCTTATAGTTTGTCCAGAAACTTTTGTTTATTTCTTCGGCATACTCTTTCGGTACCAAGCCAGCAGCATCCCATTCTTCTTTCAATTTCTGAATTTCGTCAGTTTTATCGCGCCAATCGTTAATCCTGTCAGTTTTGAAGTCTTGGTAGCCCATTAGTTGCTCCAGTAAAGCACGCTTCTTGGTTAGATTAACAGTTTCCTGCTCCCTGCGCTGCTCCTGGTAGCTGCGTCTGTGTTCGTGTATTTTTTCTGATGCATTGATGAAACGCTCCCAAATCGGGTCGCGTTGGTCATTCGGCACAGGGCCAATGTTTTTCCACTCATCATGCAGGTGGCGTAGTTCCTGCAGTGCTTTATTAATAGATGGTTCGTTAGCCAAAGCTTGTGCTCGCTCTATCAACTGCAGTTTTGCATCCAGATTACGCTTTCTGTCAAGCTCTTTCAGTTCGAAGAAAATACTGCGGTTGTTGTAGAAAATATCCAGCAGCGCGTGGTATGAGTTCCACAGTTCCTGGGCTTCGCCAGCTGGTACAGGTCCAATTTCTTTCCACTCAACTTGCAGTTTTTTCAGCTCATCGCTGCTACTCTTGGTCTCAGCAGATTCTACAAGCTGACGTAGCCTGCTTAGTAGCTCTTGCTTTCGTTCTAAGTTGCGCTGGCGCTGCTCTTCCTGGTTTTGTCGCTCGTGGTACCTAGCTTCTCTATAAGCAGTCAGCAGGTTTTCTATATCCTGGTGTTCTTTCGGAGCATGATAAGCAAATCCTTCTTCAGATCCGCTTTCTTCTTTGAAACGCTCGAGTGCCTCTTGCTTTTCTGCATTAAACTTCAGCTCGTAGTGGCGTTGCAGTTCATTTATAACTCTACCTCTCTTGCGTGCATCCGCACCTTTTAAAATAGAGTTTAGCTGACTGCGTAACTCGTCTATCGAGAACTGGCTATAGTCAGCTTCTTCGTGCTCCTCATGCTCTTCTTCATCCTCTTCGTGTAGGTTGTTCGCTTGGGCAACAGGCGCAGACTGAGGAGAAGTTTGTTCTGTAGTATTTACGACAGGAGCTGCCTCTTCTGTTTTAGTTGCTTGGGCCAAAGGTACCTCGGGAGCCGAAGTCTCTGGTTCTTCTGTATTCAAGATAGCATTTGCCATCACTTCCTCACGTTCAAACACAGTAGTTTCTTCCGCTGCCGTTGTTGATTCTGGCTTTATTTCAGGCTGCTGCTCTTTAGGTGGTTCAGCAGCAGATGACTCCTGCTCTACTTGATCACGGTTATTGATTTCAGCTAATCTTTGTTCTACAATGCCCCTAGGTGTACTAGTATCCTGAGGATTCTGATTAGTGGCATCTTGATTCTGAGGCTTGTTTGCCTCTGCTCCAGCAGCGTCCATATTTTGGTTTTCAGTTGTCATGTCAGCAGTTTTTCTCAAATTTTACCACACTAGTTTAAGCGTGGGTCAACAGGGTAGTTCGACAGTACTTTATACTTGCCCCCCATCTCGCGTAAAATGTTGCGCCATAGGTTATCTGCCTCCAAATTAAATAAATTATCTGTAGCATTGTTATTAACTATCCAAACATTTTTATCAATTTCCTCCTGTAACTGCCCTGGTGTCCAGCCAGAATAGCCCAAAAAGAACTTGATATCATCCTCTTGAACAAGGCCTGCTCCTATCATTGTTTTAAGAGCCTCAAAGTCACCGCCCCAGTAAACATAGTTGCTTAACTGCAACGCCTGAGGCAAATGCGCCAGGCGGTGCACATAATGCAGCGTGTTGTACTGTACAGGTCCTCCTATGCCAAGTACCGCATCAAAAGAATCGTTGTAAACGTCAATAACATCTGAGAGTTTTAGGTTAGACATTCGATTTAACACTAATCCAACAGTTCCCTCTTCCTCATTGTGACCGCACAGTAGTATAACAGTGCGCTCAAAATTAGGATCACCCATAAAAGGCTCAGATATAAGTATACTTCCATTATGTGGTAAATCTAGTCTGCTCTCTTCCATATCTCCTTTATGTTTTAGGCTTCACCATTTCTCTTTAAGATAAAGCTATTTATAAGAACATGCAATTCTTGTACTCTTTCTTACGCAAAGATTTACTAAGTGTAGAGATGAAGAAGGCACTTTATCGCAACTCCTCAAACGAACCCATACATAAACCGAAAGCGTATGTGCAGCCAACGATGCCTTTTTATAATTTAGCAGCAGCGATTAATTTTATAATTTTGGCTTAAAGAGAAAATATGGCACCAACACATAACCTTGCCGCTATACGCAAGAATTACTCGAAACAAGAACTGACAGAGGCTTCCGTAGCCAACAACCCTATAGAACAATTCAACGCTTGGCTAGATGAGGCTATTGTCTCCGAAGCCGATGAACCTACTGCCATGGTGCTGTCTACTGCCGATACTACGGGTAGACCTTCTGCCAGGGTTGTGCTTCTGAAGGATGTTTCAGAAAAAGGCTTTACATTTTTTACAAACTATGCCAGCCGCAAAGGCAAAGAAATGGAGCAAAATGCTTTTGCCGCCCTTACGTTTTTCTGGCCTGTGCTGGAGCGACAGGTACGTATTGAGGGTTCCATTGTACGTGTGTCACCCGAAACTTCAGACACATACTTTCATAGCAGGCCCATCGGTAGCCAAATTGGTGCCTGGGCTTCGCCGCAGAGCCAGGTTATTGCCAACAGAGATGTTTTAGAAGAAGCTGACAAAAGCTTTACTGAGAAGTTTTCAGAAGAAAAAGAAGTGCCGCGGCCAGACCATTGGGGTGGCTATACCTTGCAACCAGACCGTGTTGAGTTTTGGCAAGGCCGACCAAATCGCCTGCATGATCGTATCCTTTTCGAGCTAGAAAGTGAAAACTGGAGCATAAAAAGACTTGCTCCTTGAGTTTCATTTTATATTAAACAAAATAAACCCTTCATGGCTGAAATATTACCCTTCAAAGCCTGGCGCTATAACCAAAGCCTTACTGACTCGATTGATGCCCTTACCGCTCCCCTATTTGATGTTGTGTCTGATAAGCAGCGAGAGGCGCTTTACCGCAACAGCCTCAACAGTATACACCTTTCTGTTCCGCGCGGAGATACGCCTGCTCAGGATGCAGCCAGGCTGCTGGAGAAATGGAAAGCAGAAGGTATATTAAAGCAAGATGCTTTACCAGGCATTTATGTTTACTACCAATATTATAAGCTAGCTGGCAGCACCAAAGAGTATTGCCGAAAAGGTTTTGTCTGTAACATAAAAGCCTACGACTGGAAAGAGGGCATTTTACTCCGCCACGAGAACACGATTCCAAGCTCTGTCAATGATCGGATTCAGTTGCTGGAAGAAACGCTTCTAAACTCCAGCCCTACCCATGGCCTTTATACTGACGCTGCTTTTGTACTGGAACCTTACATGGATGAAAGTATAAAAACGCCTATTTATGAAACAGAAGATTATCAGGGCGTACGGGATGTGCTTTCTGTCATTCATGATTTGAAAGTGATAAAGCTATTCTTAACTACACTAGAAGAAAAGCAAATCTTACTAGCTGACGGACATCACCGATACGAGGGGTCTTTGGAGTATCGCAATAAGATGATGGCGCTAAACCCAAATCATACAGGTTTTGAGGCTTACAATTACCACCTGATGTATCTGTCAAACTCTGAGAACGACGATCTGCGCATCTTTCCTACTCACAGAGTTTTGGACAGCATAAACTTGACAGATGAAGAGTTCTTAGATAAACTTAGCCATTATTTTTCCATCACGCCCAAAGAAGATCCTTTTAAATTAAATGAAGTGATAGTGGGTAAAAAGTGGGCTTTTGGGCTATACCTGAGTGGCAATAGCTATAAATTGCGCCTAAAGCCTGAAGTGCACGAGCACATAGACTGGAATTTTCCGAAGGAGGTGAAAGACCTGGATCTGACAGTGATGCACTATTTCATCTTCGAGAAAGTGCTGGGTATCTACAGGCAGTCGCAGCGTAACTACAGCGGCTTACATTTTGTGCGAAACTTCACAGAATGTATCAGCAGTGTTAGTACTGGTAAAGCCAGAATGGCCATCATCACAAACGAAATTTCGATGGATGAAGTGAAGCGTGTTTGCTACAGTGGCGCTATCATGCCTCAGAAGTCTACGTACTTCTACCCTAAAGTTATTTGCGGATTTTTATTTAGCTCAATTAAAGAAGATGAATTTATCTCGGCCTCTGCTGCTTGCCTCTAACTCCCCTCGCAGAAAAGAACTATTAGCTAGCCTCGGTCTTACGTTTGAGGTGCGTGTAAAAGAAGTATCTGAAGATTTTCCTGATACCTTAAAGCGCGAAGAGGTAGCAGAATTCCTGGCATCGCACAAAGCAGACGCCTACAAAGAAGATTTACAGGAGGAGGCGTTAATCACGGCAGATACCATTGTTTGCCTGGACGATAAGATTTTGAACAAACCAGCCTCTGCTGAGGAAGCGTATGCTATGCTTCGCGCACTTTCTGGCCAGACACACGAAGTGATTACGGGTGTTTGTGTTCTGATGAAAGAAGGAAAAACAGTTTTTCACGATAGCACCACCGTTTACTTTAAAGAACTGACGGATGCCGAAATCAACTATTACATACAGCATTACAAACCTTTCGATAAAGCAGGTGCTTATGGTATACAGGAATGGATTGGGATGATTGGAATTGAGAAAATTGAAGGCACTTACTTTAATGTGGTTGGCCTGCCAGTTCAGAAGCTTTACGAAAATTTAGTGCAATTAAAAATAGTTGTTTAGCCTATATAATGCGACTATTTTGTATTTGTAGTAATTGATAAACAAGAAGTTGCTAACCCTTTATTCAAATTTGCCATAACTGATTTGCCTGTTTATCCCGTATAAAAAAGTAATATCATTTTTTTTACGGATCTAAAACACAAAACAAACTTAATATGGCAGTTAAATTAAAACCGCTCAATGAGCAAGTAATTGTATTAACAGGAGCATCCAGTGGAATAGGGTTAGCAACAGCCAGGGCGGCTTCTGTAAAAGGTGCTAAACTCGTGCTAGCATCCCGTAACGGAGCTGCTTTAGCAGACATAACACAAGAGATTAACGATGCAGGTGGCCAGGCCATCTATGTAGTAGCAGATGTAGGAAATCAGCAAGACATACTTAAGATTGCAGATGCTGCCATTAGTACCTTTGGCGGATTCGATACTTGGGTAAACAATGCAGGTGTATCCATTTACGGAAGATTAGAAGAAGTAAGCGACGAAGACAACCGCCGCATGTTCGACACCAACTTCTGGGGCCTTGTATATGGTTCTACCACGGCTGCTAAGCACCTCAGAAATCGTGGCGGTGCAATCATCAACATTGGTAGCGTCCTTTCAGATGTTTCCATTCCGCTTCAAGGCATGTACTCAGCGAGTAAACACGCTGTAAAAGGTTTTACAGATTCCTTGCGTATAGAATTAGAAGAAGACAAGGCGCCTGTATCGGTTACGCTTGTTAAACCTTCGGGTATTAATACTCCTTACCCAGAACATGCCCAAAACTACACCGATCGTGAATTAACGCTTCCACCTCCAGTATATGCTCCAGAAGAAGTTGCCAATGCTATTCTGCATGTTGCGACCCATCCTATGCGCGATATTTTAGTAGGTAGCGGAGGCAAGGCTATGAGCACCACAAACAAGTTTGCGCCAGGCATTATGGATTGGGCAGGCGAAACAATGATGTCAAAGATGCAGGTGAAAGATAAGCCAGCACAGCTCCGCGTAGGCGGCTTGCATACATCAGGCGAAGGTGGACGCATGTATGGCAACTACGAAGGCCACGTGATGAAGACCAGCCTTTATACACGTGCTGCTATGCACCCGCTAATTACTGGTGCCGTAGTGGCAGCAGCTAGTGCAGCAGCAGTAGCGCTTATCGGCAACAGTAATTCAAAAAAAGAAAAACGTTCTGAAAAGTCAGGCGACTGGAACAGAACAGCAAGTAAAATAAGCCAGCAACCAACAGTGGTGCACCAGCCATCACAACCAACGCCTCCAATTCCACCTGTGCCAGTTGATCGGGCAAACCGAGTAGAAAATGCTGACCGTGTAGAACGGGTTGAGCATATCGACCTTCCAAACAGGTTGGATAATGACAAAACAGACAGAAGATAGAAAATAATTATTCATTTTTTTAAGAGAAAGGGTATGTCAAGCTACGTTACATAAGTGGTTTGGTGTACCTTTTTTTAGCTATTTGTATTATTGAAGCAGCCTGATTAACAGCAGAATTGTGAATTATTCATGGGAGTGGAATCTTTTAGTTAATTTTGGCACTTATAATTAGCATTAGAAACACAGTAAGAAGTAAAATATACATGTCTATAACAAAGTTATACCTGGCACCAGGTAAAGAAAATTCTTTGAAGCGTTTCCACCCGTGGGTTTTCTCGGGAGCCATTAGAAAAATTGATGGTGAAGTGGCAGAAGGTGATGTAGTGGAGGTTTACTCCCATAAAAGAGAGTTTTTAGGGCTTGGCCACTTTGCGCCAGGTTCAATTGCCGTTCGTGTATTTTCTTTTGATCAGGTAGAGCCCAATTATAGTTTCTGGAAAAGCATGGTGCAGCAAGCCTATGACTACAGAAAGCGCCTTGGACTCTTAGACAGTGCGGACACGGATGTTTATCGTTTGCTGTATGCAGAAGGAGACGGAGTACCTGGTTTAATTGTGGATGTTTACAAAGATGTGGCCGTAGTACAGACGCACTCTGTAGGCATGTATCTGGTAAGAGAGCAAATAGCCGAGGCACTGCAGGAAGTATACGGTGGTGCCTTGAAAGCGGTATATGACAAGAGTGCTGAATCACTGCCACAAAAAGCACCCGTTGATGCCGTTAATGGTTACCTCTACGGAGAATCATCAGCAGGTACAGAGGTGTTGGAAAACGGCAATCGCTTCTTTGTGGATTGGGAAAGCGGCCAGAAAACGGGCTTTTTTATTGATCAGCGCGAAAACCGTACATTGCTAGGCCAGTATGTGAAGGACAAGAAAGTGCTAAACACTTTCTGCTATACAGGAGGCTTCTCTGTGTATGCACTTAATGCTGGTGCTGCCGAAGTACATTCTGTAGACAGCTCTAAAAAGGCCATTGAACTGACGGATAAAAACGCATCGTTAAGTCAAGCACCAGAAAAGCATGAGGCTTTTGCGATTGATACTTTTGAGTTTTTGAAAGGCAAAGAAGATCGCTACGATGTTATCATTCTAGACCCTCCTGCTTTCGCAAAAAGCCAGAATGTGAGACATAACGCACTCATGGGCTATAAGCGACTCAATACAGAGGCTATGAAAAAGATCAAGCCTGGTGGCATATTATTCACCTTCTCATGTTCTCAGGTGGTAGACAAATACCTTTTTAATAACACAGTGATGGCTGCAGCTATAGAGGCAGGTCGGAACATCAAAATTATGCACCACCTTTCCCAGCCTGCCGATCATCCTATTTCTATTTTTCATCCAGAAGGCGAATATCTAAAAGGGCTGGTGCTGTTTGTGGAATAAAGTATAAAACGACACGCACGTATCAAGATATAAGAAATAAGTTTCAAACAAGAAAGCGTTAACTAGCACTAGTCAACGCTTTCTTTATATATGGTTTTTCTTCTGTCAATGCTGCCGAAATAAAATATTAAAAGACGCATCTCGACACATCAAGCTAATCTTTCAAAAAGCTAGCCTCAGGCAACTCCTGCGGAAGCTCCATTCGGATACGCCACTCCTTCGGATAATAATTATTCAGGCGGTTACCAATTTGCTTTACCCAACCTAAGGGTATGTCCTGGTGTTGCATCAGCAGCCAATCATTGCCACTGAAGCCAAGATTTATATCTTCTTTCCGAAGGTATCGCAGTGCCTGCTCTAAATCCAGCTCAGTACTGGCAAAAGCATCTTTATTCAGGTACTGCGACAGAGCTAATGCCTGTAGAGGCTTTATTTTTTTGCCGTTAACTTCAGCTACTTCTATGCCAGCATAAAGCACGTATAAGTTCTTGTAGAGCTCGTCTAAAGCTTCAAAAATTGTAGCAGGCACAGCAGAAACAACTTCGTTATGCTGTACCCATTCAAACTTTTCGGTCTGTAAAAGCCAGCCTTGTACCAAGGCTTTCTCTTTTTTTCCTGCTGCTACTAATTTATACTTCTTCTTTTTAGTGGTGGAATGCCTTGTTTCTTCTTCCCCAGCTTTACGCATTACAGCCATAAAAAAGCCTTCACCCTGCACCCTGTGCGGGTAAAAGCGGTAACCTTGTACGCCTTCTAGTGCTGTTTCTTCTACTCCCCAACTCGGATCTAACTCTATTTTCAAGCTTTCTGCTGAGTGCTGTGCTGCAAGCCAGGCCATATTCTCTTCATTTTCGGCTTGGTTCCAGGTGCAGGTGCTGTAAATAAGAATGCCTCCTGGTTTTAGTGCCTCCCAGACATCCATCAAAATACGTTGCTGGCGCTGCGAACACAGCACAACATTGTCTTCAGACCACTCACCTACTGCCTGCGGATCTTTACGAAACATTCCTTCTCCACTGCACGGAGCATCTACCACCATCACATCAAAAAAAGAGGGTAATCTGCCAAAGTCTTTTGGGTCGTTACTTGTAACCACTACATTGCCACTGCCCCATTTTGTTACGTTTTCTGCCAATATAGAGGCGCGGCTGCGTATTACTTCATTCGATACAAGTAAACTTTCAGGAGAAATAAGGCTTGCTATATGTGTGGATTTACCACCTGGAGCTCCGCATAAATCTAGTACCTGCAGCTCCTGATCGAGGTTCACAACTTGCCGTAATGCCTGTTCCAGAAACATAGAACTTGCCTCCTGCACATAATAAGCACCAGCATGTATAAGCGGATCTAAGGTAAACTGAGGGCGCTCTGGCAGATAAAAAGCAGTCTGGCTCCATGGTACAGGTTTCAGGGCAGCAGGTAAAGCTATTTTAGACTGATTTACTCTGATACTGACAGGTGCAGCGTGTTGCAGCGCGTCCTCAAACGCAGCATACTCATCATTGAGTAAAGCCTGCATGCGCTGGGTAAAGGATTGTGGTAAGTTCATGTAAGTATAAAGGTACGCCCGTTTATGCTAAAATGGAAGTAGATTAAGCAGATTCGCCACCTGACATGCTCGCCTTAAACTGTAGATATTGCTCCACTACAGGGATATCAGCAGGACACCAGTCATAAGAAGTTAAATCACTTAGTTCTGCCCACTGGTAAGCATTATGCTCTGCTAAAGATACATTGCCACTTGTATATTGACAGACGAAAGGAATTAAGATGATATCTTTATCAGAATAAGTATGCTCTACAGGAGCCAGCTGATGTATGGGCTCTACCTCAATCTGAAGTTCCTCTTTTAGCTCTCTCCGAACACATTCCTTTTCCGTTTCATCGATTTCTAATTTTCCTCCAGGAAACTCCCACAGCATAGCCTGCGACATGTGTTTATTTCGCTGTGTTACCAGTACTCGATCGTTTTGTTCTACTATAGCGCATGTTACTTTTAATCCCATTCAAGCTGATTTTTATAGTGATGTAAGTGTAGTTTTACTTCTTCTTTTTCCATAGTAGTACCGTTGCATTGGCAATAGGAGTTTCATACTGGTAGAATATATACCCTATAGAAGTACAGGTGAGCAGGTTTAACCACAGAGGCCATTCTGGTTCTGCCAACCCAAAATAAATTACCTGCACCAAAAAAATATGGAAAGATGCTTTGCCAATTTCAACTAGCACCTGTACGAATACATTATTGATGGTTGCGGGGAAGAGCTTGAACCCTACATAAACAAATAAGGCGGCATATGGAAAAGCCATAAAATTCTGTGCCTCCCATTCTGGCCTAATGTACTGAACGTCGAAATCTGTGTAAATATCAAAATACAGGTATAGAGCGCTTATAACAGCTCCAGTAACTAAAAGTAATAGGCCGAACCCGTTTTTGTATTTCACTAGGTGCACGAGCCCGTAACCCAGTGCAACAGCGGATAAATATCTTAGAAAAGCAGCATCATACAGATAACGTTCTTCAACAAAAAAAGCTATGTTTTTACTTATGATCAGAAACGAGATTTCAGCTATAACAAGTATTGTAGCAGAAAGCCAAGGTTTGTAATACAAACCATAACCAATAACAGGAAGCAGCAGGATGGATTGCAATACGAGGGTAACAAAGTAGTTTCCTTTACCTGGAACTGGCAACATGCCTATGGCTGTATATCCTTTAAATATGAAAGGATCTTCGCCAGTAGCTACATACCATATTCCACCAGTTATAAGAGAAGCCACATAGGCTATAAGTATAGGAGTAACTATCCTGCTCCCTTTCTTAAAAAAATATGACCTGTCATAAAGTTCAGTAAGCTGAAAGTGCTTCCCATTAGTAGACATACCTAAATTAAACCCCATCAGGACAAGGAAAATAGGAACAGCTTGCCAGATATGGAAGATAGAAAATGAAGAAAGAAGTTCATCTCTTTCTAGCGAATGAAGTAGCAATACAGAAAGTATAGCAAGGCCTTTCAGAATGTCTATCTGCGGGAAGTATTGCTTATTGTTCATTCTATACTTTATGCTACTGCAAATTTGTTGGCTGAAATGGATTAGCTAAATAAAATACAAATCATATCTTATACCTAATCATGAAAAAGGAGTATAACAACATGTATACAAAACCGCTATGAAGTGAATATAAGTCTTAACTATAGGTATTTACTTAAACTCAGTTGCATTGGAGTAGGTGTAAATATACTGCTAAACAGTCTTGTTGTGCTAGTTATCTGGTATAAAAGCAGTAGCATAGAAGTGAGAGGCTCAGATGGTTTGTCAGTATACTTATACATTTCAAGTTTTATTTGCTGTTCGATTCTTTGCTGGTACACTACAAAAGCTACCCGTAAAGCGTTGCGAAAAAAGATAGTGCTACCGCTGCACTGGCACCTGAAAAGTAAAACTTTAATAGATCAACTACCATCTTTAACTGCACTAAGGGCCTTGATGTTTGGTATCGGTGGTGATATTCTCGCAGGACTGACCTTATGGTTGCTACAGCTAAAACAATATGAAACGATGCTGCTCTCAGACGTGCTTTTATTTATTTTGGCTTACGCAATAGTCTCTGCCATTGGAACAATATTTGTTTGTTTTTACAGAGCCCTTGGAGACATAACAAACCACAGAACAAGTGTCATAACAACTTCTTAAATAGCAGAGGCTCACATGTCAATGTAAGCCTCTGCTATATGGTTTAACTAATAACGAAATTAATTAAACTTCTCTTTTAAGATTTCAAATTCAACTATAGGAGAAATACGCTCATACAGTATTTGATATACTGCATTTGTAATGGGCATCTCTACCTTTAGTTTCTTGTTAAGCTCATATATGCTTTGCACAGCATAGTATCCTTCTGCCACCATATTCATTTCAAACTGAGCCGACTTAACAGTATAGCCTCTGCCAATCATATTTCCAAACGTACGGTTACGACTAAACTGAGAGTAAGCTGTTACTAAAAGGTCGCCTAAGTATGCTGAGCCGCTTAAGGCACGGTGTATGGGCATGATGGCATCCAAAAAACGTTCAATTTCAAACATGGCATTCGAAACAAGAACTGCCTGAAAATTGTCGCCAAAATTAAGCCCGCGAGCTATGCCACAGGCAAGTGCAATGATGTTCTTCATAACGGCACAATATTCTATACCATCTAAGTCATCCAAAGGGCTGGCTTTGACATAGCGGTTGCGTAGCAATTCACAGAAATGTTCGGCCACAGCCAGGTCGTGAGAGCCGATGGTGAGGTATGACTGCTTTTCCAAAGCTACTTCTTCGGCATGACAAGGACCCGCAATAACCAATTGATGGCTGTTGGCAACCTGAAAATAACGCTCCAGGTAATCTGTTATCAGAATGTTTTCCTGCGGAATCATTCCTTTAATAGCAGACACAACTACTTTGTTTTTTAAGGCTCCTCTAGGTAATTCAGAGAGAACACTTTGAACAAAGGCAGCTGGCACAGCCAATACAACCCAATCTGCCGAAGCCACCACTTCTGCTAGTTGGGTTGTTGGCTTCACATAATTCAGGTCGAATTGAACGCCGCTTAAATAGCGCGGATTATGGCGGTATTGTACCAGGTGTTGCACATCATTGCTGTTGCGCATCCACCAAAAAACTTTAGACTTATTCTCAGAGAGAATTTTAACTAGCGCGGTAGCCCAGCTTCCTCCTCCCAATACGGCAACTTTCTCCAAATCTATTTTTATTCTGTACCTCCAGCAGCTATGGCTGATTTATTTAAAGATGCTTCGTCTTTTACGGCAACCTTGGCACCATCAGAAAGTGTATTAGACACTGCTCTAAACGGACCAGAAACTACTTTCTGACCAGGTTCTATGCCACTAAGGATTTCCATGTTGTCGAAGTCGCTGATACCTGTTTTCACTTTTACGCTTTTAACGGTATTTGTACCTTGGTCATATACAAAAACAACTTCATCTACTTGCGCTGGTGCTGATTGTTGCCGTGACTGGTTGTTGCTTTCAGCTTCCGTAGCCTCTTCGTTAGCCTCGTTCTGTGTTGGCGCACCTGCATTGCTACGTGTAGTAACGGCAGATAATGGAACAGCCAACACGTTTCCTTTACGCTCTGTAATGATGTCTACAGTAGCCGTCATTCCTGGTCTGAAAGGTGTGGCATTTGCTGCAGCCAAGTGCTCATAAGAGTCATTTATCAGGCGAATCCGTACTTCAAACTCCGTAACAGCCTCAAGCGATGCAGCATCGTTGGCTGTGTTTGCAATGGCTGTCACTATGCCTTTAAATCTTTCATTTTGGCTGGTATACGAGTCCACTTCAATAATGGCAGAGTCTCCTAACGCTACGCGTATAATGTCGTTTTCATTTACATTAACACGAACTTCCATATTGTTCAGATTGGCAATGCGCATTATTTCTGTACCTGCCATTTGGGACGTACCTACTACACGCTCGCCACGTTCTACGTTAAGCTTAGAAACCGTTCCGCTCACAGGAGCATATATGGTAGTTTTATTCAAGTTTTCCCGCGCATCTTTTAAAGAGGCTAATGCATTTTGTACACTGAACTCTGCAGCTCTAACACTTTGCACTGCCGATTCTACTTCCTGTTGGCTTACTTGGTAGTTAGCTCTTATCTGCTGGAACTCAGCCTCAGAAATAACTTTTTGCTCATGTAGCTGCTGGTTACGCTCAAAATCCTGTGTGCTCTGTACATTGTTGGCTCTAGCTTGTGCCAAACGAGCCTTTGCTTGGGCTAGGTTAGCACGGGCCTGGTTTACGCTTGCCTCCTGCGCATCTACAAACGACTGGTAGTTGTCAGGGCGAATGCGCAGTAAAAGCTGTCCTTTTACTACCGAGTCCCCCTCCACTACATTCAGTTCTATAATTTCACCTGATACGTCTGGACTTATTTTAACCTCTGTTTCTGGTTGCACTTTACCAGAAGCACTTACTTTCTCAACGATCTCTGTTCGTTTTGCCTCCGATAATATTACCTCGGTGCCTTCATCCTGCCCTATCCATCCAGCTTTCTTGGCTACAAGTATTCCAACAATACCAAGTACAAGTACGACTATAAGAATAGGAATTAGCTTTGATTTTTTAGCTGCCATAGTTTTAGAAAGATATGTCTTTACCTTGGTAGAAGTCCAAGACCTTTAATTTGAAAGCATATTCATACTTTGCCTGAATCAGGCTTGATTGTGCTGAGCGGAAAGTATTGGCGACAGTGTTGAATTCTATCGTATTAATCACGCCTGCGTTTAGACGCAACTCAGCGTTTCGGTAATTTTTCTCTGCTGCGGTAATCTGCTGTTTGGCTGCCACATACCTTCTTTGGGCGGCTACAGCATCTACGTAAGCCTGCTCAATAGTTTGTAGCAGGTTATTGCGTGCAACATCGGCATTTAGCTTGGAGTTGTTCTGTGCAATTTTGGCACGCGCTACATTTGTTCTGGTTTGAAACCCGTTGAAGATAGGTATTTGTAGTGAAACAGCTACCTGCCTACCAATGTTGTCCCTAAACTGATCAGGCAGAGAGTAATCAAGAAAAGGCATGTTTACCTGAGTCTGCGGAATATAAAGCGAGAAAGGTTGTGTGCGGCTTTCATCTAAATAGCCTACCAGTTGCCTGTTATACCCTGTTATAGTAGTTTCTGCATCTCCATACAAATAAGAGCGGCTGGAGTAGAACGTATTTACGCCAGCACTTACAGAAAGCCTTGGGAAGTAACTGCCTCTAGCTATGTCTATGGCCTTGGCAGCACTTATCACCCTTATGTCAGCTGCCTTGATAGCTGGTAAGGTTTGCAGTGCCACTTCATAAACAGTACCAGGTTCAACTAAAACAGGGCTTTGGTCAGGTTCAGGAATTTCAGGAATTTCTATCTGGAATTCAGCAATTGCAGGCAAATTAAGTGTTTGTTTCAGCGTCAGCCGTGAAATATCCCGCTGATTTTGAGCATTGATCAGGTTCAATTCATCCGTTGCCAACTGAGATTCCAAATCCAAAACAGCATTTTCTGCCACACTTCCGGCTCTGAAGAGTACTCTCGTTCGATCCAGCTGCTGGTTAGTCAGGTCTCTTTGCAGGGTTGATGTATTGATTAGCTCGTTTGCGAACAGGATGTTTAAATATGCCGTAACAATCTGAATCGTAATGTCATTTTGCGCCGATAGCAGGTCTTGCTGACTAGCCTGTAGTTCTAGTGCATTCTGCTTAACGGTGTTCACCAACTGAAAACCCATAAACAGCGGCAAGGAAGCATTCGCATTCAGGCTACTCGATCTTGTGGTCTGGGTTCTTAAGTCATAGGTGGCAGGGTCTATGTTTGTACCTGTGTTAATGGAGTACGAGCTGCTGCTGTTTACGCTTGGAAGTCTGGCAAACCTCGACTGCGTATAAATAGCATCGTTTGCCTCTACGTTAAATTTGGCCTGCCGCACTTGAAGATTATGGATTCGAGCATAGTTTACAGCCTCTTCCAACGACCATATGCCGTCGCTTCCTGCTCCTTCTTGCTGTGCCTGTGCAGCACTTGCTCCTGCCAGAGACAAGCCGATCACAAGCAACAAATTCTTTGAAAGTTTTTTCATAATTTAGGTAAGGAACTCTTATAGATCAATATTAGGTATATAAATTACCTGCTTCACCCAACTTAATTGTCGTAGATACTCTAGAGTTATCGGCTTTATACCTGAATCCATTTCAATAAACTGCCTGGCTAACTCATTTCTGCCTTTCCTGGAAACATTCATCGTCGCAATGTTACACTCGTCGTGTGCCAGCACCGAGGCTATAAAAGCAATGCTACCTTTTACATCGTCAGCATCTATAATGAGCGTATGCAACGTAGCAGAAAAGCTGGAGGAGAAGCCATCCACTTCTACAATGTTGATCACGCCTCCGCCCCTGCTTTGCCCGAGAACCTCCACCTCTCGGCCTGAGGCTTTCAGGTTCAGCCTGATTGTATTAGGGTGCATGGTAGATGCGTTGCCGACGGATTTGAAGGTATACTTCAACCCTCGTTCTTTAGCGTATTCAAAAGCTTCTTTTATGCGTTTATCGTCCGTTTTAAAGTCGAGCAAACCTGCTACAATGGCCCTGTCGCTGCCATGGCCCTCGTAAGTGCGGGCAAAGGAATTGTAAAAAGTAATCGTCGCCTCTTCGGGCTTCGAACCAAGCATACGAATGGCGGCACGGGCAATACGGACTACACCTGCCGTATGCGAACTGGAGGGACCTATCATAACTGGTCCTATCATATCAAAAACGCTACTTTTCTCAGCCATAAAGAGTTAGCGACTATTACTATATCGCAAAACTCAAATTTAGCAAATAGGGAGCAGAAACATAGTTTTTACATTTTTAATTGCCCTTAATTCTACCAAACCAGCAATTTGTTCTACCAACTGTAGTTATGCTCCCATCAAGAAGCTAAAGTTTATAGAGTTACTTTCACTTTTGTACCTTTTCAGCTGTTTCCGCACCTAAAGATGGGGTGCCGGAACATCTGTTTTATATAAAGGACTTTTCTCCGGCTAGAAATGTTAAATTTGCCGTGCAATTCTTTCTTTCAAGAGTAAAGCGCAAACAATGGAGCATCATTTTAAGCCAGAGGTACTGGAACAACTAAAGCGACTAGAGGAAAAGTATGTGCCGCTTGGCCAGGATTTAGCATCTTATCTGGAAGGTTTGTACCACACGGACTTCCTGAATTACTGGGATTACATACACCTCGACACTTTGCTGAGCTTACAGGTGCCCATGACGAATATTCCTGATGAAAAGATATTCATCATGTATCATCAGATCACAGAGCTATACTTTAAACTGTGTCTGGAAGAGTACAAGCAAATTGGTGAAGACAAGGCGCTTACTATGGATTGGCTCATTAGACGCTTAAACCGTATAAACCGTTATTTCGATAATCTGATAGATTCCTTTGATGTGATGGTGGAGGGCATGGACCCAAAGCAGTTTTTGCAGTTTAGGATGGCACTGATGCCAGCCAGTGGATTTCAATCGGTGCAGTACCGCATGATCGAGATTGCCTCTACCGATCTACGTAACCTGGTGGATAAAGCCAAGCGAGCTGCCTTAGGATTGCAAACCACACAGGAGGAAATGATTGGCTGCATTTACTGGAAAGAAGGAGCAACCGAAGTGGCTTCAGGCGCCAAAACACTTACGCTGCTCCGTTTCGAAGAGAAATACACAACACAGCTCATTCAGTTCGCTAAAGACTACGAGCACAAAAATGTGTGTTCAGTATACAAGCGTCTGCCACAAGAGGACCAGCAGAACCCTAAACTCATCGGCCTGCTCCGCGATTTAGACAGTAAGGTGAATATAAACTGGCCCCTCATGCACTACAAATCTGCTGTGCGCTACCTGCAGCGCGACCCAGAGGTTATTGCAGCCACTGGCGGTACAAACTGGCAGAAGTACTTGCCACCGCGTTTCCAGAAGCGTATTTTTTACCCTGAGCTGTGGAGCGAAAAAGAGGTAGAAGAATGGGGCAAAGGCTGGGTAGAAAAGGTTCTGAACGGAGATATTTAATACTAGAGCATTAGTAGGTTAAATCGAACTACCTGCACCCACAGCATGTTCTAAACCAATAGTAATTTATATAACAATCAACATAAAGTTTAAGGTTAACTACCTTACCTGTTATACATGAGAAAAAAAGAACTTGACCTGGTACTGCCACCAGAAATTGCGTTTGATGCTGAACGCCTAGAGCAAGAAATTATTAAAAATGCCCGCGTAAAACCTGAGGATGTAAAGTTTATACATCGGGTGAAACGCTCTATAGATGCCAGAGGCCGTGAAGTAGTTACAAAAGTACGCGCTGATGTTTACTTGGATACTCCTCCTGCTGATGTGCATTCCCCAATTTACACCTATACTGATGTTACAAATCAGCCTAAAGTAATCATAGTTGGAGCTGGTCCTGCAGGGCTTTTTGCAGCATTGCGATGCATAGAGTTAGGGCTAAAGCCAGTGGTGCTGGAACGTGGCAAAGATGTGCGAAACCGCCGCCGAGACCTGGCAGCCATCAACAAAGAACATTTAGTTAATCCAGATTCAAATTACTGTTTTGGTGAAGGCGGTGCAGGTACTTATTCAGATGGCAAACTTTATACCCGCTCTAAAAAACGTGGCGATTTGCAGCGCATCCTTCAAATACTGGTGCAGCACGGTGCTACTCCTGATATTCTTTTTGATGCGCACCCACACATAGGCACAAATAAACTACCTAAAATCATAGAAACCATCCGTGAATCAGTACGTGAAGCAGGCGGCGAAGTGCTGTTCGACATGCGGGTGACGGAATTTATAGTAGCACAAGGTGCTATGCGGGGTGTGGTAACGCAGGATCGGCAGGAGTATATTGGTGAGTCAGTTATACTGGCAACTGGCCATAGTGCCCGCGATATTTTTGAACTGCTGCATCGGCAGGATATAGCCATAGAAGCTAAGCCTTTTGCCATGGGAGTGCGCGTAGAGCACCAGCAAAGCTTGATTGATCAGATTCAGTACAAATGCACTAGTCGCAGTGCATGGCTTCCTGCCTCTTCATATGCCTTAGTGCAGCAAACTAACTATGACAACAGGCAGCGAGGCGTTTTCTCGTTCTGCATGTGTCCTGGCGGCTTTATCGTGCCTTCGGCTACGGCTCCTGGCGAGGTGGTGGTAAATGGCATGTCGCCGAGCCGCCGCGATTCACGCTTTGCAAACTCTGGTATTGTAGTGGCTATTGAGCTGGAAGACATGGAACTGGAGAAGTACGGACAATTAGCTGGACTAAAAATGCAGCAGGCACTGGAACAAAGAGCCTGTGCCATGGCTGGCGGTACCCAAGCGGCTCCCGCACAACTGCTGCTGGATTTTACTAAAAAGAAATTGGGAGGCGAACTGCTGGAGACATCTTACCAGCCTGGCTTGGCACCTGTCGATATGAATGAGCTTTTTTCACCTGCCATGGCTTACCGCCTGCGCGAAGGGTTTAAGGGTTTCGGCAACAAGATGCGGGGCTATCTGAGCAATGATGCTCAGATCATTGGTGTAGAAAGCCGCACCTCCTCTCCTGTCCGTATTCCGCGCGACCGTGACACGTTAGAGCATGTGCAGGTAAAGAACTTATATCCTTGTGGCGAGGGAGCTGGTTATGCAGGAGGTATTGTATCGGCGGCCATGGATGGCGAGCGCTGCGCCGAAATGGTAGCTGCCAAAGTAAAGCGTGTGCTATAACAGTAGGCTTGTATTATGTGCAGGACCACTTGCTTTATAACGTTTCTTCCTGAAATGGTGTTAAAGAAAGTGTAACAGGATAGGACATCAAGCTAAAGATAAAACAGATATGAAAAAGACGGTTGTATTAGGCGCTACCGACAATCCTACGCGATATGCCTATAAGGCAGTGCATCGTTTGCAACAAAGCGGGTTCGATGTAGTACCAGTCGGAATTAAAAAATCTACAGTAGGCGGTATGCCTATTATCACGGATTTAAGTCAGCCAGTGGAAGACGTAGATACGGTGACACTTTATGTAGGGCCGCAAAACCAACCTTACTGGTATGATTACATAATTAGTTTGAAGCCAAAGCGGATCATTTTTAATCCAGGTACAGAAAATTTAGAATTGGAACGCTTAGCAGATGATGCTGGCATTGAAACGCTGCACCATTGCACCTTGGTAATGCTGGCCTCTAATAGCTACTAAAATATTTTCGCCTGCGGCTGAAACCATACATTTTTTCAAACGTTTAAATAACTAGGTTGAACAGATGGCATTGTTGTCTATGTTTAGCCAAATCATAAAAAGAGGGACCTCTGATGAAGAGATCCCTCTTACGTTTTTAAAGGTCTATCATTGTTTATATTTTCAATTCGAATATCGAACAACGAGCTTTAGGCTTCTTTATCGTAATAAGCGTCTTTCGTTTCTTCTTCCATTTGCATGTGCATTATGCTTGAAAGGGCTGTATCAGGAATAACGTTAGAAGCCGCAGCCTGAATTTTGTTCATAAAGCCAGGTACTACTTTTACTTCCCCTTTCATCATGGCTTCGTAGCCAGCTCTAGCCACATCTTTTGGCTCAGATAATGGACCATTAGCCGCTTTAGTATATTCAGCATCCGCTTTATGAAAGAAGTCTGTATTGCCTGCGCCAGGGCATAAAGTTGTAACGGTGATATTAGTATCCTTCAGTTCGTTAGCTAATGCTTCTGAGAACGACAGCACAAAGGCTTTGGTAGCACCATAAATGGCCATTAGAGGTGCGGGCATCAGTGAAACAATGGAGCCAAGGTTTAATATTTTGCCTTCATTCCTAAGCTTCATTTCTGGAAGGAAAAGTTTTGTAAGCGTAACCAGTGACACCACATTTAGCTGAATAACATCCAGTTCCCGCTGAAACTCATTGTCGAGAAATGTGCCGTGTACACCTACACCAGCGTTATTAACCAGTACATCTATCTCTATTCCGCTGCTCTTTACTTCCTCATATATTTCCTGTGCAGATTCAGGTCTGGTAAGGTCAGAAGTTACAATGCAAACGTGCTCCAGTTGGTGTTCATCTTGTAAGCTGTAGCCTAGCTTCTTGAGCCTGTCTGTACTTCGGGCCACCAAAACTAGATTGTATCCATCTTTAGCAAATAGCTTCGCCAGTTCCATTCCAAAACCGTTCGAGGCTCCTGTTATCAATGCTGTTTTCTTTTTACTCGTTGCTTTCATAGTTTATTGTAATTTGTTGTTCATTTAAGGAGTACACCCCTCACTTTGTTTACCTGCTGCTGTAGGTTATAGTTACAGATACTTTTTTTAACTGTGTCGCATTTCTGAGACTGCTTCTAAATCATGAAAGTACCATATTCAATGTTGATACATAAAACTCGTATATGGGAACTACAAAGTAATTTAAAAACACGTACTTTGATTTTTGCAACGTTTTTAGAAATTACAATGCTTACAGATACTACCAGCACAGCTTATTCCAAAAGAATTACAAGAATAGCAGTGGGTGCTATGTTTTTTCTGCAGGGCATGAGCTTTGCAAGTTGGGGATCTCGTATTCCAACCATTCAACAGGCATTAGGTTTATCGGAAGCAGCATTAGGAGGTGTTCTGTTTTCCCTGCCTGTAGGCTTGATGGTGTCCCTGCCTCTATCAGGATGGTTAGTAACAAAAATCGGCAGTAAGAGAGTAGTTGTGCTGTCTCTGTTAACTTACAGCCTCATCTTGGCTACGATAGGTTTTGCACAATCCGCAACTCAACTGATAGTGGCTCTTTTCTTTTTTGGCTTGGCGGGAAACATGGTCAATATTGCAATTAATACCCAAGCCGTAGGCGTGGAGGAAATGTACAAGAAACCTATCATGGCCTCTTTTCATGGCTTATGGAGTCTGGCTGGTTTTACGGGCGCAGCGATAGGTACCTTTATGATTGGGTTGGGCATCGTGCCCTTTCAGCACTTTATAGGCATCACCATTTTTACGTTTGTCTTTGTAGCTATTGCTTCTAGGTACATTTTGAGCGAAGATATCAAAACAGGAGAAGAACAGCGCGTATTTGTTATGCCAACTAAATCGTTGCTCACCCTTGGGTTGATTGCCTTTTGCTCTATGGTTTGCGAAGGAGCTATGTTTGATTGGAGCGGCGTTTATTTTAAAAAAGTGTTGCAGGTGGAGAATGCTTGGGTAGGCGCTGGTTATACGGCATTTATGTGTGCCATGGCCTCTACAAGGTTTGTAGCAGACTGGTTAACTGGTAAGTTTGGTTTGAAGCGCGTTTTGCAGGCAAGCGGTATCCTAACGTTAGTCGGTCTTGTTATAGCCGTGGCCTTGCCCTATCTGTTGCCAGCTACCATCGGTTTTTTGCTGGTGGGTGCTGGCGTATCGTCGGTGGTGCCACTGGTGTATAGTGCTGCTGGCAAAACAACCACTATGTCGCCGGGCGCAGCCATTGCTGCCGTTTCCACCATCAGTTTCTTCGGCTTCCTGATTGGTCCGCCCATGATTGGATTGATAGCCGGTGCCACAAGTTTACGCGTTTCTCTTTCTGTGATTGCTGTACTTGGCTTTTGCGTGACGGTTATTTCGACAAGAACGAAAAGTATATAACTTCCTTGAGAGGAGTTATAGAGTTGAGGAGTTAGAGCGTTAAAGGGTTAGAGAGTTGAGGAGTTAGGGAGGCTGCAACCTTTGACTTCCTTTTCAGTCAAAGGTTGCAGTAATCTAAAATACCTTACTGCAACCTCTAGCTCTTATCCTTACGCTTCTCTTCTTAGCACTTCCAAAGGCGGCCTTACTAATATGCCTCGGCTGTTTAGCAGGCCTACTGTAACTGTTAGTAAGGCCACGATGGCAAATATGACAAACAACGGCCATACTACAGGTACAAAAGCAACTTCGAAACTGTACACAGCCAAGGCCCAAGCAGCTCCAAAAGCTATTACTAGTCCAGTGGAGGCTGCTAAAACACCTAGGAGCAGGTACTCTAAGGCTGTGATAGCGAAAATCTGTTTTCGGCTTGCTCCTAACGTTCTAAGTAGTACACTCTCCTGTATCCGCTGAAACTTACTAACGTTTACAGACCCAATCAGTACGAGCAGCCCAGTAAATATGCTGAAAAGAGCCATAAACTGGATCACAAAAGACACCTGCCCTACCACTTCATCCAGTGTCTGTAAAATAAGGTCTAAGCCTATGGTGGAGATATTCGGAAAACGCTCAACTATCTGCCGCTGAAACTGTGCCGCCTGCTGGGTGCTGTCAGAGCGGGTCATAAGCACATGAAACTGCGGGGCATCTTCTAGTACGCCTTCAGGGAAAACAATCAAGAAATTACTTTGCACCCTGTTCCAGTCCACTTTGCGTAGGTGTGAAACGCGAGTTGTGATAGGTGCTCCCTGCACATTAAACTCGAGTGTGTCTCCTATTTCAGCCTTTATACGTTCTGCGTAATGGTCTTCAAGTGAAACGGGCACTAAACCATTGCCATTGTAGGTGCCTTCCCAGGTTCCTTCCACAGTTTCTTCAGCTCCAGAAAGCTTATCGCGATAAGTTACTCTGTACTCACGGGTAAACAGCCAGGGGCGGATGTCTAAAGTGCTGTCTTTACGCGCCACAGCTCCTGTTATTTGATTTACCCGCTCTAGTCGCATCGTTACGATAGGGTCTAGTTGCAGCACTGGCAAATCCTGCTCTTTTGTCATCTGCACCACATCATCGCGCTGTGAATTCTGAATATCAAAGAGCACCAGGTTAGGCTGGTTTTCACTTCCCGAAATAGAGACTTCGCTTAAGAGCGTGCGCTGCACCAGGTACAGTGTCCCTATCAAGGCACTACCTAAGCCAATCGAAACCATCAGCAGCAATGTCTGGTTGTTCGGACGGTAGAGGTTGGCCAGCCCTTGCCGCCATACATAGCTCCATTCTGTCGGAAAGAAACGCTTCACGAGCCAGGAAAGCAATGTAGCAAATAAGGCCAGTAATAAGAAAGCAGCTATCACACCACCAGTGAAATACAGCGCTTGCCACCATGTTCCCATCTGCCAGCGGGAGAAAAGCAGTGTAAAAAGTGCTATAGCAGCATAAACCACCCAGCGTAGCACATCTTTCTGGCTTGTCAGGTGCTCTATACTTGCCCGTAATGTTATCAGCGGAGAAACCTTGCGAATACTCAGCAAAGGCAGCAGCGCAAAAAGTACAGAAACTACCAAGCCGAGCAGCACCCCTTGGGCAGCGGCTGCAATAGAGAACACCGCTTGCACATTAACAGGTAAAAACGCTTTGAATAACTGCGGCAATACCAACTGTACAACACTACCTAAAATAGCGCCTGCCAAACCACCAAGTAAGCCCATTCCCATTACCTGGAACAGGTACACCAGAAAAGCTTGTGTGCTGCTCATGCCCAGGCAGCGAAGCACGCCAATTGTTTTAAGCTTGTCGCGCATATAAACATGCACGGCACTTGCCACACCTACACACCCGAGCAGCAAAGCCACAAAGCCAACGAGTGCTAGGAAGCCAGCCAACTCGCTATAAGCTTCGCCCATTCCCTCTTTGCGTGTCTGCACTGTGTCGTAAAAGAGGCCATACTCTTCCATGCGGTCTTCAAGTTTATTTGCTAGTGTGTCAGGCTGCACAGATTCAGGTAAGTCGTAATAATAGTAATAGGAAACCCGGCTTCCGCGCTGCATCAAACCTGTCTCGTCTAGGTACTGTCGCGGGATGTATACTGCAGGCGCAATGGTAGCTGTAAGTGCGGTCTGGCCAGGAATTTTATGCAGCGCACCTGCAATTTCAAATGTCTGTATGCCTATTCTAATCGAATCACCTGGTTCGGCCTCGTATTGCAGCAGGAGGCTTTGGTCCACTAACGCGCGGCGGCCTTGCCTGAATGTACGACTTGCATCTTCTGGTACTGTTTCTATGGCTCCGAAATAAGGGAACCCTCCTTCCAAAGCCCGTACCTGCACCAAGCGTGTACCGTTCGTGTTCAGGAAGTAAACCATTGAAAGAAGGCGGTTTTCATCCGAACGCTCTCCTAAACCTTTGATAGAATCAACTAAGGCTAAGGCTAAAGAGTCAGGCTCCCGATTCATGCCCATGACTAAGTCGGCCCCAATAAGCGATCTTGCCTGCTCATCTATGGCGCGTTGCAAGCTGTAGCGAAAAGAGTTTATGGCCACCAGCGCCGCTATACCAAGCACGATAGACGATAGAAACAACACCAACTTACCCCGGCTACGGCGTGTATCGCGCCATGCCAGACTCAGGAGCCACTTCAGGTTTAGCTTGTTCTTATTACCAGTGTTATCAGTTGTGTCAGACACGTATCTACTTTTGAATTAGTAAAGGATTGAGCTTAAAACAAATTATCAAGGCCTTTCAGCGTCGATTTGCTGCTGGCAGGGCCGCTATCAGCTATCACAGTGCCTCCTTTTATGCGGATGATGCGCTGTGTTCGCTGCGCCAGTTCCAAGTCGTGTGTTACCAACACCAGCGTAGTGCCTGCTTCTTTGTTCAGGTCGAACAGTAGTTTTTCTACACGCTCTCCCGTTTCCTCATCCAGGTTACCTGTTGGTTCATCCGCGAAAAGTATACGCGGTCTGTTAGAAAAAGCCCGGGCTAACGAAATACGTTGCTGCTCCCCTCCCGAGAGTTGTGTCGGGTAATGGTCGTGCCGTTGGTCCAAGCCTACCCTCTCCAACAGTTCCTTCGCAATGGGTTTTACATTCCGCTCTCCGCGCAACTCCAGCGGCACCATTACATTTTCAAGGGCTGTTAGCGTTGGTATCAGCTGAAAGTTCTGGAAAATAAACCCAACATACTGGTTCCGAACCTGTGCCCGTTGGTCTTCAGAAAGATTGTCTAGTGTGACACCATTTAAAATTACGGAGCCAGCGCTGGATCTGTCTAACCCAGCGCAAAGCCCTAACAAGGTTGTTTTGCCAGATCCGCTGGGACCAACAATGGAGCAAGTGTCGCCTTCTTGTAAGGCAAAATTCACATCGTGTAAAACTGTAAGGTGGCGGTCGCCGCTGTGGTAGGTTTTGGTAAGATCTCGTACTTCGAGTATGGTTGACATGCTTTTTATTTTATGACAGATTTCTTTGTTTGCACTAGTTGCAAGGAAACAACTAAAACCTATAAACTGTAAGTCCGCGTTATAGGTTTTTAAGAGTGCAACATATAAATTTATAAATCATTAAGCACAAATTGTGAAAAAGAACAAAATCTTATACCTCTCATTGGCCTTGCTGTTCACATTGTATAGTTGTGGGCAAGTAGAAAAGGAAGAAACCGTAGAAACAGAACAGGAAACACAAACTCAAGCAGGTGCCTCTTCTGGCAACAGTCAAGCAGGAAAGCAAAAGACGATTGTGTTTTTCGGCAACAGCCTTACTGCTGGATATGGCTTAGAACCTGATCAGGCTTTTCCTGCGCTTATTCAGCAGCGTATCGATTCCCTGGACCTGCCTTACAAGGTTGTAAATGCAGGTGTTAGCGGAGAAACATCAGCAGGTGGTAAAAGCCGCATCGATTGGCTTCTGAGACAACCCATTGATGTTTTTGTATTGGAGTTAGGAGCTAACGACGGCCTACGTGGAATTGACCCCTCCTCTACCTACACGAATTTGGCAGCTATCATAGATAAAGTGAAAGACAAATATCCTGATGCGGAAATTGTGCTGGCTGGCATGCAGATGCCGCCAAGCATGGGGCAGCAGTACACAGAAGAATTTAAGCAAGTCTATAGCCGTTTGGCCGAAGAAAAAGACGCAAAATTGATTCCGTTTCTGCTGGAGGGTGTCGGTGGCGTGCCTAAACTAAACCAGTCTGATGGCGTGCACCCTACAGAGGAAGGGCAGAAGATACTGGCAAATAATGTGTGGCAGGTACTAGAACCGATTGTAAGGCAAGAGTCTTAAGCAATATATTAGTCTACCAGTTAAAATTGCTCCTATTCTCTAAGTTTTTGAATGTTGTGGCGGTTTATTTTAATGAGGAGGTTGAAAAAGTAAAATAAAGATGAGGTTACGTCAATGATCAATCCTTTTGATGTAAAATTAGAAAATAAACGAAGTTTATGAATTTAGATTTTTCATTAAAGAGCTTTACTGAAAATTATTATACTTTTCAAATTTTAAAAAACAAGGTATGGATTGTATCGGAATGGATAGGCGATGACATTTCGTTTATTATATTTGAACCAAATAATAACCTCCTTTTAATTAAGAAAGGGGTAGTTGAAAAAATAAAATGGGAGGCAGTTGGAAAAAATCGTATTATTATAAATAGAAAAGAAGGGAGCTATATTTTTAAAATTGAATTATCAGAAGAGAATCTTATTGTTTTGAAAGCAGACAATGATGATTCATTTATATTTTTGATTAATGAACCTCTCTACCTCCAAGGGATAAAATCAAATGAAGAGGTTTTAAATTACTTGATACAGAAATACCCACTAATTGAAGGATTATCTACAACTTCAGATTCATATTTAGAAATTTCAGGAAAAAAAATTAATATAGAAAAGTCTAAAGAAGAAGCCAAGAAGATAAGATATAAGAAGCAAGATTCAATTTTATTAATGATTATAGGAGTATTAGTTTTTATCCTATTCATAATTATTGGTAATGGACTATAATAATTACATAAATATTTTTTCTACTACACAAGTAGTTTAGCTAAACCTACCTTATTGTTTACTTGTGAATATTGACTCGTAGTAATAGACAAAAATTATTCCTGTACTAGCCGCATTGAGAATGCTGCATAACATTCTCAAAAAATTGCACTAAAAAATTTCAATTATTTTTCTACTCAGCGCAACCATCTGATAAATGGTGCCGTACATATGTATGGCTAAAAGTTGAAAAGTTAATTTCAAAACAGCGAAGGCTCCTCGTTCTGTAGGAGCCTTCGCTGTTTTTATGGGTATTATGTAATTTTTACTCAGCTACCTCAGCCTTCTGCTTTTCAGCCAATATAAAGTAGCCCCCCTTCTCATAATTTTTGCATCATTTTGTAGAGGTTCTTTCAACTTAACCTCTTTAAAACTATACCCCGTAACTCCTGTTCCTACAGGAATCATTTTGAAGGCTTCTTCGCCAGCTTACTGTAATATGTAAGACTAATGATTCTTGTACAAGACTTCAGCCTCATCGGGCATAGCAGGTTCAGGTTATTTTCCTGTGGTCTATGCTAATGCAACTCCATTATCTGGTCGGCTCCAGGCATCTAAACCATCCAAACCAGGTAAAGCGCAAAACAAAGTACTAGATTTTTCATGCACCAAAAGAGAAGCTAAACAGAATAAAAAAGGGCTGATTTTGCTTCATTCAAAATAATTTAAAAAAAATAACAAACTTATACTTGTTCATTTTCAAGATGATACGAGTAACATAGCGCATTTATGAAAAAAAATAAGAAATTTAGGTTTACTCAGGCAACCTCCACCCCATTATTTACATCTAGGGGATAAAGAGACAAGTTGAAGCTCTGTACATTTGGCTTAGTACTAAATAAACAATTTGATAAACCTTTACCAGCGTGACCGAAGCGGAATTAATAGCAGGCTGCCAGAAAGGCGAGAGTAAAGCGCAGAAGTACATGTACGAGCGCTATGCCTCTCAGATGTTTGGCGTTTGCTTGCGCTATCTCAAAAACCAAATGGATGCTGAGGAAGCGCTATTGAACGGATTTATGAAGGTTTACCAGCACATTGGCCGCTTCGAAGCGAAAGGTAGCTTTGAAGGTTGGGTACGAAGAATTATGGTAAACGAAGCTCTAAGTTTCTTACGAAAAAAAGAACCCTTGCACCTGGCTGTTGTAGACAGCACTATACAGATAGCTGGCAGCGGAGGCGCAGATCATGACTTAGGTGAAGGTGAATTGATGGACCTGGTGAGGGCATTGCCCGCTGGCTACAGAGCTGTTTTTAACCTTTATGCTATTGAAGGGTACTCTCATAAAGAGATTGCCGATATGCTAAATATTACCGAAGGCACTTCAAAGTCGCAATTGAGCAAGGCAAGAGCTATGCTGCAGCGTAGATTAACAGGTGAAGAAGCATTAGCAAGTTAAATTGTTATAAGCTAGAAATTATGAAAGAAGAAGAAATAGATAAGTTATTTAGCCAGAAACTGAGTAATGCTGCCCCTACTCCTCCCGCTGATATGTGGAGCAGGCTACAGGAGCGCATGCAGGAGGAGATGCCAGCGCAAGAGGAGCCGAAGATTGTGCAGCTTCAGCCTGAGAAGGAAGAGAAACGGCATAGCTTTATGTGGATTTACTCTTCTGTGGCAGCTACTTTGTCTCTTTTGTTGGCAGTTGGTGTGGTTTTTTACAACATCAACACTTCTCCAGAGGTTAGCCAACAGTTGTCCTCAAACGGAGAGCGTGTTATTTCTGAAACACCTTTACATATACCTCAATCTGCTCCTGAAACAAAAGAAGAGACCCAGCCTGAACCAGAGGCAACAGCACAAAATATTTCTGAGGACCAGGCAACCGAAGCTAGCAACACTTCATCTGAGATTACAGAAGAGGTTAAGAGAGCCACTACAATAGGTGCGAATGCTGAACAACAGAAGCCTGCCGTTATGGAAAGAGCACCCAAAAAAGCAACCTCAGTTTCTCTGCCTATAAAAGGCAGTGCTGAGAGCATAATGGCAGTGCACAAGCCAACAGATGCTGCTCAGGTGAAAGTAACAGAAGTGAAGCCTATAACAACAGCTAGCTTAGCCAGTAGCAGCATAACCACTCCTGCTGCTTCAAACCTTACTGCTGAGCCTGTTGAGATTGTTATCAAACGTGCCGTTGTGTCGCAGGCACCGCAGCCAGTGGCAGAAGAGCCTAGTGAACTAGCTAAGAAAACGACCTTGGCAAAGAACATCTTCAAACAAATGAGAAATCTTTCTAACGGAGAGCGTGTCGAATTATCTGAAATAGTTCATGCCGATAAAATCTCAGTGGAAACCCAGATTGGGAAGCAAAAATTATCAAAAGTTATCAATCTTTAACCCTTAAAACGATGAAACGACTAGTACTACTTTTTACGGCCATTTTTATGGCTGCAGCTATCGGTGTGTCTGCCAAAGGCGGTCCTACCATTGGCCAACGACTTGGAGAGCAAGACACCATTGTAATTAAAATGGCAAACGGTGCAAAAATGATTCTACAGCTACAGAACATCCAGCAGCTAAAAGCTTTCCAGAACTATAGCTTAGACTCTTTGATGCGCGAACTGAACGTATACATAGCACAGACTGACAGTGTGGAGATGGCTAACCAAGGTTCTAAAAACATAACAGTTACTTTCAGCAAAAGTGGTAATGCTGCCAACCCAGAAAACGTAAGCGTTGTAGTTACAGAATCTAATACCCAAACTGGCACGGCAAACAAAGAGCGCCATGAGATAAAGATCGGAAGGAATATCAAAATTGATGTTGACGTGGAGGAAGATGGCGATAATACGAAGGTGAACGTGGCTACGCCTTCAAAAGCGGAGCGTGATAGCACAAAGGCTGCCAAGGCTGAGGAAAATTATAAATCTACCCGTTCTGGCCTAGACATAGACTTGGGTCTGAATAACTTCATCAACACAGCCTCAGACCAAACTATACCTGATCTTAAGCCGCTTGGTTCCAGATACGTAAGCCTTAACTGGCATATAAATTCACAAGTAGGTGGCCGCAAGAGTCCGTTCCACATCATCTCAGGTCTTGAGTTTGCTTTTAACAACTATATGTTTGATGACAACTATATAGTGCGTGACGTTAACAATGTGACGGAGTTTAACAGAATCACAGACATTAGTTTTCAGAAGTCAAAGTTGACGCACTCTTCTGTAAACGTTCCTCTTATGCCTATGCTAAACTTTAAGCGCGACAATGGCAAAGACGGCTTTAAAATTGGTGCTGGTGGCTTTGCAGGATATCGCTTAGGAAGCCACTCCAAACTGAAGTACAACCAGGACGGTAATACTGAGAAAGACAAAACCCGCGACAACTTTAACCTGAGCGATTTTCAGTATGGATTAACAGGCGTGATTGGATACGGTAATCTTGATTTGTTCATGAAATACAACATGAACGACTTGTTTAAAGAAAACAGAGGTCCACAGGCGAACGTGATAAGCTTCGGCTTAAGGCTGCTGAACTAAACTAGTGTTAAGCTAGATTTTAGATAAATATTTACAGAGGAAGGAGTCCATAACTAGGACTCCTTCCTTTTTTTTGTGCTTTAATTCTAAAATTAGAAGGTAGTTATGGTGCACACTTCTGTTACTCATAAATAAATAATAAAAAAGCAAAATATTCAGGCAACCAGCTAGCCAGCTCATGCATCTTAGATATATAAAGCGCTTTTAGAATTGAATCTCAAATTGAATTATTATATCCTTTAAATATACGATCATGAAAAAGACTATACTGACGCTGGTTACTGTTATATTGGTTTCAGCAACAAGCTTATTCGCTCAAGAATCAACTGCTAGTGGAGACACTGTAAAAACTTCCTCAGGCAAATCAGGTCCACAGTCTAAATCTTATTTAGCCATAGACCTAGGCTTGAACACCTTTGTTGACGGCAACCAAATGCCTGATTTAAAGCCTATGGGCTCTCGCTACGTAAGTTTAAACTGGCACCACACAACACAAGTCGGTTCTAACAGCCCACTTTTTATAGTGTCTGGTCTTGAGTTTGCTTTCAATAACTATATGTTTGATAAAAACTATGTAATAGAAGATGTAAATGATGTCACTCAGTTTAGCAGAGCAGAGAACCTGAACATACAAAAATCAAAACTTACTCATTCTTCTGTAAATCTTCCGTTGATGTTTATGTTACGTACCGACAAAGATGGTTGCGACAATGGTTTCAGGATAGGTGCTGGAGGTTTTGTTGGTTACAGATTGGGAGCTCATTCAAAATTGAAGTACAACCAGGATAGCCAAAGAGAAAAAGACAAAACCAGAAGCAACTATAACCTCTCTGACTTTCAGTATGGCGTAACGGGAGTTGTGGGATACAAAGGCTTGGATCTTTTTGCGAAGTATAACATGAACGAGCTTTTCAAGGATGACCGTGGTCCTGAAGCAAACGTAATAAGTTTCGGACTACGTTTGAACCTGGAGTAGCAAATCATTTAGCTTACACAGAAAGAGGAACCGTAGCTGGTTCCTCTTTTGGTTTTATAAAATTGTAGACTGAAGCTTAGAACATTATTTCTAACAAACAAGCTAGCTTCATAAATCTATTTTTAAAAGTTTCGCATAAAGTTATCGATGATGATAGCGGTTGCCGTGGCTACGTTCAGCGACTCTGCCTTGCCATACGCAGGAATTTTTATCAATTGGTTGATATGTTTTTCTACTTCAGGCCTGATCCCGTTTGCCTCGTTGCCTAAAACTATTATTCCCGCTGGCTGCAGGTGCATGTGGTGTAAGTTTTCACCTGCTAGCGAAGCACCATATATTTTACAGCTTTGGGTGTATTGCGAGAGGAAGCTTTCAAGATTTACATAAACAGCTTGTAGTCTCGTAAAAGAGCCCATGGTGGCGGCAATTACCTTTGGGTTATAAAAATCGGCACAAGATTCTGAGCATATAACCGTTTTTATGCCGTACCAGTCGGCAATACGAATTATAGTTCCTAAATTACCAGGATCTCGTACATCATCGAGTGCTAAAACAAAATCTGTGGGTGAAATAGTTGGAACAGGCAGGTCGCGCATTTTGGCAACGGCGAGTGCAGCATTGTTACTGGCGTAGGTACCTGCTTTTACAAGTTCTTGCTCTGTCACTATTGTAAAACCGAAGCTTTTATCCAGAGTTTCGGAATTTTCCTGGTAAAAATCCTCTGTAACGAAGAGGTGCTGCAGTTCGAAGTTGGAGGTTAGCAGTTCTTTTACACTTTTAGCTCCCTCAACCACAAAGGCTTGGTGTTGCGAGCGGTATTTTTTTACTTGCAAAGAGTTTATATACTTACTTACTGCTTTAGACAACATAGCTGCTTTACGTTTGAACACTCGATTTTACATATTCTGTTTCTTATTTACAATTCTGGGCGTTTCGGCTTGTGTGCCTACCAAACATTTAGCCGAAGATGAAAGACTACTTTTGGGTGTTGAGCCGAAGGGTTTAGAGCACGTCGATCAAGCTGCTATTGAGGCACTTTACCAGCAGCAACCTAATCGAACAGTGTTGGGCTCTACCCCTTACCTGAGCATTTATTATTTTGGAAAAAGATTTCATGATCCAGCAAAAATCGATGAGCGGATTGAGAAGCAAAATGCAAGAAGAGCCCGCAAAATTGAAGAGGCAGGTACAGATACCGCCCGCATAAGAAAGCTACAGACAAGGTTTGACGACCGAATAGAGGACCTGCAAAACACAAAAGAAGAGGGTAATTTTGTGATGCGTCTTGGAGAGCCGCCTGTCATTTATGATTCTACTCTGATGGCTGAAACCATGGACCAGATAGACATCTATATGAACTCCAAGGGGTATTTTAAGCACAATGCTACTTACGAAAAGAATGAGCATGGCAAAAAACTGTACATTGATATAGCGATAGAAGAAAATGAGCCTTACAGGTATACAGCCATAAAGTATGATGTAGCTGATTCGGCGTTACTTAAACTTGTTACCGCTACGCCTTTCTCATCTTACCTTCAACTAGGAGAAATCTACGATGAACAAGTACTGACACAGGAAAGGGACAGGCTGAACGAATGGGTCAGGAACAACGGTTATTATGATTTTGCTAGAGCTTACATTTTCTTCGACATCCTTAAAAAAGACTCTGCTAATGCGGTAGAAGTAACAACTGTCATTCAAAACCCAGAGAACAGTGACTCACATAAAGCTTACACGCTAAACAATGTTTATTTTAAGACTGATCCTGATCGCTTCGGTATAGACAGAGATACTGTACATTACAACAACCTGAACTTTATAGCTTACAATTTCAGGTATTCTCCTAAACTGCTCGACAAGAAGGTTGATATTTATCCTGGACAGACCTACAGCCAGTTACGCACCTTCACGACGCAGCGAAAGCTCTCCGAGCTTGATGTTTTCCAGTTTAATAATGTGAGCTATAGTAAAACAGAAAACACTGCCGATAGCACGGGCTTATACCATTTGGATGCTTTCATAAATGCTGTCCCTGCCAAAAAATTTCAGGAAACAGCCGAGGTGGGTTTAACTTACTCTGAACGACAGCCTGGACCTTTTGCGAGCGTGAGGTTACGAGTTCGAAACATTTTTGGCGGTGCTGAGAATTTAGACTTAGGCTTAAGAGGAGGTTTAGAAGCGCAGGTAAGCTTAACTGACCAAAATGAGGCGGTTATCATTCAGGAATATGGCGGTGATGCAGCCCTTTCTTTTCCCATGATATTAGTGCCTTTTACGAAACGCAATATCCTGTCCGATTATAGCCCCAGAACCAGAATTTATACAGGCTTCACCAATGTAGACCGGCAGGAATACAAGCGGAAAGATTACGATCTGTCGCTAAGTTACCTTTGGCAGCGTTCGAGAAGGCCTTTGCTGCCGCCTATTGAACAGTTTATATTTTCGCCAATCAACTTAACTATAGCCCAGGTAGATACTGTTTCTCCAGAATTTGCAAGAGATTTATTACGCTACAGCCAAGGCAGTAGATCTTTGATTGAAAGTTTCAGAAGCGGCTTAATATCCTTTATGTCGTTCAATTATATCTATAACACGAACGATATTACCCAAACCAGAAATGCACACTACTTCCGCACTCTTTTTGAAATTGGCGGCCTTACAGAAGAGTTAGGCTTAAATTTGCAGCTAAGAAACCTGCGGACTTTCCAATATACAAGAATAAATCCTGAGTTCAGGCGCTACATTCCGTTGGGCAACAGGCGTTATTTTGTTTATCGAATAAATACTGGTTTTGGAGCACCTCTCTTTAATACGCAGGTACTACCTTATGAAAAATACTTTTTCGCTGGTGGAGGTACCAGTGTGCGTGCCTGGCGACCGAGACGACTTGGACCAGGGTCTTATGCTACAACCGATACTTTAGAAACAGGACAAGTTGTACGAGACTACTCGCCAGAGCAACCAGGTGAAATTTTGATAGAAGCCAGCGCTGAATATCGATTCAATATGATTGGTTTCTTGAACGGAGCTTTATTTGTTGATGCAGGAAATGTATGGCTGCTGGATAAAGATGAGGCCCGACCAGGCGCTAACTTTGCGTTTGATCGTTTTTACAAAGAATTTGCCGTAGGCACTGGATTCGGCCTTCGCCTGGACTTGTCAGTAGTAGTATTGCGTTTCGACCTTGCCACGAAAGTGTATGAACCTGGCGGTTTGCGTGGAGAGAAATTTGTACTTAATAATTTCAAGTTAGGTGATTTTTTTAGGACCAGCGATCAGAGTTCGTTGAACATTGGTATAGGCTATCCTTTTTAAGCTCATTAGATATTCATTGTACTCCTAAACCAGCAGCGGCCTTTCTTAAATGAAAGGCCGCTGCTGGTTTATAAACATTTTGCTAATAATTTAACAGCTCTTCCATAGCCGCAGCAACCTTAGCTGGGCTCGGCAGCATCATTTTTTCCAGCTCGACATTAAGCGGTATGGCAGGTAAACCAGCGGCACCTAAGGTATACACTGGCGCATCTAACTGCTGGAAACATTCCTTAGATATTCTACCTGCTAAAGACTCAGCAAAAGAATTCATCAGCTGCTCTTCCGTCAGCACCAGTACTTTTCCATGGCGCATTACAGAAACCATAACCGCGTCAAAATCCAACGGATTCAGCGTACGCAGGTCCAGTATTTCTATGCTTCCTGCAAACTGTTTAGCTGCTGTTTTAGCCCAATAGACGCCCATGCCATAGGTGATTACGGTCATGCTATTGCCCAGGTGCACCTGCTCCTCGTCTGCCTGCTGCACCACGTTGGCTTGGCCAAGCGGAAGGACATAGTCTGCATCGGGCTCTACTGTTTTAGCGTCTTCTGTTCCTGGCACTTTAGACCAGTACAAGCCTTTGTGCTCCAACATGACAACAGGGTTTGGGTCTAGGAAAGCTGCTTTCATCAGTCCTTTCATATCGGCGGCATTGCTTGGGTAAACCACTTTTATGCCTCGCACCGTCAGCAGCGTCGATTCTATACTACCAGAGTGGTAAGGACCGCCGCCGCCGTAGGCACCTATTGGTACCCGAATTAGTGATTGGATCGGAAATTTACCATTCGACAGGTAGCAGCTTTTGGATAATTCCTCCACCAACTGGTTCATACCTGGCCAGATGTAATCTGCGAATTGCACCTCCACAATAGCCTTTGCCCCAACCGCCGAAATGCCTGCTGTGGAGCCGATAATATAAGCTTCTTGAATCGGTGTATTAAACACACGGGCACTGCCATACTTTTTAGCTAGCAGGGCTGCCTCTCGGAACACACCGCCTAGCTCCCCGCCTACATCTTGCCCGTAAAACAAAGCTTCTGGGTAGGTACTTAAAATATCATCCACTGCATGCAAGGCAGCATCAACTAAAGTTGTTTTAGGAGCTCCAGCTGCTGGTGCCCTGTTTCCTTTTTCTTCCGTGACAGGAGTTGGTGCAAACACATGATCATCAAACGTTGCAGGATCTGGCTCAGGGGCATTTAAGGCTTTTTCGTAATCTTCGGCTACCAAACGAATTGCCTCCTGCTCCAGGTTGTCTACTTCCTCAGTGGTAACATTAGCTTCTAGTAAAGCCTGACGCATTTTCGGAATGGGGTCATTTGTGCTGTGCTCTTCCAGGTTATTACCACGGTACCACTCGCGGCGCACGCCTGAAGTATGGTGGCCCAGCAACGGCACTTTCGCATGCACTAGAATCGGTCTTCGCACCTGGCGGGCATATTCAAAGGCAATACGCATCCCTTCGTGAGATTCCAAAAAATCAGATCCATCTATACGCAGGCGTTCTAAACCTTTGAAACCAGCGGCATACTCGAAGGCATCCATGGCACGCATCTCTTTGCCCGTAGCCGAAATTCCCCAATCGTTGTCCTGTATCAGGTATACTATGGGCAGGCCCTTCAGTACCGCCATCTGGAAAGCCTCTGCTACCTCGCCCTCCGTTACAGAACCATCTCCCAAGGAGCAAAGCACTACAGGCTTCTCTTCGCCCTGCAGCAGCCCCTGCCCTTCCAAATAGGCAATGCCATGCGCCATGCCAGTAGCAGGTATAGCTTGCATACCCGTAGCCGAACTTTGGTGCGGTATAGTAGGGAAACCTTCTCTTTTTAAAGATGGATGGGAATAGTAAGTACGACCGCCAGAGAAAGGGTCATCGGCTTTAGCCATCAGCTGCAGCATCAGTTCATATGGCTCTAGGCCAATGCCTAAAAGTATGGAATCGTCGCGGTAGTAGGGTGAGGCATAGTCGTAAGGTTTTAGCTGAAAGGCAGCAGCCAGTTGTATGGCTTCATGCCCACGTGAGGTACTGTGCACATACTTGCTGCAGATGGTTTTATTCTCTTCATAGCAATCGGCCATGGCTTTGGCAGTGTGCATGAGGCGGTAGGCCTTTTTGAGAATAGCAACATCTACCTTAAAGTCCTCTAAGGTATCTTTTGTCATCCGTAATATTTTGTTTGTAGTGTAGATTCGTCGTGTATTTCGAATTTACGCAATTCTGTCCTTTAAGTAAAATGTACGGATGGGTTCGGTAGAACGGCCAATATTCGGTAATTTTGCCATCAGCAGCTGAAATTTTCAACTGTTCAATATTGCCTAACAACTGTTAGTATCTTGTTAAAATATGATGCACTGCAGCAAAATATTTGCAAGTATAGCAGAAGCAATATTTTAGTAGTTGTCCTTAATTCTTTTGTCGATATTATGTTCAGAGAAGAAGTAGAAGCTTTTATGCGTCAGTTCCAGACTGACCTGTGCCATGCCCTCGAAACCTGCGACGGCGGCGCAACCTTTACCCGCGATGCCTGGCAGCACGAAAGCGGCGGCGGCGGTTTGTCGCGTGTGATAGAAGGTGGCTCGGTGCTGGAGAAAGGTGGCGTAAATTTTTCGGCGGTACAGGGACAGCTGTCGCCCCAGTTCCTGAAAATGTTGCAGATGCCCGACCCGAACTATTTCGCAACGGGAGTATCGGTGGTCATGCACCCGCACAGCCCGATGGTGCCAATTACGCATATGAACGTGCGCTATTTTGAAGCTGGCAACGGACAGGCATGGTTTGGCGGCGGCATTGATCTTACACCTATCTATGTAAACTTGCAGCAAGCCAAAGAGTTTCATGAGCAGCTGAAAGCAGTATGTGATAAGCATCACCCAAGCTATTACCCCGAGTTTAAGAAGTGGGCCGATGTTTATTTTTATAACGAGCACCGCAACGAAACGCGTGGCGTAGGCGGAATCTTCTTCGACAGATTAATGGTAACTGATGATATTAGCTTGGAGAAGCGCTTTGCTTTTGTGCGGGATGTAGCCTATGCTTTTGCACCTTTCTATACTTCTATTATGAACCAGAACCGCAATTTGCCTTACGGAGAGCAGGAAAAGCAGTGGCAGCTGATTCGCCGAGGGCGTTATGTTGAGTTTAACCTGGTGTATGACCGCGGCACTAAGTTCGGATTAGCCACCAATGGACGCATAGAGTCTATCTTGATGAGTCTGCCGACTTTGGCCTCCTGGGTATATAATCACCAACCAGTGGCAGGCAGCGAAGAAGAAAAAACACTCGCTTTCCTGAAAAAGGATATTGATTGGCTTAACGTGGTATAATGGAAAAGCTGGAGCAACTGGATCAGGATATTTTCCTGTACCTAAACGAGCAGCACAACACTTTTTGGGATGCTGTGATGGTATTCGTTTCAAACAAGTATGTCTGGATACCTTTTTACCTCGCCCTGATCGTTTACCTGGTGTACCGCTACCGTCGTCAGAGCATGGCTATGCTGGGGATGGCAATTGCAGCAGTTGGCTTGGCAGATTTTGTAGCTTCAGGTATTTTCAAGCCTTTCTTTGCCCGCCCCCGTCCCTGCCACGATGCTGACATTTCGGCTATGGTAAATTTTATAGACGGCTGCGGCGGACAGTTCGGGTTCATGTCGTCACATGCTTCCACAGCGTTTGCGCTGGCGGTTTTCTTCAACCTCATCCTCTCCGACCGCTATGCTATTTTTAAAGTGGTGCTGGTAGTGTGGGCCGTGGTGGTGTCGTATAGTCGCATCTACCTGGGCGTACATTATCCTGGCGATGTAGTAGGTGGTGCTTTGCTGGGTAGTTTTCTGGCTTACCTAAGTGCTTTATGTTACCAAATCTTATTGAATAAATATCCCCAGCTCAAGCGTTAAACATTTAGCTGCGGAGTTTGTTTCAGCTTTGGTAGCGACACATGTATCAAGGCTAAAGACTATGAAGATTTTATGTTCCGAAGCGGCACCTAGCGTGGGCATCTCCAGGTTCACGTGAGGTTCAGCAATTTCATTTAGCAGGAGGCGGCTTTAAAGGAGCAGTATTTGTTTGGCTCTTCGAGCCCGTGAAGTCGCAGACTCTACATTATCAAAAGTCACGAATCTTTAGATTCGCGGCAGAGGGTAAGGCAGCGGGCAGGGGTTTATCATTTAATCTCCATCAATAGTCTTGTGTCCTGATACTTGTGTCTCTTTTACTTCGAACTATAAACCTTACTTAGGTTTGCGAACATATTTTGCTTTTCTATCATTTCTTCTTCTAATCCTGCCTCTGCCTGAGGTTTGGGCGCAGAAAACGTTCACCATTCGTGGGCGCGTACTGGATGCTACTACAGGTGAAGCATTGACTGGTGCAACTATCGTTTTGAAAGAAAAGCCTTCTGGTGGTACTGTCGCCGATGCAACTGGTAATTATAAACTTTTTGCTCCAGCAGGTACTTATACATTGGTGGCACAGTACATCGGCTATAACACCTATGAAGAGCAGCTTCAGCTGGATCAAAATATAGAGCGAATCATCAGAATTACTCCAGCTGCTTATAGTGTGCAGGAAGTGGAAATTTTGGCAGAGCGAAAACCTCCTTTAACGGAAACAGCTACCATGGGTGAACTAGAGCTACCGCTGGAAACAATAAAGAACCTGCCTGTGCTGTTTGGAGAGACGGATATTTTAAAAACCATCCAACTACTGCCAGGCGTGAAATCAGGTGGTGAAGGAAGTACAGGTTTTTATGTACGTGGCGGTGGTGCCGACCAGAATATGGTAACGTTGGACGATGCTGTGGTGTACAATCCAGGTCATTTGTTTAACTTTTTCTCCGTCTTTAACAGTGATGCCCTCGGCAGTACGACGCTGTTCAAAGGTAACATGCCTGCCCGTTACGGCGGCCGTCTCTCCTCAGTATTGGACATCAGCATGAAAGAAGGCGACATGAGCGAGTATAAAGTAAATGGTGGCATTGGTTTGATTTCATCGAAGTTGCTGGTGCAAGGTCCGATCGCCAAAGAAAAAGCCTCTTTTCTATTGGCTGGCAGACGAACCTACATAGATGCGTTAGCTAACCCTTTCCTCCGCAATACCGAGCAAGGAGGCGTGCCTTATTACTTCTATGACCTCAACGGAAAGTTGTCCTACCACATCACCCCAAAAGATAAACTAACGCTGAGCGGCTACTATGGCCGGGATGTAGGCGATTTAGTACTTTCTGACGGACGTTTTAAAGCTGACTTTTTCTGGGGGAATGCCTCTGCCACGGCAAACTGGAGACATACTTTCAATGATAAGTTTAACCTGAACCTATCTGGTGTCTATAGCAACTATAACTTTCGGTTTGGCTGGGACTTCGGTGGCTTTAACACAGTTGTTACCACTGGCGTCAGCGATTATACTTTGAAGGCAGATTTCGATTTTAAGCCATCAGCAAATCACCACCTACAGTACGGGGCACTTTATACTTACCACTACCTGCAACCTAGAGTGGGAAGTGCTACAAACGAAGAAGGATTGTCTTTCGATACGAATCGGGTGCGGCCGAAGCAGGGGCACGAAGCAGCTCTATACTTGTCTGATGACTGGAACATAACAGACAGACTGCTGCTCAACGTCGGCATGCGGGCCAGCGGCTATGTGCAATCGGGGCCGTTTACGCTTTACACCTACGACGAAAATGCACTGGCGACAGACTCTACAAACTATGGCAGCGGCGATATTGTTAAAACATACTTTAACCTGGAGCCACGGCTGTCAGCGAGGTATAAATTAACAGAAACTTCCTCTTTAAAAGCGGCTTTCTCGCAGAATGCGCAGTACCTGCACCTCGTTTCAAATGCCTATACAACACTGCCTCTGGATGTATGGGTGCCAAGTTCGGTGCTGGCTCCACCGCAGCGGGCTACGCAGGTGGCCATAGGCTATTTTGAAAGTATAAAGCAGAATGAATATGAAGGCTCGGTGGAAGTATACTATAAAGACCTGCAGAACCAGCTGGAGTACCGCGAAGGTTTCGCCCCAGGCCCCAGCAACCGCGACCTGGAGTATGAGTTTGTGAGCGGCAATGGCGAGTCATACGGTGTGGAGCTTTTTATGCGGAAGAATTATGGCTTACTGCAAGGCTGGATTGGCTATACCCTCTCCTATACCGATCGCACCTTTCATGACTTAAACAACGGAAACGCTTTTCCTGCCCGTTTCGACCGCCGCCACGATGCCTCCGTGGTGGCCATATACAAATATAGCCCCCGCTGGACTTTCGGAGGCTCCTTCGTCTATGGCACAGGCGATGCCACTACCATGCCCGTTCGGAAGTATAGCATTGAAGGAAATATTAATTATCAGTACGGCAGCCGTAACAGCTTTAGAATGGAGCCCACACACCGCCTGGACCTCTCGGCTACATTAGAAGCTAAACCTAGCAGCAAACTAAACTCGAGCTGGAATTTCTCTGTCTATAACGTGTACGGCCGTCGTAACCCGTTCCTGTACTACATAGACAACGAAGGTGAATCCTATAGCATTGACCAACGGGTGCAGGCGAAGAAGGTCTCTATTATTCCTTTCCCGCTGCCGTCTGTTACCTGGAATTTTAATTTTTGAGTATGAAGTGCAACTATATACTTTGGCTGTTATTGATTATGGCGCTCTTCGGTTGCGAAGATGACGTTACCTTAGACTTACCCGCTGGCGAGGAGCAACTGGTGGTAGAGGGGCACATTGAGCAAGGCGCACCCCCTATTGTTGTGGTAACACGTACAGTTCCTGTTTTTAGTAACGCTACCATTCAGGATCGTGCAGCAAGGTTTGTGCATGGCGCTGAGGTAGTCGTTCGTTCTGGAGGTAGTGTTTATACTTTACAGGAAGTTCCAGCAGCAGCCTTTACTCCTGAGCTGAAACGGCTGCTGTCGGAGCAGTTTGCAGTGCCGCCAATACAGCTAGCGACAGGCAGCAGCTTTGTTTTTTATGCATATACTACAGATGAACTACAGGGCGAGGTTGGGAAAAACTATCTTTTGCAGATCAAATATGAAGATCAGTTGCTGACATCTACCACCACCATTCCGCAGCTAAACCCGCTCCTTTCTCTGTTTACGCAGCCGCACCCTAATCCGCAGGAAGATAGCTTAGTTTCGCTTTTTTATCGCTATGCAGACCCAGACACCTTAGGCAACAGCATACGCTATTTCACCAAACGCAACAGCGAACCATTTTACCCTGGCCTGCTTTCTTCTGTTTTCACCGATGAACTTATTAACGGTGCTCCATTGTTAAGCTTTCCTTTAGCCAGAGGAGTTCCGCAAGGCCAAGAATTGGACGAGGAAACAGCAGGCTATTTCGGCAAGGGCGATACCGTCACCATCAGGTGGGCAGCTATTGATTTACCGCACTACCGCTTCTGGAGCACATTGGAAGCCGAACGTAGCAGCAATGGCAGTCCTATCGGCTCACCCAAAATTACCGGCTCCAACATCAAAGGTGGTCTCGGCATTTGGGGCGGCTATGGCGTTACGTATCACAGTATGATTGTTGAATAATTGAATTTTGAATGCCTGCATTGAAGAAGGTTTGATAGTCACAGCTACATCATGCTGTCATAACACCTGCCGTTGTTGTGCCTTCTGACCAACAACTAAAACGGCTTTAGATCACCTGAATTCCAACCGTAAGATTTTATCTTGAGGTTTTATGAGGCAAGCGTTTATGTAAAGCAAAGTTGTTGGTCAGAAGGCACAACAACAGCAACTAACCCTATGGCAGTAGCAAAACTCCTGCTTTCATTCATCCAATTATTCAAAAATAAAGCGCTACTTCCCTAGCAGTCTTGCCACATATTTGCCAATAATATCAAACTCCAGGTTCACTGTGTCTCCTGATTTGATGTGCTGGAGGTTGGTGTGCTCATATGTGTAGGGGATAATGGCAACCGAGAAACGATCTTCCTGTGAGTTTACCACCGTTAAGCTGATGCCGTTTACGCAAATGGAGCCTTTTTCTACCGTTACGTTGCCTTTGCTGGCGTCGTATCTAAAGGTGAAAAGCCAGCTGCCGTTCTGGTCTTCCACTGATTCGCAGACAGCAGTCTGGTCTACGTGGCCCTGCACCACATGCCCGTCGAAGCGGCCATTGGCTTGCATGCATCGCTCCAGGTTTACCAGGTCGCCTTCTTTAACGGAGTTTAGGTTTGTTTTCTGAAGCGTTTCATCGATGGCGGTTACCGTATACTTATCGGCAGCAATATCAACTACCGTGAGGCAGATGCCGTTATGGGCAACGCTTTGGTCTATCTTTAACTCATTTGTAAAAGGTGCCGAAATGGTAAAATGCTTGTTCGTGCCTTCTGCCCTAATGGCCTCTACTCTACCTGTTGTCTCTATAATGCCTGTAAACATAGTTTCTCTTTTAGTCCCTCAAAATTAAGAGGTTTTACCCACACCTGCACTTCAGGCTTGGGGTTTTGCCATTTTAACTGAAGTATTTCCTGCTTTTTCTGCCTCACTTGCTTATTTTCGCATAATCAACTTCTCTGTTACAATATGAGTAAACAATAAAAGAGAAGAATAATTTTAAATCCGAGAATAATCCGAAATGCAGACAGACTTGTACAAGCACAAAGGCATGCGCCGTGCACTAGTAAAACAATTGCGCGACAAAGGTATCCGTGATGAACGTGTATTGGCAGCCATTGAAACTGTGCCACGGCATTTCTTTTTTGAAAAAGCCTTCGTGGAGCAAGCCTACAAGGACAAAGCATTTCCCATCGGGGAAGGTCAAACTATCTCACAACCATACACTGTTGCTTTTCAGTCGGAGTTGCTACGCTTGCAGCCGAATGATAAGGTGCTGGAAATTGGCACAGGCTCTGGCTACCAATGCTGTGTTTTATTGCAGATAACGCCGAATGTGTATACCATTGAGTATAATCGTCCTCTTTATGAAAAAGCGGTTCTTTTCTTCCGAACCTACGGTTTGACACCCAATACCTTCCACGGCGACGGCTCCGAAGGGCTACCTCGCTACGCTCCGTTTGATAAAATTATCGTAACGGCTGGCGCCCCTACTGTACCTAAAAGCCTGATGAAGCAGTTGTCCATTGGAGGTATACTAGTTATACCTGTCGGAGATGATAAAACGCAGAAGATGCTGCGCATTACGCGAGTAGAGGAAGAGGAATTTACTAAAGAGGAATTTACAGAATTTAAATTCGTGCCGCTACTCGGCAAGGAAGGCTGGAATAGCTAAGTTAAATGTTTAAGTTGTTCTTATAGATGCGGCCTATTATTAATTGCACCCATTTCTAATTCCATATTTACAATTCGCGAAGCTTCAGATTTTATCCTTTGACTGCATACCCGTATCTTTGCATCTACAACTGAACTGCAAACAAAATAATGCGCAAACAAAAAAAAGTTAGTGAATCTTACGTTATCATGACGGAGCTAGTGCTTCCAAACGACACCAACACCCTGAATAACCTAATGGGCGGCCGCATGATGCATTGGATGGACATTGTATCAGCTATTTCGGCACAAAAATTTTCCAATAGAATCGTTGTTACCGCTTCTGTAGACAATGTTTCCTTCTCCGAAAGTATAAAGTTAGGAAACGTGGTAACCTTAGAAGCTAAAGTTACCCGTGCCTTCAACTCTTCTATGGAAGTGCATATTGTTGTTTACGCCGAAGATATTCCGAGTGGCAAACGTGTAAAATCAAACCAAGCCTACTTTACTTTTGTGGCTGTAGACCAATTGGGCAATCCAATCGATGTGCCAGAAGCAGTTGTTGAATCAGAAGAAGAGGTTAAGCACTACGAAGGCGCTTTGCGTCGCCGTCAGTTGCGCCTTGTATTGGCTGGCCGTATGAAGCCGAGTGAAGCGAATGAGTTAAGATCGATCTTCGATATAAAAGAAGACGCACAATAATCAGAAAGATGGCAGGGCTACAGGCAGATTTACTCAACCAGGAGTTTTTAAAGAATTTTATTCCAGAAACAGTTTATTTACTTCCAGATGAAGCACTTATACCTGTAGCCCAGCCTCAAACAACTGCCGCCGCCTCTGAAACTACTCCAGTAGAAGCTCCACAACCTTTAAAAGAAGCAATTGCAGCACAGTCAATAGCGCAGAAAACGACACCTGCTATACCTAAATTACCTCAGCCCGCCGCTGTCGCTGCACCAAAAGCTTTCGATATCGTAGGAGAAAACAGGAAAGGTGTAGCTGTTTTGGTTACTGTTTCTGATGAACAATTCAGCACTTTGCCACAGCTGGACTTTCTGCAAAAAATCTTGAATGCGATTGGCTTAACCGCTACCGATGTCGCCTATGTCAACAATAAAACTGGTGCGATTGCCAGTTTCGAAGAGTTGCAGCAAACATTAGAAGTGAATTACCTTATTAGTTTCGCCAGCCGTATCGACACAGATAAACCCCACGAGAAATTCTCGCTTTACAAGCCTGTGGTGGTAGGTCAGGTACCTGTTGTATTCGCGCAATCCTTAGCCATTATCGAAAAGGATGTAGAACACAAGAAACAGCTGTGGAATGCACTGAAGCAGATGTTTTTATAGCGGCACCTGGTTGCCTAAGCCATTTGTAAATATTTATGTTTTGCGGTTGTTGGTGAGAACACATAACAACGGCAGATGGCTATGGTATAAAAACCTATAAAAAGCAGAAGCCCCTCCAAAGATGAAGGGGCTTCTGCTTTTTATATTGATTATTGAAGCCTACTTCAGCAAGCTTGCCAGCTTTTGCTCTAGCTCCGCGCCTCTTAAACCTTTCGCGATGATTTTTCCTTGCGGGTCGATCAATACAGTTTGAGGGATAGCAGTAACGTTATAAGCTTCAGCAGCTTGGCTTTGCCAGAACTTCAAATCCGAAACATGCACCCAGCTTAACTTGTCGTCGGCAATGGCTTTTAACCATTTATCTCTAGATTGGTCTAGCGATACACCGTAAATTTCAAAGCCTTTATCTTTGTACTCGTTGTACATACGCACTACGTTCGGGTTCTCTTTGCGGCACGGTCCACACCAGCTAGCCCAGAAATCGATCAGTACATACTTGCCGCGCAAAGAGGACAAAGCTTTCGTTTGACCGTCTGGAGTTGGCAGGTTAATGTCCGGAGCCATCTGCCCTACTGCAGTACTACGCAGCGGTTGCAGACGCTCATTCACCATGGCTGTGTACTTCGAATTCGGCAGATTCTGATTTAATAAAGTAGCCATGCTATCGGCAAAGGCAAAATCGTTTTCTGGATCGATGAGTGTAGCAGTACCGAAAGCAGAAACAATTGAGTTAGGGTGCTGCGCTATAAACCGCTTCACCTGCTTCTGAATAGAAGCATACTCTTCCTGTATTGCCATCATGGAATCCTGCTGACCAGCATTTTGGGCCTGCTGAAAACGCTCCTGTAGCTTCATTTGCTGCAAACGCGTTTCATTTACCAACTTGTTCAGTTGCTGAAACAACTCTGAGTCTTCCGAGCCTTCAAATTTAGCCGTTCCATTCATGTCTTTGGCATCGGCCTCTACTTTAATGTTGCCATTGTCCAGCACCAGCATCAGGCCATTTTGTTGGTCAGTTGAAATGCGATACAAAGTAGGTTCCTGAACCGTGCCTTCAAATTTGAAAGCACCGTCTTGGCCTAACTCTGCCGTATCGCGAGCTACAAACTGCTGCGAGCCCAGCTCATGCAAATATACCTGACCTGAGGAGGAATTATTAAATTTGCCTTGAATAACATAACCATTATCGCTGTTGGTGGCGGATTTATTGCCTTGGCAACTACCCAATAAAACAACAGCAGAAGCTATTACTGCTAATTTTCTATACTTCATATTTTATAATTAAGCACTTAAGCCTTCACGTAGCAATTTGTTTGCCACTTTAGGATCGGCTTTGCCTTTGGTTTTCTTCATAATCTCGCCCATAAACATGCCTATAAGGGCTTGTCTACCAGCTTTATACTCAGCAACCTTCTCAGGATTCTCAGAGATTACTTCCTTGATAATCTGCTCCAGTTCTCCTGAATCTGACTGCTGCAACAGGTTTTGCTCTTCGGCCACCTGCTGCGCCGTTTTGTCAGGGTGCTCCAGCAAGAAAGGGAAAACTTGTTTCGACGCAACCGAGTGGCTCACCTTGTTCTCATCTACTAAAGAGATTATCTGCGCAATTTGTTCAGGTGCAAGCGGAAAATCTTTTATGTGTAGCTGCAACTCATTCAGGTAAGACTTTACCGGTCCCATTACCCAGTTAGAAGCCGCTTTGTAGTTGCTGGCGTGCTTTACAAGCTCTTCAAAGTATAAAGCAATCTCTTTGGCATCTGTCAGTACTGCTGCATCATACTCAGGTAGTCCTAACTCCTCCGTAAAGCGCTTGTATAGTTGCCCTGGTAAACTCGGCATAGTGGCACGAATCTCTTCCAGCCAATCCTGCTCAACGATCAATGGCGGCAGGTCTGGCTCAGGGAAATAGCGGTAATCATTCATGGTTTCCTTAGAACGCTGACCATGTGTCGTGCCTGTGTTTGCATCAAAACCACGGGTCTCGCCGTCTACAGTTCCGCCGCTCTCCAGAATCATGATCTGGCGTTCAATCTCATGATCAATGGCGCGCTGCACGTTACGGAAGGAGTTCATATTCTTAACTTCTACCTTCGTGCCGAATTCCTTAGCGCCTTTCAGCATCACTGAAATGTTGGCGTCGCAACGCAGAGAGCCTTCTTCCATGTTACCGTCGCAGATTTCCAGGTAACGCACGAGTCGGCGCATCTCCGACATGTAGTTATAAGCCTCCGTAGAATCACGCAGATCTGGTTCCGATACAATCTCGATCAGTGGCACTCCTGCACGGTTATAATCCACCAGCGTTTCTACCTCACCTGGCAAGTGCATTGATTTACCAGCGTCTTCCTCCATGTGAATACGGGTGATGCCGATGCGGCTGTCTTCACCGTTTTCGTTCTTCACCACCAGAAAACCACCCGTACAAATAGGCGTCTTGTCCTGCGTCAGCTGGTAGCCCTTCGGAAGATCGGGGTAGAAATAGTTTTTGCGGGCATACACGTTGTAGCGTGTAATATCGCAGTTGGTAGCAAGGCCCATTTTAATTGCCATTTCCACCACTCGCTTATTGATGCGTGGCAGTGTACCAGGATGCGCCAGCGTAATCACGCTCATGTTGGTATTCGGCAGCATGCCATACTCTGTAGAGTCTGAAGAATAAGCTTTACTCTGCGTCAGCAGCTGTGCGTGTACCTCTAAACCTATAACAGGCTGATATTTATCTCTTATCTCTTGATCCATCTGTTTAAGAACAGCTTATGCGTTTAACGAGTTCTTTATTAATTCCAAAGCTTTAGTAGGTACGGCTTGTAAACCTGCAGTTTCCTTGCCACCAGCTGTGGCATAGAATGGCTGACCACCACCGCCTCCTTTGATTTCCTTTGCCAGTTCGCGCACCAGTTGGCTTGCGTTCAGCTTTTTGTTAGAAACTAAATTATCGGAAAGCATCACGGCAATTTGGGGTTTACCATCAATTTCAGCAGCAAGTACAAGTACTAAATTGTCCACTACCTGGCGCATATCAAAAGCCAGTTTTTTCAGATAATCGGCTGTACTTACATCAACTTTCTCGGCTAAAAAATTCACTCCATCCAGTGGTTGCACCTTTTGCACCAGTTCATCTTTCAGGCTGCTCAGTTGCTTTAGCTCGAACTGCTCCAGTTGCTTTTGCAATGCCTTGTTCTCTTCCTGCAGCTTCTGTACCGCACCAGACACATTGCTTTGCGTGCCCAGCACCTCGCGCACTGCCTGCAGTTCGTTCAACTGTTGCTGCGTGTATTCTTCAGCGGCTCCAGCTGTGATAGCTTCTATACGACGAACACCAGCAGCTACGGAGCTTTCAGAAATAATTTTGAAGTAGCCGATATTGCCTGTGTTCAGCACGTGTGTACCGCCGCAAAGCTCAACGGAATGGTCGCGGCCAAAAGTGATGACACGAACAAATTCGCCGTATTTCTCACCAAACAAAGCCGTAGCTCCCATTTCTTTTGCCTGAGCAATCGGCACATTGCGCTGCTCATCTAAAGGAATACTTTCACGAATGCGTTCGTTCACGATTTGCTCCACCTCGCGCAGTTGCGCCTCCTCTACTTTAGCAAAATGAGAAAAGTCGAAGCGCAGGATTTTTTCACTCACTAAAGAGCCGCGCTGCTGTACGTGCTCGCCTAATACTTTTCTTAAAGCAGCATGCAGTAAGTGTGTAGCCGAGTGGTTCTTACGGATCAGGTTACGACGCGCTGCATCCACTTCACTTCGGAAAGCCGCCTCCACATTTTGTGGCAATTTAGTTGTGATGTGGATGATTAGATCGTTTTCTTTTTTCGTGTCCAACACCTCAATTTGCTCTGCATCCGAGATAAGGAAACCTGTGTCACCTATCTGTCCGCCACTTTCAGCATAAAAAGGAGTTTTATCTAAAACGATATGATATTCACTCTTACTCTTTGTCTTCACTTGGCGGTAACGCACGATATACGATTCAGAAGTATCGCAGTCGTAGCCGATAAACTCGGTTGATGCGTCAGGTTGCAGGATTGTCCAGTCGCTTTGCTCGCTGGCTGAAGCGTTGCGAGAGCGGTTCTTCTGTTGCTCCATCTCCACATCAAAACCAGCTTCGTCTACTTTCAACCCTTTCTCGCGTGCAATTAGCGCTGTCAGGTCCAGCGGGAAACCAAACGTATCGTAAAGTTCAAAGGCGGTTTTGCCGTCGATGGTATTGTTGTTCTCTTTTAACTTGTCTTTAAGCGCACCCAACCTTTGCAGGCCATTATCCAGCGTGCGTAGGAAAGCATTCTCTTCCTCCTCAATTACACGCTGCACAAAACCTAACTGCTGTTTCAGCTCAGGGAATACGTGCGCCAGCTGATCAGCCAGCACTTCGGTTAACTTGTATAGGAAAGGCTTTTTAAAATCAAGGAAAGTAAATCCGTAACGTACAGCACGACGCAGGATACGGCGAATTACGTAACCAGCCTTGTTGTTTGATGGCAACTGTCCGTCAGCAATAGCAAAGGCTATGGCGCGAATATGATCTGAGATGACACGAATAGCAATATCTGTTTTCTCATCGTCGCCATATTTTACCCCTGCTTCCTGCGCTACAAACTGTATCAGCGGCTGGAATACATCAGTGTCATAATTGGAGCGCTTGCCTTGGATAGCCATACATAAACGCTCGAATCCCATACCTGTATCTACGTGCTGTGCAGGCAGTTTTACCAGCGAGCCATCAGCCAGTCGGTTAAACTCCATGAATACGTTGTTCCAGATCTCCACCACCTGCGGATGGTCGTTGTTCACCAGGTCTTTGCCAGGCACCTGCGCAATTTCTTCTTCTGTACGAAGATCAATATGAATTTCTGAGCAAGGACCGCAGGGACCAGAATCGCCCATTTCCCAGAAGTTATCTTTTTTAGATCCGAACAAAATGCGGTCTTCTGAGATCATGGTTTTCCAGATGTCGTATGCATCCTGGTCTTTGCTGAGATTGTCTTTCTCGTCGCCCTGGAAAACAGAAACGTATAGCCTGTCTTTCGGTAGTCCATATACTTCCGTCAGCAGTTCCCACGCCCACTCCAGTGCATCTTTCTTAAAATAGTCACCAAAAGACCAGTTGCCCAGCATTTCAAACATAGTATGGTGGTAAGTGTCATAACCTACTTCCTCTAAGTCGTTGTGCTTGCCACTCACGCGCAGACATTTTTGAGTGTCTACAGCGCGTCTATAAGGGGCGGGTTTAGTGCCCAAAAAGAAATCTTTAAACTGGTTCATACCTGCGTTGGTAAACATCAACGTAGGGTCATCTTTCACCACAATGGGTGCGGAAGGCACCACCTGGTGCTGCTTGGAAGCGAAGAAATCGAGAAACTTCTGTCTAATCTCAGCTGAGTTCATCTATGATTATTAAGCTTTTATATACTTGTCTCTATACTGCTTGTTTAAGAACAAAAAATATAGAATTTTTGCCTTTCAGAAACACACTTACATGCCCTTTACTGAAGAAAGCATTTATGGCAAAAGTAGCATATTTTATGTGGATTCAGTAGTATCGGGGTTAAATTTCATGGTGTTTCTATCCTAAACAGACTAGACCTATGCCTTATAAAGAAAGAGAAATCGAGAAGCAATACTATTCTATTGGCGAGGTAGCCGCCATGTTTGATGTGGCACCGTCGCTTATTCGCTTCTGGGAAACAGAGTTTGAGCAACTGAAGCCGAAAAAGAGCAAGAGTGGTAACCGCCAGTATACACCCAAAGATATTGAAACACTTCGTTCAGTGTATCACCTGGTAAAAGAGCGCGGCTATACCATACAGGGCGCTAAAGAAATGCTGAAAAACAAATCGGTTCAGACAAAAGATAAAATTGAGATTATCGAATCGCTGGAGAAAGTAAAAGCATTTCTGCAAGGTATTAAAGAGCAACTGAATACTAAGCCGTAGATGGCTACCCCGATTTAAGAATTAAAAATCACAAATAAGAAAAGCTTCTATTCATGGATATCCTGCTTTGTTTCACAAATAGACTCTTTCTAGTTGTTTGAATAGCATAAGCCACTACGTAGGCTTCAATGATGGCGGAAGATCAGAAAATATATGAGATTGCTCTTACTCAATTACCTAACATAGGTGCCATAACGGTGCGTATGTTAGTGAGTTACTGTGGTTCTCCTGAAGCTGTGTTTCAGGCAAGAAAGGATAAACTACTAAAAATTCCAGGTGTTGGAGAGAAAACGGCAATTGGTATACTGAATGGAGCTTCCGAGGCTTTACGAAAGGCAGAAAAAATAGCCAAGCAAGCGGAAGACCAGCATGTAAAGGTGCTCTTCTATACCAGTCCAAGCTACCCAGATCGACTTAAAACCGTTGCTGATGCGCCTGTTTTGCTTTATATGCTGGGCAACGCTAACCTGAACACGCGTCGGATGATCAGCATAGTGGGTACCCGCAACGCCACCGACTATGGCCGCATGGTGACAGAACGCATTGTAGAAGATATCAAGCCTTACGGAGCCACGATTGTCAGTGGTCTGGCTTATGGTATTGACATATTCGCACATCGGGCAGCTTTACAAGCTGGTTTACCAACAATAGGTGTGATGGCTACCGGGGCAGATGCTGTTTATCCAGCTGCTCATAAGAAATATGCAGAGCGCATGATTACGCAGGGCGGCTTGCTCACTGAGAATCCTTTCGGCACCAAACCAGATGCCCCACGTTTTCCTGCCCGTAATCGCATAATTGCTGCCCTAGCCGACAGTACCATCGTAGTGGAGGGCGCCATAAAAGGAGGAGCTTTGATTACCGCTGATATTGCCCATAGCTACGACAGAGATGTCATGGCCGTGCCAGGCAATATCACTTCTATCGTTTCGGAAGGCACAAACTATCTGATCAAGTCAAATAAAGCCGCTGCGTATACTTCGGTGCAGGACCTGGTGGAGCTGCTGAACTGGGATTTGCAGGATGAAGCCGCTGCAAAAGCTGCTACTAAAGTATCAGCCTACAATCCTGTCGATTTTACGCCTGACGAGTATAAAGTAGTAGAGCTGTTGCAACAAAGCAAAGAAGAGTTAATTGATAACTTGAGCTGGAAAACACAGATACCAGTCAATCAGCTTTCTTCCGTTTTGCTGGGTTTGGAGTTTAGAGGAATTGTGAGGCAAATGCCAGGGAAGCGTTTTGTGCTGGTAAAGTAAATTGCTTTATGAGTTTTAGCTTTCGTAGCGGCTGTTTATCCTCAGTTTTGCTCACCTATAGTTTTATGGTTTGTTTTGGTGCGCTCCAAGTCCGCGAGGACTCGTTTTCCCCTTCAGCGCTGCTTTCGTTTCCTGCCTAACGGCTGCCGCTCGCGCGGCACCAGAAACTCTCGAGGCGCCTCATGGAAAAACTGGGAACGCTTTTTTCTTCTATCATCAAAAAATAATCATCTTCTTCCGCTAGAACACTAATCTGATAGTTAATCGAAACAAGAAATTTCTTTTCTCGACTACAGAGCAAGAGCCTTAACGAGGTGCACTAATGACGATTTTTTGTTTAGGCCTTCAGCGAGTGGGGGAAGGGGCCCTCTATTCAAAATCGTCTTAATTCTTTTGCACTCCCCTCCTTTTTTCAACTAGTTCTTACACACATCTTTTTTTAAAAAGGGGGAACTATAGCATTGGGTATTAACCTGATTTTCAGAAAAGGGAGTATGAAGGTTGAGGCAGGCATGTTTGCGGGAGCTTTTGTGGACCGTCGGCTGGAGGTGAGGTGTGAGCAGGTTTACAGAGCCATGCTGGATGCAAAGAGTGCGGTTCTGCACCGCTGCTGTCCCGACAGGGCCGCCATGACAGGAGCGTATCGACTTATGAACAACCACCACGTAAGCTATGAGCAAGTGCGGGAACGGCTTACGGGCAACTGGAGCTGTGCCGGCAAACGCATTCTTTGCATCCAGGACACCTCAGAGGCCAACTTCACCAGCCACAGCGGTGCCCTTTCCTCCAAAGACCCGGACATAGGCCCTTTAACCAAGGGCACGCACGCCGGCTTTTTCATGCACCCGAGCCTGTGCCTGGACATGGAGGACGGTTTTCCGCTGGGCCTCTCGGAGCTGCTGCTCTTCAACCGCCGATGGGGCCAGCCCGACAAGCACGAGCGCAGGTACAAAGAGCTTGCCCTGGAGGAGAAGGAAAGCTACCGCTGGCTCGAATGCGCCCAAAGCAGCAGGCAGAAGCTGAGCGATGCCGCTTACGTGCTCTTTGTGGCTGACCGGGAGGCTGACATCTACGAGCTCTTCCACCGGCTGCCTGACGGGAAGAGCGATGTGCTGGTGCGCCTGTGCCGGGACCGTTTGCTTTACCAGGGCAGTGACCAGACACCCAAGATGTCGCAGCAACTCGGGCTGTGCCCGGCAGAGGCCGCTTCATTAGCCGTGCGTAAAAGCGGGCAGCGCAAGGAGCGGGTGGCCGAGCTGCAGGTAAGGTACACGCGGCTGGAGATAGCAAGCCCCATGAACGGCACGGGGGCAAAGACGCACACGCAGGTGTACGTGGTAGAGGCCAGAGAGAAGCCCTCCAGCGCCCCGAAGGGAGAGCAAGCCATCTGCTGGCAGCTTGTCACCAGCATGCCGGGCTCGGGCAGGCAGTGCAGTGCCTCTACTACTACAGCCTGCGCTGGAGAATAGAAGAGCTGTTAGCCATGGTCAAGTCACAGGGCATGAAGCTGGAGGAAAGCAGGCTGGAGAGCGGCAGAGCCTTGAAAGTGATGGCCGCCCTTGCCCTGCAGGCTGGTTTGCAGATCATTCAGCTCAAGGAGGGCAGGGAGCGGGAGGACAAAGCAGCCTGCCTGGCTTTTACCCGACAGGAACTGGTGTTTATGGCTCTGCTGTGCCGGAAGCTGGAGGGTAAGACTCAAAAGCAGCGAAATCCATTCGCCGAAGGCACCATGGCTTATGCAGCCTGGGTCATCGGACGATTAGGTGGGTGGAAAGGACTCAACAGCCAGGGAAAAGCAGGCAACAGGACAATGGCATGGGGACTAGCGGCCTTCAATCAGCAGTTTCAGGGATACCTCTTGGCCAGGAACTGATTATCGCATTTACAAAAAAAGTTATGTGTAAGAACTAGTTTTTCAAGGAGGGGTGCCGTAGGCGGGGTGGTTAATCTCATCAAGGAGAAAAGTAAGGCCCAGCTGGCGAGGCGAAAAGCCTGCAAATAGATATAAGCTTCAAATATCATAACAAGCATTCACATTTAGAATTAAAACTCATTGCAAAAGCAGATTCAAACTAGCCTTTTCATCCCACATGAGTTAACTTCGTTAAACAAACACAACAAGCGTTTTGTTGTAACGACAACACTTGCAGCTCCTAAAGTATCTGCATCACTAACTAAAGCCCTTGAACTACCGCAACCTAAGTTACCTCGTGCTCCTGCTGATCGGAGTGTTTACAGCAGCAAGTCTCTATTTTGCCTCTCGCCTTCGCTTCGACTATAACTTTGATAACTTCTTTCCCAAAGGCGATCCAGACCTGGCCTACTACTTTAGCTACCGCGATAAGTTCGGCAACGACAACGATTACATCCTCATCGGACTCGATAACGACGGAAGTGTCTTTGAGCAGGAGTTCCTGGTGAAGGTGGATAGCCTGACTTCTTTTCTGCAGCGACAGCTGGATGTAACAGCGGTGCTCTCTCCTACTACCGTAAAAAGTCCTGTAATAGAGCATTTCGGCTATTTCGAAATCCCATACCTGCATCTGGAGGAGCCCGCTCGTTATGCGCATGACTCTCTGCAGATTTATCAGAATAGGGAATTAGTAGGCACTTTGTTTTCTGAAGATGCCACAGCCGTTTCACTTTTCATCCAAACAACAGATAACTTATCAAAAGAAGCCAGCGATACATTAGTCGTGGCTATGAAGCAAAGGCTGGCGGAGTTAGAACTGACACAGCACCACATGGCGGGAAAGGCGCTGGCGCAGTCGGTGTTTGTGGAGAAGATGAAAATAGAGCTTGCTATTTTTATGAGTGCCTCCATTGTGCTGGTTATTGTATTTCTCTGGATTTCTTTCCGAACGCTTTGGGGCGTGCTGGTACCGCTGGTGGTAGTATTGCTTTCCATACTCTGGGGCATGGGTGTAATGGGCATTTTCCATAAGCCCCTTGATATAATGACCGTTTTACTCCCAACTATATTGTTCGTGGTGGGAATGTCGGATGTAGTTCATATTATCTCGCGTTACCTGACAGAAATAGGCCAGGGCACAGAAAAAATCAAGGCCCTGAAAATTACCCTGAAAGAAGTAGGATTGGCAACTTTTCTGACCTCCTTCACGACATCCATAGGTTTCCTGACGCTGCTAACAACGGCCATTGTACCCATTCGCGAATTTGGCTTATACACAGCAATAGCTATCGGTCTGGCTTATGTCCTTTCCTTTACAGTTCTTCCAGCTATCCTGCTGCTACTCAAAAAACCTACTCCTAAAGCTCCCAAACGTACTATATTCTCTTGGCCCATCCTGCTGCGCCGTATGCTGAGTTTTGTGCTGCGTTACCCTAAACTTATAATTGGTTGCAGCGGCCTTTTTGTTCTAGTTTCCCTCATTGGTATTTTATTCATCAGGATTGATACTACCATGCTGGAAGATTTAGGAGACGATGATCCTATCATAAAAGATTTCCAGTATTTCGATCAACGGTTTTCAGGTGTGAGGCCTTTTGAACTGCACCTGATTGCTGCGCCAGGACATACAATGTATGAGCCTAAGGTACTGCAAGAAGTAGAAGAACTAGAAATATACCTGCGACAGGATTATGGCCTTAACTTTATACTTTCTCCAGCAACTGTAGTAAAGACTATAAACAGAGCCCAGAACGGCGGCTTGCAGGATTACTATAAATTGCCCGAAAGCAAACGCCAGTGGCAGCAGGCACAACGGCAACTCCAGGCGTTCCGAAACCGCAGTGAGTTAACTGCCGTGGTGACAGCTGATGCGCAGGAAGGTCGCCTGAGCGGGAAAATGCCTGATGTAGGTAGCGCACAAGCCACAGTGCTGAATGGTTCCCTACGTTCCTTTATTAGTCAGAACATAGATCCAGAGCTGCTGCAAACACGGCTCACAGGAAGTGCGCTGCTGCTGGACAAGAATAATGAGTATGTGGTGTCCAACATGATGCAGGGTTTACTTATTGCCTTTCTGGTTATCGCTGCGATTGTTGGTTTGATCTTCCGATCGTTCAAAATGGTGATGCTCTCACTTATTCCGAATATCATTCCGCTGCTCATGATCGGCGGCATGATCGGCTATTTAGGAATTAACCTCACCGTTTCAATTTCTATTATCTTCACCATCGCCTTTGGTATAGCCGTAGATGACACCATACATTTCCTGAGTAAGCTGAAACTGGAGTTGATGGCTGGGAAATCACTGCCTTATGCTATTAAACGAACTTTTATCTCTGCAGGAAAAGCTATCATCATCACCTCCTGCATTCTGGTAGCAGGCTTCCTGACTTTGCTGTTTTCCACCTTCGATGCCACCTATTATGTAGGTGTTTTCGTGAGTCTTACATTGGTGTTTGCCGTAGTGGCTGATTTGTTTTTGTTGCCTGTGCTCATCCTGTACTTCTACAAACCAAAGAGAAAATAAATTGTGGCTTATTGAAGAAGGTTAGCCATATTTGTATGTTGTAAACTATTTCAGGAAGAAGCGATGAAGAATAGACTACTGATTATGGCAGTATTTTGCCTCTCAGTATTGGGGGCACAGGCGCAGCAGCAAGAGCAACTAAAACAGCAAGAGGAAGATAATCTGACGGAGATTATGAGCGAGCGCGAGCAGCTTATAATGGAATATCAGTATTTGAACCAGCAGAACAGCAACTTCTGGGGCAAAAAGTCTAAGCAGGACTTAATGAGCATCATCGAAACGCTTAAAAAGATCATCAACAAAGATACAGAACTGGTAGCGGCTGTTAAAGAAGCAACCATTAAAAGAGTAGCCGCATCGACAGTAGACCAGCAGCGTGCCGTAAAAATAACGGTGGAGGATAAACGTAACATCGATGCACAAATAAATGATTTGAAAGGGCAGATTAAAACCCTTCAGACCAATAGTAAGAAACGTGAACGCATTATCAAAGACCTGGAAGCAGAGTTGAAAGGTGCCGACGACATACGTTATGGTAAGGACAAAGTAATCTCTGTGCTGGCAGTAGTTTCATTTATACTGCTACTCTATGCAGTATTCCTGCAGGTGCGCCTGAACAATTCGAAGGTAGCGCCTAAAAAGAAAGTGGTCAGGAAAAAGGCGTAATTTGACCTTTAGATTCCCTAGAACATGCTTGTTCTGGAATTAAGTTATAGTTTAAGTTTGTTACGTATGATGGCTGGCCGAAATGACTAGCGGGTAATAACGTCTAAATAAAAAATCATAAAAGATAAGGCTGGCGTATAAACACCAGCCTTTCTTATTTTAAATACATGAGTGAAATTTTGTATGAACTGAAGCAGGTCCAGGAGCTGCTTAAAATTGAACAGGAAGAAGATCGCCAGCAATATAAGCTGAAGAGCATGAAAAGCACCATTACCGAACGCAAGGAAATGGGCTTCTGCTGGTATCCTGTGGTAATTGTGAAAGAAGAGTTTGGCTTTGGCAATAAGGTAGTAATCGAACTGGAGCGTACAAAAGACCGCGACCAGCTACACCTTTTCCAGACAGGCAAAGCTGCCTCTTTGTTCAGTAACAGCGGCGAGCGCCAAAGTATAAGCGGCGTTATTGTTGGCCTTAGGCGCAATAAAGTGTTGTTGGCTACAAACAAAGAAGACCTCCCTGATTGGATAGAAGATGGTCGGCTTGGAATTGATCTCACTTTTGATGAGATGAGCTACCGTGAGATGGAAATTGCCATGAAAAAGGTGATAGAAGCTTATAAAACGCGGCTGGCCGAACTGCGCGATATTTTGCTGGGCGATGTGGCTCCGCAGTTTACTGATGAGCAGATGGAGGATATTTCTTCGTTAAACGAGTCGCAGAATGAGGCGGTACGGAAAATTGTGCAGGCAAAAGATGTAGCAATTATTCATGGACCTCCAGGCACAGGTAAAACGACTACGCTGGTGCAGGCTATCTTACAAACGCTCCTCACGCAAAAGCGCCTGTTGGTTACAGCTCCTTCAAACACAGCAGTAGATTTACTTACTGAAAAGCTGGCAAACGAAGGCGTAAATGTAACACGCATAGGCAACCCTTCCAGGGTATCGGACGTGTTGCTGGAGCATACATTGGATGCACAGGTGATGGCGCATCGCTCCTACAAAAACCTAAAAGAGTACCGCAAAACCGCTGAAGAATATAAGCGCATGGCTAATCAGTTTAAGCGTAAGTTTGGGCATGAAGAGCGAGCACAAAGGCAGTTCTTTAAGTCAGAGAGCCGCCGTTTACTTGATGAAGCAGATCGGATTGAAGAATATATTTCGGAAGATGTGCTGTCAAATGCGCAGGTAATTACCTGTACCCTTGTTGGTGCTGCCAACAGAGCCATACGTCATTTTGAGTATGATACCGTCTTTATAGATGAGGCGGCTCAGGCGTTAGAGCCTGCCTGCTGGATTCCAATATCGAGGGCGAAACGTGTGGTATTGGCAGGTGACCACTGCCAACTCCCTCCTACTGTAAAATCATTCGAAGCCGAAAAAGGCGGACTTGGCAAAACACTATTTGAAAAATGCATTGAGCGGCAGCAAAATGTAGGCGTCATGCTGAAAACACAGTACCGCATGCACCACCATATTATGCAGTTTTCGAACGAACAGTTTTATCACGGAGAACTGAAAGCGGATGCAAGTGTACACGATAGTGACCTGAGCCATTATAGCAAAGCATTTGCGCCTGGTTTGGCTGTGGAGTTTGTGGATACTGCGGGTTGCGGCTATAACGAAGTGGACCGTGAAGAGAGCCAGAGCTCCGCTAACCCAGAGGAAGCGAACCTGTTGCTCAACCACCTGGTACACCTACTAAAAGATTACACGCCAACCGAAGAAGAACAAGAGCCTTTGCGTATAGGAGTAATAGCACCGTACCGTGCCCAAATAAATTACCTGGAGGACCGCGTGGAGCACACGCCCCTACTGCACGAACTGAAACTGAAACGTGAACTTTCCGTTGGTACAGTAGATAGTTTCCAGGGGCAGGAACGTGATATTATCTATATCAGCATGACGCGCAGCAACGATTTGGGCGAAATAGGCTTTTTGGCCGATATAAGAAGAATGAACGTTGCCATGACACGGGCTAAGAAAAAACTGGTGATTGTGGGCGATAGTGCCACTCTGAGTCAGCACCCGTTTTATGCTGATTTCATAACCTATGTAGAAAGTATAAACTCTTATCGCAGCGTTTGGGAACTAACGGAATTGATGGAGTAGCTCACGCTGCGATTAATTAGAAATAAAAGGTGTGAGTGGCCGAGCTCGTAATTTATCCAAGCTTCGGCAAGGCGGCTTAAGATAAAATTCTTACCTTAGTTTAAAACACACTAGAAACTCAAATAACTATTAGTCATGAAAATCGACAAGAACAAAGTGGTTTCGCTCACCTACGAGCTTCGGATTGATAACGAGAAAGGCGAGCAAAGCCTGGTTGAAGTTGCCAACGAAGAGCAGCCGATGGTGTTTATTTATGGCATGAGCGGCCTTCCTGACCAGTTTGAGGAGAACCTGAATGGCCTGAATACAGGCGACTCTTTTGATTTTAAACTGGATTCTGATGATGGCTATGGTGATATTGATGAGAATGCAGTAGTTGAGCTCCCGATGCAGGTTTTCCAGGTAGATGGCAGCGTTCCTGATAACATGCTGGAAGCAGGTAACTTTATACCTATGGCAGACAGCGAGGGCAACCAGCTACAGGGCCGTGTAGCAGAAGTAAAAGACGATTCAGTTATTATGGACTTCAACCATCCTTTGGCAGGCAAAGAGCTTCACTTTAAAGGCAAAGTTGAAAACGTACGCGAGGCCACGCCAGAAGAAATCGACCACGGCCATGTACATGGCGAAGGTGGCCATCATCACTAAAAAATAGAATATTACTTATTGATACGTTTCGAAAAGAGCAGCCTTTTAGCTGCTCTTTTTGTTTTAAAGAGAATTATATTGTCATTTCGACCATCGGGAGAAATCTGGAATACTTTTTCATTATATATCAGATTTCTCACTACCGTTCGAAATGACAGCCTGTATGATTGATAAAAATTAAGTTTGATTTTTCATCAAAAAACAATGCTGCAGTGCCTCCTTCCTGAAGCTGAATTAGTAGAGCATACTAAAGAGCACTCCTCAACTGCTTAACATAAGCCACCAACTCTGGAAAGAATAGTGCGAAATCGGCTGCATACAAAGTATAGTTCTCTACTAACTCTTCGGCTGCTGTTTCCATACCAGAAGCAAAAGCGGCTCTTCGGCTCATGCCCGTTAAAGCCTGCCCCACTCCTTCCACCCTGGCATAACTAAGCAGCCAGTTGTGCTGCATCATATGCGGAAAAAAATGCTGTACCCGCTGAGGCAGCAGGTGAGAATTGCTATTGATGATATTGTAAACCCGCTGCGTATAACGCTCTAGCGGCTCCTGCGCGTACTGCTCAAACTGACTAGCCAGAAAATGGTCGAAAAACATGTCGGCTACAACAGGGGCATATTTTCTATACTTAGGTCGAAGGCGGGCTTTGGATTCAGCCACTATAGGATGTGTGTCGGTGTAGGTATCGATGAGGCGGTGCAGGCGTATTCCTTTGGCTATACCTGGTGCGTAGGTAGCTCCTTGCTTGCCTTTTACGGCATCGGCTATAAAATTCCCGAACAGCAGCTCTTCATCATCACCAGAAAGAAACACATGAGCCAGATAATTCAAAACAAAAAGTATAAATTGGGTTCAAAACAATTATTTATTTATCCTGTTCTTAAGGAAATAAGCTAAAGCAGATAGATCTCAAGTATAAACCATAAGCTGTTTTACAGCGTAATCTTAAACTGACCTAACAAGAAAACTATGAATACAGATCAAAATACGATGGAAAACCTCCAAAAGCTAATAGACCTGATAAAAGATATTGACATTGCCATGATGACGACGCAGGACGAGGATGGCAGCCTCCGCAGTCGCCCTATGCGTACCTCTGAGACGAAAGCAGACGGTACAATGTGGTTCTTTACAGGTTACCATTCAGGCAAGTCTGAAGAGTTGAAACACGATTCACATGTTAATCTTAGCTTTGCCAACACAAGCGACCAAACTTACATTTCGGTTTCGGGTAGAGCAACATTAACCAAAGATAAAGCAAAGATTGATGAACTTTGGAATCCTGCCCTCAAAGCCTGGTTTCCTGAAGGAAAAGAAGATCCGAATGTTGGGCTGATAAAAGTGACGATTGACAAAGCAGAATACTGGGATGCGCCAAACAGCGCGGTAGTACATTTATATGGAATGGTAAAAGCTGCCATTACTGGAGAGCCCGCACATCCAGGAGATAACAAGAAAATAAACCTATAACTAATTTGATTGAAAGGAATTGAAACGACTGATTCCTTACAAAGCACCTGCCATACAAGATGGCAGGTGCTTTTTTAGTGTACAGCATAAATTTTTAGCTGACTTTATCACGTAATAAACTGCCGTTGCTGGTGAAACCACGCAGCAAGGGTAAGCACTAAGTCTGCAAAAAACTAGCGCTTGTATATAGTCACCCTCTATTTCAAACCTCACTTTGAAAAATGCTGCCCTAACTTATCAAGCACGCCTCACCACCCTTACTTTGTTCGGCATCCGCAACGGGCACATACGATGGGGATTAGCGCAGATGGGGACATCTGTGCCGAAACTGGCGAAGGTGCCAGGACTACTTTTTTATAAACTGCTGGGAAGTGGGCATGGCAAGGGTTTCAGTATTAAGCCTAACTTCAGGCGCTACGGCCTGATGTGCACGTGGGAAAGCGAAGCTGCCGCCGATGCTTTTCTTCAAAACTCAGAGCTGATACAAGAATATAAGCAGCATACTGTTGAAATATGGACTGTAAAATTGCTTCCGCTGCAGTCACATGGATTTTGGGATAGGCAGAACCCCTTTAATCCTGTTCTTGATGCTTCACCATCGGCTGGTCCTGTAGCCGTGATAACGCGAGCAAGTATAAATTGGCTGGCTTTGCCCAGCTTCTGGCGATTTGTGCCTCGCACCAGTACCGCTTTAGAAAGTGCCGAAGGCTTGCTTTGCTCTATCGGTTTGGGGGAATTACCTTTAATTCGTCAGGCTACCTTTAGTGTCTGGGAATCTGTGGAGGCAATGAAAAGCTATGTCTACAAACATCCGCTGCACCAGGAGGTAATACGCCGCACCCGAGCAGAGAATTGGTACAGCGAAGAACTCTTTGCTCGCTTTATACCAATGAATAGCAGCGGTACCTGGAATGGTGTTGATCCGCTACGGGAGGTTCTGCAATAGGAGTTGCTACAATTTTATAGTTGCTCTAAACCATCTAAAGCCTCCTGCAAGCGCATCTGCACTGCTTCATACATGCGGTAGCCACGGTTCAACAAAAATAGTTTTTTCGGACTGAGCAGGTACAAACTAGGAAAAGCATTGGCCTGCAACTGGTGCGCAATCATAAAGTCTTGTGCTGTTTTTTCCTTTGCCTCTTCCGATACAAAGCTGGCAATAAAAACCTCCAGTTCTACATCAAAGCCTAAGGCTACATTAGCCAATACCTCTGTTTTATTTATATCTTTCCCATAAGCATAGAATGCTTTCTGCAGAGCTTCCGCAAAAGCAAACTCTGCCTCAGGCTTCATATAGCGCATCGTTACGACAGCCCTGCAAGCTGGTTCAGAATCATAGATAAAACCTTCGTCGAGTAATTTGTAACTGAAAGGCTGATCAGTGATCTGCTCCACCTCCTGCCAATGATGTCGCAGTGTCCGCTTATACTGCTCGTCCAGTTCTGTGCTTGAGCCAGGCCTTAAACCTCCCATCACCAGCTTCAGCTCCAACTGACCTTTATACTCCTCGGCTACGCGTTGCATCACGGGTGCAAACCCATAGCACCATGAGCACATCGGATCCATTACGTATACCAACTGCGGCTTTTTTGCCTGTTCATTGTTTTCCTGAGACATAGTTCCTATCTGAAACGTAAAGATAAGGCAATCATAGTAAATTTCCTGCCCTGTATGTTTGTGTTCAGATTTTGCTAGCTCTTAAAATCTGAGAACTTATTATTTGTCGCAGGTTTAGCATTAATGCTACTTGTGGCTGTACAAGGGCAAATTTAGAACTTGCGTTACCTGCCATTATCTCATCCGCAAGTCACAGACTTGGCCCATGTAACACCACCAGTTACCGCTTCGACTAAACTGGCGGTATGTATAGGACTGTATAGTCATAAACAAATTCTAATACTTGATACGTGCTACGTGCGTCGTAAAAATCTCTCTTAAAACTTTTGTCTTTTTAGCTTAACTTAGCGGTTTAACACAGAAACACGACCTTCAGATAAAGATGTCAGAATATAACTTCAATCAGATTGAGAAAAAATGGCAGCGTTACTGGGAAGAGAACCAGACGTTTAAAGCCGAAGCAAAAAGTGAGAAACCTAAATACTACGCCCTCGACATGTTCCCTTATCCTTCGGGAGCAGGTTTGCACGTGGGACACCCGCTAGGCTACATCGCCTCTGACATCGTGAGCCGCTACAAAAGGCTGCAAGGCTATAATGTGCTGCACCCGATGGGCTTCGATGCCTTCGGTTTGCCAGCCGAACAATATGCCATCCAGACTGGGCAGCACCCAGCCATTACCACAGAGCAGAACATCAAGCGCTATGTAGAGCAGCTCAAAAACATCGGCTTCTCGTTTGATTGGGAGCGTGAAATCCGTACGTCCGAGCCTAGCTACTATAAGTGGACGCAGTGGATTTTCATGCAGCTGTTTAACAGCTACTATAACTACAGCACCGACAAAGCAGAACCGATTGATGCGCTTGTGCGCGTATTCGAGCAAAGCGGAAACGAGAAAGTAAACGCTGCCTGCGACGAAGATACGGCTGCTTTCTCTTCTCATGATTGGCAGAATTATAACGAGCATCAGAAATCGGAGATATTACTGAAGTATAGATTAACGTATGTGGCTGAGGCCATCGTGAACTGGTGCCCAGCCCTAGGTACAGTATTGGCCAACGACGAAGTGGTAGGCGGTGTATCGGAGCGTGGCGGATACCCTGTAGAGCGGAAGCGTATGCGCCAATGGATGATGCGCATCACGGCCTATTCCGAACGTCTGCTGCAAGGACTGGATACCATAGATTGGCCTGAGCCAATTAAGGAAATGCAACGCAACTGGATCGGCAAATCTGTCGGTGCTGAAATGGCTTTCCCAGTAGAAAATTCTGATGAGAAGATAAAGGTATTCACCACGCGTATTGATACCGTTTACGGCGTAACGTTCCTGGTGCTGGCGCCTGAGCACGAGTTGGTGGAGCAGTTTACTACCGATGAACAACGTGCGACAGTAGAAGAATATGTGTCGGTAGCCAAGAACCGTTCAGAGCGCGAGCGTATGACGGATGTGAAAACAGTTTCGGGAGCCTTTACAGGTTCTTACGCCATTAATCCTTTTAACAACGAGCGTATTCCTATTTACATTGCCGATTACGTGTTGGCTGGTTACGGTACGGGTGCTGTAATGGCCGTTCCTTCTGGCGACCAGCGCGACTGGAACTTTGCCAAGCATTTCAACCTGCCTATTGTACCTGTTTCAGATGCACAGAAAGACATCGATACACAAGCAGACAATACGAAAGAAGGGCACTACATTAACTCTGGCATCGTAAACGGCCTTACATATCAGGAAGCGTTGCCTGTACTGGTGAAGTTTTTAGAAGAAAATAAACTGGGCAAGGCAAGAATCAACTATAGAATGCGCGATGCAGTGTTCAGCCGCCAACGTTATTGGGGTGAGCCTGTGCCTGTATACTTTAAAGATAGGATTCCACACCTGCTGGAAGAAAGTGAATTGCCGTTAGAGCTGCCAAAGATCGATGCTTACCTGCCAACCGAAACAGGAGAGCCGCCGCTAGGCCGTGCCGTGGACTGGAAGTATAACGGACAGTATGAATATGAGCTGAGCACCATGCCAGGTTGGGCAGGCTCCAGCTGGTACTGGTACCGCTACATGGACCCTAAAAACGACGAGGCCTTTGCTGCAGAAGACATTGTAAACTATTGGCGCAACGTGGACCTATACATTGGTGGTTCGGAGCACGCTACGGGTCACCTGCTCTACTCCCGCTTCTGGAACAAGTTTATGTTTGATATGGGACTAGTGCCTGAACAAGAACCGTTCAAAAAGCTCATCAACCAGGGCATGATCCAGGGCCGCTCTAACTTTGTGTATAGATACAAGTCATCTGAGAAAACCCAACCTAAATATTATTCTCTTAATAAAGCTAAAGAAAAGGCTCATGAATTACATGATTCTCTAGGAGCAATTTCACAACTTAATAAGGAAGCATCAAATCTTGTTACAGAAGGTAAGTACTCTATACATCCATTAGATGAGTACTTTACAAGGCTGCACGTGGACGTGAACATAGTAGAAAATGATGTGCTAGACATGGAAGCCTTTAAAAGTTGGAGACAGGAGAACGCTGAGGCTGAATTTATACTTGAAGACGGCAAATACATTTGCGGTGTTGAGATTGAAAAGATGTCGAAGTCGAAGTACAATGTGGTAAATCCTGATGACATTGTAGAGCGACAAGGCGCTGATACGCTGCGCATGTACGAGATGTTCCTGGGACCACTGGAGCAGTTCAAGCCATGGAATACCAACGGCATGGATGGTGTACATAAGTTCCTAAAGCGTTTCTGGAACCTATTCCACGATAAAAACGGCAACTTTGCTGTGTCTGATGAGGCTCCTACAGCTGCTGAACTGAAGTCGCTGCACAAGACGATAAAGAAAGTGGAGGAAGATATCGAGCGCTTCTCTTTTAATACTTCGGTTTCAACTTTCATGATCTGTGCAAACGAACTGACACAGCTGAAGTGTAATAAACGCGCCATACTGGAGCCGCTTACTGTTATACTTTCACCTTACGCACCGCACATTACCGAGGAGCTTTGGGAGAAGCTGGGCTACAGCGAAAGCATCAGTTATGCTTCTTTCCCAGTATGGAACGAGGAGTATCTGGTAGAGAATACGTTTGAATATCCTGTATCAGTGAACGGTAAAATGCGTGCTAAATTGACTTTTGCTACGGATACTCCACGTGAAGAAATTGAGAAAGCCGTGTTAGCTGATGAGCAGGTAACCAAATTTTTTGATGGAAAGCCGCCGAAGAAAATTATTATTGTGCCAAACAAAATAATAAATGTGGTAGTATAAATAGCTCCATCTTACTAACTAAACCAGAAGCCGTTCAAGTTTATGCTTGGCGGCTTTTGGTTTTAAATAAAGCACTAAGTAGGGAGTGTAATTTAAACTGTGTCATTTCCATATTTCAAT
>NZ_JAJJWH010000106.1 GCF_020907245.1 Pontibacter harenae | reverse complement strand
AATTGAAATATGGAAATGACACAGTTTAAATTACACTCCCTTTCAAAACGCAAACAAATCAGTTTACCAAAGCCTCCAACAAGTCCTCTACAAACAGTTAACCAACCCTAAACCTACTCCCGAGAATACTCCAACGTTGTTTTTTTCAATTCTCTGTTGCATTGCAAACATCCTTTTCTGGTGCTCCTCCTTTATACCCAAGCCGTTGTATGTCATTTCCAGTAAAGTATACCCTTCTACTAGGGTTGTTCTTGTACTGATCTCGGGCTTTCTTCGGAGCAACCTGTACTTGAGGGCATTCATAATCAGGTTCAGTGATAAAGTATAAAAGTCTACTCGCACGAGTGAGGTTCTTCAATGTTTCATAGACAATTTACTGAGAGACAAGTATTTTAACATCCTCAAGCTTGAGGGGCTTGTGTATAAGCCCTGATACTAACGCGTATTCTTTGCTCTTGGCTGTGTCTGAGGCATTAAGTGATGAGGTTAAAATATAGATCCTGTATCTCTCGCTGATGGACGGTTCAAGCGGTGCCAGCGCCTCTAAGAAATCCCATCCGTCCATGACAGGCATGTTCAGATCCAGGAATATAATGTCTGGGACAGCAGCTTTACCGTTAGTTTGTAATAGTTCTAATGCCGCCGTACCAGAAAGGAACGTTTTGATTTCATGCGTGGCATCCACAAAAGCCAGCAAGTTCTCTGTCAGGAACAGGCTTAAATTGTCGTCGTCAATGATGAATATCTTCATGATTTTTTTTAGGTAAGTACAGGGACAGAATTACATTACTCTAAATTTTATATT
>NZ_JAJJWH010000105.1 GCF_020907245.1 Pontibacter harenae | reverse complement strand
AATCTCCGCAGTAGTTCCTGGCATGAACGCTACTGTCGCGGTAAAGAAAGGTAAGTGATGAAAAAGCCCGAGTATTTTAAAGCATGGATTACAGGATGGGATTGGGGTATACGAATAGCACTTTTTCTCATCCTGCTGTCTGCCCTCGTGCAGTTCGGTATGTTTGCCCTTACTCAGAATTATATGGTTGCCTATCTGGGCGCACAACCAGAAGACATCTCCTATTCTTTGCTGCTAACCAATGCCGGTATCATTTCCATTCTGCCGGTTCAGTTTCGCTTTTTAAGGTATTTTGAAACGCGCAGTTACCTATTGGTCAACATTATCCTGGCAATCATCCTGAACCTGTTGTGTTTATATTGCGATAATATTTTTTTCTTTTTTATCCTGCGGTTTTTGCAAGGCATATTAGTCGCCAATACAGCCGCATGTATTCTGATCGTGATTTTTTCGCGTATATCGAAAGAAAAATCACTAGCGGTCGGGTCAGCTGTTTTTTATGGAGCGATATTGAGCAACACTGTGATAATTGGCATGGTGGCGGCATTCGTGGTAACCACCTGGGATTGGAAAGTTACCTATTATTTTCTGATCCTTTTTCAGTTATTCATCCTGCTTATCATCCTGTTGATATTCAAACCGTTAAATGGAATTAAGAAGTACCCATTATACCAGATTGATTGGGTGGGCTTTATCATTTTTAGCTTTGCGGCATCGGCATACGGCTACCTGATGATTTATGGATCGAAATACTACTGGTTCTCAGACCAACGGATACAATTAGCTGGTTTTATTTCCATTACTGGTACTGTTCTTTTTCTGTACCGGCAACTTACTGTTAAAAGGCCATTGATCCAGCTTTCAGTTTTCAGGTCTACCAATGTGTTGATAGGACTTTGTTTACTCGCCATCTATTATGGGAGTAAAGACACGATCAACCTCATCTACAATTATGCCGGCAATACCTTAAAGTGGAGTACGGTTCAGGTAATGGCATTGGGTTGCTTTAACGTGGCAGCAATTGTACTGTTTATGATTATCTCTACTCAGATCATGGTCCGAAACAGAAATTCTATAAGG
>NZ_JAJJWH010000013.1 GCF_020907245.1 Pontibacter harenae | reverse complement strand
GTGGGCTACGAGATGCTGGGAGACCCGCAGCGCGACATCACTCCCGAGACGGCTGCACAGAGGCTAAGGGAGCTGATGTAATCCTGTAACAAAATCAAAAGGCGGTACAACACAGGTAGGGCCTTTTGATTTTGGTTGTTTCAATCTAGCGTCCGTTGTTGCTTCAGCGGTTCAAGCCGAAGAGTACACTTGTACTCTTTCGAAGATTATTACGTTAAGCCATTATTTAACTGTAAATGTAAAACTTAAAATTATGCCTTTAGAAGATTTTACTTTTCATCCGAACATAGCTTTATGATATCTACCTGTGTATTATTTATTACTTTATCATGGTTGATAAGTTTGATTGTATTCTCATCTTCTAAATTAAACTCTCTAGAGAATAACACAAAGATTCTAATAAAATCAGATAGGATAAATAGGTACTTGGGCGTTCCCATCTTCTCCTATATAATTAGAAACTCGCCATTTAAGTTTTTAAATCTTGGAGTTTATTTAAGAAACAGCACTTTCCCAGAAATTATAAGAGTGGATGCTGAAATTAATAAGGCAGAACGCAATCACTTATTGGCTTTTTATCTTGTGCTTGTTGGTAGTTGTTTATTCCTATTATTTAGGAATCGCATCAATGAATTTCTTTATATAACTTTTTCTAATGTAATATTTAATCTATATCCTTTTCTCTCTTTACAACTACAAAGAATAAGAATATCTAAATTGATGGAAAGACAGCACAAACAAAGTGAAAAAAAGAACATCTTCTGTTAACAAGGTGCAGTTCTTATTACTTGGCTCCGCCTCGCTCATCATTTGCACTAGTCACGTTTTTGCGCAACCTTTAAAAGACAAAGGAAAAAGTTTGATGACAACTCCTCTCAAGAAAACATAGGCTTCGGATAACTTTTTAAAAATTAACTTCGATTTTTATACTTGCAGGACTTTGCGAAAATGGCGGAGGATACTACGGAGGAATATTTGTTGTAATGTCATTACCGTGGTCAATGAAGTTTGACAATTGTTCACCATATAAATATGACATAATTCGGGAGGGGGAGCGTTATTCAAACCTTTAATTCATGATTTCTAATTTTAATTTGGTGCAGCCAATAGACAATGAACAAAGATCAAAAGCCGAAAAGAGTTGTCGTATCTTCTAAAAATCCAGTAAAAGTGAAAGCAGCTTTGGGCGGCTTTCAGCAGATGTTTCCCGATCTGGCTTTCGAAGCTATACCTGTGTCGGTGCCGTCTGAGGTGGCTGACCAGCCGATGACGGATGAGGAAACCTTGGAAGGTGCTCAGAACCGGGTTAACAATGCTTTTGCGGCACATCCTGAAGCAGATTATTGGATAGGTATTGAAGGAGGTGTGGCACCAATGGGAAAAGAACTTGCTGCGTTTGCCTGGATTGTCGTTCGGTCAGGAGATAAAGTTGGCAAAGCGCGATCTGGTGCCTTCTTTTTGCCGCAGGCTGTAACCGAACTGGTAGAGCAGGGAATAGAATTAGGTACTGCCGATGATATGGTTTTCAGCCGTTCTAACTCCAAGCAGGCAGGTGGGGCCATCGGTATTCTTACCCAAAATGTACTGGACAGACAGCAGTTATATGAGCAGGCGGTTGTGTTGGCACTCGTGCCTTTCAAGAATGAGGAGCTTTATTAATCCTATGCCTGGCTTCTTGCGTTAGTAAGGTTTCCTAATCATTGTAATGTAAAGATGCAGTATAACACTCTCGGAAAATCAACACTAAAAGTAAGTGAAGTAAGTTTTGGGTGCATGTCGCTTGAAGGAAACCATGCAGAAAATGCCCGACTACTACATAGTGCTTTGGATGCAGGCATAAATTATTTTGATACCGCCGATCTTTATCAGCAAGGAGAAAACGAAGTAACTGTTGGTAAAGCTTTTAAAGGCATGCGTGATAAGGTTGTTGTTGCTACGAAAGTGGGTAACCAGTGGCGCAGCGACGGAAGCGGCTGGGATTGGAACCCTAGCAAATCCTATATTCTGGAGGCAGTAAATAAAAGTCTGCAACGGTTGCAAACCGATTACATAGACCTTTACCAGTTGCACGGCGGCACCATAGAAGACCCCATAGATGAGACCATAGAAGCGTTTGAAGAACTGAAACGACAAGGGAAAATACGTTATTATGGCATCTCTTCTATCCGCCCAAATGTGATACGCGAATATGTAAAGCGCTCCAACATTTCGAGTGTAATGATGCAATATAGCTTGCTTGACCGAAGGCCAGAGGAGGAGTGCCTGGACCTGCTGCATGAGCACCAGATTAGTGTGCTTGCCCGAGGAAGTTATGCGCAAGGACTTTTACTAGGCAAGCCTGCCAAGCCCTATCTAGGTTGTTCTGAAGCAGAGGTTGCGCAGGCTGCAGGTGCTGTGCGTGCTTTAGCAGGGCCTGAAAGGAGTGAAGCAGAAGTAGCTGCACGATTTGTCTTATACCACGATACTGTTTCGTCGGCAGTGCTCGGTATTCGTACTGCTGAGCAGCTTTCTGATGCTGTTAGAGTAGCGCAGTCGGTACCGTTAGCTTATTCTGATATGCAGAAGCTAATGCAGGTACTAAGTCCCAAAAAGTATGAGCAGCATCGATAAGTAAAGTTTATTTCAACTTTTTGAGTTTGAGTTAAGCAGTAGCCCACCATCTGCTGTGTCTTTTATAAAACTTTGTAAACCAATAAGAAGTATATTTTTGCCAATTTAAGGCAATGCAAATTTAGATTTCTCGTATCCTCTCTAAAAGCCTTAACGGCTGGACTTATAAATTAATGATTAGTAATTTTGCTTTTCAGCCACTAGTTAAAAAACAATGATAGACGCAGTCGATAACGCGCAAGACTTCCTGGAGCAAACCTATTTTAATAATACTGTATTAGATTACATTATTGCCGTCAGTATCATTTTACTTGGTCTGCTGCTCATAAGGCTTTTTAAAAGTATTGTACTTACCAGGCTTAAAAAGTGGACTGATCATACCGATACTAACTTAGACAACTATGTTGTTGAGAGTATAGACAGATTTGTACTTCCTGTCCTGTATTTTAGTGTCATCTATTTTGGTATCAGCTACCTCAACCTTTCAGCTAAATTTCAAAGAATACTAGAGGTTGCCACCACTGTCGTCATTACGTTTCTTGTTATCAGGTTTGTGTCTACGGTGGCTTTGTTTGTGCTGCGGTCTATTGTAAAAAGGCAGACTAACGGCGAGGAAAAAGTGAAGCAGTTGGGCGGCCTGATGCTGATCATCAACATCATCATCTGGTTTATTGGCCTAATATTCCTGTTCGATAACATGGGGTACGATGTAACAACCGTTATTGCAGGTTTGGGTATTGGTGGTATTGCCATTGCATTGGCTGCGCAGAATATACTTGGCGACCTTTTCAACTACTTCGTTATTTTCCTCGACAGGCCCTTCGAAATCGGTGATTTCGTTATCATAGATGATAAAATGGGGGTTATAGATTACATAGGAATTAAAACGACTCGTATAAAAAGTTTATCGGGAGAGCAGCTGGTTTTCTCCAACAGCGACCTTACTACATCTCGCATCCATAACTATAAACGCATGCAGCGCCGCCGTGTGCTGTTTAGAGTGGGCGTAATCTACCAAACAACTCACGAGCAACTAAAACAGATTCCTGCCACACTAAAATCTATTGTGCTGGAGCAGGACCCTGTGGAATTCGATCGTGCGCACTTTGCCTCATACGGCGATTCGAGCCTTGATTTTGAGATTGTATATTATGTGCTTTCGTCTGATTACAACGTGTACATGGATGTGCAGCAGGGCATTAATATGCGCATATTCGAGGAGTTTCAGCGAATGGGAATCGAGTTTGCTTACCCAACTCGTACGCTTTTTGTGATGAATGAAAATGGGGAAGAGGCAAAGTTACCATTGCAACCTTAGCAGTGGCAGTATGAGTTCTTCTGTTTTATAGTCTGACGTTCAAATAGCAATGTACACAAGAGAGCAAGCATCGCAGTTGAGGCAGTCCTTTTGGACAACCTTCGGAAATTACATTGCCCCTCATCCTGCGGCTGAAGGGCTGCGGGTGAATTGGATAAACTATAAGACAGGCATTAAAGATGTTTATTTCAGGATGCGAGCTGATAAAAGAGAGGCTTCCATCGCCATTGAACTGACACATCCTGATGCGGAAATTCAGGAAATGTTTTATGAGCAGTTCCTCGAGTTAAAGAACTACCTGCATGATACCCTAGGTGAAGAGTGGGAGTGGGAACTACATTCATCTGATGAATTTGGTAAAACCATCAGTAGAATTTACAAAGAGCTAAAGCCCGTTAATGTGTTCAACAAAGATGATTGGCCAGCATTGATCTCTTTTTTTAAGCCCAGAATTATTGCCTTAGACGAATTCTGGAGCGATGCCAAGTATAGCTTTGAAAGTCTGCGCTGATTTTCAATACATGCTGGTATTACTTTCAGAATGTGATTTTTAGAAATGAGCTGTGAGATGATGAGATTTTCTAGCTCATTTCTATTTCAGAATCTCTAATTTAAGATAGGTTACCAGGTTTCTTCTTCCTGATCATCGAGGCTGGTTTTTCCGAAGCCGTTTCTGGGAGAATAGGGCGTGCCTTTTCCTTCGAGGTGGTCTTGCATATCCTTGTGCAGCTTTATTCTATCGAGCTCCAAAAATTCTTGCCACAGTTGCTGGTCTTTTATAGACATTCTGTCCACCAAATCTTCTAACTGCAGGCTTCCTTTCTCCGCCAAAATATCTTTTAGATACGGGTCTGACTCAAGCAGTTTGTTGATGTTTACCCGAAAGTAAGCATTTAGCTCCTTGTAGCGTTCTTCATCCCAATTGCTGAAATCTTCTTTCTTCATAATGTCCTTTTATGTAAAAACTGCTTTAAAAGTTATAATGGTGAAAAATATAGTATGGCTATAAACACAGCATCCTCTTAGGTAGCCTAAGAGGATGCTGTAAAAAAGGATTATCGGAAGTTACCTATTCCTGGTAATTGATAGTTGTTTTAAGGTCGCCTACCATCAAATCGAAAGCACCTGGTTCTGTTACCCATTTACCTTGCTGGTTTACAAATGCCAAGTCTTTAGCGGTGATAGTGAAATTAACTGTTTTCTCTTCACCTGGAGCCAGATCAACTTTAGTGAATGCTCTTAACCTTTTGGCACTTGGCGTAACGCTGGCGTACTGGTCGTGGCTGTAAAGCTCTACCACTTTTTTACCTGCTCTGTTACCTGTATTTTTCACCCTTACTGATACCTGTACGTTGTCATTCGGTCCGAAATTAGCCGAGTTTACACTTAGGTTAGATAAGTTGAAAGTAGTGTAGCTTAAGCCTGTTCCAAACGTCCACTGCGGGTTGAAACCTCTGTCGCCGTAGGTGTTCGGTACGTCTTCACGGATACGTTCTGTACCTTTATGATCGTAAAGCACCACGTCTCCTGAATATCTTGGGTAAGTAAAAGGCAATACGCCGTTCGGGTTATAGTCACCTGAAAGTACATCGGCAAGCGCTGGAGCACCGAATGTAGATGGTCTGTAAGCCATCACAACGGCATCTACCAAAGGCTCTATGGCAGAAACTATGCGGGGTCTGCCTTCCAGCAATACCAGTATAACAGGTTTGCCTGTTTCTTTGGCTGCTCTAGCCAGTGCAATCTGGTTTGCTTCAATGTTCAGATCATCAATTACTCCAGGACTCTCTGCGTATGCTTTCTCACCCAGGCAAAGTATAATTGCCTGCGCCTGCTGTGCATCGCGCTTCAGTTGTGCTACATCATAGTTGGCTGCAGCTGTAAAATCTGCTACTGAGCGAGAAATTACATTATTCTTGCCTAACTCTGCCTGTAAAGCCTCCAACACGGTCTGTGCTTTCTCTGGGTATTGGCTTTCGTCTGTTCCTTGCCAAATATAAGACCAGCTGCCGTGCAGCGAAGCCAGTGTGTTGGCAGTAGGGCCAGCAACCAATACTTTCTTGTTTTTGCTCAGCGGAAGGGTATTATTGTTGTTTTTAAGCAAGGTTAAGCTTTCTGCCGCTGCCTGGTAAGCTATCTTATCATATTCTGGCTTATGTACCTCGTTCTTAAGCTCTGCTTTCGGGAATGCGTTCTCGAACAAGCCTAATTTCTTCTTCAGGGTAAGTATGCGGCGTACCGAAGTGTTGATGCGTTCCTCTGAAACCGTACCTTCTTTTACCAGTTCTACCAATAAATCATAGAACGAATAATCTACAGGAACCATGCTCATGTCCAGACCAGCTTCTACAGCCATGCGAACTGCTTCTTTTGGTGAGTCGGCTACTCTGTGCCTGGTGTGCAAACGGATAACGTCTTCCCAATCAGAAACAGCCACGCCCTGGAAGCCTAATTCGTCGCGCAGGATTTCTGTAAGGTAATATTTACTGCCGTGTACAGGCGTTCCGTTAATTTCACCAGAATTGATCATAACAGTTGAAGCTCCCGCCTCTACAGCAGCTTTGAATGGTGGCAAGAAGATCTCGCGCAACATTTGCTCTGGAATGTAAGAAGGCGTACGGTCTTTACCGCTACCTGGCACAGAGTAACCCAGGAAGTGCTTCATACTGGAGGCAACCGTGTGGTCGGTATTCAGATTGTCCTGTTCATAACCTCTGATGGCGGCTGCACCCATGGTCTTCACCACGTACACATCTTCTCCAAAAGTCTCTTCGAAACGTGGCCAAAGAGGCTGTCTGCCCACATCTAACACAGGGTCGAAGTTCCAGGGAATACCAGATGCTCTTGTTTCGATGGCAGTAATCTTCGCCGCTTGATTTACAAGATCAGGGTTACGAGTGGCCGCCATACCAATGTTATGCGGAAACAGGGTAGAGCCTGCCAGATAATTGGCACCATGAATGGCATCAATACCATAAAGCACAGGTATTTTAAGTCTGGTGTCTTTTGTAGCCATATTTTGGATGGCCGTAATTACCTGGTGCCACTCATCAATTGTATAAGCACGGCCCATTACGTTAAGTATAGAACCTACTTTTTTATCGATAAGGGCGGTACGGAGCTTTGCCTCATCTACCGTGGTTGGCTGGCCATCTTTCAGAATAAGGTCGATTGTAACTTGCGTCATCTGACCTACTTTTTCCTCAACCGTCATATTCGCTATCATGTCTTCGATAGCCTGGTTTATAGGTTGACTTGGCTTAGTGCCTTGTGTAGCGGGTTGCTGCGCCGTTGCTTGTGTAGCATCTTCTGTGGTAGACTGACTGGATTGCGTTACCCCACAAGAATGAAGTGCCGCAGCTGCAAGCAGTAACAAATAGGATTTACTGTATCTCATTTTTTGTTTTAGTTGAAACTAAAGAATGGTATAGTTAAGCGATATTTTTGATTTTTCTGAAAAAATGTGCTGGCTTAATGCGCTAATAGCTACTTCTTTTTCTTTGTAGCTTTTTGAATAGCCTTTGCATATTTTGCTACAAGCGGAATAGTCGTATCTGTGTCAAAAACAGAATTCAGTCCTTGTTCTTCCTGTGGCGGATCTCCCATCAGGTCATCACCGTTCTGCCAAAACTCACGAGTTGAATTAGGACGTGCGGTTCCTCCAAAAGCCCAGAAATTAGAACCTGCCAATGGGCCTCCTGTTTTTGCGCTTTGCAGTACTCTATCAAAGATATAGCTATAGTACTTGTCTCTGTTGGTGGTTTTGTCGGAGAGGGAGTAGGTGTGGTTATCACGTGGTAAACCGAATTCTTCCATCACAATTGGTTTATTCAGGTCGCGGGCAACGGCAATATGCCTGTTCATGTAGCCTTCGGTTTGTGCGATGGCTGTATCTATAGTGCCACCTATATTATTAGCATCCAGCCAGCCCCAGTTTTTCGGCCAGATGTGCATGGTTAGGTAGTCGATGTTAGGGTCGGAATGTATACGCTTGTAATCTGGCAAGGAGCCTTCTGTGCCATGCGAACCCTCTGAACCCGTGGAAACCAAGTGGTTCTTATCAATAGATTTAATTAAAGCGGCTGTGTTGCGAATCCATTGCTCATAGGCAGGAATGTTTTCGGTGGAGAAAGCACGCGGCTCATTGGCTATTTGCCAAGCCATGATGGCAGGATCTTCGGTATATTTCTTGTTTGTAAAGCGGTTGGTGCGATTCAGGATATGCCTCACGTAATCGGCAAACTGCTCTTTGCATGGTTCGCAACTGTGGAATTGCCCTACATACTTCATAAAGCCGGCCCAGTCGTTGTTATTGGCCAAGGCATAAGGGATTTCGCCGTAGCCGTTCCAGTTCAGGTACTGGCCATAACCACCAGACCACTCCCAACTATTATTCAAATACAGTACCGCCTGCATGTTTCTTTTACCCATTTCTGCCATCAGGAAGTCAAGCCCAGCGAGCAGCGTATCATTATACACCCCAGGAGACATCTGTAAACCAGGAGTAACTCTATAGGGTTGGTTATTTGGGCCTTCGGCACCAACCAGTACACGAAGGTTGGTAATGCCGTTCTTCTTCATCAGATCCAGCTCTTTCAGAAGCCGCTCACGATTGCCACCTTCGCCTGTAGAGCCAAGTAAGCTACCGTACCAATAGTTGGTTCCGATGTAGTAGTAAGGCTTTCCGTTCAGTGTAAACTGCTGCCCGTCTTTTTTAACGAATTTGGAAGTGCTTTGTGCTATTGCACTAACATAGAGTGCCAAGAGCAGGAGTATTGTCAGGTTTATTTTCTTCATCGTGTGTAAATCAAGGTTCTGATCTAGCTTTAGGCTTTGCTACAAGCTTACAAGTTTATAACTCCAGGTAGATTTATTTTTTGGATTCGTTACTGGTACTGAAGCTGGAAGCTGGCAAACCATCTTTGTTGAAAAGGTTAGGATTGGCGGTATTGCTCCAAGCGTAGCGTACGGCAACAGGCTTTTTGATGCTTTTCGCTTGCACCACCACGGTATTTCCAACAACTTTGGCTGTTGCCGGTACAAATTTCTGATCTTCACCAGCCACTTCAAATTCAGTTAATTTTTTGCCTCTTGCTACTAAACCTTTGTCGGCATTGTCGAAGTGCAGTCGTACTTTATTTCCTTCTACTTTCATATCTCTGAAGAGCGGCCCACCTGCAGGCTTTTCCTTCTTTCCGTAGGTTTTATTCAGCGCCAGGTTTGCCAGTCGTAAGCCTACATCATGCTTGTTCGTAGGGTGTATGTTATCGGGGTTGCCAATATCACTGATCACCACCATGCCCGTATTTTCTGTTTTGTCTAACACCTTGCGCTGAGCGTCGCGCAGAAGTACACCAGAAAAATTATCGCCGTAATTGTATGGGGCAATCTGCACGAAGTAAAACGGAAAGTTGTCCTTCCATTCGTTTCTCCAGTTGTTGATGAGGGCGGGGAGTAGTTCAGCATAGTTTTCAGGGCTTCCTGTGTTAGACTCGCCCTGGTACCAAAGAGCGCCCGCAATGCGATAGGGGATAAGCGGGGAAATCATGGCATGAAAAGCTCTTCCTGGCTGCACAGGTCCCCATTCTACTTCCTCTAAGTTTGCGGCATCTTCAACTAGCGTTTTGTTCTCGGTAATGGCTTTGGGGTTCATCCAGATTTCTGCTGGTGTGCCTCCCCAACTGCTGTTAATGAGGCCAACAGGCACTTTTAAATTCTGGTTAACTTCACGACCGAAAAAGTAGCCGATGGCGCTGAAATCGACCATGGTTTCTGGAGTACATACCACCCATTCGCCGCCTAAATCTAATTGTGGTGCATCTGCAGTTCTGTGGGCAACGCTGAAAAAACGTATGGAAGGGTAATTTGCCTGTGCCACATGCTGTTCTGCGTTGTCTATACCGGCTCTTGCTGACCATTCCATGTTCGACTGGCCCGAGCAAAGCCATACCTCACCTAACAGCACATCGTTAATCATAAGAGTGTTATACCCTTGTATTTTGATGGAATAGGGACCACCTGCTGCTGGAGTTTGTAGTTTTACTTCCCATTTTGCCTGGTTGCTAGCCTTTGTTTTTATAGGTTGCTGGTTCCAACTAGGCGTAACAATAACTTCTTCTCCTGATTTGGCCCAACCCCACATGGTTACCTCTGCGTTTTGCTGCAGCACCATATGGTCACCGAAGATGGCTGGCAGTTGTACGTTTGCGCTTGCTTCTTGCGTGTTGAACAGTGCCAGTACAGGTATAAGTAAAGAGAGCAGATAAGTCGCTTTCATTTTTAAATAGTATTCAATGGTTAGTTACTGCCAGTTTAGAGAAAGTACAAAAGGGAAAATAGCGGCTATAGTTCTGATAAAGAATCTATGGCCGCCAAATCTCTAGTTTAATGGTTTGTGCTTATTTTGAAAGCACCAGCATCACAGCATCATGCTTTGGTACTGTCGCTTTAAAGGTTTTTTTAGTTGTACCAGCATCCTTTTTCGACCAAAGGTTTCGAACCTTATAGGTGTCGTTGCTGGCATTCAATTCCCTGTTAGACAGTTCGTCTTTGATAGAAGTTTTGCGCCAGTCGAAGGTAACAGTCTGAGCTGCATCGCTGCGGTTTAGAAATACTACTGCCCATTTACCACCATCCAAAGGCTTAAACCAGGTTTCCAGGCCGTTGTTGCTACTATACTTAAAACCTTGTATCCCTAGTTTGTCCTGGTTAACTGCGATTACCTCTTTGTTTGTCAGGATTTCAGTTGTCTCCTTGCTCATTTTGCGCAGGTCATTTCCTGCAATAAGTGGAGCTGCTAACATACTCCACATAGCAAAGTGGGCTCTGTCTTCGTTTACGGTCATGCCGTTGCCTACCTCCATCATATCGGGGTCGTTCCAGTGGCCTGGGCCAGCATACTGGCGCAGCCCTTCCTGCTTGTCCAAAATCTGCATCACACCCCACGATTTCCAGGTGCCGTGGTCTTCCACGCAGTCGAAGCAGTTGTAAATATCGCCTGTAGTTCTCCACAAGTGGCCTACACGCGGCCCCCATTTCCAGGGCTCATCGGTACCCCATTCGCAAATGCTGAGTACCACTGGTCTGCCTGCTCTTCTTAAAGCGGCACTCATGGTCATGTAAGCGCCTTCGGCTTTCAGGCCTTCGGTGTTGCACCAGTCGTATTTTAGGTAATCTACTCCCCAGCTGGCATAAGTCAGTGCATCCTGAAATTCGTAGCCACGGCTTCCAGGGCGTCCGCCGCAGGTCATAGAACCAGCATCGGAGTAGATGCCAAACTTGAGGCCTTTTGAGTGGATATAGTCTGCCAGGGCTTTCATACCAGAAGGAAAGCGTTCAGGGTCTGGATGAATAAAACCTAAACTATCTCTTTCTCCGTGCCAGCAGTCATCAATGTTGATGAAAGTGTAACCAGCTTCTTTCATGCCAGAAGCTACCATTGCATCAGCCGTTTCTCGGATCAGCTGCTCATTTACGTTACAGGCAAATTTGTTCCAGCTGTTCCAGCCCATCGGCGGTGTTAGCGCCAGGCCCTCGAACTTTTCATAGGTTTGCTCATAGTTGTTTCCTTGGCTGAATGCTGTTGCACAGGATATTAATGCGCAAAAGAATACAAGTAGCTTTTTCATGTATGCTTAATCTCGTTTGTTATAGACTTGATAGATTGAGTAGCTTTTGGCAACGATTCGTCACTTCCAGGCAAGCACGTGCATTATGGTAAGGGCACTTCCAGAACCCAATTTTATCTTCGGATTTCATGATGTTATAGTCGTCGTACACACCCCAGAGCCATTCACCTTTCTCTTTGTCTAAAAGGTGATTTTTTGAGAATTGCCAGGCGTTCCAGGAGCTATTTAGGTATAGTTCGTTTTTTGTTAGCTGGTAAGCATTCAGAAAACCAACCATCGCCTCAGCGCTTACCCACCACTCACGGTGCTTATCATAGTGGTTTTCTTCTTTGTTAAGTTCGTGGTATAAGCTGCCGTCAGGTTGTAGTTCTGTGGCTGCTTCTTTTGCCATGGCTATGGCAGAGGCTTCTACCTGGTGCAGGAGTTCTGCTTTACCCAAAACCTCGGCCGCTTCATGCAATAACCAGGAAGCCTCGATATCGTGGCCATAAGAAACAAGATTGGCGGTAGATTGCCAGTCGGAACTGAAAAACAGCTTCATGTGCCCTGTTTCAGCGTCCACTATGTGTTTCAGAAACACATGGATTAACCCCCCCAGTTGCTTCGCCAGCTTTTCGTCAGGCCATGCACGATACAGATTGGCGTAAGCCTCCAGAATATGCAGGTGCGTATTCATAGTCTTTGGGTCATTGCGGTCTTTTTCGCTCAGGCGGAGGTCTTCAATCAGCTCACCCTCTCTGCTGAAAGCTTCCAGATAACCGCCTTGTTCCGCATCAAAGCTATGCTGCTCTATCCATTGGAAAAGCTCTTTGCAAGCTTCTAGGGCTTTAGGCTCTTGCGTGGCTAAGTAATACTCGCTCAAACCGTAAATGGCAAAAGCTAAGGCATAAATCTGTTTACGGGTGCTAAGTGGTTCACCTTTTGCATTGACAGACCAGTAAATACCGCCATACTCCTTGTCCCAGAAGTGCTGCATTAGGTAGTTGTAGGCCCTTTCTGCTATCAGGCGGTGTTGTTCGTTTTGCGTATGGCGGTAGGCTGCCGAAAAAGACCAGAGAATCCGGGTATTCAGGATGCCGCCTTTCGGGGCATCTTGATTTATAGTGCCGTTGTTATGCATTTGCCCCACAAAACCACCATTCTGTTCGTCCAGGGCATGTTTCATCCAGAATGCAAGTATATTTTCTAACTCAGTCTTCGCTTCAACAGCGTACCTTCTAAGTTTTCCTGCTATTTCGGATTCGTAATGTTGCATGTAATTAATGATTGTTACTATACCAGTTCTTTTTGGTTTGAATTGATGTAGGCCAGATTCTTATCAATCAGCATGTTTAGTTGCTCTACAGAAGCACCTGAGCGATAACCGTCGGCGGGCGTGTTTACCACATAATCCAAAAGCCTATCTACTGTAGAAGTAGCCACGTGCATTCTTGTATCTGAAGAACCGTAGTAGATAAATACTGTGCCATCTTCGTCTAGTATCCAACCGTTGGCAAATACCACATTCGATACATCACCTATACGCTCTTCACCCTCTGGTGCAATAAAGTAGCCTCCTGGCTTGTAAATCACCTTATTTACTTCTTTCAGGTCTGTCATAAACATGTACAGCACGTAGCGCAGGCCAGCCGCTGTGTTACGTACACCGTGTGCCATGTGCAACCAGCCTTTTTCTGTTTTGATAGGAGCAGGGCCCTGACCGTTCTTTACTTCGTATACTGTGTGGTAGCGCTTCTCATCCATAATAGACTCTTCAGGAACCACTGCGTTCTCCATAGAATCCACCAAACCCCAACCAATACCTCCGCGGGTACCAGCTTCGATAAAGCTATCCTGCGGACGAGTATAAAGAGCATATTTTCCATCAACAAACTCTGGATGAAGCACCACATTGCGCTGTTGTGGAGAATTAGTTTTCAGGTCTGGCAGGCGTTCCCATTTAACCAGGTCCTTGGTGCGGGCGATGCCGCATTGCGCATTAGCTGCAGATTCGTCGCCAGGCGCTGCGTTTGGGTCTTTACGCTCTGTGCAGAAAAGTCCGTAGATCCAGCCGTCTTCGTGCTGCGTCAGGCGCATGTCATACACGTTCGTATCAGGCTCATCTGTTTCTGGCAGCGTAATAGGTCTGTCCCAAAACTTGAAGTTGTCGATGCCGTTTGGGCTTTCCGCCACGGCAAAAAACGATTTACGGTCTACGCCTTCTGTTCTTACTACTAGCAAGTATTTGCCATTCAATTTTATAGCGCCCGCGTTAAAAGCCGCATTCATGCCGATGCGCTCCATCAGATAGGGGTTTGTATCTGGGTTAAGGTCGTAGCGCCAGAAAAGTGGCGTGTGCTGCGCCGTTACAATAGGGTGTTTATAGCGGTCGTACACACCGTTACCTAACGGCAGCTTCTCATTTTTTCGCGTAATTAAGCTATTATGTGCTTCTTCTAACTGTTGAAGTCTTTCGTTGAACGCAGTTTTCATGGGTATTCAATTATTAATTCTGCCGAGGCAAGCTCTGGCAAAAGCTTTATTGTTTGGTTAATGATTTATAAGTGCTTTTTTCTTGCTGTCGGTGAGGGTACCATTGTGGGTATCCAGTTTGTCCCACCAGGTTTTTTTGAGGATAACGCACACTACCAGCAGAATCCCGAGGGTAATGTACAACTCCGTATGCATGCCAATCACGAGGTAAATAGGAGCTACTGTTAAGCACATTTGGCCTAGCACGCCAATTACAACGTTGAAGGCATCAAGCCAGAAGCCATTGTTCTCTTTTATGTTAGGATTTTCTGCTTTTACGACATCAGCCACTGGCTTCCAGAAACCCCACGGGCGAACATTTTTATAAAAGCTCTTTAGTGTATCCATATCGGTAGGAGGGCTTGTAAGCGTACCGATGATACTACCTGCTAACGATATCAAAAGCAGCAGCGGGAAGTAGTACAGGTCCAGGCCATCGAAGATGTATGGGAATATGAGTGCAGGCACTATACCAGCGAGCATGCCCCAAAAGAAGCCGTTGTTATTGAAGCGCCACCAATACCACTTCAGCACATTGGCAGAGATATAGCCACCATAAAGGCCAGCCACAATCCATTGCAGAATACTGTTTACATCCTGGGCAAAGAAACCAATTACCACACTGATCAATACCACTACAACTCCTGTTAGGTAGTTCATGCGGCTCACCACTTCGTTGGATGCCTTTGGGTTGTAATACTTCAGATAGACATCATTCACAAGATAGGCCTGTGCTGCATTAAGTGTGCCTGCAAAAGTGCCGATAAAGGCTGCCAGCAAACCTGCCAGCAATAAGCCCATCACACCAGTAGGAGCAAAGGTTTGTATGGCAGCAGGAAGTATTCTTTCAAAATCTATGTCGCCCGTAACTGTTTCTAGATTCAGTTGCTCGTAGTTGAGGATAGCCAGCACGGTAAAACCGATAATCATGAGGTAGCGTGTCGGGATGAGTACCAGCGATACAAAGCCGCTCATCTTCGCTGCATCCTGTGGCGAACGGGCGGATAGCACCTTCTGCATATCATAACTAGGCGTAGGCCCTGCTATACTTGCCAAAATTCCCTTAAATACCATCAGCGTAAAGAAGATGCCGAAAAGAGAGAACCCATCATCCTTTATCTTATCGTTTACTTCATCTATGATACCTGTCCAATCTAAGTCTAAAGTGGCACCGAAAAATGGCGTTTTCCAAGCTTCTGGTACACTTAGGTTTGCGATCTCCAGATTATTGATAGCCATCACGCCTATTATGACTGCAGCTACCGTCATGATTACAAACTGCAATACATCGGCCCATACGATGCTGGCCATACCTCCAAGTATAGAATAGAATACCGCAAACGAAGTAAACAGCAGTCCATAGAAATGAGGCACAAACTCAGCAGGGATGTCGAAAGGCATGTAAGGCTGCACCACCGACCACGGTACAAAAATCTCTACGAACTTACCGAGCCCGATAAAACCATACGCCAGGAACCCGAGACAGCTGATGAGAGCGAAAACAACCACAATGGCGTGAGACTTTTTAGCTCCCTTGCCATTTCCAAAGCGAGTAAGCATCCATTCGGCCCCTGTGGCAACGTTGGAGCGGCGTAGCCAGGCTCCCAGAAACATCATTAGGAAAACCTGGTTGAATGAGGGCCAGAGCCACGGAATCCATATGCTTTTCAGGCCATACACAAACGCTAGCATCACCATCCACATAGTGCCTGAAATGTCGAACATGCCAGAGGCATTGGAAAGCCCGAGTGCGTACCATGGCAAGGTGTTGCCACCAAGCATGTAAGCCTCTTTGTTTGCTTTTGCCCTGCGTTGCATTACTAATCCAATGGCAGCCACGGCCACCAGGTAAAGCAGGATAATGCCAATATCTATTGCTGATAATCTCATTTAGTGAGGATTTTGTCTTGTTAGGTTAATTAGGATGAGCAACTTATGATGAAATTTTACTACACCTGTTGTTATTTAGTAGGTGGCTTGCGATAAATATTTTCAGTTGCTACGTCTTTTAAGAAAAGGGTATTTGGCAGCTGGTAGAATGTCTTAAAATTTTCAGCGCTTTCCTGACCCAGATAAGGTGCGTAAAAATGGTCAGGTCGTCCGTTTCGCCACACCAGCACATAAGCTAAACCAGCATCCTGCACAATTGGAAGCAATGTTTGTGTCCACCAATTTTGCTCTGGAATGGTTTCTCTGCCTGTTTCGGTAAAGGCCCATACCTTTCCTTTTTCCTGCCCAAGTTGCTTGATGGTTTCTACCATTCGGCGAGTATCAGGTATAAATGTGTTAGCTGGGTCGTACTGCGGTATATGGTAAGAGTCGAAGCCCAGCACGTCTACATAGTCATCACCAGGATAGCGCTCCAGGTACTCTTCTTTAGTTTTGAATTTGTCAGTGGAGTAGGCGTATAGCAGGTTATTTACATTCTTGCTGCGGAGGTAATCTACTGTGTAACGCCAGAATTTTTTGTAGTCCTCTGGAGAAACATGGTCTTTCCCCCACCAAAACCAGCTGCCTGTATGCTCATGGAATGGTCTGAATATAACAGGGACTAACTCGCCGTTAGGGCCTTTTAAGCTTAACATAAAAACAGCCAGCCTGTCCAGCCACGCATTATAGGTGCCCATAGCGGCAGGGTCGGAAAATACTTGTTGTATAGTGGAGTCTGCTTTGTCCCAGCTGGTTTTGGCTGGGTCTGTAGGGTTGTTTGGGTGCCAGCTAAAGGTGTTTAAGCCTCCTTTAGCGTAAATTTCCTGAACAAAAGAACGCATTTGGTCAAATGGCACGCTATCCAAGTTTACGGTGTGGCCTAACTCCAGGTGCCCCAGGTCCCAGCCAACTACCGCAGGGTAATCACCTACTACTTCTTTTACATCAGATCGACCTGCTTCATATTTCCAGCCAATACCATAGGCAGGATCGTCTTGGTGACCGAACATAATTCCTTTTTCAGAAATTCTTTTCAAATTAGCATACAGGTTCTTTGTTTCTGATGTGGCCTGTGCGTTGATAGGTTGGTAAAATTTCTGAGAGCAGGAAGACAAAAGGCATACAGAAGCCGCGAACCAGGTAAGTGTGAAATAACGCAGTTTTTTATGCATATTTATGGTTCTCTGAATGAGAAATATGTTGTCGTTTAAAGAGAGTCTGTAGTGAGAAGCGATTTCTTGTACTCAATGCTATGATTGAGGCCTCACCTTTCGAAAACAAAGTTAGGTAGATTATATCCCGTTTTGTAATACTATTTTATCCTTTATTTGACCTGTATATTTTATTTTGCGTATGTTGAGGCTAGTTTAGTCAGAGACTAAGCGAATTTGTATGTGCTGTGTGTGATTAAGATTAAACAGCTTTATGACGAAAATTTTGTTGGTTTAAGATTATGATGCAGCATTATTAGATGAATTTGTTTGAGTTTTGGATGTGGACATGGGGCGTCTTCTGATTTTTGCTTTATATGCTGAAGCGGCAGAGGAAGTGATTTTTAGCTGCTAAAAGAATGCTCTTATTTTATCTCTCTTGCAATATATTTGAAGCTTTGGTTTTTAATTGTTTAAATTGTTTTAAATGAGCACTATATACCGTGAAATAACGCCTCTTACTCAAAATGATTGCTTTACTATATTTTCAAGGGAAAAGCAAGAGTTTAACTTCCCGTTGCATTACCACGAGGAGTTTGAGTTAAACTTTATTGCCAATGCGGCAGGTACCAAGCGTATTGTTGGTGACCACACAGAAGTAATAGGCGACATGGATTTAGTGCTGGTGGGGAGCAACTTGCCTCATGGATGGTTTACGCACCAATGCAAAAGCAATGAGATTGTGGAGGTAACCCTTCAGTTTCATAGGGACTTGTTTGATGACAAGCTGCTGCGCAGAAACCAGCTTAATTTTATACGGACGCTTTTAGAGCGGGCAAGCAGAGGTATTTCCTTTTCGGATGAGGTCAAAACGACTTTCAGACCCCGTTTGGAGAAGCTTACCCAGATGAGTGGTTTCGATTCGGTGTTGGAGTTAATCTCTATATTACATGATTTGTCTACGTCGCGCAATATGCGTACGCTATCTAATAGCTCTTTTACAGCTGAACACTTTTCCTACAATAGCCGAAGAATTGAGAAAGTATTTGAGTTCATGCAGAACTCGTACGAGAAGGAAATTTCGCTGGCGGATGTAGCAAAGGTTGTAAACATGACGGAGGTATCCTTTAGTAGGTTTATTAAAAAGCGAACAGGAAAGACTTTCATTGAAAGCTTGAACGAGATCAGGCTTGGCCATGCCTCTAGAATGTTGATTGACACAACAGAAACCATATCAGAGATATCTTACAAGTGTGGGTTTAATAACCTTTCGTACTTTAACAGGATTTTTAGAAAGAAAAACGGCTGTACGCCAAAGGAATTTCGCCAAAACTATTCCGGCTCCAGAGTATTTGTTTAAACCACTAAAAGTATTGTGCGGAACAGCAGCCAAACTTGATGTTTAAGCTATCTGCTTGAACTGCAATTACTTCTGTTGTAGTGTCTATAAGTGAGTACTTGTTCAATGTTAAGCTTTTGTGTATAGCTTAATTGAGTGTTTCTGGATAATTTTCTGTAGATTAGGAGCCATTATCATTTAAGCTATCACAGCAACTATGCGATTTACAAGGCTTTTTCCTGTCGTGATATTTCTTTTCTGTTGCTTGTCCCAAGTACTAGCTGCTCCACAGGACCAGTACAGGTTCTCTCTTATCGATGTAAATAACGGGTTGTCGCATAACCAAGTCACAAGTTTTCTTAAAGATAGCAAAGGGTTTATCTGGATTGGTACAGATGCAGGTTTAAACCGATATGATGGTTACAATATCAAGGCTTTTCGGCACGACTCAAAAGATGCTGGATCTATAAGTGGAAACAATGTAAGCAAGCTTTTTGAAGATCCGGCAGGAAATATTCTGGTAAAAGTGATGAATGGTGGCTTCGATGTCTATAATCCGACCACGGAACAGTTTTCTCATGACCAGCATGCCTTCTTGAAACGGTATAGCTTGCCAGTTGGCGAAATTGAGGAGATTGTAAAAGATCGGCAGGGCAACTATTGGTTTGTACAGCCTGGTCAGGGAATAACTAAATATGACCCTAAAGCGCAGACTTCTGTAACGCTCAAGCATAATCCGCACGATCGGAGCTCTATTAGTTCAAACAACATAACAGCCATTGCGCAAAGTTCAGAGGGCTTTTACTGGGTTATGAACCAAAGTGGTGTGTTGGAAAAGCTAAACCAAGTTACCTTAAAGGTTGCTGATAGAATACCTTACCTGGCTGATCAAATCAGTAGCAACAGCATTGCACAAGGTTTGAAGTTAACCATAGATAAAGGCGATGACCTATGGATTTACTCCCCTTTTGATGGCATAGGAGCTTACCACTTTAGCTCATCGAAAAAATCATTCATCCATTTTCACAAAAACTCACCTGCGCACAGCTTAAACAGTAATTTAGTACGCGGTATAGTCGAAGATGCTGAAGGTAATATTTGGCTGGGTACAGACCATGGTGGTATAAATATTATAGATAAGTCGAATTTTAGTGTGCAGTATGTGGTGCACAACCCAGAGGTAAAAAGTAGCCTGGTGCACAATAGTATCAATGCCCTTTATAAAGACAATGAAGGTATAATATGGTTAGGTACTTATAAGAAAGGGGTAAACTATTATCATAAAGATGCGATTCGCTTTCAGCATTTCAAAAACCAGCTTTTGGTTAAGGGGACGTTGCCTTACGATGATGTTAACCGGTTTGTAGAAGACAAAAAAGGGAACTTGTGGATAGGCACAAACGGCGGAGGACTGCTTTACTTTAATCGTGAGACAGGCAAATATACCCGTTACAGGCACAACCCTAAGGACCACAGCAGTATAAGCAGCGATGTTGTTGTAAGCTTACTATTAGATAAAGAGAATACTCTTTGGGTAGGAACCTACCTGGGTGGACTGAATAAATTTGACGGCAAAAAGTTTATCCGTTATACAAGTGAAGCTTCTGATGCGCTTGCTATTTCTGACAATAATGTATGGGAGCTGTTCGAAGATTCTAGAGGCAATATGTGGGTGGGAACGATGCATGGCGGATTGCAGCTCTTTGACAGAAAAATAGAAGCCTTTCACCATTACTTAACAAAAAACAAAGCCAGGGTAAAGGCGGAGTATGTTGCTGCCATTGCCGAAGACCATAAAGGTAACATTTGGATAGGGGGTAACAAAGGTGTTGAGGTGCTGCACAGACAAACAGGTAAGGTTACAGCCTTTGTTAACAGTGCTACAAACACGAACAGCTTAAGCAGTAATAATATTTTTACCATCTTCTGTGACAGCAGGAATAATGTTTGGCTTGGCACCCCCGAAGGTCTTAACCTGTATAATGAGGAGGATCAGTCTTTCAGAGTTTTTACAAAAGAAGATGGCCTGCCGCACAACATCATACTTAATGTAGTTGAAGATAATAGTAACAACCTTTGGGTAAGTACCCCGAATGGAATTTCTCAGCTCATCCTGAGTGGGAAAGATGCGAAATCGTTAATGCTTAAAACAAGAAACTACGATGAGTCGGATGGGCTGCAGAGCAAGTCTTTTAATGAAAATGCAGCTTACAAGACAAAAAAGGGGGAAATTCTTTTCGGTGGACCAAACGGGTTTAATCTGTTTCATCCGCATGATTTGCGCATCAACCAGTCTGTTCCTAAAGTGGTTTTTACAGATTTCCAGTTGTTTAACCAGGGCATCGAAGTGCATCCCAATGGCAAAGGTAAACTGACGAGTGCGATAAACGAGACAGAGTCTATTACGCTGGAGCATGACGAGAATGTGTTTTCGATAGAATTTGCGGCGCTAAACTTCCTGCAGCCAATAAAGAACCAATATAGGTATAAGCTAGAGGGATTTGACAAAGAGTGGCACACTACCGATGGCGCTAACAGGCGTGTAACGTATACTAACCTTGACCCTGGTACTTATCAGTTTAAAGTGATGGCATCGAATAACGACGGGGTTTGGAACAGGGAAGGTGCTACTATGGAGCTAGTGGTGCTGGCGCCTTTCTGGAGAACTTATACAGCTTATTTTATTTACATGCTCACAGCTGTAGGGTTGCTTATACTTATCAGGAAGATAGAGTTGCAGCGTACAAGATCAAAGTTTGTGCTAGAGCAGGAGCGGCGAGAAGCAAAGCAATTGCGCGAACTGGATATGATGAAGCTCAGGTTCTTTACAAACCTGAGCCATGAGTTAAAAACCCCACTTGCCCTTATTTTAGCCCCTCTCGATAAGCTCCTAAACTCTACAACCGAACCAGAGCAGCTTAAGCAGTTCCAGATGATAAACCGCAACGCGAAACGTTTGCTTAACTTGGTGACCCAGTTGCTGGACTTTAGAAAGCTGGAAGTTGAGAAAGTGAGTTTATACCCTTGTGAGGGGAATATTGTAAAGTTTATAAAAGAGTCCGTCAACTCCTTTTCAGAACTTTCGGAGAAAAAGAATATCACGCTTACTTTCCATGCTAACCTAGATGAACTACAGGCGTCTTTCGATATGGACAAGCTGGAAAAGATACTCTTCAACCTGCTTTCCAACGCTTTTAAATTTACGCCCGAGTATGGCAGTATAGATGTGGAGGTGAACTGCCACGACAACGATTCTTCTTCTGAAGGATTGAAAATAGTAGAGCTAAAAGTAAAAGACACTGGTATAGGTATAGCCAAAGAAAAGCAGGAATTAATTTTTGAGCGCTTTTATAAAAACGATGTTCCAAGCAATTTTCTAAACCAAGGGAGTGGCATTGGGCTGGCAATCACAAAAGAGTTTGTGAGAATACACGGTGGCATGATAACAGTAGAAAGTGAACCAGGCAAGGGAAGCTGCTTTACGGTAACCATACCTGTTAAGGAACTTACCTCTTATAAGGAGATAACAGAAGCTGTAGGCTATGAAACTGAAAGTCTAGTGCTAACCAAGGTGCATGCGGAGGAGAAAGATGGAGAAGCTGCTGTGCATGCAGAATCGAAGCCCAACATATTGCTTGTAGAGGATAACGAAGATTTTCGTAGTTATCTGAAAGACAGTCTTGGTGCATTCTATACCATCACAGAAGCGAAAAACGGCAAAGAAGGCTGGCAAAAGGCATTAGCTGGCTTGCCTGATTTGATTGTAAGCGACTTAATGATGCCAGAGCTGAACGGGATAGAGCTTTGCAAAAAAGTTAAAAACGACGCCCGTACCTCGCATATACCTTTTATCTTACTTACAGCCCATACTGCTGAGGAGCAAAAGGTGAAGGGGCTGGATATTGGGGCAAATGACTATATTACGAAACCGTTCAGTTTAGAGCTTTTCCTTTCCCGTATTAGAAATCTGGTTACGCAGCACCAATTGCTGCACAAGGCGCTGGAGAAGAAGATAAGTGTACAGTCAAGTGAAGAGCAGATTGTTTCGTTAGATGATAAACTTGTCCAGAATGCCATCAGGGTAGTGGAGGAAAATTTATCTGATCCTGATTTCTCTGTTGAGCTTATGAGCAAGGAACTGGGCATGAGCAGGGTGCATCTTTATAAGAAGTTGTTGGCCATCACAGGTACTTCCCCCGTGGAATTCATCAGGAAGATAAGGCTACAACACGCTGCACAGTTATTAGAAAAAAGCCAACTGACGGTGGCCGAGGTAGCTTATAAGGTCGGCTTTAACAACCGAAAATATTTTACAAAATATTTCAAAGAAGAATATCAGATTCTGCCATCTGCTTATGCCGAATCTAAGCAGAAACAAACCTCTCTTAACTGATACTTACAATCAGCCACATTACACATCTCTAGACACAGAAACGGCAACAATCGCATTATTTTTACTGCGGTTGTTGCCGTTTCTGTGTTTAGAGATGTAGCGGTTTTAGCAACTTCATAACCTGTACAACATAAGGTGTCGAAGCTTTTAAGGCTCTAATGTGTAGTGCTGGAAAGCCTGAGGGAGCAGTTCTTTTCTCTTGCTCTAGGCTCAGCAAGTTTCATAGTTTACTCATCGCAAAGATCCCATAAATATGGCTTTGCAGGCTATTTAAGGCCATGTTAACAGACAGGTCATACATCTGAAACATTTGATACCCCACTGCTGCTTAACATTTTTATACCTTCGTCGTGTAATTACTTACTCATCTGGTTAAGTGGTTGCTCATAATTCTAAGGCTTATTGTTCATACACGTTTATCTATCTACATGAAATTTAAGAATACTTTTTACCTTCTTTTGTTGGTTGCGCTCTCATCCTTTAGCGGACCTAAAATCAAAAGCTTCCAGAAGCTTGAAGATGGGGTACTGGTAAGACTAGAAAAAGAGGCAGCAGGAGATCCGCAGTATCTCAAGCTTCGGGTTATATCAGATAAAATTATACAGGTGGTAGCTACACCGGCAGCAGAGTTTGAAGATGCGCCGAGCCTGATGGTATTGGACAACTTAAAGGCTGAAGGGCAATGGGATGTGAAGGAAGAGGCAAAAGGCCTTGTGCTGAATACCAAATCTCTTAGAGTAGAGGTGGCCGCTAACACAGGAGAAGTTACCTTTTACGATCGAAACGGCAACCTTGTACTCCAGGAGAACTACAGCAGCAAGAATACTTTTTCGCCAGTAGAACTGCTGAACAACGAAAAAAGCTATAGCCTGCACAAAGCATTCAAAAGCACACCTGATGAAGCACTATACGGTTTAGGGCAGCACCAAACAGGCCTGATGAACTACAAAGGCTGGCAGGTAGACCTGACGCAGTACAACTCTGTGGCGGTGATTCCTTTTTTGGTTTCCAGCAAAAATTACGGCATACTTTGGGACAATAACTCCATCACCAAATTTGGTGATATAAGGCCTTACCAGGAGCTTTCTAAGCTAAAATTGTATACAAAAGACCAGCAGCCTGGTGGCCTAACCGCTACATATGCTTCTGCACCAAACGCAGGCAAAGCACCCATTGTGCGCCAGGAAAAAGAGATCAAATATGAGTTTTTAGAAGATCAGAGTAAATTTCCAGAAGGCTACTCTCTAGAAGGAGGTACTATTACCTGGGAAGGCTTTATAGAGAGTGACGAAACAGGAGAGCATCATTTTGTGATGCCTGGTTCTGGTTATGTGAAAGTGTGGATTGATGGCGAGCTGTTACTGGATAATTGGCGTGAAGCTTGGAATCCAGGCCAGTCTGTTTTTGCCCAGGACCTAGAGAAAGGCGTGAAGCATGCTTTCATAATTGAATGGAACCCAGACGGAGGACAGTCTTTCTTAGCACTGCGCTACCTGACACCTCAAACTGAGCAGGAAAAACAAGTCTATGCTTTTGCTTCTGAGGCAGGAGATGAAATAGATTATTACTTCGTGTATGGCAACAACATGGACGAAGTTGTTAGTGGTTATCGCACCATAACAGGAGATGCGCAGATTATGCCAAAGTGGGCGATGGGCTTCTGGCAAAGCCGTGAGCGCTACAAAACACAGGAAGAGCTCATGAACGCGGTGAAAGAGTTTCGTAAGCGCAACATTCCGCTAGATAACATTGTGCAGGACTGGTCTTATTGGGAAGAGGACCAATGGGGAAGCCAGGAGTTTGATAAATCAAGGTTTCCTGACCCTGAAGGTATGATAAAGGAGCTACATGAAAAGTATAATGTGCATTTCATGATCTCTACATGGCCTAAGTTTTATGAAGGAATAGAGGCTTACAAGCGTTTCGATGAAAAAGGACTGCTATACAAAACAAGTATCAACGAAGGTATCAGAGACTGGATCGGGGAAGGCTATGTCTCTACTTTCTACGACGCCTTTAACCCGGAAGGCAGAAAAATGTTCTGGAACCTACTGGATAAGAAGTTGTACAAGTTAGGTGTAGATGCCTGGTGGCAAGATGCCTCAGAACCAGATATTCTATCTAATTCTTCTATTGAGCACCGCAAGCAGCTGATGAACCCAACCTACCTGGGAGCTGCCGACAAGTACTTTAATGCCTATGTGCTGATGCATAATATGGGCATTTATGAAGGGCAAAGAAATACGAATCCGAATGACAGAGTATTTATACTTACCCGTTCTGCCTTTGCAGGTTTGCAGCGCTACGGTGCCGCAACTTGGAGTGGTGATATTGCCTCTACTTTTCCTGAACTGAGACGTCAGATTCCTGCTGGCTTAAACTTCTCTTTATCGGGCCTGCCTTACTGGACTACCGATATCGGCGGTTTCTTTGTAGAAAACAAGTATGACAGACCAGAACCGCAAGGAGATGCCCTGGAAGAATGGCGCGAATTGAATGCCCGTTGGTACCAGTATGGCACTTTTACGCCGCTTTACCGTGCACACGGTCAGTTTCCGTTCCGCGAGGTGTATAACATTGCGCCAGAAGACCACAAGGCTTACCAATCTATCGTGTATTACAATAAGCTGCGTTACCGTCTAATGCCTTATGTGTATTCTATTACAGGGCAGGTTTACCATAATGACTATACCATTATGCGTCACTTAGCAATGGACTTTGGTCAGGATAAAAACGTGCTGAATATTGGTGATCAGTTTATGTTCGGGCCAAGCTTGCTCATTAACCCTGTATATGAAAGACATGCCACTTCTAGAGAAGTGTACCTGCCAGCTAACACAGGATGGTATAACCTCTACGACGGTACTTACAAGCAGGGTGGCCAAAAGATTACTGCCAGTGCACCTTATGAGCGTATGCCGATTTTTGTAAAAGCAGGGGCTATCCTTCCGTTTGGGCCAGAGATCGAGTACACCACCGAAAAGCCTGCCGATGAAATTACGTTGTATGTGTATGGCGGTAAAGACGGTAAGTTTGAACTTTACGAAGACGAAAACACCAACTATAACTACGAGCAAGGTAAGTTTATCCAAATCCCGATTATTTATAACGAAGCTTCTAAAACGCTTACTATAGGCAAGCAGCAAGGGCAGTATGAGGGTATGCTGAAGAAGAGAACCTTTAACGTAGTGTTTGTAGATCAGAATAACCCCAAAGAGTTACAGTTTGACGCTAAACCTGCCAAAGTAATCAAATACAAGGGTAAAGCAAAATCTGTGAAGCTGCAGTAATACCTGTTTTTTTAATGATGCTACTATTTAAAATTTTAAATTAAACCTAAATTCCATGAGGAAAATCTTACTATTAATCTGGTTGTGCTGCTTAAGCAGCATGGCCTACGCACAGCAATCTGTGAGGGGAAAAGTTACATCAGAAACTGATGGACTAGGCCTTCCGGGTGTAAGTGTGCGTGTAAAAAGTGACCCATCGATAGGTACCATCTCCGATGTGGATGGTAACTTTCAATTAAACGTGCCTTCAGGAGACGTTACCTTACTTTTCTCGTTTACAGGTTTCGAAACGCAGGAAGTACCTTTGAACAACAGAGCTGAAGTAAATGTGGCGCTAGGAGAGGATGTTAAAGCCCTGGAAGAAGTAGTGGTAGTAGGCTACGGCGTACAAAAGAAAAAGCTTGTAACAGGTGCCACTACACAGGTAGCGGGCGAGGACCTGCAAAAGCAAAGTACTACCAATGCCTTGCAAGCCTTACAAGGGCAGGCGCCAGGTGTGCAGATTTCCTCAACTTCTGGCCAGCCTGGCGAAGGCATGAGAGTTGTTGTCCGTGGTTTGGGTACCATAGGCGACTCTGGCCCGCTGTATGTGGTGGACGGGGTGCTAACGGGAGATATTTCCTACCTGAACCCAGCTGACATTCAGTCAATAGATATCTTAAAAGATGCTGCATCTGCAGCCATTTATGGTTCACAGGCTGCAAACGGTGTGGTGCTTATTACTACAAGACAGGGAAAAGCAGGTCAGCCAGCTCAAATCACGTTCGATACATATTATGGCGTGCAGAACGTGGCCAGAACACATGATATGCTAAACTCCCGTGAGTATGCAACGATCATGAACGAAGCTATGGTTAATTCAGGTAGACTGCCACGCTTTACAAATGATGAAATCGCAGCCATGGGTGAAGGCACAAACTGGTTGGATGAAATGTTTGTAGACAATGCCATTACCCAAAACTACTCGCTGGGTGCTCAAGGCTCAAAAGAAGGTTCGGTTTTCTCTACATCGCTTTCTTATACCTCACAAGAAGGTATTGTAGGAGGTAAGGATCTTTCATTTTACGAGCGCTACAACTTCAGAATTAACTCCGAACATAACATTTACAAAGATATTGTAAAGATGGGTGAGCACCTTACGTTTGCTTACATCCAGAACAATGGTATAGGTGTTGGTAACCAGTACAACAACTCTTTAAGAGGTGCTTTTAATACCAGTCCGTTTGTGCCTATGTACGATGCTGATGGTAATTTCTGGGACAACTCAAACGCTGCTTGGGCTGGTGGTGCCGAAGCTAACCCGTATGCCCAAATGGTATACAGCAACCAGAACAGAAGAAACAACCAAAGGCTGCTAGGTGATGTTTACTTAACCATTGAACCTATCAAGAACCTAAGATTCAGAACAAGCCTTGGTATGGATTACTCGGCAGGAGAGAGCCGTTCTTTCACACCAACTTACAGGCTTTCTATCTATGCTTTCAACGATTTTACAAGAGCAAGCCAATCGCTTAACAAAGGCAGGTCAATTCTTTGGGACAACTTGTTAACCTATAACTTCTATGCGGGGCAAGACCATAACTTCGAAGTGATGTTGGGTTCTTCTGCATTCCAAAACGATGGCTCCAGCATTTATGGCAGCAACACGCACCTTACTTTTAACGACTTAGAGCATGCCTGGCTAAACAACGCTACCAACGCAGATGGTGTCAATATTGATTTAAGCGGCGCACCTTACGATATGGACAGAAGGATGTCTTATTTCGGTAGGTTAAACTATAACTACAAAGAAAAGTACCTTTTAAATACCACTTTCCGTGCCGACGGTTCTTCCAGGTTTGCGCCAGGCAACCAGTGGGGCTACTTCCCTTCTGTTTCGGCTGGTTGGGTTGTGTCTGAGGAGGCTTTCATGCAAAATTCGGTGGAATGGCTAAATTACTTTAAGCTAAGAGCTAGCTGGGGACAAGTAGGTAACCAAAGCATTCCTCCGTTCAGATACATGGCGCAGGTCGATTTCCGCAATACTAACTATACATTCGGCCCTGGCGAAGGAGCTTTAGTACCTGGAGATGCACTCTTAACACCTGGTGCGTACCCAAGCAGGCTAAGCAACTTGAACCTGCAGTGGGAAACATCTCAGCAAACCGATATAGGTTTTGATGCCTACCTTTTAAACAACAAATTGACCTTAACTTTCGACTGGTATGATAAGCTAACCAAAGACTGGTTGATTCAAGCTCCTGTTTTGGCTACAGCGGGTGCTCAGCCGCCTTATATCAACGGTGGTAATGTAAGAAACTCGGGTGTGGAACTTGCTATTTCTTATAACGATAACATTGGTGATTTTAACTATTCTGTAGGTCTGAACGGTGCCTATAATAAAAACAAGGTAGGCGAGATTCCAACTGCTGATGGTATTGTACACGGCGATGTAAATCAGCTTTTTGATAACTCCTTAGAATTCTACAGAGCACAGAACGGATTCCCTATTGGTTACTTCTGGGGCTTGGAAACAGCTGGTATTTTCCAGACAGAAGAAGAAGTTAACTCTTATCGTACAGGTGAAGGCAGAATTATTCAGCCAAGTGCACAGCCAGGCGATGTAAGATACGTGGATCAGAACAGCGATGGCGTTATCAATGACCAGGACAGAACCATGATTGGTAATCCGAATCCTGAGTATACTTTCGGTGCGACTTTATCTGCTAACTACAAAGGGTTTGATTTGTCAGTGCTTGCTTCAGGCGTTGCTGGTAACGACATTGTACAGTCTTACCGTAACCAGGCGAACCAATTTGCTAACTTTTCTTCCTCTATTCTAGATCGTTGGTACGGGCCAGGTTCTTCTAACACCATACCGCGTGTAACAGAGGATAACCGTAACTGGACGAACTTCTCAGACCTGTACATACACGATGGCGATTTCCTTAGAATCAGCAACGTGACATTGGGTTACGACTTTGGAAAACTGATCAACAAAGGTTTTGTGAAGCAAGTGAGGTTGTATGCTTCGGTGCAGAACCTGTACACCTTTACCAGATACAACGGTATGGATCCAGAAATTGGTTACTCCATTGGTTTTGCGCAGGGCGTAGATTTAGGCTACTACCCAAGGCCAAGAACAACCATGATTGGTGCAAATATCAGATTCTAAAATTTTTGAATAAGCAAGTATGAAAAAGTTAAATATACTTTTACTCTCATTAGGATTATTGTCATTAGGCTCTTGCGGTGATGAGTTCCTGGATGCAGAACCCATAACTTCTGTAACGGAAGAAAATTTTTACAGAACCCCTGAAGATGCATACAGAGCATTAGTTGGCTGCTACGATGGTTTACAAACAGTTTGGGCAGAAGGAGTGAGCTTTCCTGTTGCGTCTGAAATAATGTCTGATAACGCTTTTGGAGGCACTGGTAACTCCGACGGATTTGGCTACCAAATGCTGGACGAGTTTAACAGGTTGCGTTCACCGTCAGACCAAAACCTTTTTGGTGCTAACTGGAGCGCATACTACAGGGCAATTTATCGCTGTAACATGCTCATTACAAAGCTTGACCAGATAGATTGGGCTGGTAATGAAGAACTGAGAGCCACTTATGAGGCAGAAGCCAGGTTCCTGCGAGCGTTTTTGTACTTCGATATGGTAAGGCTGTGGGGAAATATTCCGTTGCTAACCGAACCAAGTCGTGAAAACATACCACAGTCTTCTCCTGAAGAGGTGTATGCAGTAATAGCTGAAGATTTGGTTTTTGCTGCTGAAAACCTGGAAGATGTGCCTTACACTGCCCAGTCGCCAGCTACTTACGGGCGCGTAACAAAGTGGGCTGCTGAATCTTTGATCGGCCGTGTGTACCTATACTATACTGGATACTACAACCAGCCTGATCTGGCAGGTGTGGTGAACAAAACGCAGGCCTTGGCTTATCTGGAAGATGTTATCGCAAACAGTGGACATGGGCTTGTTGAAAATTTTGCCAGCCTGTGGCCAGCGGCGTCGCTGCAAAACTATGCAGGCGAAGCTAACAAAGAAGTTGTGTTCGCAGTTCGCTACACTTATACAAGCGACTATAATGGCAATACCGATGGTAACCATTGGATGGTAATGCTGGGTATGCGCGAGTTCGCAAGCTACCCTTACGGCAACGGATGGGGCGGAGGAACTGTTAACCCAAGGCTGTGGAATGCCTACAGCGAAGAAGACACACGCAGAGCAGCCTCCATTATCGCTATTGAGGAGGAAGAAATTCCTTTCGAGAACGAGGCTAAGCAAAGAGAGTACACAGGCTATTATATAAAGAAGTATACTCCGATGGTAGACGAAAACGGTAACAGTATACCTGTTAACAGTGGTGCTACTAACTTTATGATCGGCCAGTACCAGGATTTCTTCTCTATCCGCTATGCCGATGTGCTGCTGATGGCTGCTGAACTGGGTAGCCCTAATGCGCAGTCTTACTTCGATATGGTGAGAAGACGTGCTTACCAGGATGATTTTACGCCACTAGCTGTGAACATGGAAAACATCATGGAAGAGCGACGCCTGGAGTTTGCTTTTGAAGGCTTACGTTACTGGGACCTGTTGCGCCAGGGAGTTGATGTTGCCGCCGCTACTATTGCCGAAACGACGACACTGCAAAGTGGTGGCACAGATATTACCAAGACGATCTCTGCCAGCCATATACAGGAAACACGTGGTTTGCAGCAAATACCATTTAATCAGATAACCTTGTCTAATGGTGTTTTGGTACAAAACACTGGTTGGTAAGCATTATCTAATTTAGCAAGAGAATAGGAGCATTGTGCTGAAACAATAGGTGGAATATTTGTACATGCGTTCAAAATCTGACTGTTTCTGCACAGTATTCTATCCAGCCATTTTTAATTTTTATACAGATGAAAAACTTTAAAATACTATGGTATTTACTGCTCATCCCGATGTTTCTGATAACATCTTGTGAGCACGATAGCTACGAGTTGGGCAGAATGCTCGACAAGGATGAAATAAAATTTAGTGTTATACAGGACAGATCTATAGACGAAGGAGGTAACACAGTAATCCTGATAAACGAAACACCAGGAACGGTTGCCATTTGGGACTACGGCACAGGCCGCTCAAATCGCGCCATCGATACCGTAAAGTTTGCCTTTCAGGGTGAATACCAAATTAAGTTATCGGTGATGACAGCGGGTGGCGTGGTACAAATGGATCCTGTAACCATACAGGTAACAGAAGATAACCTGAACTATGTAAACGACCCGCTTTGGACTGCACTTACAGGTGGCGTTGGTGAAGAGAAGACTTGGATACTAGACATCGAAGCAAAGTACTTTGATGGGCCTTTGTACTTCTACGGGACGGAGAATGGCTGGCAGGGAGCCTGCATGAACGAAGGAGGAGACTGCTGGAATTGGAACCCGGTTTATGCTGATAACACCTGGCTGATGCCAAACGGAGATTACGGCACCATGACCTTTAGCCTGAAAGGTGGCCCTTATGTAACTGTTAACCACCTGATGCTGCCATCAAGAGGAACTGAGACTGGTACTTTCTTCCTGGATGTAAACACAAAAACACTGTCACTAACAGATGCAACACCGCTTCATGATGCTAGCCGCGATGGCTGCGTAGACGACTGGGGAAGCATACGCCTTATATCTTTAACAGAAGATGCCATGCAGTTTGCCGTAATGCGTAAAAATAGCTGCGAAGGCGCTGCGCTTTTGGTTTACAACTTTGTGTCGAAAGAATATGCCGACAACTGGGTGCCAGAAGAGCCTGAGGAAACAGGGCCAGACGAAGGATTTGACCCTGAATTTACGCAAGGAGAGCTATTAGCTATGCTTACTGGTGGTCCTTCTTCTGGTAGAGTTTGGACTTTAGATGCAGCAGGCAACCCTGTAGATTGGATTGCCGCTGGCAAAGGCTGGACTACTTCTAGTGGTGACTCCAGAGACTGGGGCTGGAATAACTCTTGGGATGCTGCAGCAGAAGATTCCTGGATTCGTTTCGACCGTTTTGGAGGAACCCAGAACTACACCAGATCTCAGAATGGTGTAACTACCACAGGCACTTTCACCATTAACGAAGAAGAGAATACCATTACACTAAACAACAATACCTTAATTCAGAACCCAGACAGTTGGATGAATCCGACTACCAATACCATAAAAGTTGTAAAGGCTTTCCCTGGTGAGTTCGAAAGCAAAGGAGTCTGGTTTGGCACAAGCTACGATGCTAGTAAAGATGAGTGGCTGGCGTTCCATTATGTAATTCCCTAAGTGAACTTTTATTTGAACTGCACAAACAACTCCACGACTTACTGGAGTTGTTTGTGTTTAGTAAAACTAATTTTACAGCTTTATAATTTATTGAATTTTGCCACTATACTTGGTTTAATTTTCTGTTTTAACGATGTATAAAAACTTCAAAAGAGCCACCGCAAACGGCTATAGGTTTGCCCTTCTGCTTGTAGCCCTATTTGGTTTCTACTCTTGCAAGTCTCTTTTTAATCCCTCTGCAGGCGAAGAGCAGCAGGTGCGCGAAAGAGCCGATTTTACCAAAGGCTGGTCGTTTAACTTAGGCGAGCAGCAGAATGCGCAGAACCCAGAGTTCAACTCATCTGGTTGGCGTACGCTAAACCTGCCGCACGACTGGAGCATAGAAGGTGAGTTTAGTGAGAAAAACCCTGCAGGCGCAGGTGGTGGTGCTTTGCCTGGCGGTATTGGTTGGTACAGAAAAACCTTTACGGTTAGCGAAGAAGAAAAAGGCAAAATCTTTTACATCGATTTTGACGGTGTGTATAGCAACAGCGAAGTTTGGATTAATGGGCAGAGCCTTGGCAAACGGCCAAACGGCTACATCTCGTTCCGCTACGATTTAACGCCACACCTGAAGTATGGCAATGCCGAAAACGTGATTGCCGTAAAAGTGAATAACTCACAGCAGCCGAACTCCCGCTGGTATTCTGGCTCTGGCATCTACCGCAATGTATGGCTCACGAAGGTAAACCCTGTGCACGTGGCGCATTGGGGTACCTATGTAACAACGCCAGAAGTTAGTAAGCAGGCCGCAAAAGTGGCCATCAACACCAAAATAAACAATCGTGCGCAGCAACTGGGGCCTTTCTCCCTCACCAATATTATCTACAATGCTACAGGTGTTGAGGTATCAAGAGTAACATCAGAAGCTATACAACTGAACGGGGAAGAAAACGAGTTTAACCAGGAACTGACGGTGCAGAATCCAGAGCTTTGGTCGGTAGAAGCGCCCAACATGTATAAGGTAGTGACACTGGTTGAGCAGGATGGCAAAGTGGTGGACAATTACGAAACACCGGTGGGCCTGCGCTTTTTTAATTTTGATGCTAAGGAAGGTTTCTCGCTGAACGGGAAGAAAATGAAAATTTTGGGCGTTTGCAACCACCACGATTTAGGTGCGCTGGGAGCAGCCATTAACGTGCGTGCCCTGGAGCGTCAGCTGGAGATTTTGCGTGGCATGGGCGTAAACGGTATCCGTACTTCGCACAACCCGCCTGCGCCAGAACTGTTGGAGCTTTGCGACAAAATGGGCTTTATTGTGATGGACGAGGTGTTTGATATGTGGAAGCAAGAGAAGAGTAAGTTCGATTACAGCCATGTATGGGATGAGTGGCATGCGCAGGACCTGCGTGACTTTATCGTGCGCGACCGCAACCACCCAAGCGTGTTTATCTGGAGCATCGGCAACGAAATTCCTGAGCAGTACAAGCCTGAGGGAACCACCATAGCCAACGAATTGGCGGGTATTGTGACGAGCCTGGACAAAACTAGGCCAATCACAGCTGGTTTGAACGAGCCATACCCACACAACACGATCTACAAATCTGGCGAACTGGATTTAATTGGTTTCAACTATCACCACGAGGATTTTGAGAAGTTTCCAGAAACTTTCCCTGGCCAAAAATTCATTGCTACCGAAACAACATCAGCTTTGGCTACTCGTGGCAGCTACGATATGCCTTCTGACAGTATTCGTCGCTGGCCATACAGGTGGGATTTGCCTTTCAATGATGGTAATGATGATCTGACAGTTTCTGCTTACGATAATGTAAGTGCTCCTTGGGGCTCTACGCACGAAGAAACCTGGAAAGTAATGAAGAAGCACGACTTCTTATCTGGAATGTACATCTGGACAGGTTTCGACTATTTAGGTGAGCCGACGCCTTATGGCTGGCCTGCCCGCAGCTCCTATTTTGGTGTAGTGGATTTGGCTGGTTTTCCGAAAGACACTTACTACATGTATAAGAGTGAGTGGACAGATGAACCAGTGCTACACGTGTTCCCGCACTGGAACTGGGAGCCAGGAAAAACAGTAGATGTATGGGCTTATTATAATAATGCGGACGAAGTAGAACTCTTCCTGAACGGTAAATCGATAGGCACGAAAAAGAAAGAAGGTGATGACCTGCACGTGATGTGGCGACTGCCTTTTCAGCCTGGCACACTTAGAGCGGTTTCTAGGAAAAATGGAAAAGAAGTGCTGACAAAAGAAATTAAAACAGCGGGTGCTCCTGCTAAAATCGTGCTGGAGGCGGATAGAAAAACAATCAACGCTGACGGTAAAGATCTTTCTTTTATAACAGTAAAGGTTGTTGACAAAGACGGAAACTTGGTACCAAAAGCGAATAATCTGGTGAAGTTTAATGTAGAAGGAAATGCCTTTATAGCAGGTGTAGACAATGGACTTCAGACAAGTATGGAGACATTTAAAGCGCAGCAGCGCTCAGCTTTCAATGGTTTAGCCCTGGCTATACTTCAGGCACAAGAGCAAGCTGGAGAGGTAAAGTTAACAGCAACTGCAGAAGGTCTTGAACCTGCTGATATCACCATTACATTGAAATAGTATGGCAAAGGCCACAAGTGTAGCAAAATTACACTTGTGGCCTTTTTAGTTGATAGATAAAGCCGTACTTTGTAATTGAGTTAGCACTCACAAATAATTTTCACTATCACGGTTTTATTAAGAGAATCTTTTTACCACCTATTTCAGCTTTCTCTAAAACTTACAGCAGATAAAATATACAAGAGCTATAGTTTAATAATATGCTAACAAAACAGATTCTATCATTTTCACAGCGAGGAAAAGCGTTTGCGCTTATGGCTTGTCTAGGTTTGGCGACTACTGCCCAGGCTCAGACCAACACCATTCCGCTCAAAGACTTTTCGGCTTTTCAAAATCCTGGTAAAAGCTGGCAAATTGCAGGCGACGTTAACACTGACCTTGCCAAAGAAAATAAACTCAGCACCAGTGGGGGAGAAGGTATTTTAGTGAACACTCCCACCAAAAGAAACAAAGGCAAAGACCTTTTCACCGATTTCGAGCATGGCGACATGGACCTGGAACTTGACTATATGATGGCCAAAGGTTCTAACTCGGGCATTTACCTGCAGGGGCTGTACGAAATTCAGCTGGCAGATAATTGGGGTACGACAGGCCTGTCAGCAAGCAGCAACGGCGGCGTGTACGAACGTTGGGATGAAAGTAGACCGAAAGGGCAGGAGGGTTACCAAGGCTATGCGCCACGCCAGAATGCAGGTCGTGCGCCAGGGTTATGGCAGCACCTGAAAATTTCGTTTCAGGCTCCGCGCTTCGATGCGAGTGGCAACAAAACAGAGAATGCGAAGCTGCTGCGAGTGGAACTGAACGGTGTACCAGTACATGAGAATGTGGAGCTTTTCGGTCCGACACGCGGCGCTGTTTCTACTAAAGAGAAGCCTACAGGACCGCTGCGAATTCAAGGTGATCATGGGGCGGTGGCGTTTCGCAACATCAAAGTGAGCCACTATAACAAACCTCGCCCAGAGCTAAAGAACCTGACGTACACCATTTACGGTGGCCGCTTCGATCAGGAGCCGCAATACGATAGCATTCCTCCCGAAGCAGAAGGCCCGACAGGTATGCTTACCTCTAGTCTCAATGCTAAAGCAAAACAATATCTGATTCGTTACAGAGGCACGTTTGTGGCGAAAGAGCCAGGAGAATATACCTTCAACATCACTACACCAGGTGGTTCGGGTATGGTGCGTGTAAATGGAGAAGAAGCAACACCTATGCGCTACTGGAATGGGGGAGGTTCGGTAAACTTGCCTGCAGGCGAAGTACCGTTCGAGCTACTATACTCTAAGTACATGGATTGGGCGCAGCCAGCGCTGGTGCTACAAGTTTCTGGTCCTGGTTTGCGCGAATTCCTGATCAGCGACAAAGAAGTAGGTTTAGCTGATGTAGTAGATCCTATTCTGGTAGATGTGAAAGAACGTCCTGTACTGCGCAGCTTCATTGATTTGCCTGGTAATAAGCGGGTAACACATGCGGTGTCTGTTGGTAGCCCAACAGACCTGCATTATACTTACGATATGGACCATGGTACCATTGTGCAACTGTGGCGCGGCGGTTTTCTGGATGCTACGCCTATGTGGCACGAGCGCGGCGACGGTTCTTCTAAAGCGCTCGGTTCGGTACAGCACCTGGCTATGCCTGTGCTAACCATCGCGCACCTGGCTTCAGCGCAAGATGCCTGGGCACCAGACACAGCAGGAAGTTCTTTCAAACCGAAAAGCTATCGCCTGAACAAAAAATCTGAGCCTACTTTTAGTTATCAGGTGTACGGTGCAACGGTGCAGGATGCCATTAGCGTGATAGAGAATGGGCAGGGGCTGCGTCGGGAACTGACGGTGCAAAATCCTGCGGCCAATTTGTATGCCCGTTTGGTAGAAGGCGACAAGATTGAAGACGCTGGCAAAGGCATGTATGTAGTAGATGGCAAAGCCTATTATGTGCGGTTAGACGATGCAGCTGGTGCAAAACCAGTTGTGCGTACCTCTGCAGGGCGCCAGGAACTGCTAGTGCCTGTTCGTGAGAAGTTGGTTTATTCTATCCTTTTCTAAATTTAGAAGATTATCAGACATGAAAAATATAAGTAGAAAGTTTGTGCGGAAGGTGCTAATGGCAGGTGTGTTAGTAGCTGGCCTTAGCACAGCAGTAAAGGCGCAGGAGTCGCCGATGGAGGAGGATTTCTTTAAGATTATGCGTGTAAGTTCGCCAGAAGGCACCTTGCTGGAAGTAGGCGGCTTAACGGTTTTGCCAAATGGCGATCTAGGTATTTCTACACGCAGAGGCGATATTTTTATAGTGGAGAATCCAACAAGTGCAAGGCCATTCTTCCGAAAGTTTGCCTCTGGTTTGCACGAAGTGCTGGGTCTGGCCTATAAAGATGGCGCGCTATACTGTGCGCAGCGCGGCGAACTCACTAAACTAACCGATACAGACAACGATGGTAAAGCCGATCTGTTTGAAACGGTGTACGCCTGGCCATTGTCGGGCAACTACCACGAATATAGTTTCGGTCCGAAGTTGGCGCCAGATGGTTCTATGTTCGTCACTACAAATCTCGGCTTCCCAGACCCGTGGTGGCACGCCAAGAGCCTGGCACCGTGGCGCGGTTGGATGCTGCGCATTACGCCAGAGGGGAAAATGGAGCCTTGGGCCACAGGCATGCGCTCGCCAGCTGGTTTGGGTATGATTGATGGAGAAATGTTTTATTCCGAAAATCAAGGCGATTGGGTTGGTTCTGGCGGTATATGGCATGTGAAGCAAGGTGCTTTTACCGTTCATCCAGGAGGTTTGCGTTGGGCTCAGTCTCCACAGTCTCCTGTAAAGCTGAAACAGGAGCAGGTATTTGCTAAAATGGACACACGTGAGGAAGTGGATGCCAACGGTGAACCAGTAAAACCAGAGAACAGGCAGAACGAAGAGTTTGTGACTATGTTCGATATGAAAAAGCAGTTTCCTGAGCTGCAGCTGCCTGCTGTGTGGTTGCCGCATGGTATCTATGGTATTTCAAACTCTGAGATCATCAAAATACCAGAAGGTAATTTTGGTCCTTTTGGTGGACAGCTACTGGTAGGAGATCAGGGGCAGAGTAAAATTATGCGCGTAGTGCTGGAAAAAGTAAACGGAGAATATCAAGGTATAGCCTTCGATTTTCGCAGTGGCTTTCAATCTGGTGTACTGCGTATGGATTGGGCAAAGGACGGCTCTTTGTTTATAGGTGAGACGAATCGTGGCTGGGGCTCGGCAGGTGAAGCAAACGAAGGTTTGCAGCGCCTGGTGTGGAACAACAAAGTACCGTTCGAGATGCGTACGGTTCATGCCATGCCCGATGGTTTTGAAGTAGAGTTCACCACACCTGTTGATAAAAAATCAGCGGAGGACCTGGCTTCATATTCAGTAGAAAGCTTTGTCTATAAATATCACGCAGTTTACGGAAGTCCGCCTGTTAACCGAAAGGATTTAACTATAAAAGGAGTGAAAGTATCGGATGATGGTATGAAAGCACGCATTGTGGTAGATGGCCTGCGTGAAGGCTATATTCACTTAATTAAATTAGATGGTGTTCGTGCAAAAGAAAACTACTACACCTTGGTGCACTCATCAGGCTACTATACCTTGAACAGCATTCCAGCAGGGGAGAAGCTAGTGCTAAAAGATGTCAGTACGCGCAATTCTGCGTTGGAGGCGAAACAGAAAACAGCTGCTACCAATGCAACTACGGCTAAAGCTGCCACTAAAGCAACTGCCGCCGCAAAACCTGTTACTACCAAAGCGAAGGCTGCTCCTGTAAAAGAAGCACTTACTTTTGCCGATGTAAAACCGATTCTGGCTAAAAATACTTGTCTTGCCTGCCATAATCCTGATAAGAAGCAGGTTGGCCCAGCATTCAAAGAAGTGGCGAAGCGAAAGTATACAGATCAGCAGATTGTGGAGCTTATACATGAGCCGAAGCCAGAGAACTGGCCTGGCTATGCTACACCCATGCCACCTATGCCGCAGGTGCCGAAAAGCGATGCGTTGAAAATAGCCGCGTGGATAAATTCGTTGAATTAATTCTTCCACACTAATTAGATTTCAAGTTTCTTTAAGTTTAACTATAAGATATACTTCACCCCATGACTACAAAACATACTTGTTTTATCAGAACAGCCCTGACAACTGCAATTCTAGGACTTTTTGCTTTTACCCAAGTACAGGCGCAGGAAGTGCCAAAACCACCTAAAATGGTGCCCGAGATGACAGAGTTTTGGGAGCCAGAAGTACGTGTAATAACGCCAGGAACGAACAATACGGCCGCGCCTTCAGATGCCATTGTGCTTTTTGATGGAAAGAATTTATCAGAATGGAAAGCCAAGGACGGTGGCGGTGCAGCCCAGTGGCAGGTAAATAACGGTGAGTTTACGGTAGGCAAAGGCGACATCTCCACTAAACGTGAATTCCAGGACTTTCAGCTGCATATAGAATGGAGTGCTCCAGATCTGGTGCAGAGCAGCAGCCAGGGCAGAGGCAACAGCGGCATTTTTTTGCAGGACCGCTATGAAGTACAGGTGCTGGACTCCTATAACAACCGCACTTACTCTAACGGCCAGGCTGGCAGTATTTACAAGCAGCACCGTCCGCTGGTAAACGCTATGCGTAAGCCAAACGAGTGGAACGTGTACGACATTATCTACACAGCTCCACGTTTCAAAGAAGATGGTTCTGTTTTCTCGCCTGCCCGTGTAACGGTACTGCATAACGGGGTGCTGGTGCAAAATAATGTCGATATTAAAGGCCCGACGGAGTATATAGGTCTGCCAGAGTATAAAGCACACGGCAAAGCTCCTATCAGCTTACAAGATCATGGTAACCCAGTGGCTTACCGCAATATTTGGATCAGAGAATTGTAAGAGGAAATGTGTATGAAGCAAAGGACTAGAACTGAGGTAGGTCATTTCTTGCTTCTATTTTAGTTCTTTGTTTTAATTTGGTGCTGCAATACCACTTTTGCCTTTGTTGTGTGTTCTCACCAACAAGCACAGTAGCTGTTCAGTTATCAAAACAGCATATTTAAGTTTTATAGCTTATAGCTTCAATTTCTTTTATAATATCAACATGAGAAAATCTTTTTTATCAATTTTTGCCTTGAGCTTACTGCTGTTCTTCACGGTAAGTGTGCAGGCACAGTCAAAGATTAAGGTTGCCTGTGTGGGCAATAGCATTACGGAGGGTAGTGGGCTTAAAACTACTTATCCGCAGGCTTTGCAGCAGTTGTTAGGGGAGGAGTATGAGGTGCATAACTATGGTGTTAGCGGAAGAACTCTTTTGAAAAAAGGTAACCTTCCTTACTGGAAAGAGGCCAAGTACCAGGAAGTTCTGGCTTGGAACCCAGATGTAGTTATTATAAAGCTAGGTACAAATGATACGAAGCCGCAGAACTGGGAGTATAAAGACGAATTTGTGAAGGATTACGTTGAACTGGTAAAATCATTCAAAATGCTGCCTTCCAAACCGAAAGTATACATCTGCTATCCTTTACCTGTTTTTGAAGATAAATGGGGTATTACGGCAAGTATCGTGAAAGAGGAGATTTTGCCTGCCGTTAAGAAGGTTGCGAGAAAAGCTAAAGTTGAAACCATTGACCTTTATACACCTTTCATTGGCAAAGCCGAACTGACTTATGATGGCGTACACCCAAATGAGGCAGGAGCAGGGTTATTGGCGAAGGAAGTATACCAGGAAATAACATCGAAGGGAAAAGCAGCAGTATTAAATAATAAGAAGTAATAATTAATTCTGTTTTACCAAAGCGCCTGTGGCTTCTTTATAGCAAAGAAGCCACAGGCGCTTTGCTTTTTATTAACCCTATCGAAAAGCTCTGATTTAATAGCATTGTTTTAATCTGTTTTTACATGGTATTGCTGATTAACTAGCTTAGCCAATCATAATGAGCGAATTGTTACTCCGACTTTGAAGAAAGAGTGTACTCTTAATCGTTCAAGAAAAAAATGAAAGTCCCAATTCTTAAGGATTAGCAGGGTAGAGAAGATATATCTGAGGACAGGAAACATCTTAAAGCCTATTCTTCTCATCCCAAACATAAAAATTCCTTCGCTATAAGTATAAATATTATGGATTTAATTGAAAGAGTTCTAGCTGTAAATTAATTTTCTTTCTACCCTTGATGCCTGTCTGTAGGTATTGATAGAAATCTAATGCCAGCACCCTCTCAAAAGACAAATTTTTAGTCAGAAAGAAAAATTATTCTCCACCTATTTTGCTTGTTTTTACCTACACATTCTTCCTAAAACTGCGGTAGAAGGTGCAGGAGAGATTTTATTTGTGTCAATATAACACTAAATGTAGTAGCCAATTTTATAATGAGTACTTAATTCCTTGATTTAAAAGTATATGTATTTACTAATGAGGTATTAGATTAATTTTATAAACAAATTAGCTGCAGAAAATAGAGAGGAAAATTTGAGTGCAAAATTACTGTTCTACCTATGTTTCTTAAATAGTCATCTGTGTTGTAACTAAATGATTTCTTTAAATGGTGAAACTACTTCTCAGTTTGCCTCGTAAGTAGCGCCTGTGTGTCTTTAAGCTACATTTTTAATGCTCTTACTTTACTATCTGGTGCTTTTACATAATATTATAAGAGTGAAACTTATTTGTTTGTATCGGGGGTTCTGTTATCTTTGAGATGTAAATGAGCGTTTACTTATTTTAAAAAGTTATTTAAGTAAATACTCACATCCACAAAATAAGCTTTATAGGTGAAAGTGATAAAAAACTATTATAATCGGATAAGATTATATAGTAATTGAGAACTCAAACATTTTTAGATTGCAACCGATTTCACAAAATCATGTGCTTGTATCTTGTGCTCTTTATATAAATACAAGTTATAAAGTGTTTTCAATGTCTAACCTTATGCAAAGTTAAATTCATGTCAAAAGAACAGGATGTTCAGATGTTGTAGTATTGCCAGGTGTGTAGGTGCACCAGATTCTAGGTTCAATTCAGTAAAATTTAAACATTATTAAAGTCAATTATGATGAAATACATGTACACTTACGGGGGTTTGAAAAAGAACCCTGTGAATTTTCTCCCTGCGTGGAAAATAGCTCCAGTACTACTGGTGATGTTTCTGTTGCAGGGATTATTAGGTTTTGCGCAAACAGCGCAAACCGTGACGGGTACGGTTACCTCTGCCGCAGACAACTCGCCTCTTATCGGGGTTAGTGTTAGTGTGAAAGGTACTACCACAGGAGCTATCACTGATGTTGATGGTAACTATAGATTACAGGCGGCACCAAATGCAGTGCTGATTGTAACTTATATTGGTTATACGCAGCAGGAGGTGAATGTTAACGGAAGGTCTCAAATCAATATTTCACTGGCTGAAGATCAGAAAGTACTTCAGGAGGTAGTAGTTACAGGTTACGGTGAAGTTAGAAAAAGTGAGGTAACAGGAGCTCAGACAACTATCGGCTCTGAGCAAATTGAGAAAACCGTTAACACTACAATCGAGCAGGCTATTCAAGGACGTGCTGCAGGTGTGTATGTAACACAGAACACAGGTGCACCAGGTGGTGGTATTTCTGTTAACATCCGAGGTGTAAACTCTATCGGTGGATCAAACGAGCCGCTTTATGTAATTGACGGTGTGCAGATAGAAGGAGCTATTTCTCCTGCTGGTTCTAACCCGCTTTCTACCCTGAACCCAGCTGATATCGCGAGCATGGAAATCCTGCAGGGGCCTTCTGCTACAGCGCTTTATGGTTCTAGAGCAACAAACGGTGTTGTTTTGATTACGACTAAGCGTGGTAAGGCTGGTGATATCCGTATCAACTATGCTTACCTGTACAGTTTACAAACGGCTCCACGAAAACTAGATGTTATGAGTCTACCCCAGTATGCTCAGATGGACAACGAGTATAAGGCCATTGCAGGCGGTAATGTGCGTGAAGACTTTTTAGATCCTTCTCTATTAGGTAACGGAACTGATTGGCAGGATGAGCTATTCAAAAGTGCTCCAATGCAAAAGCACCAGGTAAGCGTGAGCGGCGGTAGCGAAAAAACAACATACTACCTATCAGGTGAATACCTTAACCAAGAAGGTGTTGCTTTGGGGTCTGGCTTCGATAGAGCTTCAGTACGTTTGAATTTAGATAACCAAGCGAAGGATTGGCTTACTATCAAAGCTAACATCAACTACGCGCAAACAAACGAAAGTATATCAACCACGCAATCTGATGTTATCACTAGAGCTATTCAGTTAGCTCCACACATTCCAGTAAGAAACTTAGATGGTACGTATGGTGGTGGTACTGTAACTCCGAATAACACAGCAGAGCAATTTACGCCACCAAACCCAATTGGTCTTGCAGAGATAACTCAAAATGATTTGGAAAAAAGACAGTTACTTGGAGGTTTGACTTTAGGATTCAAAATCATAGAAGGGCTGAACTTCAATACTTCTTTTAACGGAAACGTTGGTTTTTCAAACTCTACTTATTTCCTGCCAACTTACCAGTTCGGTTATCAGCAAAATGCACTAGCTGTTTTAAATAATAATAACAGCTTAAACACTTCTTATAACTGGAACCAGATGCTACAGTACCAAAAGCAATTTGGTAAGCACGGTATCAACCTGATGGCAACCCATGAAGTGAATGAATCTAGATGGAAGAATTTGTTTGGCCAGAGATCTGGTTTTCCTTCGAATGACGTAATTGACTTGAATGCTGGTGATGCGAGTACAAGTGCTGCTAACGGCGGACAAGGTGAGTGGGCGATGGAGTCTTATTTAGGTAGAGCCATCTATAACTTCAATGAGCGCTATATTATTACAGGTGCTTTCCGTGCAGATGGTTCTGTAAATTTCGGTCCTGAAAACAGATGGGGTTATTTCCCATCATTATCAGCAGCTTGGAGAGTATCTGAAGAGGAGTTCTTTACGCTTCCTTTTGTAAGTGACTTAAGGCTGCGTTATGAGATTGGCCTGACAGGTTCTCAAGGAGGTGGTGCAGCTATATATGGTACACTTGGCGCAGGTCCAACACCATGGGGTACTGGTTTTATAGCTAACAGATATGCAAACCCGAACTTCCAGTGGGAGGAGACAAAAACAAACAACTTTGGTATTAACTTAGGTTTGTTTGAAAATAGAATCCAGATAGAAGGTGATTACTACATCAAAGATACTGATAACCTGATTTTAGGAAGCTCATTGCCTTGGTACATGGGTACAAACGGTAACGGTGCTATTCAGCCGCCTACAGTTAACATCGGTTCTTTGCGAAACACTGGATGGACATTAAGCTTAAATACCATCAACATCGACAATGCAGCCTTCCACTGGTCAACTAACTTCAATATTTCTCACGTTAAAACTGAGGTAAGAAGCTTAACTACTGAAAGCAGCCAGATAGACCGCATCAACTGGTGGATGAATGACTGGACACAGCGTACAGTAGTAGGTCAGGCTCCTTGGTTGTTCTACGGCTATATAGAAGAAGGTATATTCCAGGATATGGATGACCTGCAGAACAGCCCACGCCCAGCTGATAACAATGGCAACCCTTTCCCGATTGCAGAAAACAGCATTTGGGTAGGTGATGTGAAATACCGCGATATCAATGGTGATGGCATCATCACAGGTGAGGATCAGACATTTATCGGTAACCCTTGGCCAAAATATTTTGCAGGTTTAACCAACGATTTCTCGTACAAAGGTTTTGATCTAAGTGTACTGATTACAAGCACTCTCGGGAACGACATTTATAACTACCTGCGTAACGAGAATACTAACCCGAACAACATTAACCTAGGTCGTAACCTGTTTACTGGTGCATTTGACTATGCCAAAGTTGCTTTAGACGAAGAAGGCAATCCTTACCTGCTGAACCCAGGTACGACAGTAGCCAGAATAGCAGCTAGTAGCAGAAACAACAACTTCACTCGTCACACTGACAAGTATGTAGAAGATGGTTCTTTTGTAAGACTTAAAAATATTACTTTGAACTACAACCTGCCTTCTTCAGTGATGGATAAACTGAAGTACATTAGAGGGGCTAGAATAGGAGTTAGTGCACAGAACGTAGCTACTATAACAGGTTACTCTGGTTACGACCCTGAAGTTGGATCTTATGTAGGCCCTAACGCTAATGCAGGAAATGCTGCTATCGGTGTGGATTATGGCCGCTACCCGCTAACGCCAGTTTACTCTGTTAACGTTGGTATTGATTTTTAATTAAACACAACAAAAAAGATGAAGAATAAATTTTTATACATAGGAGGCCTCATGGCAATGTCCGTTTTTTCGGGCTGTGAGAAAGAATTTCTGGAAAGACCTCCTCTAGATACATTAGTGGATGCTAACTTCTTTAAAACTGATGCCCAATTATTGGCAGCGTCATCACCACTATATAGCGTAGTTTGGAAGGATTATGTGGATCAGGCCTCTTGGGCTTTGGGAGATTTAAGAGCTGGAACAACGTTCCGTGCCTGGGGATACAGAGACGACGTATTATTTAATACAACAGAAGTATCAACTTCAAATAGCCAAGCTTACCGAGCATTCTGGATTGTAATTGGACAGGCTAACACACTCATTCAAAACGTTGAGCGCTATGCAGGACCTGAAGTATCTGACGCAATAAGAAGGCACGTAATTGCAGAAGCACGTTTTATGCGCGCCACTGCTTATTCTATGCTGGTGATGAACTATGGTCCAGTTCCTATTATTGAGAATAATTTAGCGTTGTTGAACGCTCCGGAAGTTAAGCGTAACACAGTAGAGAATGTTTGGGAGTTTATCACTAGAGACTATCAATACGCGGCTGAAAACCTTCCTGCTAATCCTATTGATGTTGGTAGAATTTCAAAATGGTCGGCAGAAGGTATGTTGGCCAGAACTTACCTGACCAGAGCTGGTGTAGGTGGCACCATGAACCAGGAGTACCTGGATCTTGCGAAGGAGTATGCACAGAGAGTTATAACAATGAGTGGCCGTAGCTTGTTACCTAACTATGCAAACCTGTTCCGTTATCCTTATGACAATAACGTTGAGTCGTTGTTTGAGCAGCAGTGGGTATTCTCAGCTAACCCAAATGATTATGGATACAGGAATACCATGGTGTCTCAGATAACCTTTAGCAACGACATTGCCAATGGCGATGGATGGGGAGGTGATTTAAGCGCTTCTTGGTGGCAACTGAGCCTTTACGATGGCCTGTTTGAAAATGGATTCACTAATGATACGCGTTTGAAAGCTACTTATATGCTCCCAGGCTTCCATTATCCTGAAATTTCACAAACCGTGACAGGTGCTGACGGTAATGCTACGTTGCAGGAGTTAGTATTCCCAGCTCCAGCAGCAACTACTGATAACAGCTATGCAAGTATCAAGAAGTACGTAGTTGGTAAAGCTGTCGATGTGGAGAGATTTGGAGGTCAGGCTGCCCAGCAAAACTACCCTAACAACACGTACATGTTGCGATTAGCCGAAATGTATCTGATTTACGCAGATGCAGCAATTGGTAGCGGTCAATCTACAACAGATGCGCAAGCTCTGGAATATGTTAACGTTATCAGAAGAAGAGCTGGAGTAGCTCCAATTGAAAATGTGCTTACCTGGCAGGATGTATTTGAAGAGCGCATGAAGGAGTTTGCTATGGAAGGATTAGCGTGGTATGACTTAGTTCGAATTCACTACTTCGATCCTCAAAGAGCTTATGGTATCGTAAACAGCCAGGACCGTGGTATGTTTGTAGTGCATCCAAACCGTATGCCTAACCCTACTTCTTGGAGCTTTGAGAAAACGGAGTGGTTTGAAGAAAGAACTGCTACGGCTAATTCTGGAAACTTCCTGCTTCCAATACCAGCAGCTGAAGCAGGCCAGGCCCCATGGTTAAGGGATGAGCCGGTTGAGTATGATTTCGGTGGTTAAAAAGATATTGTTTGATATAGATAATCAAAATATGAAATTTAGTTTTAAATCAATCCTTTTCTTTTTCATCGCTGTTGCGATGGTGGGAATGTTTTCAAGCTGTACGGAAGACGAAGAGCTTCCGTACGGCGGAAAACCTACAATTAATTATATTAGAATCACCAATCCAGATGCTTCAGACTCCCTAGTTGCGAAAGCAGGACAGGGAGCAATGATTGCGATCGTAGGACAGAATTTAGAAGGTGCACGCGAAATCTGGTTTAACGACCTGCGAGGTTCTCTTTCTCCTACCTTTATCACGAATACTTCTATTATCACAAGAGTGCCAGCTGATATTCCAACAGAAATTTCTAATCAAATAAAGATCATTTTTGCAGATGGTGACTCATTGATGTACGATTTTGAGGTAGACATTAGCGAACCAGTAATAACAGGAATGCTGAGTGAATATGTAAATACAGGTGATGTTGCTACAATCTATGGTAACTTCTTCTATGATCCCGTGACAGTAACTTTTACAGGAGGAGTAGAAGGAGAAGTAGTTTCTGTTTCAGAAGATGCCAATGTTATAGAAGTAATAGTACCTGAAGGAGCAGTGCCAGGCCCGATCACCGTATCAACGAACTTTGGCGAGTTTGAGTCTGAGTTCTGGTTCCGTGACAACAGAAACATCATTGCTGGTTTCGACGGAACCCTTGCAGGTTTGTGGACAGGACCTGACTATGTTAAAGCGTCAGATCCTGTTATTCCTGCTATTAACGGTAAGTTTGTGCGTTTCAACAAATCTTTAGGTCCATACCCTTATTCCGAGTTCTATGTTGGTCCTGCAAACAGCGACTTAGCTTTAGAAAATAGAAATATCCCTGAAGATGCGTTGGCAAACCCAGCTGACTATGTCTTAAAGTTTGAAGTTAATACGCTGGCACCTTTAGCTGGAGCAGAATTGAGAATGTATATAGGCAATGGTGATCTAGTTTCTGAAAGAGATGCCCAATTCTATACTTGGAGACCAAACGTAAATACTAATGGTCGGTGGGAAACAGTAAGTATTCCTTTTGAAGATTTTTATACTGCTAACGAGGAGTTTGCCTACAACCCGAATGGTTATAATATGTCTTTCTGGTTCCATGGTCCAGTAGCGGTTAATACAAACTTTGCAATGGATAACTTGCGGGTAGTACCTATAGCAGAATAAATTATTTAAATTCTTATAAAGATATAAGTATGAAAAATTTCTATAACACAAGGTTATTTTTACTCTTATGCCTTGTGCTGTCTTTCGGAATCATTACGTCATGCGACGACGACGACGATAACTTAAACACTGGCCAGGTAGAGCTATTAAGCTTTGGTCCGTCTGGTGTTTATCATGGTGAAGAAATTCGCCTTTTTGGCCGTAACTTAAATAAAGTAGAGGCTATTGAGTTTGTTGGAGCAACCGTAGCTAAAGAAGATTTCCTGGAGCAAACATCTGAGGTTATCAGACTTGTTGTACCTGAGACTACAATGGCAGGTGTAGTAACGCTTAAAGTGTCAGGTGGTGGTGATGTAGTGTCTAAAACTGTGTTGAGCTTTACAGTGCCAATCACTATTTCTTCTTTTACCCCTGAGGCAAGACCTGGTGATAATATCACCGTTACTGGTACTAGGCTTAACTGGGTAGAGGGAGTTGTTTTCTTCGACAGAGACACAGTGAGTGAGTTTGTAAGCCAATCTGCTACGCAATTGGTGCTTCGCGTTCCAATGACTGCACAAACTGGTAAGCTATTGTTTATTGGTGGTGGTGTAGAGCCTACTTTAGTAGAGACAGAAGAGGATTTTGTAGTGAGCAACTAAAGTGTTTTACAGCACAGATGAGTACCATTACATCAATTATATTAGTCTGAGACTGTAGTAGTGCTTGCAAAAAGAGGAAGGGCAGTGATGTCCTTCCTTTTTTTATGTATCAGCTGTGAATAGAAATTTTATCATGCCTTGTTATTCAATATCACTTAGTATTTGGCATCTTCCATATCTATATAACAAATAAGGTTCGCAGTTCTGCTACAAAATAGAAGGTTTCTTCCATGTGCACCAATGACGAATTCATGTTTGAGCGTTCAGCGAGTGGGGAAGGGGCCTTTTATTAAAAATCGTCTTGATTCTTTTGCATTCTCCTCCATTTTTCAAGGAAGCAGCCCTATAAAATTTCCTGCTGAATAACTACGGCGACAAGATCATTTCAGGAGTAATGACGCTAAGCAGTATGGATGAAGTAAATTGGCTGAAACAGAATACTGGAAAAGAGCCTGCATTGGTTGGACTGGATTTTATGCACAGTGGGCGTGCCTACAGTTGGTACAACGACAAAGAACCTATAACTGATGCCAAGAACTGGTATAACCGAAACGGTATACCTGCCATAATTTGGCACTGGCACGATCCATCCAGAACAACAGAAGAGTTTCATATTAAAAATCAGTCTCACTTAATTAGCACTACATTCTTTATTCTAAAAATACCTGATGAAAATTCAGCAGAATACAGAGCCATACTAGCTGACATTGATTATGTAGCTGGAATGCTGAAAGAGCTTCAGGATCAGAGAGTTCCTGTAGTTTGGCGGCCACTACACGAGGCTGCTGGAGGGTGGTTTGGTGGGGTGCCAAAGGTGCGGAACTTTTAAAAGAACTTTGGCATTTAATTTATTACAGAATGGTGTATAATTATGATTTAACTAATCTAACTAAGGTTTGGACGATGGTGCCAAACGATGACGCTTGGTATCCAGGTGATGAATATGTAGACATTATCGGTCGTGATAACTATAATGATGGAGACCATACATCGCATGTGCTTGAGTTTAACGAATTGAATAGCAGGTATGGCGGCATGAAGATGCAGGCTTTGAGCAACTAGATTCGTTTCCTGATGTGGATAATTTAGTAAGAGACGGAGCAGGCTGCCTGGTTTATGCCTTGGTACGAAACTACACACGCGACAGCATGTATATTCCGCTGGCTTTATGGCAAAAAGAGTTAGCCCATGACTATGTCATAACATTGGATGTAAAGCCTGATTTAAGAAATTATAGTAGGTAAGACCCTGCGGATGAGACGCAGCAGACAACAGGATTATTTGATGGTTAAACAGTGAAATTTGATTTTGTAGCTTATCCAACAAAAGTGAAAGATATTCTGCATATTAGCAGTGAAAAGCGCATACAGCTTGTTACGGTTTATAATATTCAGGGCAAAATAGTGAAAGATCAGACAATTAATGGGAATGAGATTTCTGTTTCATTAGCTGAATTTTTGGAAAGAATCTATTTTGTAAGGGTATACCTCCGAGCAGCTGTGAAAATAGTTAAAGAGTAGGATTATTATGTTAAGCATAAGTGCTGCACAAATCTATGATCAAGTCTAACAAATTATCCATTGCCCCCATATTAATCGGAATTTTAGTTACTGTGTTTTCTAGTTGTAAAAACCAGAATGAAACAACTGAAAAGGTTGCTGCTCCGCAGGAAGCCACTCCTCCTGCTTCAACGCTGTTTAACCTTTTGGACGCAAAGCAAACAAACGTAAGCTTTAACAATGTAGTAACTGAAAACCCTTACGGTAATATTTTAACCTACCAATACTTCTATAATGGGGGTGGTGTTGCTGTTGGCGATTTAAACAATGATGGGCTGCAGGATATTTACTTCTCAGGAAATATGGTCGGCAATCGGCTGTACCTGAACAAAGGCAACATGGTTTTTGAGGATGTAACGCATCAGGCTGGCGTTGGTGGTAGAGCCAATTCCTGGAAAACAGGAGTTAGTATGGCCGATGTGAACGGAGACGGCCTGTTGGATATGTATGTGTGTTACTCGGGGCATTTACCTGGTTTTGCAAGGGTAAACCAACTCTTCATCAACATAGGAGCAGACACCACAGGCATGCCTAAGTTTGAAGAAATGGCTCAGCGCTTTGGCTTGGCTGATTCTGCGTATAGCGTGAGCTCTTCCTTTTTCGATTACGACCGTGACGGTGACTTAGATATGCTTTTGTTAAATCATAACCCTGCCTTGTTCACTAACATGGACGACATCAGCATCGCTCAAAATCTGAAAGTGACGGAGCCTAACATGCGGGTGAAGCTATTTAGAAACGACAAAGGTACTTTTATAGATGCATCTGATAAGGCAGGTTTTGCAAAATCAGGCTTTACCTATGCGTTAAGTGCAGGCGTAGCAGACGTAAATAACGATGGCTGGCAAGACATCTATGTCTCTAACGACTATTCGGCCCCAGACCATCTTTACATAAACAATGGTAACGGCACTTTCACAGATAAACTACAGCAAAGCATTGGGCACACCTCGCTTTACTCTATGGGTAACGAGGTGGTAGATATCAATAACGATGGCCTACAGGATATTTTTGTGCTAGATATGTTGCCTGAAGATAATAAGAGGCAGAAATTGTTGTTTTCTCCAGATAACTATGAGCGCTTTGAGCTTTTTAAACGTGTAGGTTTCTATAACCAGTACATGCGCAACATGCTGCATGTAAACAACGGCGACGGCACCTTTAGTGAAGTAGGCCAGTTGGCAGGCATGTCTAATACAGATTGGAGTTGGGCACCGTTGTTTGCAGATTTCGATAACGATGGCTGGAAAGATCTTTTTATTAGCAATGGCTTCCTGCGCGACTTTACTAACCTTGATTTTATAAAGTATAGAAGTTCAGTTTACCAAAGCGGCAGAATGAACGTCAATAGCCTGTTGCAGTTAGTGAACAAGATACCATCTTCGAATGTAAATAATTACATTTTTAAGAACGACGGACATCTTTCCTTTAGCAACCAAGGCGCAAATTGGGGCTTAAACCATGCTTCTAACAGCAATGGTGCCGCCTATGCTGATTTAGATAATGACGGTGACCTCGATTTGGTTATCAACAACATAAACAAAACAGCCTTCATTTACCAAAACCAGTCGAGCAAGCAGTTAGACCACCACTACCTGCAGCTTAAATTAGAAGGTGCTGGCATGAACACAAATGGTATAGGCGCGAAAGTAAATTTATATGCAGATGGTATGCAACAATACCAGGAGCAGATGCCATCGCGTGGTTATCAATCAAGTGTTTCGCCAGTGTTGCATTTTGGCTTGGGGAAGGCGAAAGTCGATTCGTTAAGTATCGTGTGGCAGAGTGGCAAGCAGGAAATCATTCGTGACATAGTGGCAAATCAAGTGCTTGCCTTGCAGGAAAAGAATGCAACGGTTACCTACAAACAACCAAAGACTGCGTCACCAGTCTATAGTGAAACAAAATCTCCGATCTCTTTCACGCATCAAAGAAGCACAGTAAACGATTTTAAAAGGCAACCTTTGCTAGTGAACCCACTATCTTTCGGTGGCCCATGCTTGGTTAAAGCTGATGTGAATGGCGACGGTCTGGAAGATGTTTTTGCAGGTGGCGCAGCAGGTCAGGCAGGTGCTTTGTACCTGCAGCAGCGCAATGGAAGCTTTGTAATGAAAGCCGTTGCTGTATTTGAAGAAGATAAGAAGAGCGATGATGCGAACGCGCTATTTTTTGATGCAAATAAAGATGGCAACCTGGACCTATATGTAAACAGTGGCGGCTATGGCAATTTTATGCCAGAAGATGCTTTGCTCCAGGATCGACTTTACCTAAACGACGGGAAAGGTAACTTCAGGAAAAGTGCAGATGCTTTGCCTAAAATGCTTACAAGTACCAGTTGTGCCAGTGCAGCCGATGTAGATGGTGATGGCTACTTCGATTTGTTTGTGGGGGGTAGGGTTATACCTGGCCGTTACCCTGAAACACCTCGCAGCTATGTGCTTTTAAATAATGGGAAAGGCCAGTTTACAGATGCTACTGCTCAATTAGCTCCTTCTCTAGTAGAATCAGGCATGGTAACAGATGCTGTATGGCACGACCTGAACGGCGATAACACGCCAGAGTTAGTGTTGGTAGGAGAGTGGATGCCTGTAACGGTTTATCAGAATAAGAATGGAAAATTGTCTGATGTCACAACATCGTATTTCACTACTACCTACAGCGGCTGGTGGAATAAGCTTCTTATTGAAGATTTTAATGGTGATGGTAAAGCCGATCTTGTGGTGGGTAACCAAGGTTTGAATGCGCAGATGAAAGCTTCGGATAATGAACCAGCCGAAATGCTTTACAAGGATTTTGACGGTAACGGCTCTGTTGATCCGATCTTGAGCTATTACATTAAGGGAGCGAGCTACCCAGCTGTTACCCGCGATGAACTGTTAGACCAGATAAGCATGATGCGTACCCGTTTCGCTGATTATGCGACATATGCCGATGCAAAGCTGCATAATATCTTTACACCGCAGGAGCTTGAAGGAGCCAAGCGTTTAACAGCTAATCATCTGAAAACAGCCTATTTTGAAAGCACACCTAATGGTAAAATCGTAGAAAAACAGTTGCCTATTGAAGTGCAGTATGCACCTGTGTATGCCCTCAATGCTATCGATTATAACCAAGATGGTAAAAAGGACCTGTTGCTGACTGGAAATATTAACCAAGCGCGTCTGCGATTTGGAAAGTATGATGCTAACTACGGGGTAGTTTTAGAAGGCGACGGCAAGGGAGGGTTTGCTTATGTGCCGCAACATAAATCAGGTTTACAACTGAAAGGTGATGTACGAAGTGTATTGAACATTAACAATACGTTGCTCTTTGGAATGAACCAGCAAGCTATCAAGGCTTATAAAATAGGTAAGCGATGAGAATACTAGTTTCTTTTATACTTATAGTTGCTAGTTTGGCTGCCTGTACAAAACCAGAAGCAGAGCTAAAATTTAGCAACGAGCACATAAGCCAGATAACCGCTCAAATGACGGAGGCCATGGTAAATGACGTTACCAATCCGCCGTTGGCAGCCCGCTTTTTTGCTTATGCTTGCCTGGCCGGGCATGAGGTAGTTTCGCAAAACGACAGCAGCTTTGCTACAATGCGTGGAGTGCTGAAGGCATATCCTAAAATAGAAAAGCCTGCGGATGTCTCTGGCCACTCTTACCAACTGAGTGCCTTGTTGGCTATGATGGAAACTGCCAAGAAAATGCAGCCATCTGGTGCTATGCTGGAGGAGTATGAGCTGCAGTTTCTCGACTCTTGTAGGCAAAGTGGTGTTTCAGAAGATATAATAGCAAGTTCTTTGAAGTATGCGCAGGAAGTAAGCCAGCATATTTTGGCTTATGCCAAAGCCGATAAGTATAACCAAATTAGTAACTACCCCAGGTATACGCCCGATGGTGAAAATGACTCCTGGTACCCAACACCGCCTGGTTTTTTTGCACCCGTTGAACCTTATTTTAACACCATTCGCCCTTTTACTCTGGATACCTGTGAGCAGTTTAAGCCGGTGGCTCCAGCCGCATTCTCAACAGATAAAGATTCTGAGTTCTTTAAGCTAATGACTGAATGTTACAAGCAGGGAATAAATTTGTCAAAAGATCATCAGGAGATAGCCATGTTCTGGGACTGTAATCCTTTTGCCTTGCAGGAGAGCGGCCACTTGATGGCAGGCATGAAAAAGATATCTCCAGGAGCACATTGGTTGGGAATAACGGGTATCGCCTGCAGAAAAGACAATGTAAGTTTTGAAAAGGCCATGCGTGTCAATACAGTGGTATCGGTGGCGTTGATGGATGGATTTATGGCTTGCTGGGACGAGAAGTTCAGAAGCAATCGTATTAGACCTGAAACGGCCATTCGTAAACACATTGACCCCAACTGGAAGCCTCTGTTACAAACGCCTCCTTTTCCTGAATATTTAAGCGGGCATTCTACTATTTCGGCTGCCGCTGCTGTTGTGCTTACGCATTATTTTGGTGATGATTTTGCCTACGAAGATACCGTTGAAATGCGCTATGGATTGCCTGCCCGTAAGTTTACCTCTTTTCACCAAGCCGCAGAAGAAGCAGCTATTTCACGTTTTTACGGTGGCATTCACTATAAAGATGCTATTGAAAATGGCCTGACGCAAGGGCTACAGGTAGGAAATTGGGTGCTGCAAAAGGTAGAGAAAGTTCCAACAAAAAAAGGTACTATTGCAGGTATGTAGTGAATGACTTTTCCACTATCATGAAGCCAGATCAGAAGCTATTCGGCTTCTGATCTGGCTTTTTTGGAAGGCTGATCTTTGAAAGCTGATTTTACTACACCTAACCTAGGTATGCCTAATCATGCCGCAAGTTTAGCGCCAGCATAACTTGTGGCGGTGCATGATGCAAGTCTGTGACTTGCGAATTTATACCCACGCAAATCATAGTCTTTCATCAAATAACACCACCAGTTACCACTTCGCTCAAACTGGCGGTATAGATAGCGTTACCGTTTCATTCATGCTGGCAAAATACCTAACAAAACTAGAGCTTCTGCATAAATTTAGCTCCCGTAACGATGGCACAACAACAGAGTATAAAGCTAAAGCAAACTCCCAGAGGGGCAGGGGTGGTTGGACCCCGAGGCAGAGGCTAAGATCCAAAATATCATCTTCAAAAATGGTGGTATCCAGATTCAAGTTACTTTATTGCTTGTTTGTGATCTTTCTGCCTAGAATAGGCAGAAAGATCACAGCTTCACTACTTACTTTATCCTTATAAAGCTTTTCTCGCCTATTCTTTTAATGTTTTAACATTATGGGTGTATGTCTGAAACATTTTATACTGTGTGCTTCAGAGTTTATCAGGTATATTTGGTTGAGCAATCACTTAAAATTATTGTGTTTTGCAGCTTTAGATTCTTTTTATGAATAGAACCTTTACCAAAGTAGTAGGAATAGCTTTTAGTATCCTATGCTTCTGTTTTGCTGCGTTGGCACAAACTATTGAGCCTTACCGTTGGAAGAACGTGCAGATGCATGGCGGTGGTTTTGTAACAGGAGTAGTATACAGCCAAACAGAAGAGAATTTAGTATATGCCCGTACCGATGTAGGCGGTGCCTATCGTTGGGATGCTGAAAAAAAGTTTTGGATTCCTCTCACAGATCATTTAGGCAGAAACGAGCAGGATTACACAGGTGTGCTGAGTCTTGCTACAGATCCATCAGACCCAGATAGAGTTTACCTGGCAACAGGACTATACACACAGGATTGGGCAGGCTATAGTGCCATCCTATCCTCCACAGACAAAGGCAACACCTGGACCAGAACTGATTTGTTAAATAAGGCAATTAAATTGGGCGGTAACGAAAACGGGCGCTCGGCAGGAGAAAGGCTGCGGGTAGATCCTAATCTTGGCAGCGTATTATATTTAGGAACCAGTACCAACGGTCTCTGGAAAAGCGCAGACTATGGAGCAACCTGGAACAAAGTGAACAATTTTCCAGTGGCTACATCGCCTATAGGTTCTGGCGGTATTTCCTTTGTGTTGTTCGATAAAACGAGTGGAACTGCGGATAGCGCAACACCAGTTATTTATGTAGGCGTGCTGCAAACAGGTAACAATCTTTTCAGAAGCACAGACGGAGGAAGCACTTGGCAGGCAGTACCAAACCAGCCAACAAACTACATGCCACACCAGGCAGCATTGGCAGCAGACAGAACCTTATACTTGACCTACGCCAACGGACCTGGTCCAAATGGAGTAACGGCTGGAGCAGTTTATAAACTCAATACAGGCACAAACCAATTTACAGCTATCAATCCGCCATCAGGACAGGGAGGGTACGCGGGATTAGCACTAGATCCGCAGAAGCCAAATACGCTCATGGTATCTACCTTGAACAGGTGGTGGCCTAGAGATGAAATCTTTAGAAGTACAGATGGAGGTGCCACTTGGAAACCTCTATTGGCAAATGCCACTTGGGACCATACCTTAGCTCCCTACGCTGCCAGTTCTACCCCATATTGGATAGGCGATGTGGACATTGACCCTTTCAACTCAGACAATGGTTGGTTTGTAACTGGATATGGCCTGTACAACAGCAATGATCTTACGGCTGCAGAGAGTAACAGCGCCGTGAAATGGTTCTTTCAGAACGATGGATTGGAGGAAACGGTGCCGCTTAAACTTATAAGCCCTTCTGAAGGCGCACCGTTGATAAGTGCTCTGGGTGATATTGATGGCTTCAAGCATGATGATCTGGACGCTTCGCCTGCTGCTGGTCGCTTGGCACCTACTTATGGTACTAACACCAGCATTGCTTTTGCAGAGAAATTGCCAAGCTACATGGTGCGCACCTATAATAATGCTGACGGGAAATATGGCTCTTACTCTGCTGACGGTGGCGATACCTGGACGGCATTTGCTAGTTTCCCAGCGGGCACAACCGGAGGAGGCCATGTGGCAGTATCGGCTGATGGGAAAACGATAGTGTGGGCACCCGCTGGTGTTTCGGGCTTGTTTTACTCTAAAAACAACGGGCAAAGTTGGACTGCTGCGACAGGTACATCCAAAAGAGATTTGAAGCCTGCTGCTGATCGGGTAAATGCCAACAAATTTTATGTGTTTGATGCAGAAGCAGGCACTGTACTCTCAAGTACAAACTCTGGCGCTGCATTTTCATCAATGGCTACAGGTTTACCAACAGTGTTTGAATGGCAGACTTGGGCCGCTGCTGTGTATGCTGCTTTAGATGTAGAGGGAGATGTTTGGCTTACGAACCCTGCCAGTAACGGAGGGCTTTATCGATCTACAGAATCAGGTAGAAATTTCAGGAAAATTAGCAGCGTACAAGAGGCGGTAAAAGTCGGCTTTGGTAAGGTGCCAGCGGGCAGAGCATACCCAGCTGTATACATAGCTGGAAAGGTAAATAACATAAATGGCTTTTTCCGCTCTGATGATGCTGGCTCAACCTGGATTAGGATAAATGACGATGCGCACCAGTTTGGCGGCGTGAACGACATAACAGGTGACCCACGGGTATACGGCAGAGTTTATGTGGCGACAGCAGGCAGAGGTATTGTATACGGCGACACCCGCAACGATTGTAATGGTGATTTAGACGGAACTGCATTTGTAGATGAGTGTAACGAATGTGTGGGTGGAAACACAGGAAGAACGGCTTGCGTGGTAAATGGAATGGAGGACGAACAGAAAATTTTAGTAACTTATGCACCGAATCCTTTTACCAGTTCTCTAAAATTAGGGTCTGATTTAGAACTGGAGTACAAAGTCTACAACATGCTTGGTGCCGAAATAGAAACTGGCGTATGCCGAGGTACCGCTACAGTTGGGGCTAAGCTCAAACCTGGAATTTATTTTTTGGTTGTTTCTGATAAGAAAAGAACCAACACCATAAAAATCGTGAAACTATAAAATTCATTTCTGTAATGAAGCAGCACCTGCTGGAAAAGTGTCTGGTGTTGTATAACCATTTTTATACATAATGATAAAAAACACACTTATTAGAACATGCTGCGGACTAGCGTTTTTAGGCATGGTATCCTGCTCACAATCTAGCCAACTTTCAAGCACGACAGCTACCGAGTTTTCCGATGCAATCCGTTTAAATCAGATCGGCTTTTACCCTAATGCGCCTAAAGTAGCCGTAGTAGTAGGGGAGAACGAAGGCGGTGAGTTTTACCTTAAAACTGCTGATAATTCTAAAACCGTCTATACAGGTACACTATCAGAAGTGAAGCCTGGCGAGTTTTCTCAGCGCCCGACTCGTGTTGCTGACTTTTCTGATTTCACACAAACAGGTCAGTTTGTTCTTGAAATTCCAGGTGTAGGTCATTCTTACCCATTCGAGGTAAAGCAGGATGTGCATGAAGAGGTGGCTAAAGCTGCTATCAAAGGATTTTATTTCCAGCGTGCGTCTACCGAATTGCCAGAGCAGTATGCAGGCAAGTGGAGCCGACCTGCTGGCCACTTGGATAACAATGTGCTTGTACATCCTTCTGCTGCTACAGCCCAGCGCCCTGCAGGCACCGTTATCGCTGGCCCCCGTGGCTGGTACGATGCAGGTGATTATAACAAGTACATCGTGAACAGCGGGATAACAATGGGTACCTTGCTATCAGCTTATGAAGATTTCCCAGAGCAGTTTAAGGAGCAGAACTTAAATATACCAGAAAGCAACAACCAGGTGCCCGACCTACTGGACGAAACACTGTGGAACCTGCGCTGGATGCTGACCATGCAGGACCCTACAGATGGTGGAGTGTACCATAAACTCACAAATCCTTCTTTTGAAGGTATGATTATGCCTGCCGATGCAAAAAAGCCGCGTTATGTAGTGCAGAAAGGCACGGGAGCCACGCTTGATTTTGCAGCCGTAATGGCACAGGCTAGCCGCGTGTACAGAAACTACAGCAGCGAATTTCCTGGCTTAGCGGACTCTTGCTTAACCGCCTCGAAAAAGGCTTGGGAGTGGGCTCAGAAAAACCCGAACGTGGAGTATGACCAAAATACCCTTAGCCAGCAGCATAAGCCAGAGGTTAGCACTGGAGCTTATGGCGATAAAGAGTTTAAAGATGAATTTATTTGGGCAGCTGCAGAACTATATGCAACTACCAAGCAAGACAGTTACTACACAGCCGTAAATATGCTACCTGATAACGACATGCCTTTGCCATCATGGGCGCAGGTGCGTTTGCTGGGCTACTATACCTTGGCTCGTTTCGGGGGTAATCTTACACCTGTAGCTCAAAAGGATCTTCCTGAAATAAAGAAGCGACTGGTGTCTTTTGCTGATAACCTGATGGATGGAGCAAACCAACGTTCTTACAGAACAGTGATGGGGAAAACAGAGAAAGATTATATATGGGGAAGTAGTTCGGTGGCAGCTAATCAAGGCATAGCTCTTGTGAATGCCTACAAATTAACAGGCGATAAAAAGTATTTACACGCAGCCTTAACAAATATAGACTACCTGCTGGGCCGCAATGCGACAGGTTACTCTTTTGTAACAGGCTACGGAGAAAAATCGACAATGCATCCACACCACAGGCCATCTGTTGCTGATGGCGTTGATGAACCTGTACCTGGCTTGCTTTCTGGCGGCACAAACGCAAGTGCTGCCCGTCAGGATAATTGCGGCACTTACCAATCAACTTTTGCTGACGAAGTGTACTCAGATGACGATTGCTCTTACGCTTCCAATGAAATAGCCATCAATTGGAATGCACCGTTAGTGTACTTAATAAATGCCATTGAGGCCCTGGAGGATAAGGTAGCCTTGTAGGTAGTTAATTTTAAGGAGTGGGAGAGAGGCAGGGATATTAGTATCTTTGCCTCTCTTTCGTTTTGGCACAGTCATTCTTAGTTTAACAAACACAGCCGATTTGAGGTAAACAGTTTATCAGACTTCTAAAAGGTATTTATCATAATAATTGCACTAAAAGAAACACTATGAACTATAGAAAATTAGGAAAAACAGGATTTAATATTTCGGAAGTCTCACTAGGTACCTGGCAGGTAGGAGGCCGTTGGGGAGATCCTTTTAATGAGGAAAATGCGGAGCGTATTATTAATAAAGCGATAGACCAAGGTGTTAATTTTATTGATACCGCCGATGTTTATAGCGATGGCGAAAGCGAAGCTGCCGTGGCTAAAGTTGTAAAGAGCAGAAGCGAGGAGATTTTTCTGGCCACGAAATGTGGCAGACAAATACAACCCCACACCGCAGAAGGCTATACACCTGAAAAGCTGATCGGCTATGTAGAGGCCAGTCTTAAAAACATGAAGTTGGAGACTTTAGATCTGATTCAACTGCATTGTCCTCCAACAGAGGTATATAACCATCCAGAAATTTTCGAGGCTTTTGACCGGCTGAAAGAGCAAGGCAAAATCAGAAATCTAGGTGTGAGCGTGGAACTGGTGGATGAGGCGCTGATGGCGATGAAGTACTCCAATGTGACGACGGTGCAGATTATCTTCAACATGTTCCGCTTAAAGCCTAGTGAAAAGTTTTTTGCTGCTGCCAAAAAAAACGATTGCGGCATTATTGTGCGCGTGCCATTAGCCAGCGGCTTGTTAACGGGTAAAATGAGTAAAGAAACTCAGTTTGGTGTAGACGACCATCGTCACTTTAACCGAAACGGTGAAGCCTTCGATAAAGGAGAAACTTTCTCAGGCGTTGACTTCAACCTTGGTTTGGAAGCTGTGGAGGAACTGAAGAAACTGTTCCCTGGGCAGGAGCCATTGGCAGCATGGGCACTGCGTTGGGTCTTAATGTTCCCAGAGGTGAGTACTGTTATTCCAGGTGCCTCAAGACCAGACCAAGTTGATTCTAACATAAAGGCTTCTGAACTGCCTGCCTTGTCTGTGGAACAAATGCAGGGCGTGCAGCAGGTTTATGAGAAATATATTAAGCCTTCTGTGCATCAGTTGTGGTAAGCTAAGAGGCAGTACAATATAAACTATATAAGCAAAAGCGCTTCAGGTGCGACGAACCATGTTCGCGCACCTGAAGCGCTTTTGCTTTTGCCTGCTGCCGCGAGCGTCCCTGCTCGTGTCTACATCTTAAGGACTTTGGACTGGAGAAACGATAACATTAATATCGGCCAGAGGCTATAAAATAATCATACGAGAGGGTACGTTATACATCAATTTCCGAAGTAAATCCAGTCCAGGTTCATCAGAGACTGGTCTTTTGCCTGTTGATTTCGGAACACAAAGTACAGATCCTGCATGCCAGCCCCACCAGTTATGTTGGTGCTGACAGTTCGCCAGGAGTTGCCATCTTCTGAGGGAGTAACTGTAGCCGAACCTACTACTTTGCCTGTTGGGGAGCCTGAACGAATTTCAATAGTGCCGCCTCTGCCTGCTGCCAAGTTAAATGTTAGCTGTTCTATTCCTGACAAGTCGATATTTTGGAAAGCGATGTAAGAACCATCTTTGATGCTGGTAACAAACGTAGGGCCTTCGCCATGTGGGCTTTGTTGAGCCACGTTTCTAAAAGTATCGATGTCTTCGGCCTGTACTTTGGGGTGGCGCAGTATGAGTGTCTGGCGGCCAGTTAAAGGGCCAGTCACTTCATCTCCTTTATCGGTGTAGCTTGCCGAAACAATATAAGAACCCGTCTCACTTCCGCCAACATGATTGGTCAAGGTATAAGAACCTGTAAGCGGCAAGCCTGCTTTGGCTCCAACTGCTAAAGACAGGATATATTTCACCATTTCGGCTGTTTCCGCTTCTGTATGCTGCGGATGCGCTGCCATCATGGTTTGTCCCCAGTTGCCATTGCCGCCTTTAATAATTTTTTTAGACAGAAAAGGTGTAGCGTTTTTATCGTTTTTGTAGCGCTCTGCCACTGCTATATAACTTGGGCCTATAGATTTTTTATCCATAGCGTGGCAGGATTTACAGTCGCTGTTAGCGATAAGGCTTTTGCCTTTCAGGTGTGCTACCGATACACCCTCCGCTGACTGGCTGTTTGACTGTAGCAGGGCAAGGTCTTTTCCTTCGGAAAGATAATCAATGGCAAACCTTACTTGTGCTGGCGCTATGCCGCTGTTTAAGTTGCCATCTTCCTTATCTTGCACCTTCACCTTATAGGTCAAGATTCTGTTATCGGAGTAAAAGGTCTTGTTACCAGCCAGTTCGATAGCTACTTGTGGTACCTCATTACCTACTTTTATCTCCAGTTCTGTTGTGGCTTTATCGCCTTCCTTGTCTGTAACTGTAAGCTTTGGGCGGTAAACACCTGGTTTAGTGTAAGTGAAAGTAGGGGTTGCTTCTGAAGATTCTTCTCCTGCACCAGATTCCCATTTATACTGCAGCTCGTCTTCTTTATCATAATCGAAAGATTCTTTGGCTGAAAGTTGTACTTTAAAAGGAGCGGCTCCTACTGTTTTTGTAGCACTGGCTATGGCTACAGGCTGTCGGTTACCTTCTGCATATTCAATGCGAATGAGCTCTGCATCAGGATTACGTGAAAAATAGTTTGCGCCATACTGCAGTACATACATGGCACCGTCTGGTCCAAACTTAACGTCGATTGGGTGCGAGAATTGCTGAGAAGCCAAGAAAGGCTCTATTTTCTGCAAGTTACCTTCTTCATCAAACGAGAGTACTTTTATCCAGTCGCGGGCCCACTCATAAATGAACATTTTATTGTTGTAGTACTTCGGGAACCTGTAGCGCGTTTTGTGGTAATCGTTCAGGTAGTAGAAAGGTCCAGCCATAGAAGAGCGGGAGCCAGTACCAAGCATCGGAAACTCCTCAGAAGCCTCGTATGGGTACCAAATCATGGCTTTACGGGCAGGGGGCAGCACCTTAGAGCCGTAATTATTAGGTGAATCGTTCAAAGGCCTGTTCGGATCGAAGCGAGGGCCAATTTCGTTGGTGGCGAAGTTAAAGTCTGCGTAGGCTTTGTTATCGCCTACAAAATAGGGCCATCCATAGTTGCCTGGTGTTCTGGCTTGGTTCCACTCGTCCTGGCTTTTCGGGCCGCGGGCATTTGCCTCGCCACCGTCAGGGCCCACATCGCCCCAGTATAAAAAGCCGCGTTTGTCTACGGTGATGCGGTACGGGTTTCGGGCACCCATCACATATATTTCAGGTCTGCCTTGCGAGCCATCTTTCGGGAAGAGGTTGCCAGGAGGTATGGTGTAAGTGCCATCAGGCTCTACTTGTATGCGCAGTATTTTACCGCGCAGGTCGTGTGTGTTGCCCGACGACTTCTGGGCATCGAAGGGGCCACGTTCTGGTCGTTCATCTATCGGCGTAAAACCATCCGATTCTTTAGAGCTGGTGTTGTCGCCTGTTGATAGGTATAGGAAGCCATCGGGGCCAAAGTAAACGTTTCCAGCAGAATGGCAGCAGGTTTCGCGCTGCACTGGCACCTGCAATACCACTTTCTCTGAACGCATGATCAGGCTATCGCCTAGCAATCTGAACCTTGAAAGATTTTGTACAGGATTATTGCCCACAGGGGAGTAGTAGAGGTAGATGTAGCCATTTTTGTGGAAGCTCGGGTCTAACTCCAGGCCAAGCAGTCCATCTTCGTAGTTACCTTCAGTATGTACGTCCAGTGTGGCAATTACTTTGGTGGCGCGATTCTGAGGGTCATATAACTTCACATTTCCTAATCGCTCTATAAACAGCACCCGCCCATCGTTTAGCACCTCCATCTCTATTGGCTCATGCAGGTAAGAATCCAGCTTTACTTGCAGGAATCTGTTATCTTCAGGCACCTGTTCGGTACGGACTTTCTTGTAGTTAAGCGCGTGTCCTTCCAGCGCATATTTCACACCACCCATCAGGTGTGCCATAAATGCTTTGTTCTGATAGCTTTCTGTTGTGCCACCAGCAGAGGTGTAAAACATGCGTCCGCCGTCGTACTCCCGCATCCAAGACACAGGCTGCTTTTGCTCATTTGTTGCCATTACTTCTATGTTGCTGGCATGGGCTTCAAAAGGAATTATAACATCTGTTTGTGACCAAGTATCGGTCACGTTGCCGTTAATAATGGTCTGAAGTTTCTGCTGTATAGGCGTACGTTCTTTGCTTGCTTCTTTTGCAGGTTTGGCCCCAAGCATTTGGTTGTACCAAGGCCACTGGTATTGCGACGAAGCCGCTGCATGCACACCTACAAAGCCACCGCCTGCCTGCACATAACGTTCAAATTCATTCTGCTGTCGGGTGTCCAGTACATCTTGTGAGGTGTTCAGAAACACGATAGCTCCGTATTGCTTCAGCGAGTCTTCTGTAAAGTAGTTAGCATTGCTGGTGGTGTCGAACTTAATGCTACTTTCTTTGGCGTAAGTTGCGAGTGCTTTCACACCTTCAGCTGTTGTTTGTTCATCCGATCCGTTGCCAGTGAAAATAAGGATGCGGTTTTCTTTGTTGCCAGAGCAGTTAGAGAATAAAACAAGTAGCAATAATGAGAAAAAATAAATGATTTTGTTAGAGCGTAGTAGGGGTGTCATTTATCAGAAGTTGCTTAAAGAAAAAGGGCTAATTGATATGCTGTTTAAAGTGAAATCAATTTAAGGAAGATTGCAGAGGAAAGCTAATACAAAACGCTTTTAGCTCCGTTCTGAAATCGGTTTTTTATCTCACAACATCTCCTCTTTTTGCCATGCCTTAGTGGGAGGGCTACTGCTATTTGTGTTCATCTATAAACTGGAGTTTTGTTTGACAGCTCAAATGTACAGCAGCAAGTAGAAATTGGTTAAGCCTCAAGCTTTGGAGAAGGAACACTACAAAACTTGGTGCCTCAAAGCTTTTTATAAGTCTATGGCATTCATTTGATTAATGTTCCCTCATTGTAAAACTATGCTCACGCTACTATTTAGTGTCTAAACGTTAAATAAAAGTTAAAGTGATTAAAGGCTTAGTTATAAAATGCATGTTTTTCATTATTATTGAATAATTAATAAAAACATATGTTTCAGCGCCTGCTACTGTAGGAAAACAAACTCATCTATGAAGCATCTTCTGCCTTTTCTACTTTTCCTGGTTCTTGTTTTATTTCCTGCAGTTTCCCATGCTCAGAGTAAAGGTGAGTTGGGCGGTAAGGTAATAGACAAAGAAAAAAAGGATCCTTTGCCTTACGCTACGGTTTCGGTGTACACTGCCCAGGACACTACTTTGGTTACGTTCAGGATGAGTGACGACGACGGTATGTTTAAGATCCCGAACCTGCCGCAGGAAAAGCGCCTGCGTGTAATTATTACCATGATGGGTTATGGCGTGTACAAAAAAGAGTTTACCCTTACAACGGAGCAGCCTACCCTCCAATTAGGAGAAATAGGTATGGAGACCTCTACGAACCTGCTGAGCGAGGTGCTGATTGTGGCTGAAACTCCGCCTATACTGGTGCGAAATGATACGGTGGAATTTAATGCGGCTTCTTTCAAAACCTTGCCAACAGCATTGGTAGAGGACTTGTTGAAAAAGTTGCCAGGAGTAAGTGTTGACGGCTCTGGTAACATCAGGGTAAACGGAAAAGCGGTGAGTAAAATAATGGTGGATGGTAAAGAATTCTTTGGGAGCGACCCAAAAATTGCCAGCCGCAACCTACCAGCCAACGTGATTGAGAAGGTACAGGTGATGAACGACCCAGAGGCCCTGCGCCGCGATCCTGACATGCCAGCATCAGAGATTCCGCAGGTCATCAATCTAAAGTTTAAGAAAGGTGTTAAGAAAGGCATGTTTGGGAAAGTTTATGGAGGGGCTGGTACAGATGAACGCTATGAGGGCGGCGGTATTCTGAACATGTTCCGCGATACCATGCAGCTGAGCGTGCTCGGCTACTCAAATAACCTGAACCAGCCAGGCTTTGGCTTTGAGGAGATTTCCAGAATAGGTGGATTTGATAGAAGCGGATTTAACTCGATGATGGTGATGCGTGACGGCGGCTTTGCTTTGAACGGCATCTCTTTCGGAGGTACTGGGCAGGGCATTCAACAATCATCTGGTGCGGGCGGTAACTTTAATACGGTGTTTAAAAACGGTATAAAACTGAACCTGCAGTATTTTTATGGAGGCATAGATTCCGACCTGAACCAAATCGTGAACTCTAGCCAGTTGGTAGGGCAGGATACTATTACCTCTCGTAGGCTCAGAAACCAGTTCAGTAAGAACAACAGCCACAGAATTGGTGGTAAGTTAGATTGGAAAGTAGATTCTTTAACCGACCTAAGTTATACTCCGTCGGTGACGATTACCGATAGCAGAGCAAACCAAAATGCTTATACAAACACATACGAAGACTACGGCGAACTTTTAAACGAAAGTAACAACAGGCAAAGGTATAGTAATAACACTCTTACAATAGGCAACAGGTTGTCGTTGAGCCGAAACTTCAGGAAGAAGGGCAGAAGCCTTAACTACTATGGAAACTACGACTATAGCACTACGCTACAAGATCAATTTAACATTGCGGAGAATATTTTTTACAGGCCACAGCCCAATACTACGCTCCTGGATCAGTTACGAAACAACGACAGGTATAGCACTAAGTTCAGCAATTCTGTTTCGTATAATGAGCCTATTTCGAAGACTGTAAGTGCTGTATTCCGTCTCAATTCTGAATACTTCAACGACAATGATGCGCTCTATACTTATAATGCTGAGCCAGAAACAAATGATTATAACCAACTGGTGCCAGGCTTATCGAATGAGCTAAGGCGCACAGGTTGGCGTAACTACTTTACTACAGGCATCAAATGGAAAATAAAAGACGTGACAGTGCAGCCAGGTATACGATTTACCTCGTTGGATATCACGAATGAGTTTCAGCAGAACCCAACGATAAAGCAGGACTTCTTTTATGTTTTCCCGACGCTGAACGTTAATTGGAAAGGGCTCTATTTAAATTACAATGTAAACATGAGAGAGCCGAATGCCTCTGACCTGCAGCCTGTATTGGATAATACGAACCCCTTGTTTATCAACTACGGCAACCCTGGGTTAAGGCCTTCTATCTCAAACTCTGTAAGCCTCAATTACTATAAATACGACACCAAGCGATCGCTTAACTGGGACGTGTATTTGAGTGGCGATATTACAGAAGATGCTGTTACCCGCGAGCGCACCCTAGACGAAAACGGTGTGCAGACATCCAGACCTGTCAATACAGATGGCAACTGGCAGGTTTACAGCAGCGGTGGTTTTATGAAAGACTTTAAGTACGATAATAATAGGCAATATTCTATTGGTGGTCGTTTATGGGGTGAATACCGACGCACCTTGGTGCTGTTCAACGACATCCGTAGTTTTAGCCAGACCTGGAATTTAGAACCTTCCGTAGAGGCCAGGATGAACCTCAATGATAAGTTTGAGTTTAACCAGACCTTTTCGCTTAGGTACCAGCGCAGCACATACGAGAATGATGTGTTTGATAACCTGAAGTTTAACACCAAAACTTCCAGATCTGAAATAGTGATAAGGTTACCTAAGAAGCTTGTTTGGGAAGCCTCTTTCGATTACTGGTACAACTCTAATGTGGCCCCTGGGCTTCGGAACGACTATGGCAGGCTAAACGGAGGAGTTACCTTCCTGTTTATGAAAGATGATCGGGCGCAGCTAAAACTTTCTGTATACGATGCGCTAGACCAGAACCTAAGCGCCTACCGAAGCATCCGCGAAAACATTATAGAAGATACACAAACGGTGGTGCTGACTCGTTATGGTATGCTTACATTTACCTACAACATCCGCAACTTCGCTGGTAAAGTAGGAGGCAGAAACACTATTTTTAGATTCTAGTAAAGCAAAATAGACAACAGTTTTGTATTGGTAAACCTCAATCAGGTGCTTTTAAAAGTAACCTGGTTGAGGTTTATATTTTATTAGCTGTCATAAATTCTCAACCAAATTTAGCGGACTTCTGTACTTTTATATCTTACCCTGCTGCTATGCCGTTAGGTAATATGCTGTGCTTGTAAAGCGATGGCCAAAAGAGAGCAGGAACACGAAAAATAAAACATGTCTCGTATAGTAATTATTCTGGGGATTCTGTCCCTCCTCATGGACTGGTATGTTTACCAGGGCGTCAAGAAATTAACATCAACTTGGAAATCGAAAGGACTGAGAAAAACAGTGCGTTTGTTGTACTGGGTTTTCTTTATAGCTTTTATAATCGGCTTTGGCTACTCCATTTATGTACGGTTCTCCGAAGACAAAACAACTCCTTTGGTGCAGTGGTTCATAAATGCCTTCCTGACGCTTTTTGTGACTAAACTGGTGTTTATGCTGGTACTGTTTGCTGAGGATATTTACCGTGTAGGAGTAGCTGCTTTTCGCTTTTTCAGTGGTAAGGGGAAAGACGGAAACGGAGATAGAACTTTGCTGCCACACCGTCGAAAGTTTGTAAGCCAGGTCGGCCTTTTTATGGCAGGTATTCCTTTCTTATCTTTTTTGTACGGTGTTACAAAAGGGAAGTACGACTATCGTGTGCACCGCCAGGTGTTATACTTTGATGATTTGCCTGAGGCGTTTGATGGCTTCACTATAACGCAGCTTTCGGATGTACACTCAGGAAGTTTTGATGATGAAGAAGCCGTGCAGCGCGGTATAGAACTGGCAAAAGCACAAAAGTCAGACTTATATGTTTTTACAGGTGATATTGTAAACGATCATGCTTCTGAGCTTGTGCCTTACAAGGACAACTTCGGTCAAATTAAAGCTCCTTACGGCCAGTTTTCTATATTAGGTAACCATGATTACGGCATGTATGCCAATTGGGAGAATGATGAAGCGCGCGAGGCCAATATGCAGCGCTTAAAGCAGCACCATGCAGATATGGATTACCGCTTGCTGCTGGACGAGCACGTTAGAATTGAAAAAGATGGACAATACCTGGCGCTGCTTGGAGTAGAGAACTGGGGCAGGGGCTTTATAGAGCGAGGCGATCTAGACAAAGCGCTACAGGGCGTTGAAGAAAATGCCTTCAAAATACTGCTGTCGCACGACCCCTCGCATTGGCAGCTAATCGTGAAAGACCACCCAACACACATACACCTGACGCTTTCTGGCCACACGCACGGCATGCAGTTCGGTGTGGAAACGCCTCTCTTTAAATGGAGCCCTGTGCAGTACCGCTATGAACATTGGGCAGGTCTGGCACAGGAAAACGGGAAATCGCTGTACATAAACCGTGGCTTCGGCTTTATTGGCTTTTCTGGCAGAGTAGGTATTTGGCCAGAAATAACGGTGCTGGAACTTAGAAGAAGTTAGAGAGTTGAAGAGTTTAGGAGTGTGGGAGTTAGAAAGTTAAAAAGTTAGAAGTATTTAATGTGCCACATGTACAGCATGCTCTTTTGCCATTGATGAACCAATAAATGGGCGTTGGGGTAGGAGCGGCCCGTTCTAACTATTGCATAAAACCAACTGTCATTCTGTTAAGAAACTTGGTTGAAGGGTGGTTAAGCTTTCGCTGAAACAGTTTTAGGCTTATGGCTTGCTGCATGTATAAGAAAAGTGTGCTTATACTTTAGTTTAAATTCAAAATGAAGTATATTATGAAAAACTATGCTGAAGGCATGAAAAGGAGGTAGTTGCGCTGTAGAAGCAGGGGATTTTCGATTTGAAGTTTGGCCTGTGTAAACCGTAGGCGTAGTTTTTGCTTAGTTTATACCAAAGCATACGTTAGTAATTTGATGGCAAGGGCTTAAACTAGCGAAACAGCTACAGCATCAGAAAGTTAATTTCGATTTTTGATGTATAAGTTCGTCCGCTTTGTCGCGTTTTATACTTGGCAGAAGGGTTTAGTCAGTCATTTAAGTTCTGCGTATGACATAGTATAAGTATTGTTGGTATAAAAAAGTAAGAATAAAAGCTATGGCAATTTTTTTAACATTTATGCTCGCCTTTGTTTTGGGGTATGTATATGGCTTCCATATCAAGCCTAAGCGACGGTTGCGGCAGGCTCTAAAAGATGTAAGATCGCAATGTGTAGCTGCTTTAGAAGAAGGAAATACAGGAATCTATAAAACGATTGTAACTGAAAGAGATAAATCTTCGGAGCTTACAGTGGAGGTAAAAGAGCTGGCCATTACCCAAAATGGTTTAGTAAAAGTGCAGTATATAAGCGCCTTCTATAAAAACCCAGAGTTCAGAACAAAGAAAGGAGATGCGCTACTAAATGAAGTAAGAGATATGTTGGGTGATTTTCTGCCACTAAACGAAGTGGAATGGTATGAGAACACCGAGAAGCATGAAAGAATAAAAAAGTACCTGAATTCCCTGACTGTTACACAGTATAACCTGCTTTGAAACAAAATAAGATGGAAAAAACGGATATCACAATCGCCGAAAATAAAGAGTTGATTCAGCAGAAAGCTAAAGCCATTTCTGAGTCTATTGACCCTACCAAACCAGATAGCCTTAGCAACTTTGGCGTAGAAACCCAGCGCAAGCTAGGCTATTACTCCAATGAGCTGCTGACGAAGGTAAAGGCCAAAGACTCTGGCGATGCTGGTACCGCCATCAACGAGCTGCTCAACCAGATCAGCATGGTGAAGATAGACGAAGAGGAGAAGCCAGGTATGCTGTCGCGCATTCCTTTCATGCGCAAGTTTGTGGATAAGTCTAAGCGGATTGCCAGCCAGTATAATTCTATTTCTGAAAATGTGGACGACGTGGTGGTGAAGCTGGAAAAGACACGGCAGAGCGTGATGAAAGACACCACGAGCCTGGAAGTAATGTTCAATCAGGCGGTAGAGTACATCCATGAGATTCGGGCTGTGATTGCAGCGGGGAAGATGAAGATTGAGGAGCTTGAAACCGAGACGATACCGAAATTGCAGGCCGAGGTGGATGCAAGTGACCAGGATGAACTGGCTGTGCAGCGCCTCAGCGACATGATTGCTTTCAAGGATCGGCTAGAGAAAAAGGTACACGATTTTACGCTTTCTCATACTATAGCTACTCAGTCGATGCCGCAAATCAGGATGCTGCAGACGACGAATGATGTGCTGGCGCAGAAAATACAAAACTCAATAGTAACAGTTATACCTGTGTGGCGACAGCAGGTAGCCATTGCCTTGGGTCTGGAAAAGCAGCGAAAAGCGCTAGAGATTCAGAAAAAAGTAACGGATACCACAAATGAAATGCTGCTGAAGAACTCGCAGTTGCTCAAAACCAATGTGGTGAATGCAGCACAGGAAAATGAGCGCGGCATAGTAGATGTAGATACACTTAAGAAGGTGAACCGCGATATGGTGGAGACGCTGGATGCTGTGATAAAGATATCGGAAGAAGGAAGAAAGAAAAGGGAAGAGGCTGTAAAAGAACTGGCGGCAGTGCAGGAAGAACTAAACAGCAAGATTGTCGGCACTTTCAACAAATCGAATAAGATTGAAGTAGAATAATGGCTGGCAGAAGTAAAAAGGAAGTTGTAAAACAGCAGCACATCCTGACGCCTGACCAGGATGAGCTGCTTGATCTTTATATTAAAAATCTGGATAACTTCTTTGAAGAAATAAAAGAGTCTGAAAAAGTGGAGGTCGAAATAGAGACACTGCACCTTAAGAGAATGCTTACTAAATGATGAAATTCTGGCGTTCCTTTTTTGGCGTAGTAGATGATTCACCAACTAACAGAACTGTTATTGGCAAAAGTGCTGCGGGTGTCGATCCGAAAGATGTAAAGTATATCAAAGCCTCTAATGCCAGGTTAGCCCTGCTCCACAATCTACTGAACAGGTACAAAGGCACCTCGCACGAAGCCAAAATAAAAGAGGTTTATGACAAGACGAGCAACATACATGCTTACCTAATCAGTAAGCGCCGCATACATGATTTAGAGCTGTTCCACCTTCAGAACACAGAGCATTTTATCAATGCTTTTAAAGCCATTTTGGATGCGCACGAAAGGCACGTTACCATTACTGCGGTGCCAGCAGAGCCCGAAGAGGTAAAAGAACCAGTTGCCGACAAAAACACACCGCCCAAAGCAGTGCCCAAACCCGATAACATCTTCACAAGGCTGGAAGCTGAGGCTGAAAACCTCATCAAGCGGTTTGAGAATGAAGTATTTCAAGGTAACGGTAAAACTTATAGTGTCCCAGAACCAGACAGGCATGTTAAAAGGCAGGCTGCTACCGCGCCTACTGCAACTGTCAGAACACAGGTGCCTAGTCTTGCGCTGCCTAATGTTGCTATAGATACTTACTCAAAGGTACATTACGAAAGAGCCTCTACTGCCGATGGCGTTCTCTCTGGTGAGATATGCTTTACATCTGCAGAGCAGGAAAAGGAAAACTTTTTGCAAGCTATAGCTCCTAAATTAGGTGTGTATAAAACCGACCTTTCTTATGTTGGCAACACAATGCTGGTGCTACCTAATAGCCACGGTTTAACCCCCGCCGCTTATGTGCCAGTTGTTCGTTTGAAGGGCTGCCCTTATGCCGTAGATCTTATCAACTACCGCTTGTTTCCTGTTAAGATGCAGAGTCGAGGGCTGTAGATGTATTTACGTAAATCTTATAGTGTGCCGACTCTAATGCAACATTTTGCTTCTGTTGTTATTCTTACTTTGCTAATCCTGCTTTAAATAATTTTGTCAGTCAAAGTTATTTAAAGCATATAATTATATAAATATTTGTTTATGTTGTTTATTGAAGTTTTGGCTTATTCTATTTTAGGGAAAGCAGTTGTAAGTATTTTAGTACATTAAAAATCAGTGCTATAGGAAGTAAAGCTGATAAAATATGAAAAGTAGTTTGAAAAAGGTGCAAAAACCAAAGCTAAGTTTGGCACGTAAATAGCCCAATTCAAATTTTGAACTAACTAAAATTTTATGAAGAAGTTACTTTTTGCATTTGCTTTTGTATTAACCTCTTTTGCGGCTGCGCAGGCGCAGGCCACTTTCGGTATTAGGGGAGGTGCAAACCTTTCTAACCTTTCAGGAGATTTGCGTGACGAGAATATGTTTGAGAACAAAGTTTCTTTTCATGCTGGTGTTACGTTAGCTTTTCCTGTAGTGGAAAATTTCTTTTCCATCCAACCAGAGCTTCTTTATTCCAGAAAAGGCTTTAATACAAGTGAAGAGACATACACAAACCTGTTGCTGCAGGAGCGAAGTAGAAGAGGCAGTGTAAACTACAATTACCTTGACCTACCAGTATTGGCTAATATTAAAGCTGGTCCGCTATACTTTGAATTGGGGCCACAGTTGAGCTACTTGCTTAGTGTGAACAACGAAACAGAGGTTTACGATGGCAACGGAAACTTGATCGCTAGCAGCAACGACTCTAAAAGCAAAGAAGGCCTTTCGGAGTTTGAGATCGGATATGCAGCTGGTTTAGGCTTTACCTCTCGAAACGGAATCAGCCTTGGCGTACGCTACAACGGTGCCTTTTCAGATTTTGTGAAGGAGGATGTGAACTTTGAAGGCGACCTTACCAATGCCCGTCATTCTGTGTTTATGCTGACATTAGGTATTAGAGTACCTTCTGGCCAGTAGGTAACAAAATCCTTTAGCAACAAAAAATCATCCTTGTTCCTGGTGGGAGCAAGGATGATTTTTTATAGCAACACGTAGAAAGCAAAAAGAGGCACCACGAGCGTGGTGCCTCTTTTACAGACAAGAAATTCTATCTAAGTTAAATAGCGTGTACCATTTTCTGCTCTTCTAACTGTGCAGTTTCGCGCTCTAGTTCTTCCAGTGACTTATCTTCAAGCTCAATAGCGGTTTTCTTATCCATTCCGAACTTGGCAAGTATACGGTCGAAGCCGTAATAGATAATCGGTACTACAATCAGCGTCAGGAACATGGATGAGCTCAGACCACCGATCAAAGCCCAGGCCAAACCGTTTTTAGTTGCAGCCACAGAGCCTCCTGCCAAGGCAATCGGCAACATACCTATCACCATTGCCAGCGTTGTCATCAAAATCGGGCGGAAACGAATTCTTACTGCTTCGATAAGCGCATCTTTTACATACACGCCTTCATCTTTAAGCTTATTCGTAAAGTCCACCACCATAATCGCGTTCTTGGCAACCAGACCAATCATCATGATAATACCCAGGATAGAGAAGATACTCAATGACTGGGCAGCCAGCGCCAGGGCCAGCAAGGCTCCAATAATAGCCAAAGGTATTGAGAACAATACAACCAGCGGATACACGTAAGAGTCGTACAGTGCCACCATAATCAGGTATACAAAGATGATGGAAGCTAGCAGGGCAATACCCAGCGTACCGAAGCCTTCGCTCTGGTTCTTCATGTCACCACCAAACTCATAGGCTACACCTTGTGGAGCTTCTATCTTAGCTAGCTGTTCCTGAATCTCAGCACCCACAGAACCTGCAGGACGGCCAATTACCTGGGAGTTAACATTTACAGAAGTTACACGGTTATAGCGCTCCAACTGCGACGGACCAGTTGACTGCCTGATGTCCGCGAACTGCGCCAGGCGTACCAACTGTCCCACGTTGTTCACGAAAGACAGGTTGCCGATGTCAGTCACGCTACGGCGGTCAAATTCATCCAGACGGATGTTGATGTCATAGTCTTCAGTACCAGAACGGAAGGTAACGTCGGAGTTGCCGCTAAAAGCCAGCTGCATACTTGCTCCCACGTTCTCCAGCGATAAGCCGACATTTGCCATCTTGTCGCGATCCACTACAACTTCAATCTCAGGGTTACCACCTTCAACCGAAGTTTCAGTGTCTACAGTACCATCCACACTCTCCGTGATAGCTAGTACCTGCTGTGAGAAAGCCATCACTGAGTCCAGGTTAGAACCAGAAATAATGATTTGGATAGGAGCCTGTGCGTTACCCACCAAACCTACTGGAACTGGCGTTACTTCAACATCAGGCAGCTTGCTTTCGATATCAGCTTTGGCCTGGCGGCTAAATTGATCTGTACTGAAACTGCGTTCCTTTACATCAACCAGCGTAACAGATACATCTGCCTTATAGGCGGTGTTTTGTCCAGCCTGGGCCGATGAAGTTGTACCTACCGTAGTAAACACTTTCTCTACCTCAGGTATAGTTTGAAGGTATTCTTCTACTTGCCTTGTAGCAAAGTTTGTCTGCTCTACTGTTGCATTCTTAGGCAGCTCCAACTGAAGGCTCACTTCACCACGGTCGCCGGCAGGTATAAATTCTGAACCGATAAAGCCAAATGGCACCAGCATGAACGAAGCGACAAGCAGTAAAATGGTTACGCCTAACGTAATAAACTTATGGTTAAACGCCCACTGCAAGGTATCAGTAAAACCCTCGATTATTCTATCTAGTAAGCGCTCGAATGCCAGTATAAATCTTCCGAAGAAGTTTTTATCGGAGATGTGCTCCAGGCGAGAGAAACGGCTTGCCAAAAGTGGAATCAGGGTAAAGGCTACGAACAACGAAATCATAGTTGCTATAGCTACCACCACTGCAAACTGACGCAGGATATCTGAAACTAGACCAGATGAAAGTGCAATTGGAATAAATACCACCACGATTACTAGTGTAATGGATGTTACAGTCGCCATAATCTCACGGATACCATCATAAGCAGCCTGTGCAGGTTTTTTACCCATTTCCATGTGGCGGTGAATGTTCTCGATTACCACAATGGCATCATCTACCAGGATACCTACCACCAGCGAAAGTGCCAGCAAAGACATCAGGTTAAGTGAATAGCCAAGCAAGTACATCGCTATAAAGGTTGCTACCAACGATGCAGGTATGGAAATCATTACGATAACGGCATTGCGAAGTGAGTGCAGGAACAGCAACATTACGACGGCTACAAGTATTACCGCAATCACCAAGTCGTGCATTACAGAATCGGCAGCCTCCAGTGTAAAGTCTGAAGAGTCGCTTGCAAGGTTAAATTTCAGCCCCTGGGCAGCATATGTTTGCTCTAGTTTGGCTAGTGCCTCTTTTGTCAGGCGGCTTACTTCTACGGCGTTGGCATCAGACTGCTTTTGAATAGTGATACCTACCGAAGCATTTTGGTTAACGCGGGTCAGTACTTCAACATCTTTCTGCGTATCCTGTACCTCTGCCACATCTGCCAAGCGTACTATACCGTTCTGGTCTTCGCGGATAATCAGGTTGCGCAGCTGGTCCAGCGACTGGAACTTACCAGCCAAACGGATCTGCGTTTGGCCGCTTTCCTGCTTTATTTTACCTGTAGGGAAATCGAGGTTGGAATTACGTATCTTCTGCTGCACCTGCAGGATAGAAAGATTAAAAGCCTCCAATTTGTTCGCATCGATGTTCACCTTAATTTCGCGTTCCTGGCCACCTAGAACTTTAATAGCTGCCATGCCTGGTACTCTTGAAAGCTCTGGCTTGATCTTTTTATCGATCAGGTCATAGAATTCTGTTGCCGACATATTAGCTGTGGCACCCATTTTTATGATAGGCAGGTCGTCGAAGTCGAACTTGTTCAGAGTCGGTGCATCGGCATCTTCTGGCAGTTTCGCCAGAATGGTGTTGATCTTACGCTGAGCATCCTGTAAACTCAGGTCAACATCGGTGCCCTGGTTCAGCTGTATTGTGATGATAGAAAAGCTCTCTAAAGAGGTACTTTTCATTTCCTTCACGTTCTCCAGCGATGATAAGGCATCTTCGATTTCCTTTGTCACAGAGTTCTCCACCTCGTTAGGTGAAGCACCTGGATAAATAGTGCTTATAGTAAGCACTGGCGGGCTGAACTTAGGTAACAGCTCATAGTTTAGCGCTTGGTAGCTGACAACCCCAAGAAGTGTGAGGACGGTAAACACCACCACCACCAGGCTTGATCGCTGTATTGATAATTTGGTTATATTCATTTCTAAACTTTCTCTTTAAAAGGAATATTTCAGTTCTTAAAGCACAGACACTTTCACCCCTTCACGCAGGTTAATCTGTCCGCTTTGTACTACTTTTTCGCCAGGCTGCACACCTTCCTGTATTTCTACCTGGTCTTGTGTTACAGTACCTACACTCACTTTGCGCAAGCTAGCCTTACCGTCTTTTACCAGGTACACGCTAGGGTTCTGAATGCTACCAACAATAGCTTCACGTGGTAACAACAGTGCATCGCGCTGGTCGGCTACTTCAAAATAAGCGGTACCATACATACCAGCTCTCAGGTTATTGTTGGCTGCGTTTTTCACTTCCACTTCCACATCAAATTTCAGGGTAAGGTCGGCTTTGGCAGCGATGGCAGTAACAATGCCTTCGTATTCCTGGCTAGCACCTGCATCTGCTTTCACAGTTACTTTATCGCCTTTGCTGATGAGCAATACTTCACTTTCGGAAGCCTTTACTACCAACTTTAGTTTGTCCACATTCACGATGTCATAAAGCTTGCTTCCTGGGTTTAGGTAGGAACCTACTTCTACAAAAATCTCGTTTATCTCACCGCTGATAGGGGCTGTGATGCGTGTTTTGTTTAAGCGTTGGCGGGCAGCCACCAGCTGCGCCTGTGTAGACTTAGCAGCTAAGCGTGCGTCCTCCAGTTGGCGTTTAGTGATTGCATCGCCAGCAGCCAGGTTCTCAAAACGCTCCAGGTCTCGCTTCGCTTTTTCTGCGTTTGTTTCTGCTGTAGCTAAGTCTGCGGCCATGGTGTTGTTTTCTACCTGCACCAACAGCTCTCCAGCTTTTACTCTGTCGCCTCTGCGCTTTAAAACCCTAGTTATCTGTCCTTGTGTTTCAGACAAAAGTGTCAAGCTTTGGATTGGGGCAAAGTTGCCCTGTGCCGTAAATGACTTGTCTAGCTTGGCACTTTTAACTTCTGTTATAGCTACAGGAATGGCATCGCTCTTTATTTCAGCTACTGCTGCTTTCGCTGCCATTTGCTCTTTGTTGCTCATTAGCTTAAAGCCAACGACTCCCAAAACTGCGATAACAATTACGATATAAATCAGCTTCTTCATTTTTTTGTTATAGTGTGTTGTTATTTTGTTAATGTTGATAAATCGCCTGTTGCCTGCAGGTAGTTCAGCTGTGCCAGCTTGTACTTCAGCATTTCGTTATTCAGGTTTGTTTTTGCTTCGCGAAGGCTTACTTCTGCTTCGAGTAAATCTGTAAGCGGTGATATGCCTTCTTTATAAAGTTGGTTTGTTGTATCGTATACTTCTTGTGCCAGCGTTACATTGCGCTCCTGCGCCTGTATGGCATTAGAACTATTCTGTAATTGGCTAACTGAGTTTTCTAACTGAACCAGCGTGCTGTTCTGCAGTTTCTCGTGGTCAGCCTCCAGTGATTTTATAGCATATTCGTTCTGCTTCACCTGGGCATGCTTTCTGAAGCCATCGAAAATAGGAACGTTCATTTGCAGGCCAATCACGCCTGTATTAAACCACGGCTGGCTTCCATCGAACAGGTTAAATTCTTTGCGTTGGGCAGAGTATAAATAAGTGCCAGTAAGCGCAAGGGAAGGATAGTAACCAGACTTGATGTTCTTTGTCTGTAACTCGGAAAGCTCTTTTTGCTTACTTAGCAACTGTAGTTGTGTTTGCTTCTGCAGAACAGCATCTTTATTAGCCATGGCTACCTGTGGGTCCAGCAAAATCTGCGCTTCCTCCAGTACTAGTTTTTCCTCCAGAGGCATACCCATAAAGAATTTTAATAGGTTAATTTGCTGTACAAGAGCCGAGGTTAAAGCTTCTTTCTGTGTTTCCAAGTTAGTTTTATTTACTCTGATGCGGTTCACATCCACTTTTTTAACCAGGTCGTTTTCGTACTGTAACTGCAGGATTCTTTCCAGTTGCTCCAGCCTTTCGAGATTAGCGTTGATGGTGCTAAACTGCTCCTTAGTCTGTAGTGTCTGAAAATAAGCAGATCCGACGTTGTAAATAACCTGTTCTTCAGTCATCTGCTTGCGCAAGCGGTAAAGGTCATCCGTACTTTTGGCAGCCTGTAAGCCTACAAAATAAGAGTTGTTGAACAGCAGTTGTGAAAACTGAATTCCACCCTGGGCATTGTATTTGGTGCCAAACTGTACCGCAATCATCTCATCAGGTTTACCCTCAAACACGTTCGGGATAACCTGAACAGGAATAGAAGGGTAAATGTCTAGCTTTCCAAAGCCATTGATCTGCGGAAGGCCGTTACTCTTCGCTTCTTTTATAAGGTACTGTGCACTCAGTTCATCATAAGAAGCCTTTCTTATGTCTTCGTTATGTTCCAGAGCATAAGAAACAGCCTTTTGCAGGTTAAATTCCTGCACCTGTGGCTGCGTTTGTGCAAAGGCAGGCTGCAGGAAAAGGAGCGCTAGCAAGCCTGCAAAAATAGATTTGGTGTTCACGTTTATAGTATTTAGTTTTTAGGTGTATAGTTAGTTTAGAATTAAAAGAACTAAAAGTCGTAAGAATTAGCTCTTCTTATTCTGTTCTTCCCATTTGGCCAGTAGGTTTGGGAGTTCCTGGTGTAGGTAGTCTAAAAAACTGATAAAGTCTTGCAGGCCTTCATCACTCTCGTCGCAGTTTCTATTTCGAACTTCGAGTACTTGGCGTAGTAAAACATTGAATCCAGTTAGATCATCAATCTTTCTGGTAAAAGCTTCGCGCCAGTTCGAAATCTTCATCTTAAAGTAGCGCTTTCTGTCGCCAGGAAAGGTAATGTATTCCAGATGCTCTGTCCTGAGAAGGAGGTTAAGAGCATTGCTTGTGGCGCTTTTGCTAATGCTAAGTGCCTCTGTTATTTCATCAAATGTAAGCTCCCTCTTATCACTAACAATCATTAGCCCCATCACACGAGCAGCAGCTGGTTGTATGCCGTTGTTCTCATGCCAAACACCTATTTGCTCTATCAGCGTTCGCTGTTGATCCGTCAAATTCATCTTTTCTGTTGTATTCACTTATGAGTAACGATGCAAAGTTAAAACTTAGTTTCATTAGTTCATAATTTTAAGAACTAACTTTCCATAATATTTTTACCTGTTGAAAAAATGTTTAACCGAGGGAGAAAATATTTTTTAAAACTGGGACTTTCTGATAGACAATAGTTGGGTAGATGTTGGTTTCTTTTTTAAGAAGATTGCTCTGGTTTATTGTGAAAAGTTTTATCAGCTCTTCTGGATTAGGGTGGGAGTGGGCACTTTGAACGGGTTGATGTGCTGATGTCCTATAATGCTAAAAGGGGCTGCTCCGAATTACGGACAGCCCCTAGAAACAATCAACTAGTTAGACTTACAAAATGATTAATAGTTAGTGTGCGGTATTAGTTAATCGAAAAATAGTTAGAAAATAGAGCGTTAGACTTATGTATAGTTAGTGTAAAATGTAGTTAGGCTTATATGTGTTATGAGAAAATTCTATATTTATAGTTAGCTTATATTCAATCAAATACTTACGTTAAACATTAGCTTGCTTTTATTCATGTAGCTGTTCAGGTTGTCGAGCGCCTTATAAATAAGCTTGTAAACCGATGTTTGGTCAATTCCCATAATCTGGGCAATTTCCTTTGCATTCAGGTCTGCGAAATACCTTAAGAATATGGCTTCCCGCTGCCTTTCCAGAAGTTGAGATAACAATGCTCTTACCACATGCTGTGTCTGTTCCTGCATTTGCTCAATAATAAGGGTTGCTTCGTACGGTGGCTCCGACGGAAGCAAATGCTCTTCGGGTAAAGGAAAAGCTAAATGCGTTTGCCGCTTAGCCAATTCTCTCCTTAGTGCCTTTAGCAAATAAGTTCTGACACAGACTGGTGTTCCAAGACGTTCACGTGAGTTCCACACGTTTAAATATACCTGCTGTACACTATCTCTTACAATATCGCTATCATTACTCAGCTTGTGCCCGTAACGAAGCATAAGTGGAGCATGTCTTCTGTAAATTAGAGAGAAGGCAGCTTCGCTTCCTTTTCTTAAGTTTTCCCATGCTTGTAGCTCATTCATCATTCAGGACTTCACAGTGGCTAACCAGAGACAGACTTTCAATCGCTAAGGTGCAACATTATTTTGAAATAACAAAATTAAAAGTGAGCACTTGCGCATTATACGGTAAAATTAATTTAATGTTAAGGAGTAGTTGTGAGTATTTGCTCATATTGAGTTGTTATGGCATAGTTCCACTTCTTGTTTCGAAAAGCTGCGACGGTATGTGAGGAAAACAGTGCCGCAAGTTCATTTCAATGTCTGGTAATGATAGCAGTATATAGGTGGGTTTGTGTGTTAAGTTCTTCTTCGCCATAATTTAAAAGCTTTTTGTTTGCTTGTTAACTGTAGTAATAGAGCTGTGGGTTTTGCCTGCAACAAATTTTCTGATAGCTTTACTTACAGAGTCAGATACTAAAAATCCATATCATGAGGCTACTTTTTGTTTTTCTGCTGTTGTTCGGAATGATTTACCATGCTTTAGGGCAGGAGCGCAAAAGAGCAAGAGCATTCGGTGTAAAGATTGGAGTGCTTGCAACAGGTGAGTATAATGCCATTACAGATGTGCCAGGTGTAAAAGTTGGCCACACTACCATCAAGCAAGCAGATGATGTGCGTACAGGAGTTACAGTAGTGGTGCCGCACAGCGGGAATGTATTTCAGGATAAAGTACCTGCTGCAGTTTATGTTGGGAATGGCTTCGGTAAACTGGCAGGCAGTACGCAAGTGCAGGAACTGGGGAACTTGGAAACACCTATAGTTTTAACAAACACTTTAAGTGTGGGTACAGCCATGAACGCCATGGTCGGGCTTGTGTTGGAGCAGCCTGGAAATGAAAGGGTGCAGTCGGTAAATGCCGTAGTGGGAGAGACAAACGATGGCTACCTGAACGATATAAGAGGCAGGCATATAAATGAGGTGCATCTGGCAGAGGCCTTGCGGCATGCAACAGGAGGTGCGGTAGCGGAAGGTAATGTAGGAGCAGGTACAGGTACCGTTTGTTTTGGTTTTAAGGGAGGTATAGGCACTTCGTCACGAAAGCTGCCCCAGAGCCTTGGCGGCTATACGGTAGGGGTGCTGGTGCAATCTAACTTCGGCGGCAATCTGCAAATTGATGGCGTACCCGTAGGAGAAGCACTCGGACAGTTTTCTTACAGCAAGCAGATCATGGAATCGGCAGACGGATCATGTATGATTGTGGTGGCGACCGATGCGCCCGTGGATGCTCGTAACCTGGAACGTATGGCAAAGCGTGCCATTATGGGGTTAGCAAAAACAGGCGGCATAGCCTCGAACGGAAGCGGAGATTATGTCATTGCTTTTTCCTCTCACCCTGATTTGCGAATTCCATATACTACCTCAGAAAAAACTCAAACAGTAACTTTGCTTCGCAACGACGAAATGTCTCCTTTGTTTATGGCTACAATTGAGGCAACGGAGGAAGCCATCATCAACTCTCTTTTTAAAGCTGAAACCATGAAGGGAAAAGAAGGCCGTGTGGTTGAGGCGCTACCAGTAGAAAAAGTGATCAAAATAATGAAGAAACACAATGCACTCAACTAGCGAAATTTATGCATTTATTCATGGGGAGTTTATACCTCTAAGTAAAGCTTTCCTGCACGTAGGCGACCTTTCAGTTCAGCGTGGTTATGGCATATTCGACTTCTTTAAGGTGGAGGACGGACATCCTTTATTTCTGGATGATTACCTGCTGCGGTTTTACCAATCTGCCAAAATGATGGAGCTGCCTGTAATCTATTCTAAAGATGAACTGAAAGCCAAAATTTATGAGCTTATTCAGAAAAACAATTTTGGAACTTCTGGTATAAAAATGATTTTGACAGGAGGCTATTCAGCTAATGGATACGATCCTGCTGAACCTAACTTTATCATGATTCAGCAGCCACTTGCGCTGCCTGGGCAGGAGGTAATAGCCAAAGGTCTGAAGATAATTACGCATGCGTATGTGCGGGAAATTCCTGCGGCTAAAACTATTAACTATACCATGGGTGTTCGGCTGATAAAGGAAATAAAAGCACAAGAAGCTCAGGATGTGCTATATCAGCGTAATAGCGAAGTGACAGAGTTGCCGCGCTGCAATTTCTTTATCGTAAAGCAAGATGATACTATCGTTACTCCGAGCCAGGATGTGCTTTATGGAGTAACAAGAAAGAATGTATTAGAACTTGCCAGCAAAAAGTATAAAGTAGAAGAGGGGACAGTAACCTTGGCGGATATAAAGGAAGCAAAAGAGGCTTTCTTGACAAGCACGACCAAAAGAATTTTGCCCGTGGTACAAGTGGGTGCCAATGTGATTGGGAACGGTAAACCTGGTGCCATCACGCTTTCGTTGTTGGATGAATTGATAACGCTTGAAGAGCAGCATTTAACTGCCTTGGTTAAAGGGTAAAAAAAGGGGGTAAAAGAGGAGTACTGTTTGTTTTGCGTGCACGCTTTTTATAAGTGCCGAAAGTATACAGGTATGGCATTTACTTGAACAGCATTGCTGCTTCAGGTATATTGCAGAAAAGAAATTTCGTTCTAAATAACTACTCTTGAAAAAAATAAGTCTACTTTCAATCCTTTTGGTGCTACTTGGTTTTGGGCTGGTGCATGCACAGAAAAACAAACCTATAGATAAAAAGGCCACCAGAGAAACAAAGGCTCTTTTTAAAAATATGAAAAAGCTTTCGAAGAAGCATACCTTATTCGGACACCAGCATGCTACCGAGTATGGGCATGGTTGGGCTGGCGATGAAGATCGTTCTGATGTGAAATCTGTGGTGGGCTCACATCCCGCTGTTATCGGTGTAGACTTTAGCGGTTTTTCTGGCCGACCACCCGAAGCTGTACAGAAAGCAAAGGATGCGCTTAGGAAGAACGTGGTAGATACTTATAACCGTGGCGGTGTAACAACAGTTGCCTGGCATTTTTCAAATCCCGTTTCTGGCGGTGGTTTTTATTGGGTTGATTCTCTCTCGAAACCTGCTGTAAAGTATATTATACCTGGCGGTGAGGCACATGAGCAATACAAAGAGATTCTGAGCGGCATAGGGAAGTGGGCCAACAGCCTAAAAGGTAAAGATGGAACGTTGGCGCCTGTTATTTTCAGGCCATATCATGAGTTTGACGGTGGCTGGTTCTGGTGGGGTAAACCTTATACATCAAGGGAGGAGTTTATTTCTTTGTGGCGCTTTACGGTTTCTTATCTGCGCGACAGCCTGGATGTGCACAACTTTATTTATGCCTTCTCTCCCGATGTTAAATTCGACTCTGAAGCTGAATTTTTGGAAAGGTATCCTGGCGACGAGTGGGTAGACATGGTGGGCATGGATAACTACGGCGACATGGGCCGCGACCGCTATGACATTGAAACAGCTGCCAGAAAACTTAAAATTGTTTCTGATTACGCCAAAGAACATGGTAAGTTAGCTGCTTTTACCGAAACAGGCCTGGAATCTATTCCTAACCCTACCTGGTGGACGGAGACGCTGCTGAAAGTAATGAAACGAGATGATCTGCAACTGGCTTACGTGTTGGTGTGGCGAAACGATGTGCGAAGTCCTACGCACTATTATGCACCTTTCCCTGGGCACCCGAGCATTCCTGACTTTCTTGAGTTTTACAATGATCCTTATACTTTGTTTGAAAAGGATTTGAAGAATATTTATAATAAGAAGAGAAAGTAAAATAACTGCTCCTCCTATTATACTTTAAACGACAGAGGCCGCTGTGGAAACAGAGTGGCCTCTGTCGTTTAAGGAGCTTTTTCCTGTAGATATATTTATGATTCTGACTATATTTAAGCTATGGATACATAGGCTTATTCAATAGTGTAAAAGTTGTTCCCTTCGCTTAAATATTACAGGCTAGGCTTTTGCATCTTTTGTTTAAACACACTGACTACTATTTCTTCTAAACTTAACTAGATGGTGTTAAAAAGATTTCTACAAATTACGGCGCTTGGTGGCTCTTTGCTTTCTCTAACAGGCACAGCCCATGCGCAAGGTACACGCCTGCTTCGGCAACCAACTATAAGTAATAGCCATATCGCTTTTGTGTATGCTAACGACCTGTGGGTGGCTGATCGCAAGCAAGGAAGTAATGATTTGGGCTTTGCCCGCAGGCTTACCTCTAACGAAGGCGCTGAAACAAATCCGCATTTATCGCCAGACGGAAAATGGATTGCATTTACAGGTCAGTACGATGGCAATACCGATGTTTACTTGGTGCCAGTGGAGGGCGGACAGCCAAAACGTTTAACCTGGCACCCAGGTAGCGACGATGTTACAGGCTGGACACCCGATGGCAAATCAGTGCTTTTTGTTTCGGCACGCGATGGGTATCCAACCGCTAACTCCAAATTCTATAAAGTCTCGGTAGATGAAGGAATGCCTGAGGCTTTAAAAATACCACAAGCTGCCAATGGTGAAATATCCGAGGACGGTCAGTATGCTGCTTATCAGCCTATCTCGTTCTGGGACACTGAGTGGCGCAACTACAGAGGAGGTCAGGCACAACCAATATGGATAGTTGACCTAAAAAGTTATGCCCTGAATCAGACGCCCCAGGCAAACAAAGAAAGGCATACCAACCCTGTGTGGATGGACGGCGTGGTTTATTTTTTATCGGAGCGGGACTTTGCTAATAACGTCTGGAGCTATAACCCGAAAACTGAGGAACTGAAGCAGCACACTTTTCATAAGCAGTTCGATTGTAAGAACCTGGATGCTGGCGGAGGCATGGTTGTCTATGAACAAGGAGGCTACTTGCACTTGCTGAACCCAAATACAAACGAAACACAACAGCTGACTATAGAAGTTAGAGGCGACTTTGATTGGGCCAGGCCTCGCTGGGCTGATGTTTCGCCTACCCAGCTGACGCATGCATCGCTAAGTCCTGGTGGCAAGCGTGCTTTATTTGAATCTAGAGGAGAAATTATTACTGTACCCAAAGAAGAAGGTGATTGGCGCAATATCACACGTACTTCAGGTGCGGCAGACCGCTACCCGACCTGGTCGCCAGACGGTAGCAAGATTGCCTGGTTTTCCGATGCCAGTGGGGAGTATAAACTTTTAATAGGGGATCAGGAAGGTTTAATTAAACCGCGAACTATTGATATCCCGAACCCCACCTTCTTCTTTCGCCCAGAGTGGTCGCCAAATAACAAATTCATAGCTTTTACAGACACAGATTATAACCTCTGGTACGTGGAAGTGGCTTCTGGTAAAATTAGGAAAGCTGATACTGAAGGTTACGCGCACCCAGACAGAACATTGAATCCCGTATGGTCGCCAGACAGTAAGTGGATTGCTTATACCCGTCTGCTGGAGAATCAGTTTAAAGCCGTGAAAGTACATAATGTGGAGACAGGCCAAACGCTACAGCTAACAGATAACATGGCAGATGCGCTTTCGCCAGTGTGGGATGAGAGCGGCAAGTACTTGTATTTTCTTGCAAGTACAAACTATGGTCTGAACACAGGCTGGCTCGATATGAGCAGCTACGACCATCCTGTAACCAGAAGCCTTTATATGATGGTGCTTTCAAAAGATACCCCATCGCCGCTTCTGCCGAAAAGTGATGAAGAACTCGCCCGAAATGAGGAGTCGGAGGAACAGGAGCTAAGTCTGCAGGATGGTAAGGCTAAGAGTAAGAAAAAAGAGCCTAGAACCAGTAGCGGACAAAAAGGCGAGGCAAAAGTTGTAAAGCCTTCGGTACAGGTAAAGATAGATATGGAAGACCTGAGCCAGCGCATTATAGCTATTGATGTACCTGAACGTAACTACACCGCTTTGCTGCCAGGCCCCGAAGGGCAGGTTTTTTACCTAGAGAGCATTCAGAACCAAAGTGGCGAAACGCTGTACCGCTATAGTTTAGAGGACAATAAATCGACAGAATACCTGACGAAAGTAAATGATGCCTCGGTATCGTTTGATCGAAAAAGCTTGCTGTACAGAAGCGGAGGCAGTTGGAGCATTGTGAAAACATCTGGAAGTGCGCCTAAAGCTGGCGAAGGAAAACTGAGTATTTCTGACATCAAAGTAAAAGTAACACCAGCGGAAGAGTGGAAACAGATTTTCAGGGAAGGCTGGCGCTACCAACGCGATTTTCTTTATGTAGACAACACCCATGGAGCGCCATGGAACCAAATTTGGGAGTGGTACAGTCCGTGGCTGGAGCATGTGCGCCATCGTTCGGAGCTGCACTATATGATTGATATACTTGGTGGTGAAATCTCGGTAGGCCACTCCTATACTTCAGGTGGCGATTTCCCTGATGTGAAACGGGTGTCTATTGGTTTGTTGGGCGCAGATTATGAAGAGAGCAACGGCTACTACCGCATTAGCCGCATCTATAGCGGTGAAGCATGGAACCCAGACTTGCGCGCACCGCTTCGGGCACCTGGTCTAAACATAAACCAGGGAGATTACATTTTGGCTGTGAACGGCATAGAAGTGAAAGCACCAGAGAACCTGTACAAGTTTTTCGAGGCTACTGCCGACAAGCAAACCGTTCTGCGTATCAACAACAAACCAACCATGCAAGGCTCACGGCTTGTGACAGTGGTGCCAATATCAAGTGAGAGCGGCTTAAGGCGTATGGCCTGGATTGAAGGTAACCGCAGAAAAGTAGATGAATTGTCTGGCGGTAAGCTTGCCTATGTATATGTGCCGAATACTGGCCAGGGCGGCTATACCTATTTTAACAGGTACTACTTTGGACAGCAGGAGAAGAAAGGTGCTGTGATAGACGAGCGCAACAACGGTGGCGGTTCCGCAGCCGATTATATGGTAGATATCATGAACAGAGACCTCCATGGCTATTTTAATAGTAAAGTAGGTGATCATCGTCCGTTTACGACACCTATGTCTGGTATATGGGGGCCGAAGGTAATGATCATAAACGAAATGGCTGGTTCTGGTGGAGACTTGCTGCCTTACCTTTTCCGCAGGATGGAGATTGGACCTTTAGTTGGCACCCGTACCTGGGGCGGCCTTGTAGGCACCTGGGACACGCCTCCGTTTATAGATGGTGGCCGTATGGTAGCACCACGCGGTGGCTTTGTAGATGCAGAGGGCCAATGGGCAGTAGAAGGCGAAGGAGTAGCGCCAGACATAGAAGTGCTGAACAAACCAGCCGATGTGATAGCAGGTAGAGACCCGCAACTAGAGCGTGCTGTAGAAGAGGCCTTAAACCTTCTGAAAACGCAGGAGGTGAAGCTGAAGCCAGAACCCGCAGCGCCTAAGAGGTGGTTACGACCTGAGGGATGGGAGAAAGATGTGCAAACTATAAATGAATAAAAAAAGAAAGGCCACCGTTAGGTGGCCTTTCTTTTTTTATGAATGAAGTGTGTAAAGGTGGTGTTGAAGGATTTTACCTTTGTAGCTTCTGTTCATCCTCAGTTTTAGATATCTATTGTTTTATAGTTAGTTTTGGTGCGCTCCAAGTCCGCGGGGACTCGTTTTTCCATTCAGCGCTGCTTTCGTTTCCTGCCTAACGGCTGCCGCTCGCGCAGCACCAGAACCTCTCGAGTCGCCTCATGGAAAAACTGGAAAAGTTTTTTTTCTTCAATTGGTAAAGCTCCCCCTGCCTTAGCTAGAATATCAGTTTATTACATAAAGCTTTTTTTCTCCCCCTACAGAGTAATAGGCGTTTGCCATGTGCACATTTCGACGCTCCACTGTTCGAGCGTTCAGCGAATTAGGAGCATCTTGATTCTCTTGCTTACTTTTCTCATCAAGGAGAAAAGTAAGGCCTAGCCAGCGAGGCGAAAAGCCAGCAAAAAGTATAAAGCTAAAAAAGGAGCAAGACTATAATATAGTTGAATCGCCTCCTAGAACTCTTTACTTTTGCAAAGAAACAAACTCCGCTAAAGCCTTCCCAAATAACTCTATTTCCTGCGCTGTATTATAAGGAGCCAGGCCTATGCGAATCCAGCCGCCCATAGGGTTAACTTCTAATATATCCGCCATCGTGGAAGCATAAAAATGACCGTCGGCAATGCACATGTTATAGTTGTCGGCAAACCAAGCGGTAGCTTCTCTGGCATTTACACCTTTGATGGTGAAGGCAAAAGTTGGTGTTTTTCTCACACCAGCAGGAGCACGGTAAGTCGTAACTTCAGGGAAGCTACTTAAAATATCTTCCACCTTTGTTGTTAACTCCTCTTCATAGTCTTGGATTAGCTGCATGCTTGAACGCAGCCGTTCTTTTCTGCCAGAGCCTACACCTAAGCTCTGAATAAAATCTATAGCGCCAACCAAACCTGCAATGGCCTCGTGGTTTTGAGTCCCTGTCTCTAGTTTGTCAGGTATTTCCTGTGGGGCAGGGGCAAGTTTGTATACAGGGAGTTTTTCGAAGAGAGAGGCAGAAACCACTGCCATACCCAGATGCGGGCCGAAAAACTTATAGGCAGAGCAAAGCAGAATATCGCAGTGGAGTTTCTGGAAATCTATACTTAAATGCGGAACGGCATGCACCGCATCTACCGTAACAATAGCGTTTACTGCCTTTGCTCTGGCGATGATTTTCTCAGCTTCCGTAATAGTGCCTGTTACGTTGGAAGATAAGCCTACTGCCACCAGTTTGGTTTTTTCGGTTATTAACTCATCCAGTTTGTTCAGGTCTAAAGTATAAGTTTCAGTGTTGATCGGAATAAACTTTACGACAGCGCCTCTGTCCTTTGCCATGGTAATCCATGGGTCTACGTTGGCGCGGTGGTCCTGCTCTGTTACCACCACTTCATCGCCTTCTTGTATAAAAGCACCTAGGCTTCTGGCAATAGAAAAAGCAAGGCTGGTCATGTTCTGACCAAAAGCAACTTCTGAAGGCTCGCAGTTCAGCAGGTCTGCCATTGCTTGTCGGGCTTCTGCTATGGTTTGCTCGGTGCGGATGCTGGTCGGGAAGGTGCCGTGTAGGTTTGCCATGCCATTAGTTATGTAAGCAACCATGGCATCTACACTTTGCTGCGCCATCTGTGTGCCGCCTGGTCCATCAAAAAATATGAGTGGCTTTTTGTCTGTTGATGCTTGTAGGGCAGGAAAATAGGAGCGAACCTGCTCAATAGGAAATGATTTCTGCATGTAGTTTCTGTATGTTTTCTGGTGCTGCGCTGAACTGGTTTGGGTGTACGAATGTACTGATTCAGTATAAACAACAGCATTGTGCTACTAATATAAAGAAAGGAAACCAACAACACCAGCCAGTGCCGATTTGTAGCTTCAACAGCTTGAATAGCAGGTTAAAATGTTGTTCCTTTGTGATCTTATGCATCTTTCCATCACATCATTAAATTCAGGGAGCAATGGTAACTGTTACTACATCGGTAACAGAAAGGAGGCCGTGCTGGTAGATGCGGGTATATCTTGCAGGGAAACGGAGAAACGGATGAAGCGGCTGGGGCTTTCGATGCAGAAAGTGAAAGCCATTTTTATTTCGCATGAGCACTCCGACCACATTCGTGGTTTAGCCGTACTGGCCAAGAAGTATCAACTGCCTGTCTTCATTACTCCTTACACTTTACAAAATTGCAGGCTGGACCTTAGTGAGGTACAGTGTGTACCTTTCCAGGCGCACGAACCTGTTTTGGTAGGCGAACTGGCTGTAACGGCTTTCCCTAAACTACACGATGCCTTAGATCCACATAGCTTTATAGTAGCGTATAAGGATATTAAAGTCGGTGTGTTTACAGATATTGGGGCGCCTTGTGCAAACGTTATTGAGCATTTTCAGCAATGCCACGCTGCTTTTCTGGAAGCCAATTACGATGAGGGGCTGCTGGAGCAGGGAAGGTATCCGTATTACCTGAAAAACCGAATCCGTGGCGGTAGAGGTCACCTCTCTAACCGTCAGGCGCTGTCGCTGTTTATGGGGTATAAGCCTGCCAATATGAGCCACTTGCTGCTCGCGCACCTGTCTAAAGACAACAACTGTCCCAAAATGGTAGAAGAACTTTTTACGGCTCATGCCGACGGAACGCAGATTATAGTTGCCTCACGCTTCGAAGAAACACCAGTGTTTAACATCAGCTGTTCAGCTGTGATAGCTGCTAAAGTCGCCTCAAATGTGGGGGTGCAGGCAAGTTTGTTTTAAGCTGGCCAAATTCTACTCGGATAAATGTCCTTAACCTGGCGCGGGAATCTTTCCCGTGCCTAAGAACAAAGTCGAGTCTGCGACTCGACGGACTCGAAGAGGCCAGTTATACTGTTGCCAAGGAAAGATAGCGTAAGTAATATAATAGGTGTGAATTTGTGCATCTCCAACTCCAGGCGAAGCTTTTTAGCATAGTCGGCGACAGAGCAAGTGGAGCAGCCTTTGTTGGGCTCTGCGAGCCCGTGGAGTCACAGACTCCACCATGTAAATAGGTCACGAATCTGGAGATTCGCGCCAGCGCGTAGTATGGGGAAACCTAACTGTGAGGAAGCAATTGCTGCTCTTTTATGTTAGTTCGCTGGTAATACTACTTTGTAGTTGGTGGAGTCGGTATACAGTTTCTGTTTGAAAACAGGAAAGCCTGCTGCCTCGACTATGAGTGTATCGCTGTTGGCTGGGGTTTGTAAGGTGAAGTTTCCAGCCAAGTCGGAAGTTGTGTTGAAGTCTGTACCGTATACTAAAACCCTAACACCAGGTAAAGCTTGCCCATCAGTTGTTAGAACTGTGCCTGTTATAGTTACCAGATTTTCTTCTTCGAGAACTTGCTCTAAAGGAGAAGCATCAGGAACGGTGTTACTTTCTGCAACTATAGTGGAAGGGGCTGGCGCTGGTGCTTTTGATGTATACTGGAAGAAAATAATCAGCCCCAGTGTGCCGAACATCATTAATATGGCTGTAGCCACGCGCCAATCGCTGAGGCCGTGTAAAATATTTCCTTTGCGCTTCTGCTTTCTGAGTCGGTTTTTTATGCGCTGGCCGATTGTGTAAACGGCTCGTTGGGTTCGGGGGCGGGTGGTGAGGGCCATGCCTTCCACCACATCGGTGCACAGCTCGCAATCAAGCAAGTGTAATTCCAGTTCATGACTCAGGGACGCAGAAAGATCACCTTCCTGGTACTGCTGCAGCAGCTCCAGTGCAGGATGTTCCTCTTCTCCCAGTATCAATTCTAAATTATCGCTGTGCATGGTTTTTCTCCAGGTAAATTTTTAAGTTCCGACGGCCGTTCTGAATGTAGCTTTTCACTTTGTTTAACTCGCATCCTGTTGTTTCGGCTATCTCTTTATAGCTTTTTTGCTGTAGGTAAAACAGCTCCACACATGTCCGCTGCTCCTCTGGCAGTTCCGATAAACCCTGCTCCATTGCCTGAAAGGTCATTTCCTGCTCTTCTGTTTCGTTTAAATGATGTAAATCTGACGCTCCTATACTTGCCAGCTCTGTGTTGTCAGTTACTAGTTTACCTTTGGAGCGTTGGGAGCGAAGCTGCATCAGGCAGTGGTTTTTGGCTAGCGTGTGCAGCCAACTTTTAAAGTTAGATACCTCGTGCTTCCGCAGGGCCACCACCAACTGCTCAAAAACTTGCATGGTAGCGTCTTTGCTCTCATCCTCATCTTTCAGGTATTTCAGGCAAACCAGATACACCATTTCCGTATGCCGCTCAAAAAGCTTTCCGATGCACGCCATATCACCTGTCTGCCGATACTGCCGTACCAGCTCCAGGTCTTCGGGGGGCTTCGCTTTTGAGAATAATTTTAGAAACATGTATGCTACCTGAAATAAGCTCCTAATAAAAGAAATTCCACTGAGATAATGGCAGTACCATAGGTGGTTCAGCTTCTTTTATAGGTTAGATGCAGCGATGGCACGGATTCCATAAATTCAATTGAGAAAAATCGACAGACGTAGCACGGCTAGGTTGGCTATAGTTTATGATAGGTGGTGTGAAGCTTTTACTATCACTATCCTGGCATCAGTACGATAGGAGAAATCTGCGTTAGTTGTTCATTATGTAGCAAATTTTCTTACTTTGTTCAAAATGACATACTTAGTTTAAGTAAACAGGACAACGCTACAAATTTGCTCCAGCGCAACGGATCTACTTTGATAAAAGCCACATATCGTGATACGTGCTATCAGATGCAGAAAAGCCTACTCCTCAAACACGATCACCTTGTCCTTGTGCTTGCCACGCATGTGGCCTCTGATAATCTGCTGCACGTCTTTGTTATCGTTGTAACGCTTGATGACGCCTTTGAAGTCTTCTATACCCTGGCCTGAGAAATACTCGTCTATAAAACCGAATCCTAGGTAAGTGCCGTTTTCTACCACTACGACCGTCTTTTCTTCCCAGGTGCGGCCTTTGCCGATGATTACAAAGCTGCTGTGCTCAAAGGAAAAAGAGCCAATAGCTTCATCTACACGGGCATTATACTCTTCAGGACTTTCCAAGCCTATACAGGCACCTTTGCACTGGTGCACCTGGTAATCGAAGCAAGCGCCGTTGGTTTTGTAGAGGCCGCTGAGTTTCTGGCAAAGGTTAAACTTTTCTACTTTATGAAACAAAAAGCCTTTGGCCTTAAACTGGTTCGACAGCGCAATAATAGGCGTCATGTTCACATTGTCGGCTTTATTAACGCTGCCGAACGTGAGGCGCTTGTAGCCGTTGCCGTCTTCGTAGGCAAAAATGCCAGTGTTAAACACGCTGCGTCGCTGCTGGCGGTTATACTGCGGTTTCATGCGCTTTATCTCCGCCGACTCAAACAGCAATGCTACCAACTCATTGCCCATCAGTTCATAAGTAATGTCGGCAATCTGGTTCTTAAAATCCAGCGATTTGCGGCTCTTATAGTCGATGTTGAAGTGCTGCACGATGCGCTTACGGATGTTCTTGCTTTTACCCACATATATCACCTCGCCCTGTTCGTTGTGGAAGTAGTAAACACCTGGCACAGTTGGCAAAGCATCAACTTGTTCTTTGTTGATGGCTGGCGGAAGCAAAGAGGTCTTTATCTCATCTTTGATTAACTGCTCCGACTCCTTAGTTGCAACAGACGGCATGGTGCCATCAATCACAGGTCGGTTGATCTTGATGAGCTTGTCGAAAAGTTTGGCTGTGGCCTCGGCATCGCCAATGGCGCGGTGGCGCTGCTGCAGGTCTATGTCTATACTTTTGCATAGCTTGCCCAAACTATAGGAGGGCAGACCAGGAATCAGCGAGCGGCTCAGGCGTACGGTGCAAAGTGTTTTGCGCTGGAAAGTATAGCCCAGGTCGGCAAATTCTTTCTTAATGAAGGAGTAGTCGAAACGTACGTTGTGAGCCACAAATACTTTACCATCGGTAAACTCCACAATCTCTTTGGCCACCTCGTAGAACTTAGGCGCGTCCTGCACCATCTCGTCGGTAATGCCCGTGAGCTGCGAGATATAAAAGGGGATAGGCCGCTGTGGGTTGATTAGCGTGTTATACTTATCCACGATCTGCTGACCATCGTGAATGAAGATGGCTACCTCGGTTATTCTGTCCTGAGCAGGCTGGCTGCCTGTGGTCTCAATATCGATAATGGCGTACAAGTTCTGCTGCTTTAGTAAGTCCTGAAAAGTCTCCTGCCGCTCAGGCTGAGGCTCACCTTGTAAACCAATATTTTTAGTAATACGTTTCAAAATTTAAGTATGTGAGGTATAGATTGCAAATTTACTTAGCAAATGCTTTGCTGAGGTATTTCACGTTTCGAAAGTAGAAATAAATCACTGTTAATTTTATATATTACAGTGGTGCAAGTATTTGATTTAGCTACAAGAAGGAAATGCTTGAAAATGGTTTAGCTGGTTTAGCGGTAGCGTCAATTAAGTATCAATATGACGCGAAGCTATGGCTTACGTTACCCACCATACTTTTATCTGCATCTTGGGAAGTATTAGAATGATAGAAAAGAATCTGTTTGCTCTCTCAGAAAGTATAGACGATAATGAAAAGTGGATTACGTTATTAAGCTCTTATTTAGAACGTGCTGACTTTGTTGAGTTCAACATTCTTTACGACTCAACTAATTTGCATCCTGAATTAGAAGCTCTTAAATCTGACTTAATAGAAGAAGGAGAAAGAACAGATAAAATATATGCAAGCGGAGTCTTCCGCAGGTACATGATAAAAGATATAATGAAAGACTTCATACTTTCAAAGCCTTACAAGAGCTGGAATAACTATCATTTTGAAGATTTGTCTCTAATTAAAGATGGTACTGAAATATTAGCTACCATTACGCAAAAAAACTATGTCTTTGCTCAATTGACTGAAGAAGAAAGAAAAGAACTCAATGAGCAAGGATTTGAGTTTGGGGAGCTGCAAGAATTTAAAAAATAAAATTTCACAACACGGTACAGGCTTTATACTTAAATGCGCCTCGTTCACGGCCCTTACTAATCCATTAGCAAACAGTAAAAATTATAAAAATGGAAAGAACCCTGCCTTTAGAAAGTGGAGAGATAGTATTAGGTGAAGAGAAAATCACTATCCGAGATAAAGCAAAAAAAGAAAAATTCAAAAGAGTTGCTTTCTCGGCAATGTGGATCATATATGGTATCTTATCAATACAGAGATATATGAAAACGGGTGATGAATTCTTGTTATGGACAGGAAGCATTGTCGGACTTGCACATTTGGCAGTTATTATTTATAGTTTATTTAGAACGACTAAAGGAGAAATAGACCTACAGGAAATTGGAAAGGCTGTTTTCAAAGAAAGAAATGGAAATAAATTCCTCGATCTAAAGTTGAAAGGCGGCACAAAAAGACGCATCAGTAAAGTAGAGTTGGTCTCTGATGAACTAAGAGTATTTTTTATAGAGAAAAAAATAGAGGTGCAATAGAGGTACGCTTGCAGATAATGCATAAGCATCAACCTTCGGCCGACGGCCTCGCTTATACTAGATGTTGCACATAATTGAGGTGATAAAGAAACTTTTATTCACAATTAATAGCTAAGAACAGCTTAGTACAACAGGTGGGCAATTAATTTCTGCGTCTAAACTCTTCTATAATCTTACCTACTCCACATCATCCTTTTTCTTCCCTCTTCCTAAGCCGTTCCATATTTCGGTGAACCAGTTTTTTACCTTTTTATGTTTTTTAGGTTTTACGTCCTCTACATCTGCTAGCAGAAAGCCAAAAGGTGAAAGTGGTGGATAGGCATCGAAAATTACCTTGAAGATGGCGATCATGGGAATGGAAATAATCATGCCAGCCGCTCCCCATATTTCACCGCCAACCAGCAACGCAACTATAGCCGCAAAAGGGTTTATACTTACCTTGGAGCCTACTACAAACGGAGTTATAAAATTACCTTCTAAGAACTGCACTACCACAAAAACGGCTACTACCAACAAGGCGTCTAGCAAGCGGCCTGTAGTTGCCAGGGTAAAGAGGGCAGGCAGCATCGCCCCAATCAGAATACCAATGTAAGGAATGATGGTTAGGATGGAGGCGAAAACACCAAAGAAGATCGCGTATTTTACATTCAGTAGAAGCAGGCCAGCGGAATTCAGCAAAGACACGATTATGATCACGATCATGAGTCCCGATATATAGCCCTGCGCCACTTGCTGTATATTGGATAATGTCTGCTTCATGCTGCCCCTGCGGTCCTTGGACACGAACTTAAACATGAACTCCTGCAGGTGGTCGCGGTAGTAAAGCATACAAAACACATAAATCGGAACCACAGTCAAGGCTGCCAAAACGCCTGTTGTCATGGAAATAGTGCTGCCCAGAAAGGTGGTAGAAATGCTTTGAATGCTCCCTATAGCGTTCTGTATCAAATCGCTACGATTGCTTGGTGCAATGCCAAACTTCTGGAACAGGAACTCTTGTATTCCTGCTATCAAAGTGTCAACGTTTTGGCCTATCGTATCCAGTTCAGAGGTAAGGCTTACCAATTGCATAGACAGAAACCATAGCACCAGGCCAACCACTATTACCACTATGATTATACTGCAAAGTATAGCCAGCGGCCTCGGGAACCGAAAACGCTCCATGTCGCGGGTGAGGGGTAGCAAAAGCAGTGCGAACAATAAACCAAAGGTAAGAGGCGCCAGAACTGATTTAAATGTTTGCAGAAACCAAACTAATAAGATGATGCCGAGCAGAATGATAGTGTATTTAAAATACTTCGGTAATTTAATTTCCATGTAGTTCAGGTCTCAGGGCCTATGCGCAGTATTTATTTCACAAATTACGTAAATGTTCCGCTTCAAGTATATAAGGCTAAATATATTTATTTGCTAAAAATATTAGTTAATTTATTCTGCTATAAAAGCACATTTTCAGGAACTATAGCTATGTTTGTCGAGTTGTATACTGTACAGTATAAGCAGTAGCTATAATACAAAGTAATATTTGCTAAAATAATTAGTAAAAATTTTCTTTTCTTTGTATATCGAAAAGGGAGCTGGAACTAATATAGCGTTTTGTCTCTTTTTATTTTCCTATATTTCCGATTGATTCCATCAGAACAAATACACTTACGCTTACAGAATGGCAGAGTTAGAGCATAATTACAACGAAGACAGCATTCGCTCGCTGGAGCCGCGCGAGCACATCAGGCTACGCCCTGGTATGTACATCGGCAAACTGGGAGACGGTTCTTCGGCCGATGACGGTATTTACATTTTGGTGAAGGAGGTAATCGACAACTCCATTGACGAACACGTGATGGGCTTCGGTAAAACCATCGACATCAAAATATCAGACCACAAGGTACAGGTGCGCGACTATGGCCGTGGTATTCCGCTGGGCAAGGTAATCGACTGCGTGAGCAAGATTAACACAGGCGGTAAGTACGACAGCAAGGCTTTCCAGAAGTCGGTTGGTCTGAACGGTGTGGGTACAAAGGCAGTGAACGCGCTTTCGAGCCAGTTCCGCATCCAGTCGGTGCGCGACGGGCAGATGAAAGCAGCCGAGTTTGAACGTGGCGTGCTAACGAACGATCTGCCCCTGGAGCAGACGTCGCAGCGCAACGGCACGCTTACAGTGTTTACCCCAGACGATACCATCTTTAAGAACTACCAGTACAACGTTGATTACCTCGAGAATCAGATTTGGAACTACGCCTACTTAAACGCTGGCCTTACCATTAACTTTAACGGGAAGAAGTACCATTCTGAAAACGGTTTGCTGGACCTGCTTCTGAACAAGTCTGATAAGGAAGGCCACCGTTACGATGTGATTCACTTGAAGGGAACAGACATAGAACTGGCCCTGACGCACGGCAACGACTATGGCGAGGAATATTATTCCTTCGTGAACGGACAGTATACCACCATGGGCGGTACACATTTGGCTGCTTTCCGTGAGGCGGTGGTGAAAACCGTGCGTGAGCACTATAAAAAAGACTATGATGCAGCTGATATCCGTGCCTCCATTATCGGTGCGATTTCGCTTCGTGTGCAGGAGCCAGTGTTTGAGTCTCAGACAAAGACCAAGTTAGGTTCAATTGACATGGGGCCTGACGGGCCTACAGTTCGTGGCTACATCAACGATTTCGTGCGTGAGCACCTCGACAACTACCTGCACAAGAACCCAGTTACGGCAGAGGCACTGAAGAAGCGAATTGAGCAGAGTGAGCGGGAACGTAAGGACATGGCTGGCGTGAAAAAGCTGGCGAACCAGCGTGCCAAGAAAGCCAACCTGCACAACCGCAAGCTGCGCGATTGCCGCATGCACTTCAATGAAGACAAGCACGAGAATTCATTGCTGTCTACGCTCTTTATTACAGAGGGTGACTCGGCAAGTGGTTCTATCACCAAATCGCGCAACGTGGATACCGAGGCGGTGTTCAGCTTACGCGGAAAGCCTTTGAACTGCTTTGGTTTGAAGAAGAAAGTGGTGTACGAAAACGAGGAGTTTAACCTGTTGCAGCACGCGTTAAATATTGAAGAAGGCCTGGAAGGTTTACGTTATAACCGCGTCGTAATCGCTACCGATGCCGACGTGGATGGTATGCACATCCGCCTGCTGCTGCTCACGTTCTTCCTGCAGTTTTTCCCTGACCTGGTGCGTAACGGCCATGTTTTTATTTTGGAAACGCCACTTTTCCGTGTGCGCAACAAGAAGGAAACCATTTACTGCTACAACGAAACAGAGAAGCAGGAAGCGATACAGAAACTGGGCAAAAAGCCAGAGATTACCCGCTTTAAAGGTTTGGGAGAGATTTCACCAGACGAGTTTGGGAAGTTTATCGGCGATAATATCAAATTGAAGCCAGTTATCCTGCACAAGGATGCAACAATACAAAAGATTCTGAGCTACTACATGGGCAAAAACACGCCTGACCGTCAGCAGTTCATTATCGAGAATTTGAAGATTGAAAAAGACATAGTAGAGGAAGTATATGCATAACGACGATCTAAACGAAGAACTGCACCATAACGAAGAGGAGGAACTGGAAGTGCACTTTACAGATGGCGAGGAAGAAGTCATCCATAATGTTACCCCGGTTTCTGGTCTTTATGAAAACTGGTTCCTCGAATATGCTTCTTATGTAATTCTGGAGCGTGCGGTGCCAGCCATCGAAGACGGTCTGAAGCCAGTGCAGCGCCGCATTCTGCACGCCATGAAAGAAATGGACGATGGCCGCTTTAACAAAGTAGCCAACGTGATTGGGCAAACCATGCAGTACCACCCGCACGGCGATGCCTCCATTGGCGATGCGATGGTAAACCTGGGGCAGAAAGATCTGCTAATCGAAACACAAGGTAACTGGGGCGATGTACGAACTGGCGACAGTGCAGCGGCACCTCGTTATATTGAGGCACGTCTGTCTAAGTTTGCGTTGGATGTGGTGTTTAACCCGCAGACAACGCTGTGGCAGCTGAGCTACGACGGTCGTAAAAACGAGCCTGTTACGTTGCCTGTAAAGTTCCCGCTTTTGCTGGCGCAGGGCGTGGAAGGTATAGCCGTAGGCTTGTCTACGAAGATTATGCCGCACAACTTCCGCGAACTCATCAAAGGTTCTATTGATGTGCTGAAAGGCCGCAAAACAGAACTGCTACCAGACTTCCCGACAGGCGGCTTGGTAGACGTGACCAACTATAACTCAGGTATGCGTGGCGGCAGAATACGTGTGCGTGCTACTATTGAGAAGGTAGATAAAACCCTCCTGATCATTCGTGATGTGCCTTACGGTACTACCACAACAGGCTTGATGGAATCAATCGTGAAAGCGAGCGAGAACAACAAGATCAAGATCAAGAAGGTGGTGGATAATACGGCTGCGAACGTCGAGATACACGTGCAGTTGCCTCCTGGGGTGTCGCCAGACCTGACGATGGATGCTCTCTATGCCTTCACCGACTGCGAGGTTTCCATTTCTCCGAATACCTGTGTTATCATTGATGATAAACCGCACTTCCTGAATGTAGACGAGTTGCTGCGCATTTCTACTTTTAAAACAGTAGACCTGCTGAAGCGCGAACTCGAGATTCGCAAAGGAGAACTGGAAGATAAGTGGCACAACTCTTCGCTGGAGAAAATCTTCATAGAGAACCGCATCTACCGCGATATTGAAGAGTGCGAAACTTGGGAAGCGGTATTAAATGCCATCGACACAGGTTTAGATCCGTTCAAGCCACTGTTGCGCCGTGAGGTGACAGAAGAAGATATTCTTCGCCTGACAGAGATCAGGATTAAGCGTATTTCTAAATACGACTCCTTTAAGGCGGACGAATATATCCGAAAGCTGGAAGAAGAGATGGCGGAGGTGGATGACCACCTGGCCAACCTGATTCGTTATGCTATTGCCTACTTCGAAGGCTTGATGAAGAAGTATGGCCAAGGCCGTGAGCGTAAAGCACAGCTGAAAACCTTTGACGTGATTACTGCTCAGAAGGTAGCCATTGCTAACCAGAAGCTATACATGAACGCAAAAGACGGTTTCATCGGAACCAGCCTGCGCAAAGACGAGTTCGTGTGCGATTGCTCCGATATGGACGACATCATCGTGTTTCGCAAAGACGGTAAGTTCACAGTTACGAAAGTGGCCGACAAAACCTTTGTGGGCAAAGACATTATCATGGCGGGCGTTTACAACAAAAACGACGAGCACATGGTGTACAACATGATCTACGTGGATGGTAAATCAGGTGTGTCTTATGCCAAGCGTTTTGCCGTAAAATCCATTACCAGAGATAAAGAGTACGACCTGACAAAAGGAGAGAAGAACTCGAAGGTACATTACTTGACAGCAAACCCAAATTCGGAATCGGAAGTGGTAACTATAACGCTGGCACCAAATGCCACTGCCCGTAACAAGGTTTTCGATTTCGATTTTGCGGAGTTGATGATCAAGGGCAAAGGCTCAAACGGCAATATCGTTTCGAAGTACCCAATCAAGAAAGTAGTTCAAAAGAGTCTGGGCGAATCAACTTTAGGTGGCCGTGAGATCTTCTATGATGAAGTAATCGGCAGGTTGAATACTGAAGGCCGTGGCCGTTATTTAGGTTCCTTCAACACAGATGATACGATTCTGGTTATTTACGAAGACGGTAGCTACGAGCAAACCACCTTTGACTTGGCGAACCACTACACGGTGGAGAAGATCAAGGTACTGCAGAAGTTCGATCCTGAGCTGGTGGTGTCGTGCATCTACTACGAGGGAGACAATAAAGTGTACTACGTGAAGCGTTTCAAGATAGAGACGTCTACCGTAGGCAAGAAATTTACCTTCATCTCCGAGAGCAAGAACTCTAGACTGGAGGCTGTTTCGACGCACTCTGAGCCATTGGCAACTATAGCCTTTAAACGTGGGCTGCGCGGTGAGAAAGAGACAGAGAAGCTACTACTAAGCGAGTTTATCGATGTGAAAGGCTGGAAGGCCATGGGCAACAAACTCAGCTACTATAAAATTCTGGATGTGCAGGTGCCGAAGCAGGAAGCGGTGGAGTATGAAGAGGAAAAAGCTAAAGCAAAGAAGCCAGCCGCCAAGAAAGAGCCTGTAGCAGTACCTTCTGAACTCAAGGAGTTAGCTGAGGAAGCTGCCAAGGCTAGCGGTAACCAACCTGCCGACGGAGAAACCGTAGAAGAGGATACAGACCTTATCAAGGAAAAAGAGGCTCTTAAGCGAAAGAAACAGATGAATCTGTTTTAAGTCTTACCCACGGTCTCTTGCTTAAGTCTCTTTTATTTTGTAGGTTACGTAGAGAAGTGGTATATGAAAGGACTTTTATCAGCTATACTTGTTTGTTGCCTTTGCTTCGGCAATATTACTATCTGCGCTGCAGATGGTAATGGGTCGGGTATTGAACAACTATTGCTGCGTGCAGAACAGCTTGCCAATAACTATAAAGATAGCGAGGCTCTGGAATTGTATGGCAAGGTGCTTTTAGAGGATGCTACCAACTATGAAGCCCTATGCAGTGTTAGCAAGTTACACAGCCGTATCGGTAACCGTTATATAAACGATGAAACGAGTAAACTAGAGCATTTTAACAAGGCAAAAGCCTATGCTACCAAAGCATATGAGCTTAAGCCTGAAGATGCAGAGGCAAACTTTGTAATGGCATTGGCACTGGGTAATATGGCTTTAATTTCTGGGCCAAAACAGCGACTTAGTTACACAAACCAGATCAAGTCGTTCTTAGATGCCGCCTTGGCTAATAACCCGCACCACTCAGGTGCCTGGCATGTTTTAGGCCGTTGGTATTTCAAGATGGCTAATTTAAACTTTGCCGAAACGGCTGCTACGAAGCTCTTCTTCGGCGGTGTTTGCGAGCAAGCCACCAATGAAGACGCGGTAAAGGCAATGGAGCAGGCAATTGCCTACGATAGCATGAATATCAGGTTTTACTATGACTTGGCCTGTATCTATGACGAAATGAAAGACCGCGAGACTTGTATGTATGTCTTACAGCAAGCGCTTACGCTAAATTTAGAGACAAAAGAAGAGTTGGAGTTAAGCAGGCGTTGTAAATTAATGCTGCAGGCGCTACAGAATAATAGCTAAGTTATTTCGTCAGCCAATCAGAGGCTAGCTTTGTTAAGCTAGCTTAACTGTTCATAGGTCTAGGCTTATAATCAAAAACAAGATCACCACTAAAGCTGTAGTTTTGGTGGTGATCTTGTTTTATGAGCTGAGCTGTTTTATTTATCTTAACATTTCAATATTCCCGCTAAAAGAACACCTGCTATAGTATTCTTTGTTCATGAAAAAACAGCTTTACCTCACCATCGATGATTTTCCGACAAAGGCTTCTGAAGAAATGCTTTATTTTCTGGAGGAGAAAGGCATAAGCAGTGTTATATTCTGCATTGGTAAAGAACTGGTGAAGCACGAGGAGACAGCTGTTAAAGCACTTTTAATGGGGCATAAGCTGGGCAATCATTCTTACTCGCATAAGGCCTTTTCTAAAATCTCTTTAAAAGAAGCTTATAGAGAAATTCAGAAGACCGACTTACTGTTAGATAGAATTTATGAAAAAGCGGGAGTAACTTGGGATGTAAAGTACTTTCGGTTTCCTTACGGTGATAAGGGAGATGGTATGATGGGGCAAGTGTTGAAGAGAGGACTTGACCCGTGGAAAAGGCTAAAGAAAAGAAGAATACAAAAAAGGTTAGCTGAACTTAATTACACCAATATTGTAGCGCCAGGAGTGTCTTATAACTACTACCAAGATTATCTGGCTAGAGAAAGAGACGCTCAGTGGACGTTAGATGTGATGGAGTGGTGCCTGAAAAAACCAGAAGGTGTGTTCGAAATCAAAACGGAAGCGGATGTTTTAGCAAGGCTCTTTTCAGAAAATCCCTTCGACTGCCGTGGTAAAGTGCCAGAAGAAAGCTACGGAATCACGTTTGAGCCTTCTAATGAAGTGATACTTATGCACGACAATGAACAGACCTTCCCCGCTTTTAAAACAGTAATTAACGAGATGCTGCTTAGAGGCTATGGCTTTTCAAAAATCAATTAACCGCTGCATGCTAATTCTCTAACGACTGATAAACCTGCAAGTATTCTGAGGCTACTTTTTCATTTGAAAAAAGAGAAACAGCAGTTTGGGTAATTTTCTCCCGATTGAATTCTGCCCCTTTATTTTCGAAATCGATACTTTCTAAGCAAGTTTTTTCTGTGTCTAAATCACCCAAGGCGAAGTCTACCACCAAGCCAGTTTTGTGCTCTTTTACATAGCCTGCCGCACTTATTACATTGCTGTTTACAAGTACTGGTAGCCCCATAGCATTATACTCTACTACCTTTGTGCCAAGCGCAATTTTTTCCCTTTTCAAATAAATTAAACCATAATCGGCTGCTGATAGGTACTGGGGCACATCTTGGTAAGCAGGGCTAATTACCCTGTATTCGCTGCCTCGTATACCTTCCTCCTGAAAAGCTTTTTCAATTTGAGTTCTGGAAGGATGAGGTACCAGAAACAAGAAAATATGTTGTTGTGCTATTTTTCTGAAGTCTTTAATAATGCTGGCGTAGATGTAAGGGCAGTGCCACCCACCGATTCCCATACTGCCGAGGTAGCAAAAAACAATCTTGTTCTGAAAATCAAACTTGCTCCTAATCTGCTCTCTTGCTACAGCATCAAACTTAAAGTTAGAGCAGTCAACATTGTTGGGTATAATATGAGGCCGAAAACCTTTGTAGATATGTTGGTAGTACTGCTGATAGAACTTAGAGATGCATACTGTAACAGAAGCATTTTGCAGTAACTCCTTTTCCTGCTTTTTCCAATATTTAAAGGCATGACTATCTTTAGTCCAGGAACTTTGCAATATGTTCTCTTCAGGATAGTCGGATCGGGGATCAAATACAAGCTTTATATTTTTTTGAAGCTTCTTTAACAGTAGAAGAATAGCTGATGCAGGGTAACTTCGGCAATGAAATATGTTAAAGTTCTCCACAAGAACGTATTTGAGCAAAACAGGTAAAACCAAAACTTTTGCAACCCAAAAAAATACGGAAGAGTCAGGCTCATAGGGTCGTAAGCCAAGTCCCTTAATGTACTTTGGAAGAAAATAAGGAACAGGAAACGGAAAAGGAATTGGCAGGAACTTCAGTTCTATGGGCGCAGCATCGAATTCGGCAGCAAAAGCTTCGAATTTCTTTTTCTTTAGAAATTTCCAGTACCAGGGAAAGATGTACAGTAAGCGGATGTTTAAACGTGCATCTGACTTAGCCATTGTCTGCAACAGTTCCAATACCTGTCTTTTAAGCAAAGGATTCCAAATCTCTTCGCAGTATATGACATAGCAAACTTTCAAGTTATTTGTTGCCATCGCCTTGGGTTAGCTGTTTTGCGTGTCTAGGATAAACCATTTCGGAATCGCGGGGTAGCGCAGAACGTTTTGTAGCAAGTCCAAAATTTAAATTAAAAGCTTTTGCACCGCTTCCTATTAGCTTTTTCGGCACTAACTGTTTCTTCAAACAATTCTTTGTAGTAGCTGCTAACAACCTCAAAAGAATAATGCTTATTAAAATGAGTATAAGCCTTGGTTGCCATCTCATATCTATAAGATTTATCCGAAATCAACTTGGCAAGCCCTCGCTCAATCTGATTTACAGATGTAGGATCCGTAAACTGAGCAAGATTACCGTTGAAAATTTCTGTGCGGGGCATTTCATTATCACATAGTACTGCGCAGCCGTTGCCCATTGCCTCTAGGTACACAATACCATAAGCATCTTTTAAAGTAGGCATGCAAAAAATAGCAGATTCTCGCATCAGTTGCAGCACACTGGAGTTAGGTAAATAATCGTAGTGCTTATAACTGATGCCAGCAGGTAACTCAATAGGCTCACGGGTTACAAACGAAAACTCACAGTTGGCAAATAGGCTGCTGTTTGTTTTGTTAATGTTTTTAATGGCTGCTAATAAATTTACTAAGCCTTTTCTTTTTCCTTCGATGCCAACAAAACAAATTTTAAGCACCTTGCTAAAATGCTTGTTAAGCATCTCTTCTTCAGTAAGTTTAGAGATACTCGGAATTAAAAAAGGAGCCAATTTAACTTTATGTTGCATTTTAGGGGCCAAAGAGCAAAACCTTTCTATAGCGTTGTTAGAACTCAACGTAATAAAGGTAGACTGTTTGCTCATTTTACAAATATGCTTCACTTCTTTCCGCCTTTCTTCGTCATTTAAAATCCCTTCGTACGCATTCGTCATAAAGCCTGTGTTCGTTAAAACAGGAATCCCTTTTTCCCTGATACCAATAGGAAAAAAACCATGGGAGAAAAATAGTGCTTTGTTCTGTAGAAGTTTTTGTGGAATATAAACCGATCTTAACTGCTGTTTAAGAAGCGAATACTTTGTTAAATCAATCATTAATTTATTCGCTATTTTTTCGAAAGAGTAGAAGGACAGGAAGTGAAGAAAAGATCTGTTACTGCTGTTAAACTCTATGTTTAAGTTGCTGTCCTCTAGTAGTTTGAAGTTTTTTGGGTAGTAAAAGTCTGTATTATATTTTATGATACGCCTCCAATCAGCAACCTCATTTGCTTCAAAAAAATTGACCAATACATTCAACCTCTCTTCCATACTTAGAACTTGTGCAACATGATACTAAAGGGTTATCATAAATTAAACTTTGTGACGGTGGTGAGTTTAAAAACCTAAACTTCTAAATTAATATATATTTTATTGAAAATACAATGTACGCATAGTAGAACTAGATGATGTGTAAACTTTTATTTTGTTATATATCTGATGAAAAAATTGATGCTGCATATTCTATTTCCGCAGTTCGCTGTTGCACTTTTAAGAATAGGGGGACTAGAGAGCGTGATTTTTTGTCTCTGCTCCTTAAGACTACAAGCGATTCGTTCATTCTAAAGGAAAATATCTTAATTTTGCCTTTTTAGTAAAAGTGTGCGTTTACAAACAAATTATTTGAGATCTGTTTATCGGCTATGCTTAAACCTGCTGGGTTTTGCAGTAATAATTTGCTGCTCGGCCTGTAATGCTGAAAAAGCAAAAGAGGAGCAGATGGTGGCGTTGCAGGAGGTGAAAGATAACCCTGAAGCACAGCTGGCTAATTTAAATGCTGCCATTGCCAAGTCTAAACGCGATGCGAGTTTGTTTACAAGGCGAGCGGTCATTTTATTTAAAAATAATGACCTCTCGAAAGCCTTAGAAGACATAAACGACGCTATTAGGTTAGCTAAAAGCGAGCCTTACAACTTGTTTGTGAAAGCGCAGATTTTGCGAGCTATGGGACGTTACGAGGAGGCATTGCCATTGGCACTGCAGGCAGAGCGTAATTCTTACCATAGTTCGTCTTTATATGTGCTCTTGGGAGAGCTTTACCTAAGGCGGCTTAATTATGCAGAGGCTCGTGAGTACATAGAGAAAGCACAGGAGCTATCGCCTTCGAATGAGTATGCTTTTTACTTTAAAGGGCGCATTATGGCTGCTGTAGGCGACACTGTCCGTGCTATAGATAATTTTCAGGCAGCACTTAAGCATAACTCGGAGCTGATGGAGCCTAAAAGAGAATTGGCTGGCATTTATGTGGGACAGTTTAATTTACAAGCAGCTCAGCCTTTCTTGAACAAGGCTTATAAACAAGCGCCTACAGATGCGAAACTTTTGCTCTATAAGGGAATTATGTATCAGCAAACGCAGAAAGCAGATAGTGCGCAGCTGTTTTTCAGGAAAGCTGTGGCGCAGAACGATACGCTAAAGGAGGCACATTACAAGCTTGGCATACTGCTCTATGCACAGGGCGATAATGCAGGAGCGGTGGAGCACCTGCAAAAAGTTGCCGATAGATACCGTGGAACAACAAAATACCATGTGACACTGGCAAGTAGTTACGAAAGAACTGGGCAATACTTAAATGCGTTACAAGAGTATCAACGTTTAATAAAGGTAGAACCAAACTATAGTTATGCTTACCAGGCTATTGCCAGAATAAAAGCTAAATTGCAAAGACCAAGTACTGACAGCACAGCCGTCAGAAATAGAACCATAGACAACAGACAACAAGAAGATATACATGATTAACATCACACTGCCAGATGGCTCTGTACGCGAATATGAACAAGGCGTAACAAGCTACGAGATTGCACAGAGCATAAGCGAAGGCTTAGCGCGTAATGTGCTTGCTGCCAAAGTTAACGACGTTGTTTGGGACCTTAGCAGGCCCATATACGAGGACGCAAAGGTTCAGCTGCTCACCTGGAATGATGATTTAGGCAAGAATGCCTTCTGGCACTCTTCAGCTCACTTGCTGGCAGAGGCACTGGAAGAACTGTATCCAGGAATCAAATTTGGTATAGGACCGCCTGTAGAAAACGGCTTTTACTATGATGTGGACCTGGGTGAACAGACTTTCTCGCAGGATGACTTTGCCAAGGTGGAGCAGAAAATGCTGGAGCTGGCCCGCAACAAAAGCGAGTTTAAGCGCAAAGAGGTTTCTAAAGCAGAGGCCATAGAGTACTTCACCCAAAAAGGCGATGAGTATAAACTGGATCTGATTAAGGACCTGGAAGATGGCACCATCACGTTTTATACGCAAGGTAACTTTGTGGATCTTTGCCGTGGCCCACACTTGCCGAACACAAGCTTCATAAAAGCGGCTAAACTGATGAACGTGGCTGGTGCTTACTGGCGCGGCGACGAGAGCAGAAAGCAGCTTACCCGTATTTACGGCGTCACCTTCCCGAAACAGAAAGAGTTGACAGAGTACCTGGAGCGCCTGGAGGAAGCTAAGAAGCGTGACCACCGTAAACTGGGCAAGGAGCTCGAGTTATTTGCTTTTTCTGAAAAAGTAGGTGCAGGCTTACCGTTGTGGTTGCCAAAAGGCACATTGCTGCGCGAGCGCCTGGAGCAGTTTATGCGCAAAGCACAGGTAAAGGCTGGTTATCAGCCAGTGGTAACGCCCCATATCGGTAGTAAAGAACTTTATGTTACTTCGGGGCACTATGCCAAGTACGGAGCTGATTCTTTTCAGCCGATCAAAACGCCGAACGAGGGAGAAGAGTTTTTCCTGAAGCCGATGAACTGCCCGCACCATTGTGAAATTTATAAGGTAAAACCACGCTCTTATAAAGAACTGCCAGTGCGCTTGGCTGAGTTCGGTACAGTTTACCGTTACGAGCAAAGCGGCGAGTTGCATGGTTTAACTCGGGTGCGCGGCTTTACACAAGACGATGCCCATATCTTCTGCCGTCCAGATCAGGTGAAAGAAGAGTTTACAAAAGTAATTGACCTGGTGCTCTATGTATTTAATGCCTTAGGCTTTGAAGATTATACTGCCCAAATTTCTTTGCGTGATCCTGAAAACAAGGAAAAGTATATTGGCGGGGACGAAGCTTGGGACAAAGCTGAAAGTGCCATTATAGAAGCAGCTGCAGAGAAAGGCCTCAGAACTGTAACCGAATTGGGTGAGGCTGCGTTTTACGGACCAAAGCTCGATTTTATGGTGCGTGATGCACTGGGCCGTAAATGGCAGCTGGGAACTATACAGGTAGATTACCAGTTACCAGAAAGGTTCCAGCTCGAATACATCGGTGCTGATAATCAAAAACATCGGCCAGTTATGATTCACAGGGCACCGTTCGGATCGTTAGAGCGCTTTGTGGCCGTACTAATCGAGCATTGCGGTGGTAACTTCCCGTTGTGGCTTAGCCCAGAGCAGTTTGCTATACTTCCAATTTCAGAAAAGTATCACGATTTTGCACAGGAAGTATACAATCGTCTGCAGGTAGAGGATATCAGAGGGTTTGTTGATACCCGTGATGAGAAGATTGGCCGCAAAATACGCGATGCAGAGGTTCGTAAAGTTCCGTTCATGCTCATAGTAGGAGAGAAGGAACAGGAGGCCGATTCTGTATCGGTAAGAAAGCATGGCGAAGGCGACCTAGGCACCATGACTGTAGGAGAATTTACAGGCATGTTTAAAGAACAGGTTGGCGCTTTGCTAAACAATTAAGAGAACATATTTTTTTCTTGATAGATTAATTGCGATATTCGCAACTTGAAATTGTATAACGAATTTAAGGAGGTACAACTATAGCTACGCAAAACAGGCGCTACATCCCACGCGGAAAGGTGGAAGAGCCATACAAAGTCAATGAGAAAATAACTGCCAGAGAAGTAAGGGTGGTTGGTGACAATGTAGAGCAGGGTGTCTACCAAACCAGGCAGGCCCAGCAAATGGCTAATGAGCAAAATCTTGACTTGGTTGAGATTTCGCCAACAGCCAACCCACCCGTATGCCGTATTATCGACTACTCGAAATTTAAGTACGAGCAGAAGAAAAAGACGCGGGAAATGAAGGCAAAAGCTCAGAAAGTGGTGATCAAAGAAATTCGGTTTGGTCCGAATACTGATGACCATGACTTTGAGTTTAAGCTGAAGCATGCGAAAGGGTTCCTGGAGAGTGGCTATAAGATTAAGTCTTATGTGCACTTTGTGGGTAGAAGCATTGTGTTTAAGGAACGTGGAGAAATCCTGTTGCTTAAATTTGCCCAAGCACTGGAAGACTTAGCAAAGGTAGAGCAACTGCCTAAGCTTGAAGGAAAAAGAATGTTTCTCATTCTGTCGCCTAAAGCTGCAGCTCCTGCTAAAAAATAATTTATTTCAAACAATTATATATCATGCCAAAAGTTAAAACTAAATCTGGTGCAAAGAAGCGTTTTTCTTTGACAGGAACTGGCAAAATTAAGCGTAAGCACGCTTTCAAAAGCCACATCCTGACTAAGAAGACCACTAAGCAGAAGCGTAACTTAACACACACTGGCCTTGTAAGCTCAGCTGACGAGTCTAATGTGAAGTTTATGCTAAAAATCTAATTCCTCGGAATTAGAAAGGTTAATTATCAGTACGAACCCAGTGCCTGGTTTTAAAGCAATTGAAGCACCAGTCGCTAAAACTTTAAAGAAATGCCTAGATCGGTAAACGTCGTTGCAGCACGACACAGAAGAAAAAAAGTAATGAAATTGGCCAAAGGTTACTTTGGCCGTCGCAAGAATGTTTGGACCGTTGCGAAAAACGCAGTTGAAAAAGGTTTAACGTATGCTTACCGCGACAGAAAAGCTAAGAAAAGAGATTTCCGTGCCCTTTGGATTCAGCGTATCAACGCTGGTGCTCGTGAGCATGGTTTGTCTTACTCAGCGCTAATGGGTGCCCTTAAAAAGGCTAACATCGACCTTAACCGCAAAGTACTTGCTGACCTGGCGATGAACCACCCAGAAGCTTTCAGAAGCATTGTTGAGAAAGTAAAGTAATTTACTTTTTATACTATAGGAGAAGGGCTTAGCATTTGCTAAGCCCTTTTTGTTTTTCTGGCTATAAAAGTGCCTTATGCTTTACCTGAGCAGCTTAGGCTGCAGAAGCTTTTGATTTACCTACAACTTTAATATTTCATAGGTTGTGTTTGCTTCTGATGATATTCCCGTATATAATCTTTCAGAAATGCCTCTACTTTGCTCTCCTCTAGATCCATCACATCTGCAAAGTTTTTGATAAAAGACTCATAGGTGTTCTCGCTCTTTTCTAGCTTCTTAATACCTTTCAAACCCTTTTTAGCATATACCATTTGGTAAACTACTGCGCCTGCTACATAGCGCGGATTCTGGTTAGTTGCGTACCTGAAGTTGTTCGTGTACATATCTTTAAAGCTCACCTCTGGGTGGTTTTTTGCAATGTCTTTCGATACTTCTAATAAACTTTGCTGGTACGGCGTATGCCCGTTCACTCCGCCGAAATAGGTGGCAATTCCTTCGCCAAGAAAGTAGTTCTTCACAGGATGATATAGTGCATGCACAAACTCGTGCAGGTTATCTTCTCTTCCGTGAGCTGAGAAGATGCGGTTATATTCTTTTCGGGTAAAGCCTGTGTTGTAAGCTAACCAATAGTCCATATTGAAGAGCCTTCCTAGCTCTTCTTCAGAAGACATCACATAAAAATCGAAGGGTTTGGCATTTTTTATTTGCAGTGTTGCAATAACAGAGTCAATAAACACATTCGCTTTTTTAGCAGTAGCAGGGTTAAACTCGAAAGAGGGTGGATAGTGGAACGTGACCCACTTTGTTTTATGCTGCTTCCATTTCTGGAGTTCATTAGACCAAGTGTTCTCCAACTTCCAATTTCCTGTTTTGTCCTTGGCTGCATAATACCTGAGTATGAATGGCGGGTTAATCTTATTGTTTTTCATCCATTGCTGCACCGCATCAGCCGATAACAATATTCTGGTTACATATTTTTCTCCGACAGGTTCTATACTAAGTATTGTTGGTTTAAAGAAGTTGAACAAGTGTTTAGCATTCATGTTGAAGAACAGGTAATAAGCAGCCTGATCGAAGTTGTCTTTATGCTGTTTAAAATAAAAGTCTTTTTCCTCTTCGTTCCAGTAAGGGTTGTTGTACAGGCTATCGGGTTTAGAGTTAAAGTAGTTGCTGATAAGCTGGTAAACTGCTTTTACTTCCTGCTGGGTGGTATCTACACGGGCTGTAAGATAAGGCTGAACTTGGCAAAAAGCAGGGAAGGTAAAGAGAAAGCTAAAAAGGAGGGGTAGAAATTTTTTAAAGCTTTTAGATTGCATAGGGTGGCGTCTGTCTGTTTTAAGCTTTACTTATTTTAGTAGAAGAAAAACTATGGTAGCAAAAAAAGGAAGCACACTTTTACAGCCTTCACGACAGTTTGCTGTATGCTTCCTTTTCTGCTTTAAGTTTAGATCAAGTGCTGATTAGCCATTATCAACAAGATCTCCATATTCTGGGTGGCGTTTTACATAAGCCGCCACTACAGGACAAGAAGGAATAATCTGATATCCTTTGTCTTTAGCGAAATCTAGTCCCGCTTTTACCAATTGGTCGGCCAAACCTTTACCACGTGCTTGTATAGGTACAAATGTGTGGTCAAAGTCCATTACCTTGTCATCAGGGTATGTATAGGTAAGTTCAGCTTCATCTCCCTCAACCTCACCATAAAACCGCAAATCGTCTTCGTCGTGTATAACATTCATGTTTTTTCTATTTTGATGTCCTAGTAGTACGTAGTTAAAAGCAGGGTGTTATAACATGGTTAAAGACACAAGGCGATGAGGCTTAGGTAGAAACTACAGACCTAAGCTTTACCAAAATACTTTTCTATGGCCACTGCTACGCCGTCCTCTATGCTCGGTAAAGTAATCTCGTCGGCAACAGCTTTCACTTCTTCACGAGCGTTGCCTACTGCTATACCTTTACCTACCGCCTGAAGCATATCTATGTCGTTATAATTGTCACCAAAGGCAACTACTTCAGACAGGCTGATGTTGCTAAAGCGGTGTTGGAGCAATAGCTCTAGCGCTGTGGCTTTGGAAATAGTTTTAGGGGCAATTTCCAGATAAGTAGACTTTGACCTGTAAATATGTAACTCATTGGCATAGCGAGCTGCCAAAGCCTCATACATTTCCTTTACCTGCTGCTCAGGCCCCATGCACATAACCTTGTGCGCACCAGAGTTAGCTGTGTGCCAGTCGCCAATGACAGACGTAAGCTCTTTTATGCTAGGTGCTACTTTCGTATTTCTGTGCTCGCGTTCTGTCCACTGGTCTTGTTGAGGAGCGTACCAATTGTCTTCTACATACAAGCTAATGTGAATCTCTGTGCCAGCTGCTAATTTTATGATAGTTTCACATACAGCAGCAGAAATTTGCACAGAATCAATGGCCACTGGAGTAGGGGAGTCGCCTTCGTAAAACAACACATAGCCACCGTTGAAACTGATCATGGGGTGGTGCAAAATACCAAGTTCCTGCTGTAAATGGCGCATGGCACTCGGCATACGGGAAGAAGCAAGTATGACAGGTATATCCTTATCTAAATTTTGGATAGTATTGATTGTTCTGGAGGATAACTCTCTTCGGCTATCAAGTAAAGTGCCGTCGATATCGGTGCAAATAGCACGAAAATTCATAGGTGTATGGTTGTTGGTGTATGTTCGTTTACTTTTAAAATAGTCTGCAATGTGCAGGTTCTAAATACTAAGTTACCAAGTTTAAGCAAGCGAACCGAATCAGTAGCGAAAATGTTAGGTACTGAGACTGGAGTGCCCCTTTTCTTTTCCTTTCCAGATTAAACCTATTTGGTTTCTTTAGTTTGATAATTATGTTAAACAAAATATATGTATTGCTTGAAAAGCATATGATAGTTCAGCAAATTTCGATTGGGATGTTGATAGTTTTGCTCATGCTGTTTTCGACAGCAGCGGGGCGACCTGTTGCAAGTATAGCACCCATTACGTTACAGGCTGAGAAGCTGGCTTTCACACCTAAGGAGTTTTACATCAAGCATGTGATAGATGAGCGTGCCGACCGTAAAGCAGTAGCTTATTTATTACCAATAGCACCAGTAAATATGGCACCTGCCGCTGCAGGGCAACCTGTAGACTTAGAGGGTGGGGGAGTTGTAGCTATCCGCAAATTTATAAAGCAAAGCCTTCCTGCCAATACCAAATTGAGACCTGTAACTATACGGCTCAAAGAATATAAAGTAACCGAAAAGCCTGGGGCAAAGAGTGGTCGAGTAAACGGGCATCTGACTGCTGTAATGTCTTTTGAAATGCAGCGGGATGGGGAAACAGTACACTTACTTGATTATAAAGGAGGAGCCCGCTATGACAGGCCAGCAAGCCAGCATAATGTTGTAGAGCCAACCTTGCGCCGTTCTTTGGCAGATGCGCTAAACTACCTGAATATCTGGATGAACCAGGAAGCTAACAAGAATGAAAAACTAGCCAGTGGCGTGAAGGTTTTTTTTAGTGACTATACTACAAATGAGGTGGGAGATACGGTTTTTTACAATACTGCCCGCCCTATCAAATGGACTGACTTTAGAGGCAAACAATCTAAACCAAGCAGCTATTCCGCCACTATTTTTCCAAGCTTTGCTTATGCAGGTGAAAGTAAGGTGATAGATGGCTATGTACATCTAAACCTACAGATGAAAGTATATATGTTGCAAAACTCTTCCTGGTCTAAGTCTGGTGATCAAGATGCGTATGGCCTTAACCACGAGCAACGTCATTTTGACCTGGTGAAATTAGTGGCAGAGCGTTACAAGCAAAAGATTGAAACCATGGATCTAACCGTGGCAGACTATAACAGTATGATTCAGTATGAGTTTCTGGAGTCTTTCAGAGAAATGAACCACTTGCAGGAGCAATACGATGGCGAAACGCGCCACGGTATTGATGCCGCCGCACAGCACCGATGGAATCAGCGGATAGAAGCTGAGCTAAAGAGCTTTGGGATCAAGTAAGATAATTGAGTAAGCCTTTAGGTCGTCGCTAGTGCTATGACCTAAAGGCTTCTTCTGATGTGGATAACTGTGAACAACTGCTAATTAGTGATTTTTGATTTCTGTTAGGGTAAAAAGTCGTGTGTCTTGTGTCGCGCTACGTGTGTCGCAAATTAGTTTAATTGTTCTGCCTTCGCCGCCTTCGCTCTTCACGTCGTTGCTTTCTGTTCTCGTTCCAGCCTTCAAAAATCTCTACTGCTTTGTCTGTTACACCATCTATAATTCGCTCAAAGAAGTCCTTCTTAGGAGGTTCTTCTCTAAAAGATGGACAGTCAAGTTTGTTCTGTAGATTGTTCGGAAGAGGAGGAAACTGGCTGTTTATGTAGCCAACATAGTCTTTATCTAAGGCAATGCTTCTGGTGTAATCGCCCCAAATAGGCAGTGCAGTATTACTACCTTGGCCAAGAGCTAAAGTACGGAAGCGAACTTTCGGGCTTTCTGCTCCAACCCATACACCTGTTACCAATTTGGAGGTTATACCTATAAACCAACCATCGGAATGGTTTTGCGTTGTGCCAGTTTTGCCCGCTATATCCATTTTCAAGCCAAACTCTGAACGTAACCTGGCGGCACTGCCCTCTTCTACCACACCCTGCATCAGGTGCAGCATAATGGCCGCGTTATCATCAGAAAGTACACGCCTTCCTTCATGCACAGTTCTGTGTTGGAGGAGCACCCTGCCAGTTTGGTCAGCTATTTTAGTTATATATACAGGTGTTACTTGGCGGCCTTCATTTGCGAAAGTAGCATAAGCACTCACCATTTCGTAGAGCGATAAGCTGGCCGTTCCAAGAGCTAAAGAAGGCACTGCTGGCAAGTCACTTTCAATACCCATGCGTTGTGCCAGCGAAACAGTACGATCTATGCCCGTTTGCATCAGCACCTGGGCAGAAATGGTATTGACAGAGTGTGCCAAAGCACCCCGCATGGTGTACTCGCCGCCATACTGGCCGTTCGAGTTGCGTGGCGTCCAACCGTCATAAGCTTCGTATGTTACCTGTTGGTTCGGAAAATAGGTGCAGGGGGCAATGCCCTTCTCCAACGCAGCCGCATATACAATAGGTTTAAAGGTGGAGCCAACCTGCCTGTTAGACCGCACATGATCGTACTTAAAAAACGTGTGGTTAATACCTCCAACCCAAGCCTTTACATAGCCCGTAGAAGGGTCCATGGATAATAAACCTGTATTTAAGTAGCGTCGGTAGTAAGCCAACGAATCCATAGGGCTCATGTTTTTTACGCTGTTGCCGCTCCAGCTGAAAACATTCATCGGTCTAGTTTTCTTAAACTCCGTCACTATCTCACCTTCCGACATACCTGCCTCTTTCAGCTTTATATACCTGGCGGAGCGGCGCATTGCATCCTGAATCACCGAGGCGTCGTTACCCCAGGGGGCGCTATTTTTCCAGTGTGCATCAAATTGTTTCTGTAAGCGAGACATTCTGCGACGTACAGCTCTTTCAGCATGCTCCTGCATGCCAGCATCTATGGTTGTGTAAATAATGAGGCCGTCGGTGTATAAATTGTAAGGCTCTCCGTTACGCTTTTTTTGGCGGGCAGCCCAAGCCATCAGTTCCTGGCGCAGCTGTTCTCTAAAATAGGGAGCAAGGCCGTCGTTGTGAGTGGTGTAATTATAGTTTAGTTTTAGAGGAAGTTGCTTTAGCGAGTCGGCTTCGGCAGCGGTAAGGTAACCGTACTTTGCCATTTGGCCTAGCACCACGTTGCGGCGCTGTCGGGAGCGTTCCAGGTTCAGGCGTGGGTTATAGGTGGTCGTGGCTTTCAGCATGCCTATCAGAACGGCTGCTTCCTCAGTTTTAAGTGAATCTGGTGAGGTGTTAAAAAAGCGTCTCGATGATCGCTGTATGCCATACAAGTTGCCACCCATAGGTACCGTATTTAGGTAAAGTTCCAGTATCTCCTCTTTCGTGAATATACCCTCCAGGCGCCTCGCTATGATCATTTCGCGCAGTTTGTTCACGGGCATATCCCAGATCCAGTAGTCTCTGCGCGGGTACAGGTTTTTTGCAATTTGCTGGCTCAGGGTACTGCCGCCTCCAGATGATTCGTTTTGGAGCAGGAGTGTCTTGACCAACACACGCGCAAGGCTTCTGTAATCTATACCACCGTGATCATAAAAGCGTACATCTTCTGTAGCTACCAAAGCGTGTATGGCAGCTGGCGCTATGTCTTCATAGTCTACGTTGGTGCGGTCCTGCAGGTAATATCTGCCCAGCAACACACTATCAGCTGAGTATACCTCAGAAGCAGTATTATTTTGCTTTGACTCTAGCTCTGCACGGGATGGCATGTGCCCGAAAGCACCCATAAAAACGGCTGTATAAAAAAGAAAGAAAAGCAGTAGCAGAAACAAACCTACCTTTAAGATACCTTTGAACAGAAACAGGTAATCGCCAGAAGTGGGTTTACGCCAGTTAAAGTGCTTTAGCCTTTGCCATTTATCTTTCCAATAGCCTGAGGTGAATTTTGGCTTCTGGCTTTGGAAGAAGGCTGATAATTCGCTCTTTAAGAATTTAAGAACAGGTTGAAGAATGCCATAGTAAATAGACCTCAAAAATTTTAAAAGCACACTCCCCATTTATACTTCCTGATACTAATTAATTAAAAGACTTAAATGCTCCTGCTACGATTGCTACCTTACCCAATTTAGGCGCAGATAGTTACACAGATTGCTGCTACAAAGTTACTGTAAAGCTATTGTTACGCTTCATTTATTGTGCCAAAAGAAGTATATATTAAAAAGCGAAAAGCCTCTGGCTTTTCGGCGCAGAGGCTTTTCACAAGGCATGTTGTGATCTTACCTATATTATCAATTTTATTTGTGCTGCTTTAAGCAGAATTTCGCTCAGCATTGATGATACCAAAAGAGCAGCGCATTACAATCTTTTCGTAGGTACTCTTATAAGCTGTCTCTTTACCATCTTCTTCCATTTCCCTAATCTTTGTAAGGGCATACTGCTGAATAGTAAGTAGCGGCAACTCAATTCGCTGGCGCATTTGTATTGACAGCTGATTAATAGGCTTTTCGTCCATCAGTTGGCTGGCACCAGTCAGGCGCAGCACATATTCTTTTGTCCGCTCATACTCTTCGTAAATCATGTTCCAAAGCTCACCGTAGTTCGGGTGTTTAGCCAGGAAGGCTGTTAACGGGAAGAAGCACTTGGTCATGGCCATCTCGCAATTGTCTATCAGTGTTTTAAAGAACAGCGAGTTGCGGTAAAGTTGCAGTACAGACTCCCAGTTTCCAGCTTCATCCATTTTCTGTAGCGCAATGCCTACACCGTAGTAACCAGGCAGGTTTTGCTTCAGTTGGCTCCAAGAGCCTACATACGGCACTGCCCGCAAGTCATTCAGGTTCAGTTTACCAGGTTTACGCTTCGATGGTCTGCTGCCGATGTTGGCTTCACCGTAGTAACGCAACGGGCTGGCATAGTTGAGGTACTCCAAAAAGTTCGGGTTGTTCTTTAACTTATTGTAAGCTTCGTAACTTTCGTTCGAAAGGTTTAACAATACTTCTTCTTCCTCAGCTGTCAGAGTCGTTCTGTCCGAGTTGGATAGCGCATTGCTGATGCCAGCATGCATCAACTGCTCAATGTTAAACTGTGCCGAATCAGTTGTTCCGAAGTTAGAACTGATCGTTTGGCCCTGTATCGTGAGCTGAATTTCTTTGTTGGAAATGTTATTGCCCATTGAAGCGTAGAACTGGTGCGTTCTTCCACCTCCTCTGGCAGGAGGACCGCCACGTCCGTCGAAGAAAATCACTTGCACGTCGTATTGCTTCGAAATGCTGGTCAATTCTTCTTTCGCTTTATAGATGCTCCAGTTGGCCATCAGGTAGCCACCATCTTTTGTACCGTCAGAGAAGCCCAGCATAATGGTTTGAATGTTGTTCCTGTTCTTGAGGTGCTTGGCATAAGTTTCATTCTCATACAGCTCCTTCATCACACCACCTGCATGCTTCAAGTCGTCAATCGTCTCGAAAAGCGGCACTATGTCAACCGATCTTTCTTCACGACCCCAGCCGCTGAGTGTTAAAAGGCCATAAACTTCCATTACATCCAAGGCACTGGTGCTGTGGCTGATGATGTAGCGATGGCATCCTTCAGGTCCGTTAAGCTCCTGTATTGTTTTTATAGCAGCCATAGACTCCAACGTATCCTGGAACAGCTCATTTTCCAGGTTTGCAGGATCTACGGTAGTGTCTAAAGACACCAGCGTGGCAATCTTATCTTCAGCTGATAACTCTTTGTAATTAGAAGGCAGCACATCTGTTGTTTCCGCTAAGGTTTCCAATAGCTCGATGTGTACAGAACTATCTTGTCTTATATCCAGCGAAGCAAAGTAAAGGCCGAAGAGTTCTACCTTGCGCATCAGGTTGTCAACAAGGTCCAAGAACAGGCTGTTGTGCCTCTCAATAAGAGTAGCCCTGATCTGATGCAGGGTGTCCAGAATCTCATCTTTCGAGATATCGAGCTGGTGACCAGGCAGGAAGATGTTGTTGTAAAGCTTTTCTTCCAGTTCCGCGATTATGTTGGCAACACCCCGGAAGGTAAGCCTGCGCTTCAATCTGCGAACATCAAGATAATACGATTTAAGGATTCCGCCGCGGAGCGCATCGGCTACTTTTAAAGTAGTTTCTGTTCTCACAAAAGGATTACCGTCTCTGTCGCCGCCTGGCCAGAAGCCCAAGCGAATAAGGGAGTTTGTATCGCTTATAAGGTTAGGAAACTGGTTTTTTAGGTTAGACATGATCAGCCCAGCCGACTTGTAAAACACATTTTCCAGGTACCAGATTAGGTTCACTGCCTCATCGTAAGGCGTAGGCTTCTGGTTTTTGAAGAAAGGGGTTTTTCCAAGCTGTTGCAAATAGCTGTTTATCTGAGCAGTGTTGTCATTCATCAGCGCCTTCGACAGGTCGTTGATAATACCCAGTACTTCGCTTGGATAAAACTGTGTAGGGTGCGCCGTCAGCACCAGCCGTACAGCAAAATCTTTTAGTTTTTCGGACAGTTTATTCTGAGATTGAGGCTGTACCATTTCCGACTGTAAGTGGCGGAGGGTGCCTACGCCTTGCAGGTCGTTTATGTCGCGATAGGCAGCATCTTCCAGGGCATCGAAAAGTACCACCTGGCGCTCCGTATACTGGATAAACCTGAAAAGAAGGTCAATTTGCTCCTGCTCATCTTCAAAAGAAGTGTACTGTTTAACAAAGCTGTTAATAATTTCTGTTGGGCTTTGTTGTTTGCTGAAACCTTCTTCACAATGCAGCAGGAAAAACGAGAGCAGTACACCAGTTCTTTCAACCCTATGAAAGGGCAGCGCTGTAAAAAGGCTGTTATATATCTGAAATTTTAAGCCGACTTGCTTGTTGTATATCTGAACTGTGCTATTGGTAGAATTATTCATTTATGATGCTTTTTTTACAAAAATAGTGTTTTACTGGGTCTTTTGTGTTAAAAAGATTATAAAATAACTAAATCAGTTATGCTTTTATCAAATTATGGTTGTGAAAGAACTACGCTGTACGTGATTTAGCAAAAAGGAAAGTAGCAGAATCAATTAAATTTAGTCGAAGCTGTTAACCATGTTACTATGTAACGACTTTGCACTCCAGTAGCCGCTGGCTATTATACGCCTGATGCTGTAAAGAGGGTCTTGCTCATCGTATTTTCCTGCCAGCTGGAAAGCTGCCACCATGCCTCTGCTTTTTAGTTCAGGTATAGCTTCGGCGTTCCAGAGCCCAAAAGGATAGGCAAAGTATTTTATTTCCTTACCTGTTATTTCGGCTAGTTGCCTGCTTGGTTTTTCAACTTGCGTTACCCAATCGTTTCCTTTGTATTTCTTTACGTTATGATGGTCCCATGTGTGCGAGCCAATCTCATGGCCCGCATCAGCTAATTCCTTTACCTGTGCCTTGCTCATGTACCTGGGCCTGCCTAACGAGACTGTCATCACAAAAAAGACACCTTTAAAACCATACTTTTCCAGTTCGGGAGCAGCCACAGTAAATTGGTCGAGGTTGGTATCGTCGAAGGTGAGCATGATAGGTTTAGATGGCAGTGGAGTGCCATAGTTCAGGTAAGCCAGCAACTGGTCTGGCAAAATAGTTTGGTAACCGCTATCGGCCAGCATTTTTATTTGCTCCTTAAATCTATCTTCAGGAACAATGTAGGCTTTGGCACTCTTAGAGTCGTTGGCACGCCAGTCGCGTATCTGGTGGTAGCACAGGATTGGCACCTGTTTGCGTGTCAAAATAGTGGCAGCATCGGCAGGCACAACAGGTGTAGCAACTTTTGTAGTAGCTGTATCTTCTGCCACAGGTGTATTGGCAGCACTTTCTGGGGCTAGAACATTTGGTGTAAGAACTGTATTTTCTACTTCAGGAGTTGAACAGGATAAAAACAAAAAAACAGCAGTGGCTAAGAATGAAGTACTTAGGAGCGAATTGGCATTTCTAAAGGCCATGGGTAAGTGAAAAAAAGATATTTTATAGTTTAGGTTTAGCTAAATATAAGCAGAAATAACCAGAAAGGTTGGCTCCAGATTTGTTTTCATGTGCTGCTGTAGGGCAGTAAAGCAGCCTTTGTTTCAGAATCAGTGCAAAATTTTGAGGCGGCTATAGTTGCCATGCAACCATCTTTGCGCCAAATGGGTCATGTTACTGAAACGTCACAATTAATGCGCTTATAAGATTGGTTTATGAGTCTACAACAGAAAGGAAAAGCTACTATGAAAAAGTTAAAGTATAAAAATGCTTGGGTAGGATTGGTGGGGGCTATGTTTATGCTTTTGTCCGCTTGCCAAACAGATGAAGCTGTGCCTGATAACACACCTAAAACAAGAGAGTTGACAGTACAGGAGCAAAAGACAATCGGTAGCTCAAACTCTTTTGCTTTTCAGGCTTTTGCAAAGCTGAGTGAGGGGCAGGATCAGAATGTGTTTATCTCGCCGCTTAGTATTAGCATGGCGCTCGGTATGGCTTATAATGGAGCTGGTTCAACCACGAAAGAAGCCATGCGGCAGACGCTGGGATTTGACCTGCCGACAGATGAAGAAATAAATCAATCTTTTAAATCATTGTCAGGTCTTTTACAAGGGATAGATAAAGAAGTGACGTTTTCAGCTGCTAATTCTAGCTGGTACAACAATAGGTTTGAGTTGCAGGCACCTTTTGTAGAGAAAAACGAAACTTACTTTGACGCTACGGTGCAAGGGCTGGATTTTTCTTCACCAGCCGCAAAAACTGAGATCAATAATTGGGTAGCCAACAAAACAAACGGTAAAATAAAAACTATTGTAGACCAGGTTAGGCCAGAGCATGCTCTTTTTCTAATGAATGCCATTTACTTTAAGGGCGCCTGGACCTATCAGTTTGATAAAACCCTGACACAGCCTGCACAATTTCACTTGGCAAATGGCAGTACTGTTAACCACCCTTTCATGACACTTAAAAAAGGAAAGTATCTTTTGCATCAGGACACAGATAAAACTCTAATTGACTTGCCTTATGGCAATCGTCAGTTTAGTATGATGATCGTGATGCCCAACGATCCAAGTGAATTAGATAACCTGGTGCAGGAGCTAAATCCACAAAATCTTGATACTTGGCTAACTGCTGCCGATTCTGCAAGTTTAGAGCTACACTTGCCAAAATTTACGATGGCCTATGAAAAGGAGTTAAATGAAATGCTGAAGGAGTTAGGAATGGGTATCGCTTTTAGCCCACAAGCAGACTTTAGCCACATGGTAGAAGGGGAAGCAGCACTTGCTATATCCAAAGTAAAACACAAAGCTTTTGTAGAAGTGAATGAGGAAGGAACAGAAGCAGCAGCGGCTACCTCCGTAGGCATTGTAGTGACCTCTCTTCCGCCTTCTGTTTGGGTAAACAGGCCTTTCGTATTCATGATAAGAGAAAAGTCATCGAACGCCATTCTGTTTATTGGAAAGCTGATGCAGCCAGAATAACTATGTTACAAACCACACTTTAATGTACTTACAGCCGATGGTATACCTGCTCCATCGGTTTTTTTTATATTAAGCCTGTTCATTTCAACAGCGGATTTGCCCGCTTGACTCTTTTTTCTAATATTAAAAGTTCTTCCCTTCCCGACTTTTGCACCATGGAAAAGCAAACGGATAACAAGTGCTGAGCTCCTCCCATTTTTAGGACTGGTCTAAAGTAGAGAAAACGGGTTCTACTATGTTACATTCCACCCACTCTTCCGGCGTCTTGTCGCCCAATGAGCTATGGGGCCGGAAGTGGTTATACTCTTGCCGCCAGGCCTCGATTTTCTCCTGGGCATCCTCCAATGACAGGAACCAGTTCACGTTCAGGCACTCATCCCAGAAGCTACCGTTGAATGACTCGATAAAGGCGTTATCCGTGGGTTTTCCAGGCCTGGAGAAGTCCAGCGTCACCTTGTTGTCATAGGCCCACCTATCCAGGGCCTTAGAGATAAACTCACTGCCGTTGTCCACCTGTATACG
>NZ_JAJJWH010000104.1 GCF_020907245.1 Pontibacter harenae | reverse complement strand
TATGAACTGTGTTAAAAAGCAACTTTATTAGCGTTATTTTTAGGCGTTATGTTTAATAATTTGCAGTGTAAACCTCTCCAGATCTTACCATACCAAAGACCTGCTTTATAAGCTTGTTCATCACCGCCACCAAGGCTACCTTCTTTGCTTTTCCCGCCGCCACCATCCGATCATACAGCTCCCGGCAAGCCTTGTTGTGAACTTTTGCCGCCATAGAACACATATAGAGCGTAGCCCTTATGTTTTTATCCCCGATCCTGCTGATCCCCCTGTATCCGCGTATGGAGATGCCAGACTCATTAATGCAGGGGCTGATACCGATAAAGGCGCTGAACTGCCTGGCTGATGTAAAATTTCTAAACCCACCAGAGACAACGATGAGCTCTATGGCAGACTTGGTGCTGATGCCAGGAATAGTCTGCAGTAAGGTATACAGCTCCTGGCAGTGCTCCTCAGCCGTTTGCTGCATCTGACGCTCCAACCCTGCTATTTGCTTTTCTATGCTTGTCAAAACTGCTTTACAGGCCTTTAAAGCGGCTTTGTCGACGTTCTCTAACTGCCCCAGGGCGTGCAGCTGATTTAAGAAGGAGCGCTTGCTCCTGATAAGCAACTTCAAAGACATACGCTGTTGCTGCAGTTTCCTCATGAAAGGGGCTGGCGGCTGGTAAAGCTTTGGCTGCATGCGCTCCCCGTACTCAGCGATCAGCGCCGCATCTACTTTGTCTGTCTTCGTCCGCTTGAGCTTGGTCTGGGCAAAGCGCTTGATCTGCAAAGGATTCACCACCGACACCTTGATGCCTTTTTCATACAAGGCAATGGCCAGCTGCAGGCTATAAACCCCGGTTGCCTCCATAATGCACCAGGTGTGATTTGTCAGGCTTTTAAGGAAGCTGTTGATACCCTTCTTGTCATTTTGGTACAAGGATGTGGTAACCTTGCCTGCTAGATTTGAGGCGACCACAAAACTGTCTTTGGCCACATCGATACCGCTGTAAATTTGCTCCATCATATCATGTTTTATAGGTTATACAGGTGACAAAAAGAAGCTTCTCTTGCACTCAACATCCTGATGCAGGCTCTGAGCCTAATGAACTGTCCAAGGTGAAGAAGCCAGGTAAGGGGATTATCATAAAGCGCGGGTTTTTAGTACCCTTGTAAAGTAGGAATCTTATTCCTTACCCAGTTTTCTTGTCTACAGCTTAAGTACTTGTTTTATCTGTTTTAGATAATATTTTCTCTGATAAACAAAAGGAAAAGAAGAGCAGCTAAGACACTGAGAACAAACATAGGATG
>NZ_JAJJWH010000103.1 GCF_020907245.1 Pontibacter harenae | reverse complement strand
GGGAGTGTAATTTAAACTGTGTCATTTCCATATTTCAATTTACTGGCCCTTTTGCTGTTCTGGTGTGAGCCCTTACGGCAAAAGGGCCAAACTCTTAAAGCGCGTTTCACTTCAAGTCCAGCTGCATCCTGTCGCCAAACCAGATGGAGAGCTGCTGGGCTGTCTGGCTCCAGTTGGCAAGGGGCATGACCCACTTTTTGCTGATGTTCTGGTGAGACAGGTAAATCAGTTTCAGGAGGGCCATATCCGAGGGGAAAGCCCCCTTGGTCTTGGTCACCTTCCTGACCTGGCGGTGGAAGCCCTCGATGGTGTTGGTGGTGTAGATGAGCTTCCTTATCTGCTCGGTATACTTGAAGTACGCGCTGAGCCTGTCCCAGTTTCGCTGCCAACTCTCCAGCACCTTCGGGTACTTTCTGCCCCACTTCTCCTCTAGCTCCAACAGGCGCAGTTCAGCCAGTTCTTTTGTCTCGGCCCGGTACACTGGCTTGAGGTCCCGCATGAACTCCTTCTGATCCTTGGAGCCCACATACTTCATGCTGTTTCGTATCTGATGCACGATGCAACTCTGCACCTCGGTTTGCGGGAAGACGCTGCTGATGGCCTCGGCAAAGCCCTTAAGGTTATCGATGCAGGCGATGAGCATGTCGGTGACGCCCCGCTGCTGCAGGTCCGTGAGCACCGAGAGCCAGAAGGTGGCTCCCTCGCTTTCCGATACGTACACGCCCAGCAGCTCCTTGTGGCCGTGGTGGTCGATGCCCAGGATGTTGTAAACGGCCCGTGAGACAACGCGGCCCTCCTGCCGCACCTTATAGTGCATGGCGTCGAGCCAGACGATGCAGTAGAGTCTGTCCAGCGGCCTTGCCTGCCACTCCTTTACCTGGGGAACGATCTTTTCGGTAAGAGCGGCTAAGGTGTCGTGGGAGATGTCCATGTCGTACATCTCCTTCAAATGAGCAGAGATGTCGCGAAGGCTCATGCCCAATCCGTACATGCTCAGAATGCGCGGCTCCAGGTTCTCGGCCAGCACCGTCTCCCGCTTCCGGATGATCTGCGGCTCGAAGCTTGAAGAGCGGTCACGGGATGACTCCACCTCGATCACCCCGTCCGAGGTGCGGACTTGCTTGCTTACTTTGCCGTTGCGGCGGTTGCCTGTCGCTCGCTGCTCGGCGTCAAGGTGCAGGTCCATCTCCGCCTCCAGGGCGGCTTCCAGAAAGTGCTTCAGCAGGGGGCCAAGCGCGCCGTCTTTGCCAAAGGTGGGTTTGCCGCTCCTGAACTCTTCCAGGAACTGGCGCTTGATCTTTTCCAGATCCAGCTCGTTTTTCTCTTCCATGTTGACTGTGTTAAAGGTAATACTCCTAATCCTTTGACACAGTTTGTTTTACAGCCTC
>NZ_JAJJWH010000102.1 GCF_020907245.1 Pontibacter harenae | reverse complement strand
GTTGCCTAAAAAGCGGTTGTGCAACAGCCACGGGGGTTTTTTGATACAAATGCGAAAGGGGGTAACGTTTGGGCTAAAAAGCCTTTTAATACTTTTTAGCTGTTGTTGGGTGCGGTACTATTTCGTCCTCCTGCTCAAGCTGTTTAGCTTTATATAATATTCATCAAGTAAATCATAAATGGCTTTCTGGTCTTTTCCTGATAAATTAGAATCCCAGTCTGTATTAACTATAAAATACCTACCCATCTTTTTGTCTTTGTAAAACCAGATCACAGAAAACATTCCTGGGTCGCCACCTGTATGCCCGAAATTCCCTGTAGAACCAAACCCCATCGTAATTCCCATGTTATACTCGTCACTGTATTCACTGACGCTCCTGTTTATGAAGTTTTCTGCCGTAAGCTGTGGTGTAAAGTACTCTTTGTAACTCTGCTCAGAAAGTAGAGTTCCGTCACCATGATACCCTTTCATAAGTTCCAGGATATACTTACTCATGTCTGAGCTCGTGGTTAGCAGTCCTCCGTCTGGATACCCAATAAGTGAGTAGTAGGGATAAGGAGTTTGTTTATCCTGATAAGTGGGGGAATAGTTTGAGAATTCAATTGCACTGAAACTCCAACCCGACGAATTCATCTTCAAAGGGCTCAAAATATATTGTGTAGTAAACTTATCATAAGTAGTGCCTGCTGCTTTCTCTAGAACTAGTGCGGCTAGTGAAGCTCCAACATTTGAATACTCATAAGTACTACCTGGCTTCCTTTTTGAGAAAGCTTCTTTTGAGTACCATTCTCCACTGGTTTCAAGCAGGTCTTTTAAAAAATCCTCTAAGGAGGTTTTAGTTGATGGAGGATTAAACTTTGTTGGCGAAATGTCTATGTTAACATTACGAACCAGACTAATTGTGTCTCTCAGGATCACATTTCTGGTAAGATATTCTTCTGTGTCTACTATAGAAGACGTATGCGTTACCAGATGCCGGATAGTGATGGGGACTTCTGGGTATCCTGGGTTCAATATGTTAAAGGGTAAATATTTATTTATTGGATCATCTAAGTTAAGTTTGCCTAATTCCTGCGCTTTAAGTATGGCAAGACCAATGAAAGTCTTAGAGACAGAGGCAATATTCTGAACTGTATTTTCCGTATACTTGGTGCTTGTCTTGATGTTAGAAACCCCAAAACCGTTTTGGTACAAAACCTCTTTATCGCTTACTAAAGCTACGCCAAAGCCGTTGAAACTTGCTGTTTTACTTATTTGGGTCAATTTCTCTGTTAACTCTTGTTGAGTTTGCACAAATTTCTTTGAATGTAAACTCCTCGTTGTGTTACAGGAAGTAACTACCAAAGAGACAAATACCAGTAAGAATAAATGCTTTATATTTTTAATCAATGTACATTCTCTTTTGAAGTTCCATATTGAAGTATTGCACCCAACGGCCTCGTATAAACAATATAAGGCCGTCGGCCGTAGCATGATGTTTATACAATGTGTGCGC
>NZ_JAJJWH010000012.1 GCF_020907245.1 Pontibacter harenae | reverse complement strand
CATATTTATTCCTACATCATACATTCTAAACCACAACCAAACAGCAAAATAGCCGCGCTTTTAAAGAACGGCAGGATAGAGTATACCTGCCTGGATGGCGTTAAGTCTTCAGTAGAATACGATGTCTTTGAAGCTAACTATGATTTGTTAGCTGCTGTAGAACTCCCAAATATTAGGCAGTACACTTACTACTATCAAAGCCAGATGAACATCAGCATGATCATGTGCTTGAAAATTTATCAAGATGATATGTCGGCTGTGCTGGCTAACTATGATTATTTCAAACTGCGCCTGCATCCAATTCTACAAGGGTAAAGCATTTCTCCGAGCATTTCTTGCGTTTCGGTAAACCTAGAGCAAGTCTCTCTTCAGTATGCTTCTTTTTACTTGCGCGTATCCTTGCACGTGCACTTCAAACCCTTATTTTGTCTATACAAATGTCTTGTTAGTCGAGAAGTATATAACCATGCAATAGAGATTGAACTATAAACATTAATTTTGCTTATAGTATCTGGAGAGCGCATGTGTTCTTTGGCAAATCCGTTTATTAACGAAACCTAATATGTTAAACTTTCTGAAGTATGTGCTGGCTACAGTAGTAGGTCTGCTCATATTCTTTTTCATTGGCATCCTGATCCTGGTTGGTATTGCAGCTAGTTCTTCATCCAAAGACGAAGTCAAAATTGCAAAAAGCTCTGTTTTAGAGCTGAAACTAGACAAACGTATAACAGAGCGTGAACCCGAGAATCCGCTGCAAGAGCTTGGCTTTTCTTTTGGGGCCTTATCTAGTTTAGACGGCTTAGATCAAATAAAGAAGGCTATTCGAACAGCCAAAAACGATGAGAATATCGAAGGTATTTTCCTTAACCTAAGTCTGGTAGATGCGGGTATGGGCAAGCTGGAAGAAATCAGAAACGAACTGATCAGCTTTAAAGAATCAGGAAAGTTCATCGTGTCTTATGGCGACATGACTTCTGAAAAGGCTTATTACCTGGCTTCTGTTGCCGATAAGATTTATATGAGCCCGATGGGCACGTTAGAGTTTAATGGTATGAGCTCGGAAGTAATTTTCTTCAAGAAGCTACTCGATAAACTCGATATTGATGTTCAGATATTTAAAGTTGGAGAGTACAAAAGTGCTGTAGAGCCTTTCTTCCTGGAGAAGATGAGCGAAGCCAACCGCGAGCAGGTAAATTCTTTTCTTAACTCAATCAACAATTATCAACTCGCAAACATTGCGAAGGCAAGAGGCAAAACAGCTGATGAGCTGAAAAATGTATCAGAAAACATGCTGGTGCGCTCTCCTGAAGACGCCAAGCGCTTTGGCCTGATCACAGATGTAGCTTATTACGACGAAGCCATCAATTATATGAAAGAGCAGGCTGGCATAGAACTGGATAACAAGCTTGAGATGGTATCGTTTTCTAAGTATAAAAAAGTTAAAGGCGAGAGTGCCTCTGGCAGCCTTAGCAACCGTATTGCTGTTATTTATGCAGAAGGCGATATAGTGGATGGAGAAGGAGATGAAGACGAAATCGGCAGCTTACGCTATGCCGATGCCATCCGCCAGGCACGTTTAGATGATAATATAAAAGCGGTTGTATTGCGCATCAGTTCTCCAGGTGGTAGTGCTTTGGCTTCTGATGTAATCTGGCGCGAAATTCAGCTAACGAAAGAGAAGAAGCCTGTTATTGCGTCTATGTCTGATGTGGCTGCTTCTGGCGGTTATTACCTGGCTATGGGTTGCGATACCATTGTAGCACATCCGAATACCATTACGGGTAGCATTGGTGTGTTTGGTGTTATTCCAAACATTCAAGGCTTTTTGAGTAACAAACTGGGCATTACTGTCGACCATGTAAGTACAGGTAAGTTTTCTGACAGCCCTACTTTAACCCGCCCTATGACGAATGTAGAAAAGCAGTTTACTCAAAACCAGATAGACCAGATATACGAAGTCTTCACGAGCAAAGCAGCGCAGGGCCGAAGCATGTCGCAGGAGCAGCTAAAAAGCTATGCATCTGGTAGAGTTTGGTCTGGCATAGAGGCGAAGGAGCGTAACCTGGTAGACGTATACGGTGGCCTTGAAACAGCCATAGAACTTGCTGCAGCCCGTGTGGGTATTTCAGATGATTACCGCATCAAAGAATTGCCGCGCCGAAAATCTTTCTTTGAGAACTTGTTTGGCGATATGGGATCGCAGGTAAAGGAGCAGTCGGTAAAGGCTGAACTTGGGGAGATGTACCCATACTACAAGATGTATAAAAAAGTAGAGCAGGTACAAGGGTTTCAGGCCCGCATGCCTTTCGAGCTAAACTTACAGTAAGCCGCTGCAAAATATATAGCTAACTGAACTATAGAATTAGCTCAAATTAATAGAACTAACGTTTGCAAACAGCCCGAGGTGTTACACCTTCGGGCTGTTTTGTTTTTTGGCAGTTTGTTTTTTAGCATCTTTACCCAGAAAAGAATTTTAAGTGATTAGGTAGAGGAACCAAGGCGCCTAAAGCCGTTTTGTATATTTTTACCAGATCGGTTTAAATAAAGATCAAAAAAAGTAGCTTTAAATGGATGTACTTGCTTACTTCTTCAGATAAACCTTCATTCAAAATCCGTTAATTTCGTTAATCAAAATAAAACAAGACTCCCATGATGCAGCAGTTACAAGAGGCTACAAGCTACATACAAAACAACACGAATAGCTTCGCACCTGAATTCGGTATTATACTTGGTACAGGCCTGGGTGCTTTGGTAAACGATATAGAAATAGCCTATAGTTTATCTTACGCCGATATACCGCATTTTCCTGTATCTACGGTAGAGAGCCACTCTGGCAGGCTTATTTTTGGTGAACTAGCCGGCAGAAAAGTGGTGGTGATGCAAGGCAGGTTCCATTATTATGAAGGCTATAGCATGGAGCAAGTGGTATTCCCGGTAAGGGTAATGAAGCTATTGGGAGTAAAGAAGCTGTTTGTTTCTAATGCAGCTGGTGGACTGAACCCACGCTTTAGCACCAGCGAGCTTATGGTTATTACAGACCATATTAATCTACAGCCAAGCAACCCGCTAATCGGAAAAAACATAGATGAACTCGGCCCACGCTTCCCAGACATGAGCGAGGTGTACGATGAAGAGATGGTACGCCAAGCGATGGTAATTGCAGAAGATGCTAACTTCGATTTGCGCGAGGGCGTTTATGTAAGCGTGCCAGGCCCAATGCTGGAAACAAAAGCTGAATACAGGTACCTGAGCCAGATAGGTGCCGATGCAGTAGGTATGTCTACAGTGCCTGAAGTTATTGCTGCCCGACATATGGGTATACCAGTGTTTGCCGTGTCTGTTATAACGGATATGTGTACACCAGACCGTATAAAAAAAGTGGTGTTGGCGGATATACTGGAGGCAGCCGCTAAAGCAGAGCCACGTATGACCATGATTATCCGAGAACTGATCAAGCAGCAGTAGTTGACTTAATACTGTTCCTATAACCCTCAAAGCCCAGGACCTGAAGCAAAGTTTTTGCCTTAGATCCTGGGCTTTCTCTATTAGCGTAATCTGGTAGATAATTACATTCTGCTTTACTACGTCAGTAAGGCCAAAGCATAAAATAAGGCATTATACAGCCCGTGGCCCAAAATGCTCCACCAGATGTTGTATCTCATTCTGAAATAGCCCCAAAACAACCCACCTATAAACTGCGGCAAAACCAGTAGTGGTGCTAGTAGAGCAGGTACATGTAGGCTATTATAATTTAGTAGATGTACAATTGCAAATAAGGAGGCTACGCCGTAAAACACCACCGTGAAGCGCTTTATCCAAAACTTATGTGCTTTTTGCTGCCATTTTTGTGAAAGTGCAAAGCTAATAGTCATAGCCATAGCCACCAGCACAATGCAAATACTGATGAGAGAACTGATACCCAGTTTTTGCAGCAAAGGAGGAAGGCATACGAGGCTGAGCACCATGAAAAGTAAAAAGGCTCTACCCTTGGTAAAGCGAAGCGGGTAGCGGAACATGAATTCTTCAGCAAGAGGAGCCGCAACGGTTAGTACAAGGAAAGATACGATAGCAGGTAAGCTCTTAAACAGCTGTTCTATCTTGTTGCTTCCTGTCGGTTCTTTATAACCAAGCAACTCAAAAATGCCAAAAAAAAGTCCAGCTACCGCTAAACAGATACTTATATTTAGTAGTGCTAACTGCAGAAACGGCTGCCAAATTTTAGCAGCAGGAATATGGCTAGGGGCTAAATGCTGAGGCGACTTTAGATAAGACACAAAACTCCTTGCAGTCTCTCCGAAGCCAGCATTATGATGTTGCTCCATTTGTGGTTGAGGTGGTAGGTCTTTCTCTAAAGTTGTGTCCATTGCTGTGTAAAGAGGGGTTTGAGTGTTTAGGGCTAAGGGTAGAGCTATGGGATAAGTAGAGCTTAGCAGCAAAGTTGCTGATACGCTACCTTGCTATGATAACTGTCCTTCTATCGTAGACTAGGTTTGTGAACACACCAATGCCGCCTTCCACTGTAGAAATAACTCTGGATGGTTGTGCAAAAGGATTGCCGTTGGCATCTTCTGCATCGTCGGCTGAGCGTAGAAAATCATAGTACTTCTTCTCCAGATGAAACAATGAAACGACAACTGTATCACCACTTTCGTAGTTATAGTTTGATCCGATCACAATCTGCTTCCCATTATTCAGGTTATCTGTTAGGGTAAATTCACGATTGCTACCGTTTCTTACGCTATCGCGGTGCGTCATGTAACGGTAATAGTTTGCTGTATTAGGGTTATCCTTAAAGTACGTAAGCAGCAGGGCTTTATCATTTTCATTAAATTGCCACTTCACGCTATCGATAGGTACTTTAGGTAAAACGGTGGTATAACCTGTTACCTTTCTGCCTTTACCGTCGGTTACTTCAATGCTATAAACATCTCCTGGTTGGCCACGCATAATTTTGTTTGAGCTGTGTGTAAAACCTTTGCTTTGTTTTTCATTGAAAGTAGGGTTGTACTGCAGCTTTACCCTTTGCCCATTGTAGCTAATGTGTACTTCTGCATCGGGCACAAGGGGCGGAGTAGGCGCGTCGAAATAACTAGATGTTTCCAGCACTGTAGCACGAAAAGGCTTGCCTTGCTCCAGGTAGCACTCCACAACCAATTGGGGGGTATGCGGAGGAAGATCTATGTCAATGGTTTTGTCCATATCGCAGGAGACCATGAGTAGGAGGCTACATAAGTATAAAAGAGTACTTAGTTTCATCAGAACTTAAAGTTGTAGGTAATAGATGGGATCGAAGGGAAAAGCGAAACTTGTTTGGCTTCAAAGCCTAGTGTTAAGTCATCTGCTTCGCTTTCTATTTGGCTGAAATACACAAAATAAGGATTGCGCCTGTTATAGGTGTTGTACAGGTTAAACGTTAGGTCGGCCTCCCCATGTTTTGGCCTTAGTTTTAGCACGAGTCCCAGGTCTAGGCGGTGATAAGCGGCAAGTCTAAAGCTATTTCTGTCGCTGTAGATGGGAATAACACTCGTGTTGCGGCCCTCAACATCCTGAAAAGCAAACCTGGCCACAGGAAGCGAATAAGCATTTCCTGTTCCGTACACAAAGGCTCCTGTTAGGCTGATGCGCTTGCTCAGTTGGTGGAGCACCACCAGGCTTATGTCATGTCGACGATCGTAGCGGGTAGGGAAGCGGCGGCCGTCGTTTATCTCATCGAACTGGCGGTAACTCCAGGAGAGGGTGTAGCCGAGCCAGCCAGTGGTGCGGCCTTTTATCTTCTCCAGATAAATTTCGTTACCATAGCTCTCGCCCTCCCCAAACAGAAACTCGTTCTCCAGACTATCGTTCACGAACAGGTTGGCCCCGTCGCGAAAGTCTATCTGGCGCTTCATCCACTTGTAGTACACCTCGTTGGTAAACAGCAGTTTCCCATTTGCAAAAAGCTTGCTTACACCTGCGGCTACCTGCTGCGAACGCTGTGGCTTTACATAGGAGGTGGACGGATACCATACATCTGTAGGCAAGGAAGCTCCTGAACTGGAAACTAGGTGAATGTACTGCATCATGCTGGCGTAACTAGCCTTCAGCGACATGGTCTGTGATAAACTATACTTGGCTGCGGCTCTTGGCTCCAAGGCAGTATATGTTTTGTCGCCGCTATCAAAGGCAGAAAGCCTTAAACCGTAGTTTACAGACAGCAGCGGGTTTACTCTAAAATCGTCGGAGACATAGGCGCCAAATTCAGTCGCTTTATAGTTGTTGCCAGAGTTGAAAGACATATCCTGATTATCGCCCGCATCAAAATTAAATTGGCCTATTGTAAAGGCGTGTTTTGTAGCCAAAGCACCAAACTTAAGGTTATGGCCTTTGCTGAGTAGCAGGTCGAAATCTGTTTTTAAGGTAAAGTCCTGGATGCTGGAAGTAAGCTTAAAAGTAAAGTCGCTAATACTGTTGGTAACATTATACCGATAGCCAGTGCTGGTAAGGGAAGTGCTGGCAAAGAACCTGTTACTGAACTTGTGGCTCCAGACAAGAGAGCCTATGCTGTTGCCCCAGTCGAAGCCAAAGGAAAAGTTGCTGTCGTTAAAGCCAAAGAAGTCGCGTCCGTAGTAGCCAGTCAGTGAAAGTTCGTCCTTTTCCCCCAGTTTATAGTATATCTTGGTATTAAGGTCATAAAAATAATAGTCGGGGATGGGGTTATAATCTTTATTGCCTTCATTGATTCTGTTTAGCTGCCTGGTAAATATATCAAAATAAGTACGCCTACCCGAGATAAGGAAAGAAGCCTTGTCTTTAACAATAGGTCCTTCAAAAGTTAAGCGGGAAGAGATGAGGCCGATTCCTCCAGTGGCGCTTAAGCTGTCGTAATTTCCTTTGTTCATGTCCACTTCTAACACAGAAGACAGTCTTCCGCCGTATTGCGCTGGAAAACCACCTTTATACAGCTCCACGCTCTTAACAGCATCAGGATTAAAAACACTAAAAAAGCCAAAAAGGTGGGAGGCATTATACACAACGGCGTCATCTAGCATTACCAGGTTCTGATCTGGACCGCCGCCGCGCACATATAGCCCCGATGCTCCCTCGCCGCCCGACTGCACGCCTGGCTTTAACTGCAGCGTCTTCACCAGGTCTACCTCACCAAACAGCGCTGGCAGTAGCTTTGCCTCTACAGTGCTTAGCCGCTCTACGCTCATGCGTGTGTCGTTCAGTTTCTGCTGCAGGGTGTTTGCTTCTACTACTACTTCCTGTAGTTGGCTGCTGTTGGTTTCTAAGGTAAAGTTTAATGTGAGCTTGTCGCCTGTTACCGTTATGTCTTTGGAGCCAGATTCAAAGCCGATATAGGAAGCCTGTATGGTGTGATTGCCTTTGGGCAGGTTAAAGGAGTAAAAGCCCTTTGCATCTGTGAAGGTGCCTATGTTTAAAGTTGGAACTGCTACGGTGGCGCCTGCCAGTGCTTCGTTTGTGTCTGCTGAACGCACAAAGCCGCTTACTGTGGCTGTACCCTGAGCCAGGGCTGGTGAAATATTGTTGAGCAGCAGAATAAAGGTAAACAGCAGGAAAAAGAATCGCATGAAGGCGTTAAGTCAATGATATTGAGCGAAATTAGACAATCTTAAGCTAAACGAAAAGATTTTAGTTTTCGTGCTGTCTCCTTTTTCATTCCTTAATAGAAGTTTTCATTTTTTTCGAAGAAGTTAAGCTTTTATGATATGTCTCTACTTAATCAAGAATGGAACATTGACTACATTATTTCATGAAAGCTGCTTGCGAAAAAGTTGTTTGCCGCCAAAGAAGTATCCATAAAGTAAATCTATTCGAATGCCTTCTATGGTAAATTGAGGCAGTTACTCTATAACGATTTTCTTTCGATCTACGACCAAGGTTGTAAAAATGCCAAATCCGCCATTTACAGAAGATAAGATCTTTGTCGGTTCTGCAAAAGGGTTTCCGTTTGCTTCTTTGGCATTGGCAACAGACTGAAAAAAGTCGTAATGCTGCTTATCTATATGATAAAGGGAAACAATTAAAGTGTCACCTCTTTCGTAAGTATAAGAGGTGCCGAATGTAATTACTTTTCCATCTCTAAGCTCATCCGAAGCAACAAGGTTCACATCAGACCCGCTATCTATGTTATCTCTATGAATCATAAAGCGATAATAGTTGGCAGTGTTTGCTTTATCTTGTAAAGTGGCTGAAACCATAGCTTTGCCAGCTCCATCGAAATGCCATTTTATTGATCTGATAGGAACTGTCGGTAAGACTTTGGCATTCCCAGTCACTTTTCGCCCTCTACCGTCTGTCACCTCAATGGTATAAAAGTCTCCAGCTTTAAACTGCACATCTTCATCTGCAGCATGTGTATAAAGCTTAGTAGGGCTACCTTCCGTAGTCGGGTTATAGGTAAGGTCTAGCTTTCTGCCGTTATGAGCAATAGTTACCTGTGCATCAGGAACAAGCGGTGGAGTAGGAGCATCAAAATAATTAGAGGATTCCAGCACCGTGGCCCGCATCGGCTTACCATCCTCTAGATAGCATTCTAACACCAACTGCGGGTCGTGCGGCGGAAGTCCCATTTCTATCGTGTCATCTATGCTACAGGAAGAAAGGAAGAAGAATGTAAGGAAGTATAACAGTATTTTTATTTTCATCTGAATTTGAAGTTATAGGTAACTGAAGGAATAATAGGGAAAAGCGATACCTGCTTTGCTTCAAAAGTTTCTGTCCGATCATGCTCATCAGTTACTCTTTCAAAATACACAAAGTAGGCATTGCGCCTGTTGTAGGCATTGTAAACGTTAAACGTGAGGTCGGCCTCTCCGTGCTTTGGCTTTAGCTTTAGCACTATGCCCAGATCCAGGCGATGGTAAGCAGGAAGTCTGAAGCTGTTTCTGTCGTTATACACAGGGACAACAGCAGCTTCGCGGCCTTCCACATCCTGAACTATAATACGTGCCACAGGAAGCGAGTATGCATTTCCTGTTCCGTACACAAAGGCCCCTGTCAGGCTGATGCGTTTGCTTATTTGGTGGAGCACCACCAGGCTAATGTCATGTCGGCGATCGTAGCGGGTAGGGAAGCGACGGCCGTTGTTTATCTCATCGAACTGGCGGTAAGCCCAGGAGAGGGTGTAGCCAAGCCAGCCAGTGGTGCGGCCTTTTATCTTCTCCAGGTAAATTTCGTTACCGTAGCTCTCGCCCTTCCCAAACAGAAAGTCATTCTCCAAATTGTTGTTTACAAACAAGTTGGCTCCATCGCGGAAGTCGATCTGCCGGTTCATCCACTTATAATAAGCTTCATTTGTTAGTAAAAAGCTACCGTTCCAGAGAAGCTTACTTACACCTAATGCCACCTGCTGCGATCGTTGAGGTTTTACATAGGGAGTAGATGGGTACCAAATATCAGTAGGCAAAGAAGCGCCAGAACTGGAAACCAGGTGAATGTACTGCATCATGCTGGCGTAACTGGCTTTTAGCGAGAGGCTCTCTGATAAACTATACTTGGCTGCGGCCCTTGGCTCTAACGCTGTGTAAGTTTTGCCACGGCTGCTAAAGCCAGAGAACCTAAGGCCGTAGCTCAGCGACAGCAGTGGGTTAACCTCAAAGTTATCCGAAACATAGGCTCCGAATTCAGCTGCTTCGTAGTTTTTGCCTGTGCTGTAAGACATATCCTCAATGCTTTTATCTCCTACATCAAAGTTGAACTGGCCAATTGTGAAGGCGTGTCTGGTAGCCAATGCTCCAAACTGAATACTGTGCCCGCCGTCCAGCAAGAGGTCAAAATCTGTTTTTAGGGTAATGTCTTGTATCTTAGAAGTTAGACTATAACTTAGGTCGCCGACGCTGTTCGAGATGCTGTGTTTATAGCTTGTGCTGGTAAGTGAGGTGCTAAAGAAGAGCTTATTGTCAAACTTATGCTTCCATTGCAGAGAACCTATAGTGTTGCCCCAATCTAAGCCAAAAGAAAATCCGCTTTGGTCAAAGCCAAAGGAGTCACGACCAAAATAACCTGTTAAGAACAATTCATCCTTTTCGCCAAGTTTATAGTTCAGCTTGGTGTTCAGGTCATAAAAACGGTAATCAGGAATTTGGTTGTAATCTTCTTTGCCTTCGTTTAGCTTGTTGATTTGTTTTGTAATAACATCGAAGTAGGTACGGCGAGCAGAAATCAAAAACGAGGCTTTGCCTTCCTGGATAGGACCATCAAAGGTAAGGCGGGATGAGATTAATCCTAAGCCGCCGCTTGCTGCAAGGCTTTCATTGTTGCCTTCGTTCATGTCTACTTCAAGCACAGAAGAAAGCCTGCCTCCATACTGGGCAGGAAAGCCTCCCTTGTAAAGCTCTACACTCCTGACGGCATCAGGATTGAAGACACTGAAAAAGCCAAGCAAGTGAGAAGGGTTATAAACCACCGCATCGTCTACCATCACCAGGTTCTGGTCTGGCCCACCGCCGCGCACATACAGCCCCGATGCACCCTCGCCGCCCGACTGCACCCCTGGTTTTAGCTGCAGGGTCTTTACCAGGTCTACCTCTCCGAAAAGAGCAGGCAGCAGCTTTGCCTCCTTGGTGCTGAGCCGCTCCACGCCCATGCGAGTGTCGTTCAGCTTTTGCTCCAGGGTGTTCGCTTCTATTACCACCTCTTGCAGTTGGCTGCTGCCAACCTGCAGCATCAGGTTATAAACTAAAGCATCGCCTCCTGTTACCTCTATGTAAGTCGTGTAAGGTTCATAGCCAACGTAAGTTGCCTGAAGAGTGTGGCTACCAAAGGGTAACTGCAATGTATAATGACCATCAACGTCAGTAACTGTGCCTATACCTAGGGCAGGGACAGATACAGTTGCACCAATCAAGGATTGATTGTCGTTGGCAGCATGTACTCGCCCACTGATGGTAGCTGTGTTTTGTGCCAGAGTTGGTATAATAATCAGACATATAAATAGTATAAAGAGTAGCGTAAACTTTTTTTGCATACAGGCATTTTTATAGCTTGTAATAAGATGTACTTAAACGGCTTAGGTTGGGAGTGTGCTAGAATCTTATACATAGAACTTGTCTATATTGTTTTATTTATATCTAATGTTTTTTATAGTTCTATAAAAATAAAGAGCCACGCATTTTTTTGCGTGGCTCAAAGCTGTTTTAAAAGAAATTGTAGTTAACTAGTCTTGGTAAAGTTCAAGCATTCTAGTTTTAAGATATAGCTCAAATTGACTCTGTCTTTGCTGACCAGTAGCTTTAATATATAAATATTCAGATAAGCCTGGCTTACCTTTCATTTAGCCAGGCTTCCCGTAGCTGTAGTTGCTCAGGTGTGGCATCTGGAAGCGGAGAAAGTACATGAGGTGTATTGCGTTCAATGGCAATAGCCTTTGCCTTCAGCTTCTTTTGCTTGACTTTTCCAGCTGCGTTTTTCCTGCCAACGGTGTATTCTACTGTTTTACCTGGCTCTACAGTTTGCAGATTTTCGGTAAGTACCTCCCGTATGTTCATTGGCGTAAGTTCCTGCCCATTTATCGCTAACAGTTGATCTCCAATGCGCAGGCCCAGTTTCTTACCAAAGGCATCCATGTCTGCTGTTTCGGCTACTGTAATTTTATCGCTAGCTTCATCGTAACCAGGTATAAAGCCACCGTAAGAAATAACAGTTTGTTTTGAAGTTGGCTCATACAGAATACCCACTTTTCTTAATGTCTCCTGTAGCGGAAGCGGCTCTGAACCTTCTACATAACGCGCAAAAAAGTCACGGATTTCTGGATAAGTCAGTTCTGTTATCTTATCGAAAAGTTCTTCATCTTTAAATGATTGCTCCTTACCGTAGGTCTTGGCAAGGTCCTGCATAAAGTCCTTCACACCATATTGGCCCTGCGAAAGCTCACGAAGCTTAATATCTAGCACCATTCCAATCAGGGCACCTTTTTGGTACACATTGCCATACTCGTTTTCGTAGGTATCCAGTACACCAGCACTCATCTTGGTAAATGGTAAAGTATCGTTGTAGTAGCTTTTTGAGTTTAGGATGTAGTCACGAACTTTATCCATGAATTCTCCTACTGGTATCATGTTCTCGTAAACCTGCACATGCGAGGCAAAATACTCGGTTACACCTTCGTACATCCACAGGTGCTTCGACATTTTAGGGTTTATAAAATTGAAGTTGCCTATTTCTTCTGAGTGGATAGAAAGCGGCGTTACAATATGGAAGAACTCATGGGCAGCCACATCGCGGATAGTAGAGCTAAACTGCTTGGCTGGCATTTCCGGTAAAAAGTACACAGAAGAATAAGAGTGTTCCAAAGCACCGTAAGAACCAGACTTGCCTGCTTTCTGAGGCACGTAAATCAGAAAAGCATACTTCTCTACAGGTAACTTGCCCCCTAAATAATTGCGCTGTGCCTCCAGAATATCCTTCACGTTAGCCGCTATCGGAGCAGAAGTTACATTGCCAGTTGGTGAGTATACTGATACCAGTACTTCTGTACCACCAAGATTTAACACGGTCGTGTCGGGGCGGTTATACATCAGCGGCGAATCAGCCAGATCCATGTAGTTAGCAAGTTGATAAGTATCTGACGTTGCTGTTGTGTTGACTGCTTTTAAAGGAGTGGAGCCATAGAAGCCTTCTGGTTTTGTAATGTTTAGCTCGTAAGGCAACTGCTTCATGTCCTCAAAATAACCTACAATACCAAAGGTATTGAGAAGGAAATTCTTATTCTCCTCTATGTTAGTGCCGCCTGGCTCAAACACTACGTCTTCACGCTTCTCTGCGTCAAAGGTGTCGTTTATCCAGTAAGATATTTTGTCCAGTTTAGTTGCATTCTGAATCTTCCAGCGGTTCGTATCCAGCTTTTCTACCTTCAGCTCTTTTCCTTGCTTATCGAAAGCTTTTAAATCTGCCACAAACTTACCGAAGTCTGAAATGGAGTAGGTGCCAGGCACAATCTTCGGCATGTTGTATATTATCTCATTCTGCGTAATGGTTGGAGCCTGCATGGTAACCTGTACCTTGTCATCCTGCACATTTGTGAGATCTATGGTAACATTATATTTTGGAGCCACCTCTTGTTGCAACTCAATAGCCATAGATGTCGTGCTCAGGCTCAGACCTAACCCCAGCAGCAGTAATGATTTTTTTAAAGTCATGATCAATTTTTATGTGTAGCGTTAATTAACAAACAGCAATTGCTTTAGGTGTAGTCTACGTTCTATTCTAAAAAGAAGCATTAGAAGAAACTATAGTTTTGCACCACAGAGTTAGGTATTTCACCAGCTGTAAAGTTAATGATTAGCAACAAGTCTGCCATTTTTAACAATAGCAATAAGATGATTGGCACAGAGAAGGGCAAGCTTAGCCTGCTCCACAAAAACCAATTCTATATTTTTAATCGAATTGCTTTCAGGAGGTCTGTAGAGGCTGCTTTTACCGCCTGATGGGTATTCCTACTGCTGTTTAAAGGTCTGCTCAGGTTAGGAAATTGCTGAAGGAGGTGCACACCCTGATGCAGCCAAAGGGGGATGGATGACAAAAAGGTAAAACTGGCGATGTACCTGCCAGACGAACAGGTGAAGATAGGGTTGACCCTGAGTGGCAGGAGCAGGTTCTTCTAACCTTGTTGAACAACGCTGTTGAAGCTTATAAACAGGAACCGACATTACGGGTAAAAGCGGTGGGTTATCAGGATGAGAAGGCCAAGAGTAAAGTGTGAATTGAATGCAGGGTAACAGCCCAAGAATAGCAATCAAGGCACTCACAGGAAGATACTGTGAGGTCGTATTAGCTTGGAACTGATAATCGATCTAAAGGTTCTGCTTTATAACCTGCGTTAGCTGATGCGCGGGAACAGCACCCGCCTGTTTCCAGGCAATCTGTCCGTTCTTGAAAAGTATAAACGTTGGCACACCTTGCACCCGATATTGCGCGGCGGCAGCCTGGTTATGATCTACGTTTATTTTAATCACCTTTAGCTTGCCTGAAAACTCACTTGCTATCTGCTGCACAATTGGATTCATGGTTTTGCATGGTCCGCACCAATCTGCATAAAAATCTACCAGCACAGGCGTATCAGGGCTAGCAATTAAATCGGAAAAAGACTTTTTGGCCATATTTGTTTTGCTTTATACATTATAGTTACGCTGTTGCTTTGCAAGATGGTTACAGAATAACGGCAAAACAAAACAGCTAACTTACCTGCTTCAGTTTTTTAACAACAATCACGGTTAATATTGTAACTCCACAAGATAGCAACCCAACCCAACCAAAGTTCTGCAAGGTTCCGTTAGAGGTTTCCTGAACAATCAACCCAGAAGCAAAGGCTGCCAGACCTGCCCCCAATTGCTGAAAAGACGAATTAATGCTCATATAGCTTCCTCTTAGTCTGGGTTCTACGCTAGAAGTAACCAGGGCCATGGCGGGTGCAAAGCGGGCACCAAAAAAGATAAAGAAAATGGTGGTAACAATAAGCGCCACAAAATGAGGTACTGGTGGTAACGTTGTTATAGCCAGAATAGAAGCCATAGAAAGTAAGGCTGCAAAAGTGAAAATACGCTTTTTCCCATGCTTGTCCGCCAATCGGCCTGCCCATTGCGAAGTAAATACAGTGGCCAAACCTCCAAAAAGATAAATATAGCTAAGCTCTGCCTCTGTAAAACCCACGTTAGCTACCATGTAAGGACTTATGAAAGGCACCACCAGAAAGCCAGCTACGGTTAGCGTAACGGTTAGAGCAGTAGCCCACTGCAGGTTGCGCTGCAAGAGCATTTGTTGTAGCACAAGAAACGGATTTGTCTTGCTTACGCTACTTAAATGGCCCCGCATGTTTGGAAGCGAGAAAAAGGCAAAAATAAGCACTAAAGTGCTGAGTGCAGCCAGCAGGTAAAAAGGAGCATGCCAGCTGGTAACGCTTGCCAGGTATAGTCCGACTGGTATTCCTGCAATAGAAGCGACAGAAAAGGCCGCCATCACTTTGCCCGCTGCAGCACCACGTCTTTGTTCAGGTATGGCATCGCCGATAACAGCTAAGATTAAGGCTCCTAACACACCTCCAAATGCTCCTGCTACCACGCGGGCAGCTAAAAGCAAAGCAAAAGTTGGTGCCAATGCACAGGCTAATGTACCAACAGCAAAACCTAGGTATAGCGCCAGCAGGGCATGTTTTCGATCAAACCTATCTATGAACAGAGCACTAAAAAAACCAGCAACAGCGGCACTAAAGGTATAAGCCGACACCAGCAACCCGAACTGGCTAGGCGAAATATTGAACACACGCATCAACTGCGGGCCTAGTGGCATCATAATCACGAAGTCCATCATGTGTGTGAACTGGATGGTGGCCAGTACAAAAATGAGGAGCCCTTCTCGGATTTCCTTTTTAGGGACTAGGTCGTCGGAGTCGGTGACAGAAGCAGTTTTATGTTTGTTTTCGGCGGTTTCTTTCATAAAATGTGCAGTAAGTAGCGGGTGCAAGTTAAGCAGGTTTAGGCTCTTTTTATTTATTTGAATGTTAAACCTGCTGCTAAACTCTGGCACACTTTTTCTTGTTTAGCTATAGTACGAAAGGCAAAGATTAAGATAAATGTCTAACAAGCAGGAAGAACTTATTTGCGAATTATGCGGCCGTGATGTGCGAAGCCTGTCGCGGCACCACCTGGTTCCACGTGAGGAGGGTGGACGCTACGGAGCTACTGCTGAGCTTTGCCAACCTTGCCACAGTACGGTACACTTAACTTTCAGCAACAAAGAGCTCGCTGTTTTGTATAACACAATTCCCGCATTAAAGGGAGCCGAGCCACTACAAAAGTACCTGAAATGGGTGCAAAATAAACGGGTAGAGCGCATCTCGAATAGGAGGGGGAAGAGAGGGTAGAGCAGGAGTGATGGTTATGCTAAAATGAATCTGGGCCTAAAGAACAGAAGTTCTAGCGTTCATCAAAATATCGGAAGTTACCGGAGTAGTTGCCTCTGGCCGTTTTACCGTTATTAAGCGTGAGGTTAAAATCAAGAGTGTAGTTGTTGTTTGAGCCAGAAACAGTAACTGTGCCGCCAGTAGCTTCAAAAACGTCATCGTTCTCATCCAGTATGTTGTCATTGTTTGAATCTACAATAACCTCTGCATTTTCAAACACATGCTTTCCATTAGCCTGGCTAGATTCCGCATCCTGCACAAAAGTGAATGTACCAGTTGTAAATGCAGCTTCTCCTGATGAAAAAAGTTCGGTATATACCAAGATTTTGGCGTTCTCGAGAGATGCTGCTTCATCGTCTTCTACTACCAGTGTGCCGTCAGTAACATAGAAGTCGTAGTTGTAATGCCCTTCTACGTCGCCTGTACCATAGTCTTCAACAACGCCTGTTCGAAGGTTATACGTTTGGCCGTCGTATTCAACTTTATCATCGAGAGATGGAGTGGCATTGTCATCATCGTCGTCAGAGCAAGAAGCAAGAGCAAATCCTGCTAAAAGAACAAATGTGAGAGATCTGAAAGCACTGTAAAACCTGTTCATAAAATTGAGGTTAAGTGAATAGTTGGTAAAAGTGTTGAAGTAAAAAACATTCTTATGCTACTAACGCCAAGAAGACTTACAGCCAATAAAGGTTGCTTGTGCCTTATCTTCTGAGTAGCTATACCTGTCTGATATCTATGTGTTTATACGTTTATGAACAAAATTCATCGCTACGTTATAGAGCAGTAAGCTTAAATTATTTGCTACTGATATGAATAAAAATTTTCTACAGTGGTTGCTAATTACGACTTTGTTTAAATCAAATCCCTATAAAATGAAAACGCCATACTTTTAATTTCGCATGGCGTTTTCATTATTCTTACAATGTAAAAGAAGGTTATTGCTGATCAAAGTATTGGAAGTCGCCAGAATAACTGCCGACTATCGTTCTACCGTTGTCCAGCGTTAAATTGTAGTCTACAGTGTAGTTATTGTTAGAACCTGACACAGTGATAGTACCACCTGTGGCATAAGCTATAGAACTTGCATCAGAGGCATCGAGAGTGCCGTTGCCGTTCGCATCTATTACAATGTAGGCGTCTTCGAAAAATGACTTGTTGTTATATTTCGCGTCTATTTGCTCTTGTGTAAGATCATCTTCGTACTCAATGTAACTGAATGTGCCAGTTGTGAAATTGGTTGTTCCTGGCGATAATAGTTCTGCATAAACAAAAACAGTAGCTCCTACATTTTCTAGTTCTCCATCGCTGTTTGCCTGCAGTGTTCCGTCTGTTATAGAAACATCGTAGTTGTAATGCGTAACGTTATCATTTGAGATATATAAGTCTTCATCTCCATCTGAAAGTCCTACGCTACCCCAGTCTTCTATTATGCCAGTTTGGATATTATAAGTGGTGCCGTTATATTCAATCTGATTGTTTAGCGAAGGAGTTGTATCTTCATCATCGTCTTTAGAGCAGGAAACGAATGTGAAACCTGCTAATAAAAGACAAAGAAGAGTTCTGAAAGTGTAAGAGGCTTTTTTCATGATTTATAGGTTAAAGAGGAAAATAAAATTGTACGCTTTTAGTTTCTAGATAGTTATCACTGGCAGCGTAGAGAGCGGTTCTGTTTTGATGTATTAAAACGCAATACCTAAACTAAAGCCTAATCCTCTTATACCTATAAAAGGGCTATCTGATTTGCCATTTACTCCTCTGTCCGTAACGGTTGCCTCTATGTATTGTTTGTCTCCGACAACTATAGCGGTTTCTATTTTCTGTTCCAGATCTGCTTTTTCGTCAGCTGACATGGTACTTAAATCTGTTACGGCATTCAAGTCTCCTTTAAGTTTACCGTAATGAGCGCCTATCAAATACCAGTCTAAAGTAATCGTTTTTGCAATCAGCCACTGAGAACCTAGCATAAGACCACCACCAATTCCTTTCAAATCAGCTTGCAGCGGAATAGTGTAAGTTTCGGTTTCGGTATCGTGGTCAAAAGTATAGGTGCCTTTCATGTTGGTGTACCTACCGTACAAAGACAAGTAAAAACCTCTGGCTCCTGGCTTGCTACCTGTGTAGAAACGTAATTCTCCAGTAACGGCATTGTTAGAAAGCTCCACATTTTCCAGGTCTTCCGACAGGTCATCGACGTCCTCCAGAAAGCGTTTAGTTACTTGCTGTGTCAGCCATAGGTCGTTAGCTGATTTTTCGGGCATAAATCTGTACCCAGCCACAAAAGAAATCTTGCGTGTAAGAGAACGCTCGTAGCTCAGGCTATAATTGTTTAGCGCCAGCGACGAAAGGTTAATCTTGACGTTGTTCTTTTTATAGGTTTCACTGTCTCCATCAGCGTAAGCAGCAGACGAGGAAACGTTGGAGTTCGAATTGGCAGAAGCTAAGGCAAAGTTTGCAGCTCCTATGGTCGGTTGTGCTACACAGTAGCTAATCGAAAAAAATAAGGTAAGCGATAAAAGTAACTTCATAAAGAGAAAAATTTTTTCAAATTTACTCTCTTTTTGCGATAGAGGGAATACCTACATATGGGTATTTCCCTCTATAGTTGTATTCTAAAGCATTATATTGTACAACAGTGCAAGCTTAAATTTGTACTGTTTTAAAAATGCTGCTGTAATGCACAATTTCTACAACAGGTGTTATAACAGGTGTGTTCTATTCCTCTCTTAGCTTTAGAATCAAAGCTATTTTATAGTTGTGCAAACCTTCTTCTAAACCAGCAGGGTAGCTGTGCGGGTTTAGGTAGCGTCGGATACTTTCGTGCAGGTGGTTAAGCTCTTCTTTTACTTTTGCTTTTATGTCTTTTAAGGCTGGCAAGTTATAAACAAGCTCTCCATTAGAAAACACTGGCACCAGCAGGTCTTTATAAGCCGTGCCAGCATCAATATGCTTTCTGCGGGTGGTGTCCAGCGGGTCTACAATCAATGCCTCGTCAGGAATTGCGTCAAGTTTATTGTAGATCATGTCTGCTATGTATTTGTTGCCGTCTATAAAGCGCCGTACCTGTAGCACACCAGGAGTTGAGGTTTTAGCCAATTGCTCCGAAAGCTTGATTTTATACTCCCAGTTTCCATCTGCATTGCGTAGTGCGGCCAGTTTGTAAACACCACCGAGAGCAGGCTGATCGTAAGCGGTAACCATTTTGGTGCCGATGCCCCAAACATTAATTTTTGCGCCTTCCTGTTTCAGACTTGTTATTAAGTGCTCGTCCAGGTCGTTGCTAGCAACAATGTTTGTATCCGTAAAGCCAGCCTCATCTAAAATCTTTCGTGCCTCTACACTTAAATAAGTAAGGTCGCCAGAGTCAAGGCGAATGCCGCTAAGCTTAAAGTTGAGGTGCTCTAGTTTTTTTGCGGTTTCAACGGCTTTTTTCACACCTTCCAGTGTATCGTAGGTATCCACTAGAAACACCGAGTCTTGTGGGAAAGCCTTACCGTAAGCAGCAAAAGATTCTTCTTCGGTATCAAAAGCCTGCACCCAACTGTGAGCATGCGTGCCTCTCACAGGAATATTGAATAGCTTTCCTGCCAATAGGTTAGAGGTAGCGTCTGCGCCGCCTATGTACGCTGCCCGTGTGGCAGACAAAGCTCCGTCTATACCTTGCGCTCTACGCATACCGAACTCCATCAACTGGTCTCCTTTTACAGCATCGGCAATGCGTGCGGCCTTGGTCGCAATCAGTGTCTGAAAGTTAATGATGGTTAGTAGCGGGGTTTCAATGAGCTGAGCCTGTAGCAAGGGGCCTTTAACACGAACCAGAGGCTCGTTGGGAAACACAACTGTACCTTCCGGAATGGCTTCTACATCGCATGTAAACTTCATGTCCCGTAAGTACTGAATAAATTCTTTTTCAAAAAGAGGCGTTTGTTGGCTTCCCTTCAGGTCTGCCAGATATGCAAGATCTTCTTCTGTAAACTGGAGCTGCTGCAAATACTCCACTACATATTCCAAACCAGCGGCTACTGTGTAGCCACCAGCAAAAGGGTTTTTGCGGAAGTATAAATGAAAAACAGCCTCTTGTTCGGCTTTGCCTTCTTTCCAGTAGCCATAGGCCATGGTTAATTGGTAGAGGTCGGTGAGTAGCGTTAGAGAAGTAGCGTAAACGTCTTTGGTTAGTCTCATAGGTTAGGCTTGCTGTGAATAAGCATTACGTATTTGGAGCCTAAAGATAGAATAAATGTATGTAGGCAGCTATGGTGCAGCAGCACAATATGGAGTTTCGGTAGCAAACTCACCTGCTATCGAAACTCCAGTAATTTGTGTCTTTACCATAAAATATACCTGTTAACTGTGGTTGTAGTGCCACAGCGGCAGGGCTAAACAGTCACTTCTGGTGTTGGTTTAGAAACAAGCTCTGCTGCTCTCTCTAAAATTTTCATAAGCTCATCCAGGTCTATGGGTTTGCTTATGTAGTTGTCCATGCCAGCATTGATGCACGCCTGCACATCTTCCTGAATCACGTTTGCAGTGGTAGCTACTATGTAAGGCTGTCGTCCTGCTTTCGCTCTGATAAGCCGCGTTGCCTCCAAACCATCCATCTCTGGCATCTGGACGTCCATCAGAATAACGTCATATGTTTTCCTGTTCAGAGCTTCCAGTACCTGCAAGCCGTTTTCAGCGAGTTCGAACTGATACCCTAATTTTTCGAGTACCATTTCGGCAAACAGTTGGTTAATCGGGTAGTCTTCAGCCACCAAAATCTGTAGTGGGTAAGCAGCTGCAAAAGTGGTTGATAGTTTTTTGTTTTGAGGCTCCACAGGTTGCAATTCAGGCTGCTCCGTTACGTCTGTTTTCCGCGCCTGCTTTAGGGCATCAGTTACATATTTGTAAAGTTCCAGTTGTTTCACGGGTTTTGTTAGCACAACATAGAACAATGCTCTTTGCTCGGGCTTAAGCTCATTACCCATAGAACTAAGCAAAACAACTGGCAGTTCAGGATGATGTTCTTTTATACGTTTTGCCAACTCTACGCCATCCATTTCTGGCATTTGCATATCAGAAACCACAAGATCGAATGGCTGGTCTTGTAACAGTTGCAGTGCCTCCTCTCCAGATGCTACCAACTGAGGCCTGTATTTCCACTGCAATAATTGCCCTTCAAGTATGCTTCGGTTTGTTTCGTTGTCATCTACAACTAAAACTCTTTTACCTTCTAAATAACTGATGTTGCTGTGCACATACGTTTTGTAGGGCTCAGAACTTGCCTGCGTAACAATGGTGAAAAGAAACGATGTGCCTTCACCTGGTACACTTTCTACCTTTATCTGCCCACCCATCATGGTTACTAGTCGCTTACATATAGCCAATCCTAAGCCCGTGCCGCCATATTTTCTGGTTGTGGAGGAATCGACCTGTGAGAATGCTGTAAAAAGATGCTGTGCTTTTTCAGACGGAATACCAATACCTGTGTCTCTTACTTCAAAACCGAGTTCGAGCTGGTTGTTTTCAAGCGACCGCAGCATTTTTACGCCCACAAATATTTCTCCACTTGAGGTAAACTTTAGAGCGTTACCAACCAAGTTGATGAGTATTTGCTTTAAGCGTGTGCTATCACCTATTACCTGTAGTGGTATGTTGTGTTCTAACTGATACATCAGGTCCAGATTCTGCTCCGCGGCCTTACCCGCAAACATATCCAGTACTTCTTCAATGCTTTCTCTGAGGTTAAAGGTATGCTGGTCCAACTCCATCTTGCCTGACTCTATTTTAGAAAAGTCCAGAATGTCATTGATAACAGAAAGCAGGTTTTTACCAGATGCTGTGATGATCTGGGTAAACTTACGCTGCTCAGGATCTAGCTTCGTCTCGGCAAGAAGCGAGGTCATGCCGATTACACCGTTTAATGGGGTTCTGATCTCGTGGCTCATGGTAGCCAGGAACACACTTTTTGCCTGATTTGCCTTTTCTGCTTCTTTACGTGCGTTTTCAGCCTCTTTTCTTGCCTCGTGTTCTTGTGCTTTCTGTGCCAGCAGTTCCAGGTTCAGTTGGGTTAAACGTGCGGCCTTATGCTGTATTTCTTCTTTTTGCGACACTACCTCACTTGTGCGCTCCTGTACCTGTTGCTCAAGCAAAAGCTTTTGTTTCTTTATCGCCCTTATTCTGTAAAGGTAAAATGCGACAAAGCTGCCAACCACCACAGCCAGTATAATTCCTCTGAACCACCAGGTCATCCAGTAAGGAGGAGTGATAATAAGTTTTATAGTGGCCTCCTGTTCGTTCCACACACCATCGTTGTTTGATGCCTTAACGCGGAAGGTATATTCACCTGGGTCTAAGTTGGTGTAGGTTGCGCTTTGTTTGTTGCCTACGTAGTTCCATTGGGTATCAAAGCCATCCAGCATATAAGCATACTGGTTTTGCTCAGGTACTGTGTAGCTGAAAGCTGTATATTCGAAGGTGATAACAGATTGGTCGTAGTTTAAAGTTATCTCTTTAGTTTGCCCAATTGCCTGTTGAAGCGGTGAGTCTTCAGCACCTATCTGTACTGGTTTATTGGCCAACATAAAACCTGTAATAGCAACAAGTGGCAAATTGTTGTTTTCTACAAGTGCTTTTGTGTCTATAATGTTGAAGCCGTTTATACCACCCAAAAAAATCTCACCATCTTTAGCTCGTAAGCCAGCGCCTGTTATAAATTCAAAACTCTGAAGTCCGTTAAAGAGGTTATACTTTTTTACTTCTTTTGTTTGTGGGTTTAATCTGGTAACGCCGTTGTTGGAACTCAACCACAGGTAGCCCTGCTCATCTTCGGTAATGTAGTTAATGGTGGTGTTGTTTAGCCCAAGTCCATCACCGTGCTGACTAAAACTTTTGCTTTTGGGCATGTAACGGTTAAGCCCACCTCCCAAAGTGCCTACCCAGATGTTTGATTTACTGTCTTCAAAAATGAAGAGCACAAAGTTGCTGCTCAGCTTGCTGTTGTCTTTATCTAAACGTGTGAAATTTTGCGTGGATGGGTTGTAAATGGCTATCCCTCCCACAGTGCCAACCCACACATTGCCCTGCTTGTCTTCATAAAAAGCCCTTACATAATCGTTGCTAAGGCTGTTAGGGTTGTTCGTATCATGGCGAAGCTTAGAAATAAGTTGCGTTTTTACATCCAGAATATTTACACCGCCGCCGTTTGTGCCCATCCACACATTCCCCCTTCTATCTTCCATAAGGGCATACACCGCACTATTATTTAGCTGTGTAGGCGCATCGCCTTGGGTATAATGTTTAAAAATGTTTGTCTTTGGGTCATAGTGCTCTACACCTGAGCCGTAGGTACCAATCCAGAGGGTATTATCTTTTTTGCTGTTTAACAAAGCCAGTACAGACCAACTGGCAATGCTGTTTTTATCCTCAGGATTTGGAAAAAACCTGGTAAACTTCTGAGTAGTTCTGTTAAAAAGGTTTAAGCTGCCGCCGTCTGTTCCTAACCATATATTGCCATCACTGCTTTCTGCAAAAGAAGTAACCACATTCATGCTTAGGGTTTCGTAGTTAGAGCTGTTGTGTCTAAATAATTTAAATTTGGTTAAATTCTGGTCGTATTTGTTTACGCCGCCAGAGTAGGTTCCAATCCACAAAATGCCTGTATTATCAAACAAAAGAGCGGTAACAGAACCATTGCCCAAGCTCCCTTCGTCTTCGGGTATGTGTTTAAAGTTTTTGAATTTCTTCTTTTGTACATCCAGTAGGTTAAGGCCTTGTGCTGTTCCAACCCATAACCGACCGTTGCCGCCATCGGCAATAGAACTTACTTCGTTGCTGCTAATAGAGGTTGGGTTTCCTGGATCTGTGCCGTAGTGTGTAAAAGTACCTTTCTGGTAGTCGAATAGATTCAGCCCGTCGTTTGTTCCTATCCAAAGATTGCCACTGACATCTTCCTGTATAGCTCTGATATGATTGCCACTAATGCTTGTAGGCTTGTTTTTGTCATGAACGTAGCTTTTGAAGGTTTTTGTTTTAGGTACGAAAAGATTCAGTCCACCTTCGGTACCTACCCATAAGTTGCCTTTGCTGTCAGTTTTAATAGCATGAACGGTACTGTGGCTTAGGCTAGAGATATCATCCGGAATAGACAAAAAGCGCTCAAACTTCATAGTTGAGGGGTTAAGCCTGTTAAGGCCCCAGTAAGTGCCAACCCAAATGTTCCCCTCACTGTCTCCGTTAATAGCCGTTATGCCATTGTTGCTTAACCCCTCTGGATTATTAGCATCAGCTTTAACCTGTATAAAAGTCTCTTTGCTATGATCGTACATGTTTAAGCCTCCATCTAGGGTGCCTATCCAAATTCGACCTTGCTTATCTTCATAAAGTGCTTTTATATTGTTTGCACTAAGGCTAGTAGAGTCAGAAGCTCTATGACGGAAGACTTTAAACTTATAACCATCATATCTGTTTAAGCCATCGTGGGTGCCAAACCACATGTAGCCATACCTATCTTTGATTATACAAGGAACAGTGCTCTGAGACAGACCATCTAAATTGGTTAACCTTGTAAACTTCAATTCAGACTGTTGAGCAAATGCATAAACAGCATATAAAATGCACAAGGCAAATGTTAAAACAAACTTTTGCATATGGGGCAGTTAAGGAACTAAAACCACATATGTTTTACCACATATGGTAGCGGGTAAAAAAAGAAGGAAGCCCATGCTTGAAATTATATTTTTTCGATGTTGAAACATTTGTGATTTGTACTGTTTTTGCTTCTATTTTTATCTAAAAGCATATCAAAAGTAGGAGAATTAATCCTAATAGTAGAACAGTTTATACTTGTTTTTTTAGCTTAATCGTCCCTGAACTTATAATTTGTTTTTAGTTCATTTATTGGCTTATACTAATACTTGGTTTTGTGTTAAATTAATAGTGTGGCAAAGTTTTGCTGTCTCTGCTATTAGTGCTTGCAAGTAGAAAACTTTTCCTAGCTCTATAAATCCTGAAGGAGGTGTTGGGAAAGGAATAACTTACTTTTAGAACTCATTGTATTGCCGCATACACTTAATAAAAAGGCGAGTTTTGACTACCTTTAGCCCATGAAGAAACGAGAATTTGTACCTTTCTCTGAACTAAAGGATAAACAGGCAATAGTTGTTGATAGCACTCACCCAAACGGCTTTATGCTTTCGCATTGGCGCGGTGCGCTAACACCTGCATCTATTAAAGACGATACCAGTGCAGCTATTGTACTAAATGCCTTGCGTACTCAGATTCCTGAATTGGATTTACCTTTTGTTACCGCCAACCATTTTGATATAGACGGACTGGTTGGCGTGTGGAGTCTGCTTAACCCAGATGAAGCATTGGAAAATGAAGAGCTGTTGCGCCAAGTGGCACTCATCGGTGACTTTAGAGAATTAGACCTGAATCATCCGTTGGCAGGTGAGGCACTGAAACTGGTGTGCTGGATAAATGCCCGTGAAAGAGAGCTCTTCTATCCGCCTTTCGGAGCCGAGGAACTGCCAGAACCCGAAGTAACGCTGTGCCCTAAAAAGTTTGCTTATTTTCTGAAAGATTTTGGGCGCGTGCTGCAAGACCCCGATTGGGATAAAGGCGTTTGGGAAGAGGAGGTAGGAGAGGTGCTATTAGGCTATAGAGAGCTTTACAAACCAGATACGAAAATTTCACGCTTTCCAGAAATTGGGCTGGTAATTATAGAAACCCCGCACCCAGTGCATTATTATGCCCTTTTCAGCCGCACACAAGGGTTTGACATGGTGCTGGCCTGCTATGACCAAAACCGATACGAACTAGAGTATAAGTATACAACATGGGTAGATATAGCCACACGACCAACATTACCTCGTTTAAACATGGCTCCTCTTGCTGAAAAGCTAAATAAACTTGAACAAAGTGGCCATACCTGGACCCATGATAGCATTACGGATACAGGTCCGTTGCTACGGCTTAATGGTAACACCCTGACTCGCCTGGAAGCTTACGACAACCCGACAGCCCGCACCATTTATACTTCTACAATACCAGTGGCTGAACTAAAGCAGGTGGTGGTAGAACATTATAGAAGTGCCTATGCCAGCATTTTTCCAAAGTATAACTGGAGCTGGAAAGAAGTAAAGGAACTGAATTCTAAAACCTACTAGTTGGCAAAAAATATTAACTATTGCTGCAGATTAAAGGTAGTCGAGTATTAGAAAGCACAATTGTATTGAAGCTTTCTAGTTAAGGGCAAAACATCTCATATAGATGTTTTGCCCTTCTCTTTGCTGGATGATTGTTATCAGTTTCTGCAAACTTTGTTCCCCTTTCTGTTGCAGGCTCACGTATACATAGCAGCATTGAAATATAAGCACGAACGCTACCAAACATGAAAAAGATTCTTTGCCCTACCGACTTTTCCGATACAGCTAACAAAGCTCTGGAGTATGCTGTGTTGATTGCCAAACAGGCTGGTGCCCACCTCACGCTTCTGCATGTAATACATCTGCCGATAGTGGATACCTCTGAGATGGCGTTGGTGGCAGGAGAGTTGCTAAATGAGCAGCTGCAGGATTCCAAAGAACGACTGGTTAAACTATGCCAATTCATAGAAGCGCAGCACGGTGCAAATCAGCAGGCAGGAGGCTTTACTTGCGACTACATAGTGAAAGAGGCACTTTTAACAGATATTGTCAAGGACCTGACCAATCTGGAAGGATTTGATTTGATAGTGATGGGCACTACAGGTGTAAACAGTACTTTGGAAGAAATTTTGGTTGGTAGCAACACCGAGGCGGTGATTGAGGAAGTAAAATGTCCTGTTTTATCCGTGCCAGCCTCTGCGCCAACTCCACAGATTAAAAATATTGTTTATGCATCAGACTATATGCCTGAAGACAGAACGGCATTAGATGAGGTGGTAGAACTGGGGCGTTTGTTTGGGGCACCAGTTAATGTAGTGCATGTGGTGAAAGAGCAGACGCAGGAAGGTAGCGCGAAAGCAGAACAATTTTGGAACGAGTTACAGCAACATTTTTCAGGCGTGCCTATGCGTTTCCAGGAGGTGGTAAGCGCTCATCGCGCAGATGGTTTGCGACGCTATTATCGTGAGGCCAATGGCAGTATGCTGGCTATGTTGCGCAAAGACAAGGGCTTTTTTGCAGAGCTTTTTTCGCAGAGCCTTGCAGAACGCATGACCCACGAGGCAGAAGTGCCGCTATTAGTTTTGCATGGCAAAAGGCCATAATCAAAAAGTCCCTGCCATTTTAGGTGGCAGGGACTTTTTGATTATTAATGTCTTACCGATTCATCATCAAAAATGCTGGCAAATTCTGCGCTACAGGTTTCACAGTTGTAGCGCCCATGGTCTTCAACAGCTCTAACTATAGTTGTATTTCTTTTAGTTGATTTACAGTTCTGAAGTACAGAACAGTCATACTTTACGTGAAAGATATCGGAGCTTGCATCATCGCATACATATACGCGTGTGCCAACCATGTGCGGGGGGATGTTATGCCACTCTGGCGGTGGCCTTCGTGCTACAGTATCTGCTGCGGCAACCTCCTCTGTAGCTGCTACCTCTTCTGTTGCGTTTGCTGTGTTGTTTTCTGTTTCCTGGCATGCTGCCGTGAGGCCCATAAACAGCACAAGCGTACTAAGCTTAAGTCCCTTTAGCAGGGTTAGTGAGTTCTTCATCTATACTTTGGCTAATTCTTCCCTAAAGTTAATAAAGTAATTTTATTTTGGAGTACAGGCCTTATCCATTCTTCTGCCGTGCTCTTGTATAGCAGCTGCTTCAGTTAAGGCTAACACTTCTGCTTTGCAGCGGTTCAACACAAAGCAATCTTTTGTGGTGTGGTATACAGTGGAGCCAGAACTGTTGCAAATATATACCTGTGTCTTTTTAGCGTTTCTCGGTAAAACAGTGGCCTCAGCGGTGGCAGCTGGTGCTTCGTTTGTGGTCGTGCCGTCGCGTTTTCCTTTCCTGAAATCCCAGGGTGGGGTAGGGTTTGGGTCCTGCCACAAGCCTCGCTTAAAGCGTCTGGCATCAGCTTCGAGGTTCTCGAGGTTTTTATCTTTTGAGTAAGCTTTATAGTGCCAGGCAAAGCCGTTCTTTACCAGTTCTTCATTTAAGCTGCGCCCATCTAAAAGCTTAATAGTGCCTACGGTGCGGCCGTAGCGGTCTTTGTTATGGACAATTAGCTGCACCTCCTTGCCGAACACTAAGTCAGAGGCGAATTGTTTGGCTCTCTGCCCATAATCCTGATTTTTTTCGGGTGCGTCCACACCGTATAACCTAACTGTAACAGATTGGCCATTCTGCAGTAGTTCCATCGTGTCTCCATCTTTTACACCAATTACTTTATCACTCGCGGTGGTGGTAGGGCGTTCTTCCTCTGCTTCTGAGGGAGTAGCAGGAGCAGTTTCAATTTCAGATGTTTCTTGGGCTACTTCGGGAACAGTAGACTCCCGCCTTGTTGCCGCCTGCCGTTCTCGAAACTCTTCTCTTGCCCTATTCTTATCTTGGTTACAGGAAATCCCAGCGAAAAGTGTAAGTATAAAAAGTAGGTAAATAAAGATGTTCCTCATGATTTTCTGTACAGGGATATTCTGTGATTTGTAGTTCTGACGCTGCAATGATACTACACTTCCTTCGCAAAATTGCTAAACTATAAAGCAAAATGCCCCACTGAGGCGAGGCATTTTGAAATTAACGAAAGTAGCGTAATACAAGTCGTGCCACTTATATCGAATCTTAATTCTGAATTCCTGGTACGCCAACTGGCATAGCACTGTGCCAGTCAAATTCTGGGGCTTTGCGCTTAGTAGGAGCCATTTCATCCAATGTGTTGGCATCGTACAAACGGCCGTTGCGCATCACATATTTAATTGTATTAGTGTTACGGATGTTCTCCAGCGGGTTCTGGTCCATAATCACCAGGTCGGCTAGTTTACCGTTTTGGATAGAGCCTAAGTCGCCATCTAAGCCCAGCGATTTGGCGCCAAGTATAGTGGCTACCTTCAACGCATCCAGGTTTTTCATGCCACCAGACTGTATAGACCAAAGCTCCCAATGGTAGCCAAGGCCTTGTAACTGTCCGTGAGAACCTACGCCTGCCAAGCCACCTGCTTTCACTAGGTTGTTCACAAATTCAGCATGGCGCTCAAAAATGTGCTCTTCCTTCATGAACCAACCTTCACGGCGTCTGATTTTCTCGTCTAGCTCCATCTTTGGAGTAAAGTAGTTCAGCTTTTTATCGCCAGCTACATCTTCTGTAGCATAGTAATAGTTCTCCGCCCAAGGTCCGCCATAAGCAACTAACAGTGTAGGAGTGTAGGCAATTTGCGACTGCGATACAAAATCGATTACGTCTTTGTAAAGCGGGTAGATTGGATAAGAATGCTCATGCCCAGGGTAGCCGTCCAGTACTTCCGTCAGGTTCAGTTTGAAGTCTAATCCACCTTCAGTAGTTGACATCAGTCCCTGCTCTTTAGCAGCCATGATAATCCATTGCCTGTGCTGGCGGTTACCCACCAGGTACATTTTAATGGTTTTGGTGTTGTAGTATTCTGAGTATTGTTTCAGCACACTCTTGGCATGGTCAAGGCTTTTCAGGTTATAAGACCAGTAGCCAACACCAGGGCCTGTAGAGTATACACGTGGCCCCAACATTTTTCCGCTCTCTACCATGTCGCTGTAGGTAAGCACATCGGTAGTGCCTGTTTGTGGGTCACGGGTGGTGGTTACTCCGTAAGCCAGGTTAGCAGCATAAATCCATACTTGGTTTGAGTGTACGCCCCAACGTGGCCACATGTGTGCGTGGGTATCTATAAAGCCAGGCGTAATGGTTTTACCTTTTACGTCTACCACATTGGCACCTTGCGGAACGGTTAGTGTACCTGTAGCCCCAACAGCCTTAATGCGGTTATTCTCAATCAGGATATCACCTTGCTCAATTACCTCATCACCGTTCATGGTAATAATCCGAGCACCTTTCAAGAGTATAGTTCCTTGCGGGATATCGCGCGGAGCCTGAATGACGATTTTAGTTTCGGCAGGTTTATAGCCGTCGATTTTTACGGCTTCTTTAGCTCCTGTGCTGTCTGCTTTAGCTTCAGTGCCTTCTGATTTGCTTTCTTTTTTCTTCTCCTCAGCCAGGTCTTGTTCTTTTTTCTTGGTGAAGGCATCGTTTAGGTTATAAGCAAAAAAACCGTTACCGATGCTCCAGTAAACTGTATTGCCATCGGCAGACCAGCTTGGGAACTGACCACCAATCTCCGTTAGCTTCCAGCTTGGAAATTGGGAGCTAGCAACATCAGCCACTGAAATTGTAGGTGTTTCGCCTCCCACAAAAGGAATGGTTACTACATAAATCTCATTATTGATAAGTGCCAGTGCTTTGTCGCCCTTTGGAGCCTTAATAACTGTGGTGGCAGTAGTAGGCTGCTGCTGAGGCTCACGCTCGTTTAAGTGTAGGTTGTGGCTCATTTCCTCCTCCAGCATATCGGCATAAGAACCGAATGTGGTGATGCCTTTTACCTTAACATATGGCTTTTTGTCGGTACCATCCCAACGAATAGAGATGAGACCATCAGAAGAACTATACAGGTAAATGCGATCATCGCCCTGTACAAAGTGTGGGTTAGCGCCAAGGTTGGCTTTAGTTACAAAAGTACTTTCGCCGCCTTTAGAAGAAACCCAGTTTATAGTCTGTCGGGAGTCAAAAGCACTAGGCCCTGCTGACTCACGGTAGGTCTGGGAAGAACCTTTTACGAAGACAATTTTATCTGCATTTGGCGACCATACTGGCTCCTGGAATACAGCATTTTCTACGGTTAGCTTTACAGGCTTACCTTTGCCGTTGGCAGATACTTTATAGATAGCACCACCTGTTTTCTCGTGCCAGGTTACGAAAGCCAGATTCTTACCGTCTGGCGACCAGTCTGGTTGTGCTTCTGTAAACTCATTTGTCGTTACACGCTTAGGTGTTCCGTTCGGATAGTCCATCAGGTACAGACGGTCCAGCGCTGTAAAAGCAACGCGCTTTCCGTCTGGCGATACGGCAGCATCTCTGATCTGCGTAATCGTCATTGTCTTATCGTCCTTTATCGGGTACTTAAACTCAAGCTGAGGACCGATAGCAATCTCTGTTTCTACTTCAAACGGAATTTCCTTTGCTTGCCCACCTGCCACTGGAATGCGGTAAATCTTACCACCGTAAGAAGCTACTAGCTCTTTACTGTCTGGTGTGAAAGACATAGCAGGCAATACGCCTAGCGGAGCAATAGATTCCTGCTCGTCGCGCTGCACTGGGTAAGCCAGCCATTTTTCTTCACCCGTTTTCAGGTTCTGAGCAATAAGGCCTGTGTTATTGTTGTAGCGTGTGCCGTATACAAGCCAGTTTCCGTCAGGCGAAAGGGTAGGGCTGAAGGCAGAGCCATAGCGAGAGGTTCTGGTATCAGTTTCGCCTGTTTCGCGGTCGAAAGTAGCTAATTGGTACTGCGGTAACTGGGCGTTATAGTTCCAGGCACCGTTGCGCTTCGAAAACCAGATGTAACGGCTGTCTTTACCAAAGGCTGGTTCTACTGTTTTCAGGTTATCAGGCTTGCTGATCAGGTCTGCACCACTGCCACTCTCCCTGTGGTACAGGTGCAGCTTCAGGTTGCGACGGCCTTTTGCCGCTACAATGTACTCTCCGTCTGGTGTCCATTCAGCACCCTGGAAATTCTCATTTTTGCTTTTGCTGATTTGCTTTGGCTTTTTGGTGCTCAGGTCCATCGTCCAGAGGTTATCGGCACCGTCTCTATCAGAAAGGAAAAGAATAGACTTACCATCTGGGCTAAAGCGCGGCTGCACATCCAAGGCCATTCCCTCTGTCAGCTGCTCTGCCTTACCTCCTGTTATAGGCAACAGGTACAGGTCGCCCAGCATACTGAAGATAATTTTCTGCCCGTCAGGGCTTACATCAAGTGCTAACCAAGAACCTTCGTTTGTCTTGATTTTTATAGTTCGATCAGCCTCAAGAGGAAGATCTTTTTTCTTTTCCTCCTTTTTAGCGTCGGTTTTTGTGACTTTGGGGGCATCCTGTGCTAAGGCTGGTACTTGCAGCATACCAAGCGAACACAGCAATAACAGTGGCTTTTTCCAGTAGCCACCATTGCCATTAGGTGATTTTTTCATTTAGTAAATTAGGTAGTTTGATTAGGATGATGCTAAAATACAAAAAAATCAATCTGCTTGAGCAGCAGAGGAGGGAATTGTTAACGGGGATATAAATTCGGTATAACTGAGGCGAACTTCAGAAGGCTTGGGGTAATACGTTAGCTTACAAGGGCTGCTTTATTTTGCCATGATAAAGGTTGTTCCTGCTCTAGGCTGGAGGCAGCTGCTTTTGTGCAAGGCAGCGTAAACTTAAACTCGCTTCCGTAGCCAGGAGTGCTTTCTACCCAAATCATGCCACCGTTCAGCTCTACAAAGTCTTTGCAGAGTTGTAGGCCAAGCCCGCTACCTTTTTCATTGGCGGTACCACGGCTCGTAAAGTTCTTGTCGCTAAAGAGCTGATTTAGTTGCTCTGGACTCATGCCTATACCTGTGTCTTTTACAGCAATGGTCACATCACTTTTGTGCTCCGAAGCAGCTATGGTTACATTATCCCCAGCTTTGCAAAACTTAATGGCATTGGAGATGAGGTTCCTGAACACGAGTTTTATCATCTCTTTGTCTGCCACAGCATAAGTAAATGGAGCAACACTGTTCTCCAATGTTACCTTTTTCTGGTCAGCCTGAGCACGCAGTAGCTTCATGTTTTCCTCTGTAAGTTTATGAATATCCACCACCACAGGTAGCACTTCCATACCTTTCATCTGAGCCTTGGCCCAAGTCAATAAGTTTTCCAGCAGCCACAAAGCGTTCTGCTGATCGGCTTCTACAATGCGTAAAAAGTGAACCTTCTTATTTTCAGGCAAGGCACCAGATAGCATAAGCTGCACGATAGATTTCAAAGAGACAAAAGGCCCGCGAAGGTCATGCGCTACAACAGAAAAAAGCTTGTCCTTTAGGTTATTGATTCGCTCAAGCTCGTCTTTTTGGTTATTCAGCGCTTCGGCTTGCGCTGCCAGCGCCTCTTTCTGTTCTTCCAGCACTAGGCTGCTCTGCGTAATTTCTTTGTTCTTCTGCAAAAGCATAGCATTCACTTTTTGCAAATGTTTTCTGCCCTTAAAAAAGATAATAGCTATAACGACAACAGAAATTAATAGTGTAGCCGTTAAGTACTGGCTTATGTTTCTATAGGCTAATTCCTTTGCCTGCAAATCTCGCTCGGCTTTAAGCTGTATGTTCTCAGTTTCTTTTTTCTGAATATCATACTTTACCTGCATCTCTGTTATGCGATGCTCGGCTTGTTCGTTCCGAATGGTGTCGCTGTAGGCTGTGAAAACGCTTAAGAAGTGATGCGCCTGTTCAAAGTTACCTAGCTGGGTGTATATTTTACTTAGAACCTCTGCCGTTAATCTAATTTCATCCTTTGCCTGAGTTTTAGTTGCTACTTCCAGAGCTTTTTTACCATAGGTTAAGGCAGTGATAGCTTCTCCTGTTTGCAAATGCGTTTCGGCAAGCCCTCGTAAGGCTATTGTTTTACTCTGAGCGCGGTCTATCTGCTCGCTAAGAGTTAAAGCTTGATTGAAGTACGAGTTCGCCTGCTTATAATCTTTTTTCTTGAGATAAGTATTGCCTATGTAATTAAAGGTATTGGCGATGCCTATTTGATGGTTGATTGCCTCCTTTAGTTCAAGTGACTGGAAAAAGTATTTCAGCGATAAGTCCAGGCTATCTAATTGCTGAAAAGTAAAGCCAATGTTATTCAATGTGCGGCTCGTATTAAAAGTGTCTTTAACTGATACAGACAGCTCCAGCGATTGATTGTATAGTTTAAAAGCCTGGGAGTGGTTGTTCTGAACGCTAAAAAGATTGCCGATATTATTATAAATCTGGCTTATACCTACAGTGTCTTTTAGCTGTTCTCTTAGCCTCAGCGACTGGTAAAAATAATTGGCCGCATTCTCATAATCACCTAAAAAGTAGTAGCCCCCACCCGTGTTGTTGATTGCCTCGGCTAAAATATTTTTATTCTTCGTTTTTTGGGCTAATTCAATGGCTTGCTTACCATAATTGATAGAGGTTTTTGGATTGTTTGTCCAGAAGGTTTTACTGAGTTCTGCAAGCGTAGCGGCTCTTTCTTCATCGGTAGGAGGTTGTGCTAATTTAGCCTCTAGTTCTTCAACTCTGGCTTCATCTTGCAAAACTGCTGCAACGGAAACAAACAAAGAAAAAATGAGCGCCAGGATGTTCATAGAGGCGTTACTGAAAGTTTAAAATAAAGCAAAAGCCACAGTTTTTTAGCATTGGTTCGAATATAGATGCAAAATAGTACTTTTTCTCTAAAAGAAAACAGGTTTAAGTAAAATATATAGAAGTAATGCTATTTTTTTGTTTAAAACACGCCCAGGCCTTTTTCTTTACCAACCGACAACCATTATCTTACTCACTCCGCCTGCCACTTTTTGTACTTTTATTTGCGTGCCAATACGTTCTTTCAGGGCTTCTACGTGTGAAATAATGCCAATCATTTTGCCGTTGGCCTGCAGGTTCTCTAAGGTCGAAATAGCGGCATCCAGTGTCTCTGCATCCAGTGTTCCGAAGCCTTCGTCTATAAACAAAGAATTTATTTGCGTACGGCGGCCAGCTAGGTCGGAAAGGCCCAGTGCCAATGCCAGGCTTACCAGAAAGCTTTCGCCACCCGATAAGGAATTCATTGGCCTGATAGCTTCTGCCTGATACGTATCTACAATCAGCAGTTCCAAATCATCTTCAGAAGACTTCAGGATGCGGTAGCGGTCGTTTAGTTTTTGCAGGTGGCGGTTAGCCAGTTCCACCAGCCTTGCCAGTGTAAGTCCCTGCGCAAAACGACTAAACTTATCACCGCTGGATGAGCCAATCAGGTCCGATAGTTGTGCCCAGCGCTGGCACACCTGCTGCTGCGTTTTAAGTTGCTCCGCCAGAGAACGATTTTTCTCTCGTTCCACTTCATCCTGTTCCAAAAGCTGCTTGCAGCGCGTTTGTTCTTCTATCAAAACACGCTTTTGCTGCGTTTTCTGCTGCTGCTGTTCTACTAAAACATCTATGCTTTCCTCTGTCAGCTTTTTCGCCTGGGTTTGTGCCAGCTCCTGCTGCACATCAGTAAGGCTCCTGCGCATTTCAGTCAGGCTCTTTTCTGTCTGCGATTTAAGGTTTGCCAGTCGGTTTGCTTCGTCTTTCTGAAGCAGCATCAAGCTTAGTGCCTCAATTGTATCGATGCCCTGTTGCCGTAACACCTGCAGTAATCCATCGCGCAGCTCGTCTAAAGCGGATTTATGCTGTTGGTGCGTTTCCTTACATTGTTGCTGGCGCTGTTGGCTTTCGCGTAGCTCCTGTTGCTTTTGCTGTAATTTGGCTCTGGCTGTTTCGGCTTGGGTAGCTTTAGCTCTTAACTCTTGCTGGGCCAGCTGCCGCTCCTGTTGTGGGTCTTTATCACCGAAAAGTTGTGCACGCTCTTCCTTTAGTTGGGTAAGCTGCTGGTGCTCTTCCTTCAGCATCTGCTGACGCTCTTGCTGCTCCTTTTGCTTTTCCTTTACTTTAATATCCAGGTTTTTTACTTCAGCATTCAGATTGATGTATGCGTCACGCATTTGGTCTAGCGCCTGCTGCTTCTGCTGATAAGTAGCTGCCAAATCTTCCAGCTTTCTTAAGTTTTCCTGGCGTGTTTCGGCACTATACTTCAAACCATAACTGGCAGCAAACGATTCAAGTGTTTCGGTGTGCGCTAGCTGTTGCTCCTGCAGGTCCTGTAGCTGAAACTCTACTTTAGAAAGCTGTGCCTGCCAATGCTTTTCAGACTGTGTTAGCTGGTTTAGCTTTGCCTCTTGTTTCAGGTTTTCCTCCCGATAAAGCTGAAGCTGCTGGTTTAGGCCTTCCAACTCTTTGCTGCAGGAGCGAGCCTGGCTAAGGATGTTGTCCAGCACTCCTGCCTTCTCTTTCTGTGCCTGCAGTTGCTGTGCGAGTTGTTCTAAGTCTAAAATGGTAAAGTTTATGCCTGCAGATTGTTGTGTGTAAAACTGCTGTAGGCGCTCTAGTTCCAGGGCTGTTTCCTTTTTTTGTTGTGCCGTTGTCTCGAGCTGATGTTGTAGTCTGTGTAGCTCTAAATTCAAAGTGTTTACACCTACTTCAAGTTCTTTTACAAGCTTTTGCTGCTGGTCGCATTTCCGCTCATCCTCGGATAAGGTAGAGGTATAGTCGCCATCTACATAAGGGTGGTGCTCAGAACCGCAGAGTGGGCACGGCTGGTGTGGCTGCAAGTTCAGGCGCGCCAGCTCATATTCCTGTATGCGTTGCTGCAATAGGACCAGCTTTTGAAGCTCCTCCAGTCGTACAGTACCCTCAGCATATTTCTGCTGAATCTCCTGTTGTTGTTTCTTTTTATGAGCTGCTTCTTGTTCCTGCTGCGTTAGCTGTGTACTGAGCTGTTCCTGCTTTTTATGTTGTGTATGATGTTGTTGTGCAAGATCTAGTAGCTTTTCGTAGCGACTAAGCAAATGAGGTTGTTCCTGGGCGGCAGCTTCTAACTGCTCCATAGATTTATCAGCTAAAACAGCTTGTAACTGCGCCAGCTTTTCTTTTTTCTGCTGTTCTGTGTTTTCCTGCTGCTTTAGTAATTGCTCCTGCTGTTGCCGATGCTCCTTAGATTGCTGTGCATCCTGCTGCAGTTGCCCCTGTATAGCTTGCTGCTCCTGCTGCAGTTTTTTTATACTTTGTTCGGCATCGTTTAGATCTTTAACTGCCTGTCTAAAAATGTACAGGTTTTCGGGCAGGTCCTGTAGCCGCTGGTTTTGCTGTAGCCAGTCTTTGTGCAGGTTAGCTTTTTGGGTGAGGGCGTTCAGCTCTTCCTGCTTTTGTTGCAACTGCGCCTGTTCTTGCTTTAGCGCCTCATCAAACTGCACATAAGCCGCTTTGCCTTTTAGGTACTGCTCCCGCACCGAAGCTTTCTGTTGGTCTAGCTTTATAACTTTATCTAGCAGGGGCTCTAGCTTCTGAACAGTCTCTTCCTGCTGCTGATGTGCCTTGCCTGCCTCCGTAGCCATAAATCCAGCGGCTTCTAACTCAGCCTCTAAAAGCGGTACTTGCTTCACGAGCGTTTCCAGTTGCGTTTGCACCTGTACTAGTTGCCCATTGGCTAGTTCTATTCTTGTCAGCTGGCCTTCGTACTGGCGTGCCTGTTCGTGCTGTTCCAGCTTCTGAAAATCAGGCTGAAGCTGCGCTAGTTTTGTTTCCTGCTCTGCTAACGCTTTTTGTTGCTGTTCTTGCTTCTGCTGAAGTAGAGTTAGCTGCTGTAGCCATTGCACCTGCTCTTGTAGTGTGTTGGCTTCTTTTTGAAGTAGCGCTTCCTGCGCTGTCAGCTCTTTTATCTTTTCTTGGTAAGCCAGCCGCTGCTCTTCTGGCAGTAGCTTGCTATCTTGAAGTCTGTGTTCAAGTTCCTCTTTTTTCAGTCGCTCGGTTTTTGCTTTTTCGTAGGCAAATCGAGAAATATCAGAATAAATGCCTGTATCAGTTATTTTCTCCAGAAGACTGCTGCGTTCGTTCGGATCAGCTTTTAGGAAGCGGGCGAAATCTCCTTGCGAGAGCATGACGGAACGCAGAAATTGACTGTAGTCTAAGCCGCACAACTCCGCTACTTTGTCAGGTACCTGGCTCGGTTTCAAATCAAAAAGCGAGTCCTCCGCAAAGCTGTAAAGCTCCATGTGGATGGGTTGGATATTGCCATCAATTTTGCCACGGCTACGACGAATTTGCCATTTAGAACGGTAGCGTTGGGCGTTTGCCTCAAATTCTACTTCTGCATAACTCTCAGCAGTGTGGCGCGTCATCAGTTCTAGCGGCTTTTGGTTGTTGTGGCGGTGCACTAAACCGTATAGACCTACTGTTATTGCATCTAAAATAGTGGTTTTGCCTGCACCTGTCTGGCCCGTAATAGCAAACAAGCCCGCCTCCGCCAAAGGGCTCTGGTCGAAGCGAATCTCATGCTCGCCTTTCAGCGAGTTCAGGTTCTGGAAACGTACAGACAGGATTTTCATATTATTGTTGTTTTGATAGCTATCTCTATTTCTAAAAAGGCCATGTAGTATTGTAGCTCCTTTGTAGCACATAAGACACTCACAGTTCCGAAAGACACTGTGGGGCATGCCGCCATCTTTGACTTTCTACTTTTTAGACTCTTTTCAACTTTCCTCGCCTTGTTCCATCAGCTCCAGTAGTTCCGAAAAAGTTGCCAGTAGCTCCAAGTGGTCACTCTCTGGAAAAGCGCTCTCGCAGCGCTTCAGAAACACATCTTTCTCTCGAAGTGCGTGCAGGTCTACTTCTTCCTGTACCTGTTGCTCCAGCGTTTGCCTGGCAGTTTTAACTATTGGGGGACGATGTATGAGCACCTGGATTTCAGGCTTTAGGGCCTCTACTTCTTCTAACTGCTGGTTCAAGTCGGGGAGGGGAGCTTCCAGTTCTACCTGTACCTCGGCCCAGGCAGTTAGTTTATAGCTGCTGTTATCGAATGCTGCTATTTGCTGCTTTACTTTCTCCAGTGTCCCTTTAAACCTAACCAGTTTGCGGCTGCACGGTATTTCCAACTCCTGCAGGTTGGCCAGTTTTCCGTTTTCGAAATCAAGTTTAAAAACTACTTTTTTGTCTGTTACCTCGCTAAAGCTAAGCGGAATGGGAGAGCCAGAGTAGCGGATGTGGTGGCAGTTGTTTACTTTTTGCGGACGGTGCAGGTGCCCTAGCGCCACGTAATCAAACTCCTTCGGAAACTGATCGGCTCCGATTTGACCGAGGTTGCCAACATGAATTTCTTTTTCGCTTTCGGAGGCAGAACCACCAGCGGCAAACAAATGACCTGTGGCTACTACAGGTATATTTTGCTCTTTGTATGGCTGCACGTGCGGTACAAAGGCTTCGTAATGCGCAGCTATACCCTCCTTTATGCGAGCTTCCCGTGCTTCAGAGGTTTCACCTGCCACCGAAAGCCGAACGTCGCGGTCGCGGAGGAAGGGTACGGCACATACAATCATTTCCAGTTCGCCCTGCTTGTTGCGTAGTTCCAGCAGCTCGTCTAGTGGGTTCGTGCTGGCACCACCCACTACTTTTATATTAAAGCAATCTAGTAGTTCTTTGGGGGCGTTAAGCGTGGAAACAGAATCATGGTTACCGCCTGTAATAATAATATGGCGGCAGCAAGTGGCGCAAACCTTTGTCAGGAAGTTGTAATATTGCTTCAGGGCTGTGTTGGAAGGGGCACCGTTGTCGAAAACGTCACCTGCCATTAGCAGCACGTCTACCTGCTCTTGCTCTATTGTTTGCAGGAGCCAATCAAAAAAAAACTGATGTTCTTCTGTTCGTTCGAGGTTAACGAGTCGCTGGCCGAGGTGCCAATCTGAAGTGTGTAATATGCGCATGTCCCAGTCCTTTCTCCTTTACTGCCCTAAGTTACATTATTGCCTCACTATACTGCAAACTACTTATATAAATTTAAGGAGAACAGGCTTACGAAATCTTTGTTACTAAAGTAGCAAGGTCTTGTAAATGAGTACTGTTGATTGCAAAGTTTGCTGATTTTTTAATGATAGTGTCGTTAGTTAATTTATTAACTTGAGCGTTGATAGGAAAAGCTGATATTTATATATAGAATTTACCTGATTCATAGAAGCCTTCATGGAGCAAGGCTAATCCGATAAGAGCATGCGACAACTTTTCAAACCAATCTCAATTTACCCGCTTATATACTTTCGAATTCTCTTTGGCTTACTTATGTTTTGCGAAGGAGTCGGTGCGGTGCTTATTGGATGGGTGCAGGAGCATTATATAGAAACAAAGTATAACTTCGGCTACATCGGGCTGGAATGGATAAAACCTTTGCCTGGCTACGGTATGGTGTATCTGTACCTACTGATGGCGCTGCTGGGTTTCTGTATTATGGTTGGCTGGCGGTATAAAATTACCTCTTTTCTGTTCTTCCTGGCTTTCGGCTACAGTTTTTTCTGCGAGAAAACGCATTACCTGAACCATCATTACCTGATATTCCTAATCAGTGGCTTAATGGTACTACTGCCTGCCCACCGCAAGCTCTCGTTGGATGTGCGGCGGAAACCAGACCTGGAAATTGATGTAGCGCCGCAATGGACGCTGTGGCTGTTTAGGGTGCAGCTCCTGATTGTATACTTTTATGCAGGCATTGCCAAAATACAGCCCGATTGGCTGGCAACAAAATCTATGAGCATCTGGATGTCGCATAAAACCCATTTTTATGTGATAGGGCCTTATCTGAATACCGATTTAATGATCTGGCTGGTGTGCTGGGGCGGTGTTCTGTTTGACTTAACGATTGGCTTTGCTTTGTTGTGGCCACGCACTCGTATGGTCGCTTTTTGGGTAGCCTTTGCCTTTCATATCTTCAATTCGGCAGTGTTTCATGTGGGCGTGTTTCCGTACTTTATGATAGCGGCTAATGTATTGTTCTTCGCGCCAGAGCAAATAGCCAGGTGGTTCTTTCGTCAAAAAATAGATACTAGGGCTGTAGCTATTGCTGACATACGGGTACCGATGCCACAGCGCCAATTGGCTGCTAACTTCTTCTGGATTTACCTTTTCTTTCAACTGACCTTTCCGCTGCGACATTTCTTTATACCAGGCGATGTAAACTGGACCGAAGAGGGCCACCGCTTTTCGTGGCGTATGATGCTGCGCACGAAATCTGGCTCTATGTACTACAGAGTAATAGATCCTGTAATCCAAGAAGAGCATGTGGTGTGGTTAGATGATTATCTAACGCCAGATCAGCGGAGAGAACTGGCAAAACACCCCGATATGATCTGGCAGTTTGCACAGGTTCTTAAGGAAGAGTATCAGCAAAAAGGAATTGATAACCCAGAGGTATATGCCCATTCCAGTCTAAGTTTAAACGGGTATCCTCGCCATTCCATTGTGGACGAATCTGTAAATTTGGCTGATGTGTCTTATGCCTGGGGTGCTAAGCTCTGGGTTACTCCCAGGCCAGAGGCTGATGGGTGGCCTTGGTCTAAACGCTTAAGTACAAACGCTTCAGAAATAAAAAATTAGAAGAACAGATGAATTGGCGCTGGCTAGTAAATGTGCTATAGGATGCAAAGGGAAGGCTTTTATTATTTCATTCCTCATTTGTTAACAGCAACTAGTATTCCAATAAACAAAAAAAGGCCAGCGAATGCCAATTTATACCCTAAAAAGGCTATATTTAGGTTTGCCTTTAATGACTAACTATAAAATCATGAAAAAAAATCACCTTTTCTGTGCTTTAGCGCTCTTCGCCACCTGCGGTTTTTCAGCTTGTAACCAAGCCTCCACTCAGGGAGGAGAAGCTACTGCGACTAGAACAGCGGAAGCAGAAGCAACAGCTGCCGACCGAATACTTGTCTATTCGAACACCAACGGCTATCGCCATCAATCCATAGAAGAGGGTATAGCGGCATTGCAGCGGTTGGGGCAGCAAAATGGGGTTCAGGTTAGAGCCACTGAAGATTCTACAATGTTTGTGGCAGATACGCTGAAAAACTACAAAGCTGTTATTTTCTTGAGCACTACACAAGATGTGCTAAACTCAGAACAAGAAACTGCTTTTGAGGAGTATATTCGTGGGGGAGGTGGCTACGTGGGTATACATGCTGCTGCTGATACAGAATATGATTGGCCATGGTATAACCAATTGGTAGGAGCTTACTTTTTAAGCCACCCTGAAATCCAGAAAGCTGCCATTGATGTAGTAGATAAAAGCCATGCTTCTACCAGCCACTTGCCCGACCGATGGGAGCATACCGATGAGTGGTACAACTACAAGGACTTAAACCCTAACGTAACTGTGGTGGCGAGGCTGGATGAGACAAGCTACAAAGGAGGAGCCAACGCTGATAACCATCCTATAGCTTGGTACCATGAGTTTGATGGCGGTAAGGCGTTCTATACAGGCCTTGGGCACACACATGAAAGCTACAGCGATTCTCTGTTTCTGAAACATCTGTGGGGCGGAATTGAATATGCCATGGGGAAATAAGACTTCTCTTTTAAACAGAAAAAGCAGGCTGCAAGCCTGCTTTTTCTGTTTAAAAGAGAAGCAGCTAAATAATGTATAGCTAATGTTTAGTTGCTTTCATATCATTATAATTAGTGCGATTTTCTATTCCTGCTATAGGACAATAAACTTCTGCCAAGTGCACAAAAGGACGATTTTTTGTTTGAGCGTTCAGCGAGTTCAAAATTGTCTTGATTCTTTTGCTTACTTTTCTCATCAAGGAGAAAAGTAAGGCCCCGCTGGCGAGGCGAAAAGCCAGCAGAGAGCAGTGTACTTCACCAGTTGCAGAGGGACTTGCAGATTTGTACAGAACGTTGTACAATACATGCCTAGGTACTTGATGATTATAATAAAAATACTTCGTCCTTTAGAACATGAACCCCATGCGTAATGTGAGGCGTTTATAGTTTATTTTTTGCTCCAAAGTGGTACCCCAGAAGATGTCTTGTGTTCTTACCCGCTGCGTTTTGTAGCCAATGCTAAATGCAAAGGCTGTACTAGTACCTGTACTTACGCGCATGCCTACTGCTGGGCTAAACATCCATCCTCCTTCATTGTCTCGTTGGTTACCCTCATTGCTAAATGCAGCGGAGCCGTAGCCAGCATCTAAGCTGTAAAAGGGGCTGACTCTGGTTTTCAGAAGCTCGCCCCGAATACCCAAAGCTATGGGAGTTATCAACACATTGTTATAAAAGTCGGCTCCTATGGTTGCCCCCAAAGCAAAGGCTCTATGGAATTGATAGCCGTTAAAAACTTGCACCGTAGGAGTAGCAGCATATGAGTTGAATCCGTTGCTACTGCTTTTACCGTACAAGTACCCGAATTCTATTATGCCTCTATAATGAGATGTACCTGTAGCTTCGGATTTTTGTAGAGTAGTAGCATCTTGGGCAAATGCGTTTTTTATAAACAGTATGGTAATGAGCAGGGGTAGTAGCTTCTTCATTTAGCTGATTTGGCGTATGACAGGAATTTTGCTGAGGAGCTTTATTTGGTTAAGATCACTGTAATCATACTGGTATAAGCCATCTTTACCAATCATAAGCAACGTATTTCCTAACGGAATGACATCGTAAGCATCATGCTCCTTCATATGCGCTTTTAGATTTTCACTTACCTTCAGGTGGTCTTTCACATCGAAAACTTTTAAACCGTACTCGCCCTCGCACAGAAATAAGGCTGAGTTATCAATACCTAAACCGTGTGGGTTCTGCATAGGGTAAGTTTTTACCAGCTGTGGGTTTCTTGGGTTGCTTATGTTAATGACATCCAGTTGGTTTGTGAAGCCTGCACAGGCATTGCCAGAGCGGAGTGTAACCCAAGCCAAGTCACCTTCCACTACTACAGGGTCGCAGCTTCTGACGTGGGCGTAGCTGGATAGGTGCACAGGGCTAGTGGGGTTGCTGTTGTCGTAGATGTGCATACCTGTGGTAGAACCGATAAAAAGCTTGTCTTCGTAAGGGAAAATGGTTTCTATGCCCCAGCCTAAACTAATTTTCGCTCCTTCCCGTGGTTCGGCTGCATTGCTGATATCGAACAGCTGCATATCAGAAATACTGACGGTATAAAGCTGATCTCCTACGATACTAAATCTTGCCATGGACCCTCCTTTGCCAGCTGCATTGCCAGGTCTGCCTGCCGTGTTAGACTGGCGAACGAAACTGCCTGCATCATTAAACACGGGAGAGGGGTTACGCACATTGCCATTGCAATCAGATTCTACAGCATGTGTAACAGTTCTGGTTTCGTAAGAAGCCACAAAAACGCTAGCCGTATCATTTACCAGCATGCCATTGGTGGGGAAAATATTTTCTATTCGTTTCACCAGTTGCACATCCTGTGGGTTGCTTATATCCAAAGCCACTAAATCAATGTAGCTATCAGCATAAAGGATGTTGCCTTTAACAGCCATGTCCACATTGCCTGGTATTTCTATAAAACTGACAGGTTGAGGAGAGCTTGGGTTTGAATTATCTATGATGTGAATGCCTTTGTCTATCTCATTGATGAACAAGAAATGGTCCTTTGCATAGATCTTACCTGGTTCTGTAAGTGTACGGGCGGGTTTTACCTGTACAGCATTTCGGAGCGCTGCCCGCATCATGTATACTGGCTCCTGCACGTTATAGGTAATAGTAGTCTCGCATTCATCTGTGCAGGCGTTCAGCATCAGAAGTGGCACGAGAAACAAAAAACTTAAGATGAACCTTAACAGGAGTAGAGCCTTCTTTTCCATACAAATAGTTTTAATGGTTACTAGTACAAAGTGCAGCAGCTTTTATGGTGCTTACTGTTATTGCCTTCTGCTCTGATGACCCCAAAAAGGTAGGAAAGGTTGTAAGGGCTTGAAAATAAATTTGTAGCAACTTAATAAGCTGTTTTGGTTTGATAATATTTACCTCTACCGCTAAAATCTTCTTTTCTTCCCAACAAAGCTTCTGTTGGTTCCTCCTGCAGTTAGTCCCTTTAACTTAGCTACTTCATCTGGGGTAAGTTCTCTGTACTCGCCAGGTTGTAATGCTGCTAAAGTAAGCGGCCCGATAGCGGGGCGGATAAGTCGGAGCGTGGGGTAGCCCGCTGCAGCTGTCATGCGGCGCACCTGTCGGTTCATACCCTGCGATATCTTGATCTCGACCCATGAAACAGGTATGTTTTTGCGGAAACGGATCGGTTTGGAACGCTCCCAAACCTGTGGCTCTTCTGGCAGCAGCCGTACCTTGGCAGGGGCTGTTTTTATGTTTTTGATGTACACCCCACGGCGCAATTCTTCTAGTGCTTCATCTGTAGGTATGCCATCTACCTGCACCCAATAAGTCTTCTCAATCTTGAACTTCGGATCGGAGAGGCGGTGCTGCAGCGCTTTGTCATCGGTCAGCAAAACAAGTCCTTCGCTGTCGTAGTCGAGGCGACCGACGGGGTAAATATTGGGCACTTTCACATAGTCTTTCAAGGTGGCACGGCCTGTCTCGTCTGTAAACTGCGTGAGCACCTCGTATGGTTTATTTAGGATGATGTAAGTCAAATTGAATAATGAATTTTGAATGCTGAATTATAAATGAGAGCTCTTTGGGGTTTTGCAGTTTGAGTTAATTAACCAAATGGTTTTCAGATTGCACTACATGCTTTCAATTAACAACCTTAAGCTGTGCGCTGAACAGCAGGTACTTGTCGCCTTTGGCCTCTAACGATTGCCAGATTGGGAGGATGCTTCTTTTAACTTTGCCCTTAAATATCTCTTTTCCCTGGTACTTCACTGTCAGCTTCTTGTTAAGGTCAAGCATTGTGTCGTTCAGGTTGATGAGCACAGTATCGTAGTCGCTTTCTAGTATGTTGATTTCACCAAGCTGATGGGTGGCGGTTAGTTTTTTGCCTCGTTCCATAGCAGACTGGGGTACGGCTAACCAGTAGAAACTTTCCTTCAGTACATCGTCTTGCTGCCACACTACTTTTTCAGGAAGCGGATTTCTGGTGAATTTGGCCATCCAGGGGACAGCCACAGTGTCTCGTCGGTTCATCCAGTGTGGCAGGTTTTCGTGTATCTGTACCTCGTGCGCATAACCTTTGGGATCGCTGGCTTTCAGGCTATCTAGTAAACCTTCCCACACCTGTGCCAGCTCGTTGCGCTTGTAAGCTGCGTCTTTTCCTCCCATGTGTATTGTAAAGCCAATGTTGCGGAGGTTGGCAGCACTGGCATCGCCTGGGTGACCAGCCATCATAGCAGCGGCAGCCCAGTGGTCTGCCATGCGCGGGGCCAGCTGAAAAGTACCGTCGCCGCCAGCCGAGTAACCCATTATGTATACCTTGTTCGGGTTAACATCTTCAAACACCACAGCGGCTTGTATAAGCTTTTCCAAAAAATGGTCAATGTGCTCCTGGTGCCACATATTCCACGAATCTGTGGGCGCGCGCGGTGCTACATATATGCCTTCGGCGGGTTGGTACAAACCAATCTGGTTGCGCCACTGCTGGTCGTTAACTTCTTTGGTGGTGCCTCCACCGCCGTGCAGCGAAATGTATAAACTATGGCCATCAGCAGGTTTCTCACCAAAGGTTTTATAATCAAATTTGAAAGTATAGGTGTCGTCGGTAAAGGTTTTATTTTGCCAATCATCCGCCCAATTTTCCCTGATGTATTTATCTCTGTCTTGGGTAAGCAAAAGCATAGCTTGTTGCGCCTCTTTTTTGCTGATGGATTTGGTGGCGAAAGGCTGATCGGCTAAAGCAGGTCTTGCTTCTCGCTCTAGCGCCAACCACTGCTGCAGTTCCTTTACAACCTGGGCAGAAACAGTGTGAGTAAGGAGTAAGAATAGAAGAAAAAGCGGAAGCTTCTGAAATGCTTTCATTTATAGATATACTGAAAATAAGTTTCGGAAGCTAAGTTAGCAAAATGCTGTTTTCTGTTGAAGCTGGTTCGGCAAAAGTGTTTTTACTTGAGCTGTGATCTAATAACTCCCATTATACTTCCGCACAGACCATTCAATACAGATCAGGCCCAGAATCAGGAAGAACAGCCATTTCATATCCACCAGGTCGCTCAGTTCTTCTGAACTATAGATTACACTCTTGTGCTCTGCGTTTAGTACATCCTCCTGTAGCTGCTGCAACTGGTTTGGGAAGTATAGCTTAGAGCCCGTGTTGTTTGCCAGCTGGAAAAGCAGGTTGTGGTCGGCCACTGCATTTAATGCCTCCAATTGTAGCTCCTCTACCACAAATTCTCCTTTATCCTGCTGTAAGCGTCCATCAATTCTGGCGGAGGCAGTATAGGTATAACGCCCGCCAGGCAAGCTGCCGATGTTTACCCCCGTCTGGTTCTCACCATTAGCAAAGTTAAAGTTTCTGCTGATGCTGTCTTCGCCTGCAATTTTTAAGCTTATGTTTTGCCCATAAATTGGCTCAAGCGCCTCGTTATACGTCTCAGACACAAAGCGTATCTCTTCGGCACTGGTATACTCTTCCTGGGATGGATATACATTCAGGCGCTTCTTGTTTCGTGGTGCGCTCAGTAACTGAATCAGATTTGTGATGAGTTTATCATATACGGCTGGCTGCTCATGGTTGGCGGCCTCGGTAATGCGCCACTGCCAGGTGCCAGAGGCCAGGAGCGTTGCATTGCGATTATCGCCAGCAGTTTGTACAGCCAACAGCGGTTTATTCGTGCGCACGCGGCCCACCTGCTGGTATAAAACAGCTTGTGTGTTAGGGGCTAAACGATAGTCGCCGTACGGCACCTGCGCGGGCGGGTACTGCTGTAGTCGCTCCAGTGCTTCTTCGGGCAGCTGAAAATTGCTGAAGCTAGGGTTGGTGGTGCTGGTAACTTCATCTGTCTGTCCTGAAGCATTTACGGTGATGCCTACACCTAGTCGATTGAAATCAGCAAGGTCGCTTTGAGGACCAAGTATAAACAAGGCTGGCAGGTTTTTCTGGCGTACTAGGTTCATGGCTGCCTCACCACCCGACACCCTGCCTGGCAACTGGTGCAGCACCGCCACATCGTAATCCTGCTGCTTTAGCTGAGTTAGGCCAGGTATAAAAAGATCTGTTTCATAGTTTTCGTTCGATTCTATGGCAGCCCGCAAGGCTTTTATATCTGGATGCGGTGACGCGGCAGCCACCAACACCTTTATTTTGCCTTTTACGATATCTATATAAGCATGCTTGGTGTTATTAAGCTCTGTGAACTCCCCTTGAAGCGGGACAACCTGCACCTCGTAATGGCGCTTTCCAAGGCCACCCGCCATTATCTGGAAAGGCACTTGCTGCACAGGCTGGTTTGGTTTCAGGTTAACGGTTTTCCTGTCTATCGTTCTGCCGTTTTCTTTTAGAAGGATGGTTGCAGAAGCGCCTCCGAAACCTTCCTGTTGCAACTCTACTTGTAGCGGAAAGCGGTTGCCGCTATAGTTTACTTTGTTGTAGCGCAACGACGTGAGGATAACATCTTTTTTGGGTACGGTATCACCAACGGCCACTGGATACAAAGTAAAATTATAGTTAGCATAGGTAGGGGACATACCTTGGTTTACAATGCCATCGGATAGCAATACCACACCTGCCAGGTTCTGATCAGCATAATCTTGCTGAACGTCTTTCAATAATTGGCTTAAGTTAGAGGTTTGGGCTGTAAACTGTACCTGTGAAATTTCTTGTGGTGTCTGCTCTGAGGCTAAAAGCCGAACATCGGTATGGTAGCCTTTATCCTGCAAAGCAGAAAGAAGGTTCCGCAGACCTTCCTTCGTTTGCTGCAGCTGCACAGAATCAGTAAAAAGCGAAACAGACTGTGAATTATCAAGCGCAAAAACAATGGTAGGCTCTTGCGAGGTGTTGTTGATGTAGCGAACTAACGGACCCAGCAGCAGGAAGCTCAGGATACTAACTACCAGAAACCGCAAAAAGGCAAGGCAATAGTTGATAGACTTTGGCCAGGGCGTGCGCTTGCTATACAGCAGCCAGGCATAAAGTATGCCAGCAGCAATACAAGCCAAAATTAGCCAGGGTGATGTAGCAGTTATCAGTCGGAACGAAGACACTTATATCAATTAAGAATTAATAATTACGAATTGGCTGTGGGTTGGAAACTGTTTGCAGTTTCTTATAGGCAATGCAGGTGCTGAGCTTTTCAGCGCTGCTCCCAAACACACAGATACTTAAATATAAAACAAAAAGACCAATGCTACTAACGCAAAAGTTGTAGCATTGGTCTTTAAAAACTAATTATATGTTATAGAGCTACAATTTACACCATTTGTAATTCGTAATTATTAATTCGTAATTAAGTAAGCATGCCGCCGTCTACCTGTAGTACCTGACCAGAAATATAAGCCGATTGCTCGGAGGCAAGGAATACAGCTGCGTTTGCCACATCCTCAGGCGTGCCGCCACGCTTCAGCGGAATTGCCTTGCGCCACTCGTCCACCACTTTCTGGTCTAGTTCACCAGTCATTTCTGTTTCTATAAAACCTGGGGCAACAGCATTGCTACGGATGTTGCGAGAACCTAACTCTAAAGCAACTGATTTTGTGAAGCCGATAATACCAGCCTTAGAAGCTGCATAGTTTGCTTGGCCCGCGTTGCCTTTTATACCAACTACAGAAGTAATGTTGATGATAGAACCGCTCTTGGCACGCATCATGTGCTTGGTAGCGCCTTTGGTCAGGTTAAAAACTGACTTCAGGTTGGTGTTGATTACAGCATCCCACTGGTCTTCAGTCATACGCATGAGCAAACCGTCGCGTGTAATACCTGCGTTGTTTACCAGGATGTCTATTTTTCCGAAATCTGCTATCACATCCTCAATCAGTTTATCGGCTTGAGCTGTGTCGGCTGCATCGGAGCGGTAGCCTTTGGCTTTGCCGTCGTTGGCCGACAGTTCCTGCTCCAATGCTTGGCCTTTTTCTACACTCGACAGGTAGGTGAACGCTACCTGGGCTCCCATTTCCACAAATTTCTGTGCAATGGCGCGGCCTATTCCTTTTGATGCTCCAGTTACCAGAGCTACTTTTCCTTCTAGTGCTTTCATAGGTGCCAAAGTTATAAAAGTTTTTTATATGCCGCTGATACAGGTGCAGAGTTGTGGCTTGCTGAGCGGCCGAAATTTCTACTGTTTAGGAAGTTAAGTGGCAAAAGGTAAAGGAGTAGTAGCATTTGTTTCAGCCTAAAAATAGTATTTGTGCTATGATAATATTTTTATAAAATGATTGTAACCTGTTTATAGTCTGATTATTGTGTAAACTTTAATTTTTATTTCTATGGGTTAAAGCCTATTTTCGTGACGATTTTCAACCAAAGCCACTTAGTAATGTTCAAAAGCAGTAAAGGACTAGCCATCCTGATCGCTCTGTCGTTGTTTATTTTTATTACGGCAGCACAAACGCTACACTTTAACACAGATCGGTTTACAGAGCCAGAAGAAACCACTCAACCAGAGGTGGTAGAAGAAGTTAAAATGCCTGCCCCCATTGTTTATGGTATCGCAACAGATTCCTTCGAAATAGTGGAGACTGTGATAGAAAGAGGCGAGACATTATCGGAAATTCTGTCCAGTTACAACATCTCTCCAACAACTGTCAGCTTGTTGGCAAGTAAATCAAAAGACATTTACAACGTAAGGCGCATTTCTGCTAATCGCCCTTATACTATCCTGCATCTTCGCGACTCAGCTCAAACAGCCCAGTACTTTATTTATGAGCCAAATAATGTAGAGTATGTTATTTACGATTTGCGAGGCGACTTAAATGTAACACTTGAAAAGCGTGAGGTAAAGGTTTCTGAACGTGCGCTGGCTGGTGAAATAAAGCATTCCTTGTTTCAGTCTATCGTAGATGCGGGTGGTTCTCCGCAGTTGGTGAACAAGTTTGCAGACATTTATGCCTGGCGTCTCGACCTGAACCGCATTCAGCCTGGCGATAAGTTTAAATTAATTTATGAGGAGAAAGAGGTAAACGGTACCACCATCGGCTTTGGCCAGTTGAAAGCCGCTTTCTTCGAACATCAGGGAGATTCTATTTATGCTATCGGTTTCGACGAGGGCAACGGCTTAGGCTACTTTGACCAGAAAGGCCAAAGCCTTAAAAAAGCTTTCCTGAGAGAGCCCCTGGAGTATAGTCGCATCAGCTCTCGCTACACAATGAACCGCTACCACCCCGTGCAGAAGCGTTATAAGCCGCACCTGGGTACCGATTTTGCAGCCCCACGCGGAACTCCCATCAGAACAGTTGGAGACGGAGTGGTGTTAGAGGCAAGATACACCCGTGGAAACGGCTACTATGTTAAAGTAAAACACAATAAGACCTACACTACACAATACCTGCATATGTCTAAGTTTGCTAAAGGTATTAAAGCGGGAGCCCGTGTAAAGCAAGGCCAAACCATAGGCTACGTAGGTAGTACTGGTTTGGCAACAGGCCCACACCTTTGCTACCGCTTTTGGAAGAACGGAAAGCAGGTAGATGCCCTTGGGGTGAAATTACCATCAGCTAACCCTGTAGAAAAAAAGCACCAGGAGGAATTTGCTGCGTTGAAAGAGCAGACCATAAACCAGTTTAATGCCATTGACGTGAAAAGTGCAAAGCAGGGTCTGTTAGCAACAGGAGAGCAGAAAGAGCCAGCAGGCGCATAAAAATCATCATAACCATAAATACAAAGGCTGCGAGGAAAACCTTCGCAGCCTTTGTATTTATGGTAGCTCTTAAAAAGCTAGAAAATGCAATATTATCTTACTGTCTCGCTACTTGTAGTTCTAGAGCGGTAAGACTCGCTTGGATAACGATGTGTTGTAAGCGAAGCCAAGATAGAAAACACACCAAAAATAAGATGTGGCGAGTAAACTTCATCGGCAAAGCCGAACATCCATGGCGACAGTGCTACAATAACACCTATACCAAAGTCCATCATTAAGTGAGTCGGCATTGGCACTTTCTTTACCACACCTACCTCAAAATCTGTCATAATAGTTTGTAGTAAAACTACAATACCAGCTATTACCATTACCCATGTAGCATACGTTACATCAGAGAAGTTAAATAGCCAAGGCGATGCAATTACAACAATACCTACTATATAGTCTAATATCCCGTGAAAACGGGTCGGAATAAATCTCATAATAATCCTCCTTTCGTTTGGTTATATGCTCCTTATACGAGGTAGAATCAATATGATCTAAAAAACTGTACAATTTTTTTATTATTCCGATACCACCAGGGTTCCTGAAAGGTAGTCGTGCAGCGCTTGGTTTCGTTTGGTAGAGTGTACCAATAAAAAGCCAAGCCCAAGTGTAGCAAGAGAGAGGACCTTTGCAAAATAGCGTGCATTTGCCTGTGCAAATTTTATTCGCCTGCGCTTTACATCACATACCCGTAGGCCCAACGTAAATTTACCGATAGTAGCTTGTCTTGGCGAAGCCTCTAGCAGCGTATAATAAAGCCAGTGCATAATAAGGAAGTAGGGGTTATAGAAGAGTGCCTTTCCAACAAAAAGGATTTCCTGCCACGTAAAGCCGTTTTGGACCATCTGCTTCCAATTTAAAAGCTTTGCATCTTCTTCTGTTGCAGAATAAAAGATAATAGAGTAGCAGAAAACAATAATGGTGGTATCGACCAACAGAGAAATCAATCGGCTGTTTAAACTACCGTAATGGGAGGTTTTTTGAAATACATGTGCAGATACTGTGGTTAGCATAAGGGTTCAAATAAGTTGTTTTCAGTCTTAACAGGGTTTTATAATTCCTGTTCTTCGTCACAAAATGCACAAGTATCTCCTGTAAAGGTTGGCTATAGCTTTGTAGCCAATTGTGGAGCCGTTTCTAAAGTTATGCTTTTGTTTTAAAGTAACAAAATTTATAATTAATTACATATGTTTTGCTAAATATATAAAAATATGAATTAATTATATGAGGAAAATATTTAATTTTTTTCGCGGTCAAGCCACAGGTGGCATGAGCGTATTGTTTTCAGGATGGAGTATGTTAATGTTGACAATTTGCCCTAATTTAGCCGCACATGGTACAGGACAAAAAAACGCAGCCAATCGGTATATTTGATAGCGGCATTGGCGGACTTACAGTTGCAAAAGCTATTATAAATGTATTGCCTAATGAGCGTATTGTTTATTTCGGCGATACTGCACACTTACCTTATGGTGATAAATCAACGGCTGCTATTCAGGCTTATGCCGTTAAAATTTGCGATCTGCTCATAAAGCAGCAGTGTAAGGTTATTCTTATTGCCTGCAACTCGGCTTCGGCGGCTGCTTACGAACTGGTAAAGGAATATGTAGGTAGCAAGGCCAAAGTGCTGAATGTAATTGATCCTACTATTCAGTACATCGGGCAAACTTATCCAAGCCAAACCATTGGCCTGATCGGTACCAAACAAACCGTAAACTCCAATGTTTACAAGAAAAAGGTAGACGACCTGGAGTTAGATATTCAGTTAAAATCGCATGCGACACCTTTGCTGGCTGATATGATTGAGGAAGGCTTTTTCAACGACTCCATTTCGGAGAGCGTCATCGAAGCTTATCTTTCTAATGATAGTCTGCAGGGAATTGAAGCGCTGATTTTGGGCTGTACGCATTACCCACTGATCAAAAAGCAAATAGAGCAATACTATGAGGGGAAAGTAGATGTGCTGGATGCCAGCCAGATTGTGGCAGAGTATGTGAAGGCTTTTTTAGACGAAAATAACCTAGCGTCGGAGCGACTGCTGGGCGATCATAAATTTTACGTGTCCGATTTCACCCGCTCTTTTGAAGAAAGTACCCGCATCTTTTTTAAGCGTCAGGTATACCTGGAGCATTATCCTTTGTGGGAATAAGAAAGCTTTTGAAGTTAGAGAGTTAGAGGGTTAAAAAGATAAAAAGTTGTTTTATCCTTTGTGGTAAAAGAGTGGCAGATAGTTTTTAATCTTCTTATTAGCCCAAATAAGTATTGTTTAGACCATAAACAGAGGCTTTTCCGTAAAGCAAATACCTTTAACCTTATAGCACAGCGAGCATATGAAGAAGAAATACCTTACAATTGGCGATTTTAAACGGAATGCCTTTATTATGGCAGCCGCTGCTTGTATGGGGCTGACAGGCTGCGACAACACTACCCGAACCAACAACGATTGGAATTCGGATGAAGAAGTGGCCGTGCCTGATGGCATCATTACAGAAATGACTGAAGAAGCTCCTGATGAATGGAAAATCACGGATGAGCGCACCACGGCACCAGGGCAAAGTATGGCTATCCTTAAGTACAACGATGGCCGCATAGACACACTGCAAGGGCTGGAACTGCAAAACCGCATGCAAGATGTGGCTAATAACCAGAGTCGTTATAACCAGGGTGGTTATGGCTTGGGGAGTGTATTGTGGTGGAGTGGATTAGGGTTTATGGCTGGGCGTATGTCAGGGCCCAGGGCTGCTTATTATGCTAACCCTAACCTGATTAACCGCAACCAGGCTTGGCGCCAAAATGTGCAAACCTATCGCCAGCGTAGTGCAGCTCCGAGCTCTGGCCGTAGCGGTTTCTTCAGAGGCCGAAGCGGTGGTGCTGGTGCCTAAGCCCTGTCTTAAATCTATTCTACTTTATAGCAGGGGCTGGAAAACTGCTAAGCCCATTGTCTTGTGTTTTAATACTTGTGCTAAATAAAAATGAGCAGCAATAAAAAAAGTGTACAACTGGAGCCTCATGCAGGAGATGTAGAAACCGCTTTACGTGGCTTGGGCTGGGATTGGTGTGTAGAAGATGGTTGTGCGAACTATGTACCTGGCGAAGCTGTGGTCATCTCTGAAACAGAAGCCGATGCTTTGCTGGAGGCCACAGATACTTTGTATAACATGATGGTGCAGGCAGTGCCAGACGAGTTGCCTGATGCTTTTCTGCAGGTGCTAGGTATACCCGAGAACCTTTGGGCCCTGGTGCGCCAGTCTTGGAACAATGACAAGCATTGGCACATTTATGGCCGATTCGACTTGGTACAGACAACAGAAGGGCCAAAGTTGCTTGAATTTAATGCCGACACTGCCACTTCTATACCTGAAACAGCTGTGGTGCAGTGGGCAAGTTTGGCGGCGGCTGGTAAAAAAGATGCCAATCAATATTCGGGGCTTTACGAGGCATTGGTAGAACAACTGAAGACCTGGCGTATGCTCAACGATGATCTGCCGCCAGCGTTGCTGCTAACTTACCTGGGCGAAAGTGCCGAAGACCAGACAAACTGTGCTGTACTAGCGCAGGCTGCTACAGAAGCTGGTTTCGATGCCCACCTTTGCCCTGTAGAAGATATAAGTGTATCAACAGAAGGAAACGAAAAAGGCGTTTGGGCGCAGGTAGGGGCCGAACAATGGCAACAATTTCCATTCTTGTTTAAGCTACTGCCTTGGGAGCAGATTGCCTGGGAAGAACCAGAGCTGTTGCAAAGTCTGACGCAACTGTCCAGAACCCGCACCGTGGTTATCGCAAATCCTGCTTATGCTTTGCTATTTCAAAGTAAAGGTATGCTGGCCTGGCTCTGGAAGGCTTACCCATACCACCCACTCTTATTAGAAGCTGATCTGGAGCCTTTGCAAGGCAAATATATCCGCAAGCCATACTTTGGGCGAGAAGGGCAAAGTGTAGAAGTAGTAGATAAAGTGCCTATCACCAAAATGGAGGGAGAATATGACCATCAGCAGCAGGTATACCAACGCTGGTGCGACTTACCCGAAGACAATAAAGGCTATGCTTATCAGGCTGGTGTTTTTTGGGCAGGAGAAGGCTGTGCGATCGGTTTCCGCCGTGAAAAAGGCATCATTACAAACCTATCTCAGTTTGTACCGCATTTAGTAGAGTAGCTGATAGTATCTAAAGATCATTTACATTTCTAATTAGAACATGTTGCGCTTAGTCAGTCGCTACTGCTAGCAATCATTTCTTCAAATCTCCTCTATTTGAATAAAACATAAAGCCTTTTTTCCCTCTTCCGCAAAAGGTAAAGGTGAGATTTTGCAAGTTCAGCTGTTTATACAATCAACGCTTATCATTCTTTCAGAAAATGAGAAAAGGCTTATCTGTATTAATGGTTTATACTTTTTTTTTCCTGGGTTGCACAACAAGCGCGGTTGAAAAAGGTTCTAGTCCAGCAACGGCCAATGTTTATTTCACCAATCCGATTACAGATGGTGCAGACCCTTGGGTAATTAAAAAAGATGGCTATTACTATTACTGTGGTTCTGGCATGGGAGGCATTTATATTTCCAAATCAAGGAAGCTAACAGAACCAGGGGAGCGGGTAGTAGTGTGGAGGCCGCCTGCGGAAAGCTGGAACAGTCATAACATCTGGGCTCCAGAGCTGCATTTCTTTAACGGCAAGTGGTATATCTATTATGCTGCAGCCAAAAAGGCTGGTGGTCCGTTTCTCTATCAGCAGTCTGGTGTGTTAGAGTCTGCTTCCGAAGATCCATTTGGTGCTTACTTAGATAAGGGCAGGGTGTATACAGGTGATAACATACAGGATACCTCCTCTGTGAAATGGGCCATAGATCTGACACCACTCAGTCTGAATGGGCAACTTTACGCACTCTGGTCTGGTTGGGAGAATAATGCGGAAACGGATAGGACGAAGCAACACCTGTACATAGCCCGCATGAGCAACCCCTGGACTATCAGCAGCAATAGGGTACGGATTTCGTCGCCTACAGAACCATGGGAAACAGGCGGGGAATTAGATTTGAATGAGGGACCGCAGGTGCTGAAGCATCAGGGTAAAGTGTTTATTATTTACTCAACACGCGAGTCGTGGCTAAAAGAGTATCGTTTAGGACAGCTTGCGTTGTCTGACACCACGCTGAGCCCTATGGAGCCTGCCAGTTGGGTAAAGTCTGGGCCAGTTTTTCAGGGGAATGACCAAGTGTTTGGTGTCGGGCACTGTAGCTTTACAAAATCTCCTGACGGCACTGAAGATTGGATTGCGTACCACACCAAAAAATCCACGGCTCCTGGATGGAACAGAGATATCAGGTTGCAAGAGTTTACCTGGCATGCAGACGGTTCTACTGACTTTGGTGAACCCATTCCTGCTGGTGTCCCGATCAAAGTGCCATCGGGAGAGGAAAAATAATTCTGGGCCAGAAACCATGAAAAATGAGTATAAGATGCTAAACATATTATCTCATGTAATCCTAGAAAATTCTAAAACATACTAGCTAAACACCTACATCTCTACTATAAAATAAGTCTATATGAAAATACAAGCACTACTCTTTGGCTTTATTGGCTTTATCGCTTTTTCTTGCAGCAGCAATACCACTACTAGCCAGAATACCGAAACCATTGAGCCTGCTGCAACTCGGACGATAAGTTATACTAACCCTGTACTACCTGGAGATTATGCCGATCCGTCGGTTGTGAGGGTGGGAAACGATTATTGGGCTACGGCTACCTCATCGGAGTGGGCGCCGCTGTACCCGATCCTACACTCAACTAACCTGGTAGATTGGGAGACGGTAGGGCATGTGTTTCCTGACAAATTGCCTGATTGGGCGGAGGCACACTTTTGGGCTCCTGAAATAGCCTATGAAGATGGCAGGTATTATATTTATTACACAGCCAAAAAGAAAGGAGGCAACCTTTGTGTAGGCGTTGCCAGTGCTTCTAGTCCTACTGGACCTTATACAGATCATGGTCCGCTGGTATGCCAGGAGGTTGGTTCTATAGATGGTTTTGAGGTAAGGGACGAAAACGGCGATTTGTACCTAGTATGGAAAGAAGACGGAAACAGTAAAGGGTTACCAACGCCTATCTGGGCGCAGCGCATGAATGAGGAGCGCACAGCGCTGACAGGCGAAATGTTTGAGATGTTCCGAAACGATCCTGGTACTTGGGAAGGTGGTTTGGTAGAAGGCCCTGCCATCGTAAAACGTGGCGACTACTTTTATACATTTTATGCTGGCGATAAATGCTGCGGTCGTGAATGTACTTACGGAGTAGGAGTGGCTCGTGCTAAGAGCCTGCGAGGGCCTTGGGAGAAATATGAAAATAACCCCATCATGATGCAAAACGAGGAGTGGAAGTGTCCTGGACATGGAACTGTGGTGACAGACCAGAACGGCAACGATTATTTTCTGTACCATGCCTACAACACCAAAAGCTTTGTTTACCCTGGCAGACAAGGTTTGCTAGATAAGATTAACTGGGGAGAAGATGGCTGGCCGCATTTCGAGAATCACTCCCCAGCCATTACCGCACAAGTGCCAACGGGCAATGGCAGTGCAGACCTTAACGCAAACGAAGAGTTTAACACAGGCGAACTCTCAAATACATGGCAATGGCCTGTAGGCCAGCAGACAAGCTATACTTTAAACAGTAGCAACAACGGGCAACTCAAACTTCAGGCTTCTCCAGAAAAATTAGGTACAGTGTTGGGCAAACGGACCGAGCAGGCAAACTATACTGCAACTACTGCGCTTAACACGTCTGGTTTGGCGCAGGGTGCCATGGCAGGGTTAACAGCAATCGGAGATCCTGACAATGCCGTGGGTGTAGCCCTAAGCAACAACGAGATTGTGTTATGGTCTGTGCGTGGAGGCACCATGAAAACGATAGACAAAGCTGCGGCTCCAACTGGCGAAACAGTACAGTTGCAGTTAAAGACACAGGATGGGGACCAGATGCAGTTTGCCTGGAGTACCGACGGGACTAACTGGAACACGCTGAACAACGGCCAGGCTGTTGATGCCTCGTACCTGCCGCCATGGGATAGAGGGGTGCGCGTGGGGCTAAATGCTAAAGGTCCAGCCAATGCTACTGCTGCCTTCGATTGGTTCCGCGTGAAAGACTAACCAGCCATCAAGCTAACTTTATTGATTTATTTTTCTGTGTGAAATCATTTCAAAACAATTGCCACTTATCCGTAGCATGAAAAGAATGGCGTTGAGTAAGAATCTGCTTCTGCTTTCCTTAATTGGGTGTATGGGTGCCACCATTACATCTTTATTAACTCCTGATAAAAACGGAAAAATGGGTAACGTTGTGTTCGGTTTTGATAGCCTTGCAGGTTACCAGAGCAAAGAATATCTAAAAAGTGGACCTTACTTTGGAGCCATTGTTGGTCGCTACGGCAACAGGATTGCAAATGGTAAATTTACTTTGAATGGCCAGGAGTACACGCTCGCCACTAACAATGGCGGGAATTACCTGCATGGCGGTAACAAAGGCTTCGATAAAGTGGTTTGGCAGGCAGAGCCACTGCCAGATCAGAATGCTGTGCGTTTTACGTATGTTAGTGCAGATGGTGAAGAAGGTTATCCTGGTAAACTGACTTCGCATGTAACCTATACCTTAACCAACGATAATGAAATCAGGATCGACTATCAAGCAACTACCAATAAAGCTACGCCTGTAAACCTAACTAACCACAGCTACTTTAACTTGTCTGCTGGTCAGGCTGAGTATGCTTTGAGCCATGTGCTTACGCTGAACGCTGATAAATATACTGTGGTGGACGAATCGCTGATACCTACAGGTGAGCTGCGCGACGTGTCAGGTACGGTAATAGACTTTACGGAGCCACAAACTATTGGCGCAGGTGTAAACCAGGTAGATGGTGGCGGCTACGACCACAACTATGTGCTAAACGGTAGCGAAGGCGAGTTGAAGCAGGCAGCTACGGTGTATGAGCCAACAAGCGGCCGCGTAATGGAGGTGGTTACCACAGAACCTGGGGTACAGTTCTACTCAGGCAACTTCTTGGATGGCACCATTACAGGCAGCGGCGGAAAGACCTTTAAAAAGAACTATGGCATTGCGTTAGAAACACAACATTTTCCTGACTCTCCAAATCAGCCAAAATTTCCGTCTACTATACTGGAAATTGGTGAGATGTATGAATCAACCACAATTTATAAATTCTCAGTAAGAGAAGGAAAAGCGCAGGCACAACAGTAGTGTATCAGTATTGTGAATTCTGAGATACCACGCCCTGGTGAAAGGGTGTGGTATTTTTGTTTAGGTACCTAAGGTCTTTTCTTGCTCAGAAAGTATTCAAACATCCTCAACTTCAAATCTCCAAATTAAATTCTAACTTTGCCTTTTCATAACAACCTGCTAACAAATGGCCTTACTTGCTTTTGTGCTTACGCTAATGCTCATGCTACTGCTTGTAATAGTGGTGGTGTATGCCGAGCGCAAGGTGGCGGCCTTTATGCAGGACCGCCTAGGGCCTACAGAAGCAGGGCCAGAAGGAACGCTGCAGCCGATGCTGGATGTGCTCAAGCTTTTGCAGAAAGAAGACATTATTCCCACAGCTGCCGATAAAAAGCTTTTTGCCATAGCACCCATTCTTATTTTTGCGGCCGTTTTTGCAGGTTTTGCTGTGGTACCTTTATCACCTACTTTGGTGCCTGCGGGTATCGGTATAGGCGTTTTCTACCTGTTGGCCATTATTTCTCTGGATGTAATCGGGCTGCTGATGGCAGGCTGGGGTTCGAATAACAAGTATGCCATGCTAGGTGCCATGCGCTCTGTAGCACAGATTGTGTCGTATGAGATACCTGCAGGGCTAGCTATACTGGCTGTGGTGATGGTGTGTCAGTCACTGGATTTCCAGGAGATAAGTTACCAGCAAGGTGTGTTGATGAACCAATTTCTGGGGTTGGAGCGGGAAAGCAACTGGCTTTTCGGCATCGAGGCTTTAGGTATAAATACAACTTATATTGGCGGTGTCACCACCTGGAATATTTTCAGAGTGCCGATTATGTTCGTTGCCTTTATCATCTATTTTATCGCCTCCTTGGCCGAGTGTAACCGTGCTCCGTTCGATATACCTGAGGCGGAGTCGGAGCTGGTGGCAGGCTTCCACGTAGAGTATTCAGGCTTTCGGTTTGCTGTGTTCTTTTTGGCAGAATATGCCATGATGGTGCTGGTTTGCTTGGTGGCGGTAATCTTGTTCCTTGGAAGTTGGAATACAGCGCTGCCAAACCTCGGACCATTGCGCCTCGCTGATTGGACCACAGGAACAATCGGCAGTTGGACGGCTATACTTTGGGGAGGCTTTTGGCTGATCTCAAAAACACTGGTGCTGCTGTTTGTGCAACTGTGGGCCCGCTGGACGTACCCGCGCCTGCGCGTAGACCAACTGATGTACCTCTGCTGGAAAGTATTAACGCCTATTGCTTTAGGAGTTGTACTGCTGGCAGGAATTTGGAGACTATTAATGTAGTTAGAGCGTTTAGGAGTTAGAGCGTTAAAAGTCAGCAACTCTCTAACTCCTAAACGCTCTAACCCTCTAACTGAAAAGAATGGAAGTAGTAAAATATAAACACGGTTTTTGGGATGTGGTGAAGTCGCTGGTGAGTGGTGCGCGCTTAACCTGGCAGCACTTGTTGAGCGCCAAGAATCGACGCAGGCCGAGCCACGTTGCAGCTGAAGATTACTTTAAGCAGCCCGATGGAATGGCAACGCTCAAGTATCCGTACGAAGCCATACCTGTGCCCGACAACGGTCGTTACCGCCTGCACAACGAAATTGAAGACTGTATTGTCTGCGACCTTTGCGCCAAAATATGTCCTGTCAACTGCATAACCATCGAGTCGGTTAAGGCAACGGAGGATATTGGTGTGACATCAGACGGTACCAAGAAGCGCCTCTATGCGCCTGTGTTCGATATCGATATGGCTAAATGCTGCTACTGCGGCTTATGCACCACTGTTTGCCCAACTGATTGCCTTACCATGACACCTGTGTATGATTTCAGCGAAGTGAACATCAAAAACATGATCTATCACTTCTCCGATCTCTCGCCAGAGCAGGCCCAGGAAAAGCAACTGCTGTTCGAAAAGCAGCAGGAGGAAATGGCAGCGGCTAAAGCAGCAGCGCTGGCAGCCAGGAAGAAGGCATAAAAGCTGACATGGATGAGCCAAATTGATGATATGATCGAATTTGTCATTGATTATACTTCTGTAAAGGAAGTTAAGGCGGACACCGATATTTATGATGATTTACACTTAGTGGGAGATGACTTTCATGATTTCATACATGTCTATGCCCAAAAATATGAAGTAGATATGTCTGAGTATCTATGGTATTTTCATGGTGATGAGGAAGGAATAAGTTTGGGAGGAATGTTTTTCGAACCTCCATATGCTAGAGTAAAACGGATTCCTGTAACACCTGAATTATTGGCTGTTTTTGCTGCTAATACGAAGTGGAAAATTGATTATCCAGCGCATCATATTCCTGAAAGACGATATCACCTCCTGATTAACCTGATAATATCAGGTGTTTTATTATTAGGGCTAGGGGTTTTGCTTATTTGTAAATATACAAGATAGGTTTATTTGCTCTTTGCCTTCTGAATTGGAAAAGAAGAATTGTTCTTCTAGAAGAATTTTGGTAGAAAGAAGGTTAAGCAGATACTACTAGACCACAAAATACTTTCAGGAAGACAAAACCTGGGAACTGTATCTTCTTATAGGTGTAGTATCCATAAATTATTGAAGAGAGTAATTAACCTAAAATAATGCTTTTTTACATATTCGCCTTACTCGCTATACTTTCTGCCGCTTACCTGGTGTTGACGCGCAACTTGTTATATGCAGGTTTTTCGCTGTTGGTTACTTTGCTGAGCGTGGCGGGCATTTATGTGTTGCTGTTCGCAGATTTTGTGGCGGTGGTGCAACTGATGGTATATGTGGGAGGCGTGTTGGTGCTAATTTTATTCGGCATCATGCTCAGCAGTCGGGTGCACGATAAGTCGGTATTGTCTGAAAGTGTTAATAAAGGCTGGGGAATTTCCATTGCGCTGCTGCTATTGGTGGGGCTAGTTTATAGTATTGGGCAAACGAGTTTCAATACCTTACCCTGGCTGCAAGGTAATGCGGATGATGTGCTGGGGCTACAGAAAAGCACCGTTCAAAGTATTGGCATCAAACTAATGACTGACTTTGTGTTGCCTTTTGAAGTGGCTTCGTTGCTGTTGCTGATCGCTTTGATGGGAGCCGCTTATATTGCCACCGATAAACCGAAAGTATAAATGGAGCAGATTCCGTTAGAACATATCCTAATCCTGAGCGCTGTTCTTTTCAGCTTAGGTATATTGGCTGTAATTACCAAACGCCATGCGGTGGTGGTGCTGATGGGTATAGAACTTATCTTCAACGCTGCTAACCTTAACCTGGTCGCTTTTAGCCGCCACGACTCAAGTCTATTGCAAGGTCAGCTTTTCTCGCTATTCGTGATTATAGTGGTAGCCGCCGAAGCTGCCGTAGCCTTGGCTATTGTACTGCGCGTCTACCAGCACTTCAAAACCGCATACCTAAACCAGATCGTGGGGGATGAGCATAAAAGTTAGGCTACAGCAACTATGCCTATAAAATTAAACCAATATATGTAACTTTGGCGGCTCAAGAGGTACAGGCCATGCTTGCCACCTCATCAGCATAGAGCAAAAGACAATCTATACCTTGGAGTTAACTTCACTTTTAGAGCCCTTAGGAAGTACAGCCGAAACCAACCTTGCCTTGGTGGTGCTGTTGCTGCCGCTGTTGGGCTTCGTGAGCTTGTTCTTTTTTGGTAGAAAGCTGCCACGCAAAGGCGATTGGCTAAGTATAGCTTTTACGGTGTTGGCTTTTCTGCTCTCGGTTTGGCTTTTTGCTTCAACCTGGAACACCGCTACCTTCCATACCCGTACCATTTGGTTTAGCCTACACACCCTCAGCGGCACTTTTGCCGATTTTACGGCTGGTGTGCTGTTGGACAACCTGGCAGTGCTGATGCTGGTAATCGTTACATTTATATCTACACTTGTACAGCTGTTCTCGGTGGGCTATATGCACGGCGACAGAGGCTACAGCCGCTATTTCGCTTACCTTGGGCTGTTTACTTTTAGCATGTTGGGCATTGTGCTGGTTGACAACCTGCTGCTGCTCTTTATGTTCTGGGAGCTGGTGGCTTTTTCTTCGTACCTGCTCATCGGCTTCTGGTTCCAGCGACCAGCAGCGGTAGCAGCCAACAAAAAAGCTTTCCTGGTGAATAGAGTCGGAGACATAGGGTTGCTGCTCGGCCTGTTCACGTTCTATACTTACTTCCGAACTTTTGATCTTTCCGCGCTACGAGCTTTGGTTAGTGCTGGCAATTGGGCAGCAGCTGGCTTTACCGTAGATTATACCTTAAACGGACAGCTGTGGCTGGTGGAACTTAGTCCAGTGCTGTTGACTCTGGCGGGATTAGGCCTGTTTATGGGTTGTGTGGGTAAATCGGCTCAGTTTCCGCTGCAGGTCTGGCTACCCGATGCCATGCAAGGTCCTACGCCAGTCTCCGCGCTGATACATGCCGCAACGATGGTGGCAGCGGGCGTATACTTGCTGGCCAGGTGTTATGCCTTTTTTACCGTAGATGCGCTTACAGTTATTGCTATAGTTGGTGCCATTACCGCTTTGCTCGGTGCCCTTGCTGCCCTTACGCAATATGATATCAAAGCGGTACTTGCTTTCTCTACCATTTCGCAGTTAGGTTATATGGTGATGGGTATGGGCACAGGCGCACACGATGCTTCACTTTTCCACCTTACCACGCACGCTTTTTTCAAGGCGGCTCTTTTCCTGAACGCAGGTATCATTATCCACGCAATGCATCGGGGTTTGCACCACACGCACCAACCACACCATGTAGATCCGCAAGATATCCGAAACATGGGCGGCCTGCGCAAAGCCATGCCGCTGACGTTCTATACGTATTTGCTGGCAGCTGCTGCACTGGTGGGATTACCGCTATTTTCAGGTTTCCTTTCCAAAGATGCGATACTTTCTGGCAGTTGGGCCTGGGCCCAAATTATGAGCAGCAGGGGGAATTATATATACTTTATAGTTCCAATCATTGGTTTTACGGTAGTGTTGCTCACGGCATACTACATGGGGCGGCACCTGTGGTTTATGTTCTTCGGAAGCTTTAGGTTGCCGTTTGATGTGCAGGCACTGCGGCTGTCGGCAAGGCAGGAGGTGGAGCAGGTGATGGCGTTGCCTGTACTGTTGCTGGCTATACTTTCCCTGGGCATTTTCTTTTCCGTCAACCCGCTGAGCTTCGGCAGCAGCTGGCTTATGCAGGGCATCAGCTTAGAAAAACTGGCCGAAGGGGGCAAGGTGTTGGCAACAGGGATGCTGCAGTTGGTGGCGGCTCAGGACGAGGCAAATCATACAACACATATCGTAATAGGTGTGCTTTCTGCGCTGCTAGGTTTGGCAGGTATAGGTTTGGCCATCAGCATGTATAAAAACAAAAGCAGCGAAGCTTTGCTACAGGAAGCGCCTAAAGGAGCCTTGGCAAAGCTATCTTTCAACCATTTCTATCTGGATCAGTTTTACAGCAATACTTTTATAAAGCCAACGCTGCTGCTGGCTCGAGCCCTGTATCGTGTGGATAAGCGCGTGATTGACTTTACCCTGAACTATGGCAGCAAATGGCTGGTGGTGCTATCCAAAATAGTAGCCTGGTTCGATAGGCTAATGGTTGACGGTACAGTGTGGCTGGTGGGGGCGCTGTCGAAGGTGTTGGGGCTTTTCGGGAGGAACCTGCAAAACGGCAAAGTGCAGTCGTATGTAGCCTACTCTCTTTTCGGATTTATTTTAGTAATACTATATATCCTCCTGATTTGATGTTAATTTCGCGATCTGGATTGACGATTTGGAGATTTGAAAATGTGGAGATGCTTTTAATGTACTGATGTGGCTGTGTGTATCAATAAATAGAATACACTTTCCTGCTTGTCTTCACCGTCTACTTCTGTCATTCTGGAAGAATCTTGTTTGTAGGGAGGTTAAGTCGAAATTCAGAAGCATTAATCTGCATTCTGTATAATATAATGAATTTATAATTAAGAAAAGTCTAGTGTCTTGTGTCGTGATACTTGTGTCTTTAAAATTTGATGAACCTTATACTAAGTAGCCTCATTTTTGTACCCTTGCTAGCGGCGCTGGTTGTTTTAGTGATGCCCATCCGTTTGCAGAAGCCGATAAAAGCGGTTGCACTCTTAGGGGCGCTGGCACAACTGGTGTTGGCTATAGTTGTGTACCTAAATTTCCAGGGTGCAGCTGTGGCTAATGGCCAAAGAGGGTATCAGTTTGTTGAGAAACTTAATTGGATCGGCCTTTCGCTCGGTAGCCTTGGGCGTTTCCAAATAGAGTATTTCCTGGGTGTTGATGGCATCAGTATCAGTATGGTGCTGCTGACAGGGATTGTGGGGGTGATCGGAATTGTCTCTTCCTGGAAGATCACCCAAAACGTAAAGGGCTATTTCCTGCTCTACCTGCTGCTGCTCACCAGCGTGATGGGGTGTTTTTTGGCGCTCGATTTCTTCTTATTCTACCTCTTCTTCGAGTTCATGCTCCTGCCAATGTACTTCCTTATAGGTATCTGGGGCGGTCCGAAACGCGAATATGCTGCGCTTAAGTTCTTTATTTACACATTAGTAGGTTCGCTTTTTATCCTGATCGTTATGATCGGGTTGTATACTTCTGTTGTGGATCCGCAAGCCACTGCCTGGCAATTAGGCTTATTAGAAAGAGGAATGCCTGCAAACTTTGATGTGATACAGCAGGTGCGGCAGTTGTTACAGCAGAATGCTATTGTGAGTGCCGATATGGTACACACTTTCAGTATTCCTGCCATGACGGAACCTGCCAACTTTGTACCCAATAGCTTGCTGCATGTAATGTCGGGGGTAGAGTTGTGGAATTTACCGATACGTTTTGTAGCCTTTCTGCTGCTTTTCGCGGGTTTCGCTATCAAGGTGCCTACGGTGCCTGTGCATACGTGGCTACCTGATGCGCACGTAGAGGCTCCTACACCAATTTCGGTGCTGCTGGCGGCAATATTGCTAAAAGTCGGCGGTTATGGCCTGATCCGAATAGTGTACCCTATCTTTCCAGATGCAGGTATTTATTTTGCGGTGCTGGTTGGCGGACTAGGGGTGCTTTCTATTATTTACGCTGCGCTCTGTGCCTTGGCCATGAACGACCTGAAAAAGCTGATAGCCTACTCTTCGGTGTCGCACATGGGCTTTGTGTTGCTGGGGCTGGCTTCTTTAACGGTAGAAGGCGTGAACGGGGCAATCTACATGATGTTCAGTCATGGTATTATCTCGGCAATGCTCTTTTTACTTGTTGGGGTTATTTACGACCGTGCTCATAACCGTATGATCCTGAACTTTAGAGGACTTGCTAAACGCATGCCTGTATATACATCTTTTGTGGTCGTGGCTTTTTTCGCCTCTTTGGGATTACCTGGTTTTTCAGGATTTATTGCTGAGTTATTGGTGCTGGTAGGAGGGTTTAGTTCTCCTGAGGCTACGGGCATGCTGCCGCGCTGGCTTACCATTGTGGCGGTGTTTGGCCTGTTGCTGGCTGCTGCTTATTACCTGTGGGCCTTGCAGCGCATGTTCTTTGGCAAGTTCTGGATTTACCCTGATTTGCGTAAAGATGCCATTCTTTCGGATCTGAACTTCAGAGAGTACCTGATGCTGGTGCCGCTGGCAATACTGGCTTTGCTGTTTGGCCTTTTTCCGCACCTGTTACTCGATAAAACAGGATTTGCCGTGACTGGCTTTACTGAAATGGTGCTACAGAACGGGGAGGAGCAACTTGGGCGTGTGCTCTTGATGATGAATAAGTAGGAGTTGCGGATATAGCAGGACTAAATTAGAGAAGGAAAGACTACTTCATAATATAAATTACGTGAACGAACAGGCAGCATACTTATCCGAAGCCATCGATGCTATTGTAGCAGGCGCAGGCTCTCTGCTGCCCGAGTTTATGCTGGCCTTCTTCTTCCTGTTGCTGGTTTTCCTCGATCTGTTTAAATCGGAAACAATAAAACGTTTGCTGCCCTGGATAGCTGTTACAGGGCTTTTTGCTGCTCTGGTTACACAAATACTCGGTGGCTATACCTCGGGCGGTGTGCAGTTTCTGAACCTGCTGCGCTCCGATGGGTTGGCAAGCTATGGAGGCATCTTGTTTAGTGCTGCAGGCATTTTTACTGTCCTGTTGTCGTTGCACAACAAGGCTCTAGAGCAACTGAAGCAGGGGCGAGGGGAGTATTTTGCCTTTATTCTGATGCTAGTGCTGGGGCTGAACCTCATGGCAAAGTCTGTCAATCTGCTCATGCTGTTCTTGGCCATCGAAACGGTCTCTATTGCCTCTTACATCCTGACACTTACGCTAAAATACAACAAATCCTCTGTAGAGGCTGGTATAAAGTACATTTTGTATGGCGCACTTTCAGCTGGCGTTATGCTGTACGGCATGTCGTTCTTCTATGGCCTTACGGGCTCTTTGGAGTTTACCACAGTTATATTCTGGCGTACGCTGCTACAGGCAAATACTTTGATGGTAACCGTAGCGGCTATACTTGTTTTTGCTGGCTTCTTCTTTAAAATATCGGCAGTGCCTTTTCATTTCTGGGTGCCCGATGTGTATCAAGGGGCTCCTATGCCTGTGGTGGCCTTGTTTTCAACGGGGCCAAAAATGGCAGGCATTATCGTTATACTACGTTTTGTGAATGCTTTTGCAGAACCTGGCATGGTAGACTTTTACAGTGATCTATACCTGTTTCTGGGGTTGGCGGCACTGGCAACGCTGATAATCGGAAATTTTACCGCCATCTGGCAAAAAACGCCACGCAGACTCTTAGCATACTCTTCTGTATCGCATGCAGGTTTTCTACTAGCAGGTTTGTTAGCCTTCGGAACCGACTACAGCGGCAGTGTGCTTTTCTACATGACAATACTGCTGTTCATGAACTTTGGTATTTTCCTGTTTCTGCAGATATTCGAGGATGAACTCAGGGTGGTAACACTGCCAGGCTTCAGTGGATTAGGGCGTGCTTATCCTTTTCTGGGGGTGATGGCCCTTATATACTTATTTTCGCTGACAGGCCTGCCGCCGTTGGCTGGTTTTATGGGCAAATTGCTTATTTTTAGTAACGTGTGGGAGGCTTATAGCTTATCTCAAAATCCTATGCTGCTGCTGCTGCTGGGTGCGGGGATTCTACTTACTGGAGTGGCTTTATTTTACTATATCAAGATACCTTATTTCCTTTTCCTTAAAAGGAATCAAAGTGAAGAAAATTTAGTTATTTCACTGTCAAATAAGCTGCTGTTAGTTTTCTTTACCTTGCCGCTGCTGGTCTTCTTTTTTAAGCCAGACCTGCTGCAGTTGTGGATAGAACAAATGCTGGCACAGACACTTTAGCAGAACTCATGAGCGAAGCAATTAAGCATGAATGTGGTATAGCCTTAATTAGGCTGAGAAAACCAATCGAATATTACGCTGAGAAGTATGGTACGCCCATGTATGGGGTAAACAAACTGTACCTGCTCATGCAAAAACAGCACAACCGTGGTCAGGATGGTGCTGGGGTAGCCAGTATCAAGGTAAATGCGGGGCCAGGCATGGAGTATATCAGCCGTTTCCGCTCTATTAAAACCCGCGCCATCGACAGTATCTTCGGGAAAATCGGCAAAGAGTATAAAAAGCTCAAAGAAGAATATCCTGAGAAGGCGAATGATGCCAAGTGGGTAGGAGAGCAAATGCCATTTTTAGGCGATGTATACCTGGGCCACCTGCGTTACGGTACACACGGTGTAAACAGCGTAGACAATTGCCACCCAATGGTGCGTGAGAACAACTGGCGCAGCCGAAGCTTGGCTGTAGCGGGTAACTTTAACATGACCAACGTGGACGAGCAGTTCCAGAAGCTGGTGGAGTTGGGGCAGCACCCGAAGCAGAAATCTGACACCATAACAGTGCTGGAAAAATTCGGCCATTTCTTGGACGAGGAGAACCAGCGTGAGTTCGATGCTTACAAAGCCGACAATTATAACAACCAGGAAATTACGCAGCTGATTGAGGAAAATCTGGACATGCACCGCGTGTTGAAGCGTGCTTGTAAAGATTTTGACGGTGGCTACACTATGGCTGGCCTTACTGGTTATGGTGCCTCTTTTGTTGTACGCGACCCGAATGGCATCCGTCCTGCTTACTATTATATTGATGACGAGGTTATCGTAGTAGCCTCTGAAAAACCTGCCATTAAAACCGCTTTTGATGTAGACTATACAGCCGACATAAAAGAGTTAGCGCCTGGTCATGCCCTTATTGTTGACAAAGCAGGTAATCCTTCTTTAAAAGAAGTTGTGCCAGCAGGTAAAAAGACTTCATGTAGCTTTGAGCGGATCTATTTCTCCCGTGGTAATGATCCTGAGATTTACAACGAGCGCAAGAACATGGGCCGCATGTTGTGCCCTCAGATTCTGGAAGCAATAGATTATAACCTAAAAGACACCGTTTTCTCTTATATTCCGAACACTGCCGAGACATCGTGGTTAGGTATGATGAAGGGAATAGAGATGCACCTGCGTGATTATCGTAAGAATGCCATCTTAAACCAGAGCTTGACGGAGGACGAACTGGATAATATTCTGCAGTTCAGACCGCGCGCGGAGAAGTTGGTTATAAAAGACGCCAAACTGCGTACTTTCATTACCGATAATGACAGCCGTGATGACCTGGTAACTCACGTTTATGACACCACTTACGGCGTTGTAAGAAAAGGAATAGATACTGTTGTGGTAATAGATGACTCTATTGTGCGTGGTACAACGCTAGAGAAGAGTATCATTAAAATGCTTGATAAGCTAGGCCCTAAAAAAATCATCATAGTATCGTGTGCCCCGCAAATCCGCTACCCTGATTGCTACGGTATAGACATGTCGCGTATGAAGGAGTTTGTGGCTTTCAGAGCGTTACTTGAACTACTGAAGGAAGATAATAAGTACTACAAGTTGCAGGAAGTGTACGATAAGTGTGCGGCTGCCGCAGGAACGCCAGCTTTTAAAGAGACAAACTTTGTGCAGGAGCTCTATAATTTGTATTCTTATGAAGCAGTGTCGGACAAGGTATCAGAAATTGTGAAGGCTAAAGATGTAAATGCAGAAGTACAGGTTATTTACCAGCGCATTGAAGATTTACACGAAGCTTGCCCGAACCATAGAGGAGACTGGTACTTTACAGGCAACTACCCAACACCTGGCGGAACTGGTGTTGTAAACCGTGCTTTCATGAACTTTGTGGAAAATAAGGCTGTAAGAGCTTATTAAGATCAAAAGAATTGTTCTATTATGATAAAAGCGATGTGGAGGAAACTCCACATCGCTTTTTTGCTACTACGTTTATCTTAAGCTTCCTATAATATCAATGCCTCTGTCCTGAGGCTGTCAATTATAAAATGTCTTTCAATACCGTCCAGGTGTGCTCAGCCAGAATTTTTTGTCCTTCGGCATTGGGGTGTACGCCATCTGGAAGGTTTAGCTCCTTTACTCCAACCACTCCTGCCAGTATAAAAGGAATAAACAAGGTATTGTTTTTGATGGCAAGCTCACGGAATAGCACTCGGTATTCGGCAGCATAACGGCCTGGTACAATATCAGGTATCTCCATGCCTGAAAGTATGATTTTTACATCAGGGTACTTGTGCCGCACCTTATCAATTATTTCCTGCAGATTTTGGGATGTTTCGCGTGTTGGTATACCCCGAAGTCCGTCATTTGCTCCTAAGGCAAGCACAAATATATCAATAGGCTCCTGCAGCCATCTGTCTACCCGATATACTCCGCCTGCTGTGGTATCTCCACTTAACCCAGCGTTAATCACTTTATAGTCGTAACCTTGCTCTTTTAACCTCTGCTGAATAATGCTAGGGTAGGACTGCGAAGTCCTTAATCCATAGCCAGCTGTAAGGCTGTCGCCAAAGAAAAGTATGTTTTTCATGCTAAAGTTTACTTGTGTGCCTGCCTCTTAACGTACAGGTATAAAACAGTTGTCAGAAGCAATCGATTATAACAGATGAGCTTGTTGTAATAGCTAATCTCGTAAGCTGGCTGAACCTTTTAACTTTTGAGGAAACGAAAAAAACTTATACACAGTTATAATAACAGACAATTCGCTACGTACTATTTATATTGCTGTTCCTCTATGTTATTTCGGCTCTGAGCTAGATTTATGGCATACCAGGAAATTTATTTCTACATTACAGAAATAAACAATAGTTTAAGCTGCCTAAATCTACGGCACTACTTTTGCGTATGCTTTCATAGATAGATTACTTAATCAAATTAGATGATATCCTTGACAACTAGATTTAAAATATTGTTATCAGTGCTGGTTGTGGTCCTATTAACAGGGTCCTTTATATTTTACAGCAACGGTAACAACAATGGCTCCCCTGAGAAGAATGAGATTTTAATTAGAGCTCTGATGCAAGGGGTTAACTCTGGCCATTACAATCCTGAGAAGCTAAACGACGCATTTTCAAAAAAGGCTTTCAAACTTTACCTGAACCGCCTCGATTTTAATAAGAAATATCTTTTAGCTTCCGATGTGGCTGAACTACGCAAGTATGAATTAGCTATAGACGATCAGCTGCAAAAAGGTTCTTACGAATTATTCGACAAATCGGCAGATCTGATTGAACAGCGGGTAAAAGAATCGCAGGCATATTACAAAGAAATACTGGCCCAGCCTTTCGATTTCACTAAGAATGAAACAATAGAACTGGATGGCGAGAAACTTAAATTTGCCAGCACAAGAGAAGAACTGAAAAATGAGTGGCGCAAGCAGCTTAAATATCAGACTCTTACGCGTTTGGCAGAGATGGTGAGCGAGCAGGAGAAATCTGCTGGTAAAGAGGGCGCAGAAGCCAAAACTATGGAGCAGATGGAGAAAGAGTCACGTGAGCAGGTTTTGAAGCTTTACAACGATTACTACACCCGCTTACTGAAAACCAAGCGCGATGATCGTCGCTCTAACTACATCAATGCAATCCTGAATGTGTATGACCCACATACCAGCTATTTCCTGCCTAAAGCGAAAGCTGATTTCGATTTAGATTTTACAGGTAGGTTGGAAGGTATTGGTGCTTCGCTTCAGGAAAAAGACGGACAGATAAAAGTACACGAAATTGTACCAGGAAGCCCTTCTTATATGCAGGGAGATTTAAAACCAGGCGATGCCATACAAAAAGTGGCACAGGGCGATGGAGAGCCAGTGCTTATTGAAGGCATGAACTTGGACGATGCGATTCAGCTGATTCGTGGTAAGAAGGGTACTGAAGTACGCCTTACTGTTAAAAAGCCAGATGGCTCTACGAAAGTAATTCCGATTATACGCGATGTGATTGTGTTTGAGGAAACTTATGCACAGTCTGCCATGATAGACAACAAACAAAAGATCGGGTACATTAAACTACCTGGTTTCTATGCCGACTTTGAAGGAACAGGTGCTCCGAACAGTGCAGAAGATGTAAAACGTGAGGTTGCCAAACTAAAAGCTAACGGTATGAAAGGCCTGATTCTGGACTTGCGTAACAACGGTGGCGGTTCTTTAAAAGACGCTATTGATATGGCTGGTCTGTTTATCGACCAGGGGCCAGTGGTGCAGGTAAAAACTGCTTCGGGCAGAGCTGTAGTATTAGATGATAAAGATCCGCAGGTACAGTACGATGGCCCGCTGGTAGTGATGGTGAATGCCAACAGTGCATCTGCCTCTGAAATTTTAGCCGCAGCTATGCAAGATTATAAGCGTGCCGTAATTGTTGGTAGCCCAACTTTTGGTAAAGGTACAGTGCAGCAGTTCTTCCCGTTAGACGAAGCATTGCCATCTCAGTTTGATGCTTATAAGCCTTTCGGAGAACTTAAAATGACAACGCAGAAGTTTTACCGTATAAACGGTGGCACAACGCAGTTGCGTGGTGTAACGCCAGATGTAACACTTCCAGATGCCTATAGCTACCTTGAGTTTGGTGAGAAAGAACAGGATTATCCGCTTCCTTTCGATGAGATTGCACCTGCCAAATATAAGCCTTGGAAAGGCGGTAGCCTTAACATTGCTAAGGTAAAAGCCAGCAGCAATAGCAGAATTGCCAAGAGCAATAGCTTTAACCTGATCAAAGAAAGTGCGGCGCGCCTAAAGCAACAGTCAGAAAATACTACTCGCTCGCTTAGCCTTGCCAAGTACCAGGAAGAAGAAAAAAAGGCGAAAGCAGCTGCCAAGCGTTTAGAGGAAGCTCAAAAAGAAGTGCCAGTTTTGAAAGTATCAAGATTGCCAGAAGACCTTCAGGCTGTAAATGCTGACACAGCTAAGGCTGCCCGAAACAAGGATTTCTTGAGTAACCTGAAAAAAGATATTTATATCGAACAAGCTGTTGAAGTAATTGTGAATGATATAAAATAAGAGATAGATTCATAATATTTGGGAAAAGCCAGTTACAATAGTAACTGGCTTTTTTTGTATCTTCCGCCTTCACCTAAGCTATCCCAACATGCATTTAGCCAGAAAATATAACATTGCAGCCACAGGCATACTTGTAAACTTATGGTTCGCCCTGCTGACAGGCTGTACTTCTAGCCCTGAAAAAAGTATATCGCAGCAACAAGGCTTAGTGGCTGAAAAAGCCATGGTTGTGTCGGCACATCCCAATGCATCTCAGATAGGGCTTACCATTCTGCAGAAGGGCGGAAACGCTTACGATGCTGCCATCGCCACACAATTTGCGCTGGCTGTAGCTTTTCCTGTAGCGGGCAACATAGGGGGAGGCGGTTTTGTAGTTTATCGCCACCACACAGGAGAAACAGGTGCATTGGATTTTCGTGAAATGGCACCAGCCAACGCCTCCGCTACTATGTATTTAGACTCAGCAGGCAACGTAATAGAAGGCTTGAGCCTGAACGGGCACTTAGCCTCTGGTGTGCCAGGCACTGTAGACGGCATGGTTAAGCTGCATCAGAAGCTAGGGTCTTTACCACTAAAGGAGCTTATACAGCCCGCCATTGATCTGGCAAAGCGAGGCGTGGTGCTGACAGAGGCAGAAGCCAGAGGCTTAAATAATCAACGGAAGAACTTTATCTCAAACAACAAGCACTTACCTTACCTGGTGCGGGAGCATGATTGGAAAGCAGGCGACACACTTTACCACCATGACCTGTCACGCACGCTGGAGCGCGTTAGAGACAATGGCCGAGATGGTTTTTATAAAGGAGAAACAGCCGATATTATAGTGCGTGAAATACAAAGAGGTGGCGGCATTATCTCTCATCAGGATTTGGAAAACTATACTTCTGTTTGGCGCCAGCCAGTTACGGGCAAGTATAACAACTTAAAAGTTATTTCGATGGCGCCACCTTCCAGCGGCGGAATTGCTTTATTGCAGTTGCTTCAGATGATGGAACCTTATAAACTAGCCAAATATGGATGGCAGAATACTCCTACTGTACAACTGATGACGGAAGCCGAAAGAAGGGTTTATGCAGATCGTGCTACCTATTTGGGCGATCCTGATTTTGTGGATGTTCCGATAGAGCCACTTCTGGAACCGTCATATTTGAAAGCCCGTAGCGCAGACATTAGCCTTGATAAAGCTACGCCGTCTTCTGCTGTAAAAGCTGGCGATTTGATGGTTTATGAGTCGGAGCAAACTACCCATTATAGCATCGTCGATCAGTTTGGCAATGCAGTTTCTGTAACCACTACCTTAAACGGCAGCTACGGCTCCAAAGTAGTAGTAGAGGGTGCAGGCTTTTTGCTGAACAACGAGATGGATGACTTTAGCCTGAAGCCAGGTGTACCCAATATGTTTGGCTTGGTAGGCGGAGAAGCTAACGCCATAGCGCCAGGTAAACGTATGCTTAGTTCTATGACGCCGACCATTGTGGAAAAAGATGGTAAACTATACATGGTAGTGGGTACTCCAGGTGGCTCAACCATTATCACTTCTGTGTTTCAGGCCATACTTAATGTTGTGGAACATGATATGAGCATACAGCAGGCTGTGGCGGCTCCACGCTTCCATCACCAATGGCTACCCGACGAGATACAACACGAACCAGATGCTCTCTCGGAAGAAGTAAAGGCTGAACTAAAACAAAAGGGATATAACTTAAACGAGCGTGGGCGCTTCGGGCGGATAGATGCTATACTTGTGCTCCCCGATGGACGTTTAGAGGGCGGAGCAGACCCAAGAGGAGATGACACTGCTGTAGGATATTAGACTTATCTCTGTAGCTTTTTTAGAAATCAGAGGTGGCTCTATACAAACAGTATAGAGCCATTTTATTTTATTGAAATAACACCTTCTCGTTTTACTTTTCTATGTTGTAGTTTAACTATAGCTATACATACTTTCACATAAATTTTTGACTACCCATCATCACTAATGAACTGAAGCTGAGGAGATATAGTTAGTGCTTTTATTGTCTGATTTACAGAATTTAATAAACAAAGCTTAGATTATATCCAGCTCATGGTAACAAGATTTACCCACAGAAAAGCAATTTGTGTAAAAGTTTTGGCAGTGTTAGCATTGGCAATGCCAAAGATAGCATCAGCTCAGGTTAGTCTGAACCCACATAATACCAGCTACACACAAAACTTTGATGCTTTGCCAGCAGCAGGAACGGGAATTTGGGAAAATGGTACAGAATACATTCCTGGTTGGTTTATCCAAAGAACCTATACTGCTGGTAGCACTGTTTTAGTTGGAACAGGATCTAGCAATACGGGCGGTTTGTACAGTTTTGGGCTAAGCGGTTCTACGGACAGGGCGCTGGGCGCCATCAGCTCAGGAACAGCAACAGTAGGCGAATTTGCGTGGGGCCTCCTTATTCAGAATAATACTGGAGCTACACTTACAGCGTTACATGTAACGTATGCAGGAGAACAGTGGCGCAGTGCCAGCAGAACAGCTGGAGAACAAGAAACAACATTTTGGTATAGCACCAATGCTAGCCCAACCGCTTTTAACCTACATCCTAGAACAGATGTGGGTTGGACAGCAGTGCCAGATCTGAATTTTAAAAGCTTAGTGAGCTTTTCTGCTCCAGGTGCCTTAAATGGTAACTCTCCCACTAACAGGCGTATTCTTTCCGCAACCATTCCTGTGGATGTTCCTACAGGTCACTACGCTATGTTGCGCTGGAAAGACCTGAACGACTTGGATGATGACCACGGACTGGCCATAGACAATTTTAGTCTGACCTGGAGTACGGATGCTGCGGGGCAGGCTGGTATTTTGCCTGTAGAACTTGTGTCTTTCTCTGCTAAGCTAAACGGAAATTTAACGGTGCTAAACTGGAAAACGGCTTCGGAAGAAAACAACAAGCATTTTATAGTTGAGCGAAGTTCTGACGGGAGAGCGTTTGAGGGAGTTGGTTTGGTGGAAGGAAAAGGAACCACCTCAGCGGCAACAAATTATTCTTTTACCGATGAAAGACCTTTGCCAGGCCTATCATACTACAGGCTAAAGCAGGTGGATGAAGATGAAACATATTTCTATTCATCTGTGGTAGCCGTAACACGTTCCGTTGCGAAAGCAGATGCAAAAATTTTCCCAACGATTACTTCTGATGTGTTGCATGTTGAATCTACGGCCGCAGTACAAGCGCTGGTGATAGATGTAATGGGACAGCAACTGCTAAACCAGAAGCTTACAAAAGATTCCTACAGGACTACCATTAGCTTGAACCACTTAAGCAGTGGTACTTATGTACTGGTACTGGTTGATGAACTAGGGAAACGTCAGTCCTTCAGGTTTGTGAAAAGATAAGGATGTTGTAAAGTAGCGTGCTGCTCAGTATGCAGCCAGCCGAACTTCATAAGTAAACTTTTAACGCTTAGAGCAGCATTCTTGCTGCTCTAAGCGTTAAAAGTTTACGGGGTAATGAAGAACTTTTTTTCTTTTGAGCTGCGTTCTTTTCTAAATCAAATCATCTCTTAACTTTACCCCTCTATTTATTACCTTTGTAAGAATGAGAGTAGGAATAATCTTCGGTGGCCCATCGCGTGAGCGTGAGATATCTTTCGCGGGTGGTCGTACAGTATACGATAACTTAAACAAGTCGCTTTTTGAGACTGTGCCTGTGTTTGCAGACAGCCTTGGTAACTTTGTTCTGCTGGATTGGCAGTATATCTATAAAGGTACCATTCGTGACTTTTATCCGCCTGTGGAGGCACTGCCAGAAAGCGAGCATGGGCTGCAGATTTACCTGGAGTCTTTGGGCGAACTCAGCATTGAAGAGCAGGATGAGATTATTTCCAAAGCAGGCAGGCGCCTGCTGCCGCACGAATTCCACAATCACTTCGATTTCGCTTTCCTGACGCTGCACGGTCCTTATGGAGAAGATGGTAGTATACAAGGCTTGCTGGAGTGGTACCGTATTCCGTACTCGGGTTCTGGTATACTTCCTTCAAGCATAGGCATAGACAAGGCAGCGCAGAAAGAGCTTATCAAGCAGCACGGTTTTCCGACGCCTGACTATAAGTTAATCCAGTACAACGAATGGGCAAAGCAGGAAAATCGCCAGCAGCTGTTCGACTCGTTGGTAGCTGAACTTGGTTTGCCGCTTGTACTAAAGGCACCGCATCAGGGTTCCTCTATTGGCGTTTCCATTATTAAAGAAAACGATTTTGCCCAGTTTGAAACAGGAGTAGATCGTAGCTTCTTCACCAAAACCATCTACAAAGCACAGTGGCAGGTGATGGAAGAGGAGAAGCAACTGGTGAGTATGAAGCAACTTGTGGACATCCGTGAGGGAATCGGTATGCCTGTGATGGTAGACGGTGAAGAGATTATTTATCACCCTGAGCAACTGCTTAACCACATCAACGATACATTTACTAACACAACTGCCGAAACCATTACGCTGACGAATGTTGAGCACGAGCAGCAAATATTGGTAGAAGCTTTTATAAATGGCAGAGAGTTCTCTTGCATTGTAGTGCAGGACGAAACTGGGAAGCCACTGGCTCTGCCACCAACAGAGATTGTAAAAGGAGGCGAGGTATTCGATTACCGTTCGAAGTATTTGCCAGGCCTGAGCCGTAAAATTACACCGATTAACCTGCCGACAGAGCAGATACAGGAAATACGCCAAGCTTGCAGCAAATTGTTCGTGTCGCTTGGCTTTAACGTGTATGCACGTCTGGATGGCTTTATTACGGAGGCTGGCGAGATTTTCCTGAACGACCCGAACACAACGTCAGGTATGTTGCCTTCGTCGTTCTTCTTTCACCAAGCCGCAGAAATTGGGCTTAACCCATCGCAGTTCCTTACTTACATTATCCGCACTTCGCTGGCCGAGCGCCTGAAGTCTGGTAAGGATACGGTAAGGCTGACAAGACTGCTGGCGGAACTGGACAAAAAGATAAAAGAGCAGCAGGCTCATCTTCACGATAAGATTCGTGTGGGTGTGATTATGGGTGGTTACTCTTCTGAAAGACATATATCGGTAGAGAGCGGGCGTAACATCTACGAAAAGCTCTCCTCTTCCACTAAATACGAGCCGCTGCCTATCTTCCTGACAGGTAATAACGAGGCTCATCGTCTTTACAGCATTCCTGTTAACATCATGCTGAAAGACAATGCCGATGACATCAAAGAAAAGATACAGCACTTCGAGCAAGGTGGTAAACCGCACCCAGTCCTGCAGGAGATCATTAGCGAGGCCGAAAGCATAACGCGTAAGTATACGGGCCGCAGTTTGCAGGAACCACAGCGCATTACCTATAGCCAACTAAAGAATATGGTGGATGCGGTGTTTATTGCCTTGCATGGTCGTCCAGGCGAGGACGGTGCGTTGCAATTGGAGCTGGAGAAACTATACATTCCATACAACGGCTCGGGCATCCGTTCTTCTCAGGTTACGATCAACAAGTATGAGACGAACGAAATTCTGGCAAAGCATGGGGTGCCGGTAGCAAAGCATCGCATGGCGCTTAAAGAAGACTGGCTAAACGATAAAGAGGCTTTCTTCCAAAGTATAGAAGCGGAATTCCCGTACCCATTTATTGCTAAGCCAGCAGACGATGGCTGTAGTTCTGCCGTTAAAAAGATAAAAACTCGTGCCGAGTTAGCTGCCTTCACCACTCTTATGTTCCGTGAGATGGAGGAGTTGGATACAGAGTGTGCCCGTACCTTGTCACTTGGTTTCAAAGAAGAATTTCCAAACAAACAGGGCTTCCTGGTTGAAACGCTGATTAGCAAGAACGGTGCAAAGCACTTCCTGGAGGTAACAGGCGGTTTGCTGACGAGGTATAGCCCAGACGGAACGGTAGAGTACGAAGTGTTTGAAGCATCAGAAGCTTTGGCTGAAGGTGAGGTACTGTCTTTAGAAGAAAAATTCTTGGCTGGAGAAGGACAAAACATCACACCAGCACGTTATGCTTCTGACCCTGAGCGTCGCCAGAAGATTTCTGACAAAGTGAAGGAAGACTTGAAGCGTGTGGCGCAGATTTTGAATATAGAAGGTTATGCCCGTATAGATGCCTTTGTGCGTGTGCTGGAAAACGATGAAGTGGAGACGATCATTATTGAGGTGAACTCACTGCCGGGTATGACGCCAGCGACTTGTATCTTCCACCAAACGGCCATAAACGGATACAAGCCATACGACTTTATTAACCACATTCTGCAGTACGGTATTGAGCGCACCAGAATGAAAGTTGAAGTTTAGTTTGAAAATTAGAAGGTTAAAAAGTTAAGAATGTTTGAAGGCAGAAGTTTTATATCTTTTGTCCTGCGTCTTTTGTCTTAAAAATATGTTCAAAGCGAATTCATTTTTAGATGTTATAAAACATCTGTTCATTATGGGAGTGATTGTAGTGCTGCTGATCATCGGCTTCTTCTACTTCTACCTTCCATCTAAGACCAACCATGGGGAGAGTATTCCTGTGCCCAGAATAGAAGGGATGCAGCTCTCTGATGCAGAGGAACTATTGGAGGAGCAGAATCTGCGCTACTTTGTAAATGACTCTAGCTATAACCCTGACAGGAAGCCGTTTGAAATACTAACGCAGGACCCAGTACAGGGTGCTCAGGTGAAGGAAGATCGGAAGATTTATGTGAGCGTAAACATGAAGAACCCACCAATGATTAAGATGCCAAAGCTAATCGATGGTTCTGTTCGGAATGCTGAGCTTATACTTAAAAGCTACGACTTAAAGAAGGGTAAGGTAACAGAGGTGCCAGATTTACAGAAGAACGCCGTGCTGAAGCAGTTTGTAAATGGCCGTGAGGTAAAACCTGGTGAAGCAGTGCCAAAAGGCTCTGTAGTGGACCTGCACGTGGGTAATGGCCTTGGCGATACAGAGTTTGAAATTCCTGATGTAGTAGGAATGCCTGTAGAGAGAGCCACTGTCATATTAGTAGAGCAGGGGCTTCAGCTAGGCAATATCATTCACGTGCAAGGCAGCAGTGAGGCAGACGGAACGGTACTGAAACAACGTCCTTTTGCTGAGGTTGGCGCTAAAGTACGGGTAGGTGAACTGGTGGACCTTTGGGTTGCTGGTATGGAGCCTGTGCAAGGTATAGATTAAGAAGATAAAATAATTTTAGGAAAACGCCTACCAGAAACGGTGGGCGTTTTCGTTCTAAAGCTTCAGGAGTAATTATATTGGCTCATTTATAGTAGAACATTTAAACAAACATGAAAAAGGCGCTGGCGGTTATTTTTGTTGTACTTACCTGTAGTGTGGGGGCATGGGCACAGGTGGTGCTACAGCCTTTGCAGCAGGAGGTACGCCAGGTTGAGCGTAATGCGGCTGTAGCGCTTCGCCAGTCGGCGGCACCTGTTTCTTTGCCTTTTTTTGGTGATTTCGCTAATTCGGATGTGTCTCCAGATCCTGAGCGCTGGTTAAATGGAGGCGTATTTATTAACAACCGCTACGGTTTAAACCCTATTACTATAAATGTAGCGACTATGGACGGGCTTAACGCCCAAGGTAGGCCATACGTGCCTGGTTCCTTAACTGCAGGGCCCTCAGACACCCTTACTTCGCAGCCATTTCTACTAAGTGTGCTTAGCCCCAGCGACTCTGTTTACCTCAGCTTTTACTGGCAATCGGGAGGGATGGGCGAAGTGCCTTCCAGAAATGCAAACAACACCATTTACCTGGTGCTGGAGTTTAAAAATGCCTCAGGCGCCTGGCAAGAGGTGTGGCGGCAAAATGCTGTAGGAGAAGTAACGGAATTTGCACAGGTTTTTGTAGGATTAAAAGATTCGCGCTTCTTTCATAATGATTTTCAGTTCAGGTTCAGAAACATTGGCTTACGAAACGGTCTGGCTGATACCTGGAACTTAGATTATGTGGTGTTAGATAGAAACAGGCGCAAAGGGCAGAACAGAACAACAGATATTGCTATCAGCAAAAATGTCTCTAAATTATTAAAAGATTATACTGCCATGCCGAGGTGGCAGTTCGTGGAAGCTCCTGAAGAGGCGTTAGCTGAGGAGGTGACTGCCACGTTGAACAACTTGGGTTCTGTGCCTGGAGCCATCAGCTGGCGAGGATTCTTAGAAGTGGCTGGCGCAGCTATCGCCGATACTTTTCTAAGGGCCCAAGGCTTGATTCCTGGAGGTAGCCGCCAATATGAAATTTCGGGAGCACCGAGTTTAACTAACATTGGTTTGCCAGCCGAAAACTTCGTGCTGCGCCATAGCATGGTACTGATAACAAATGAGCAGAACCCCCTACTGCGGGCAAACGATACCACCTACCGAGAAACGGAAATAGCCAACTACTACGCCTACGATGATGGCACGGCAGAAGCAGGTTTTAATTACATTGCAACAGGTGCATCACAGGTAGCACAGCGTTTTGATTTAAACAAACCAGACCAAGTGCGGGCGTTTCGGGTACATTTTCCAAGGGTTAGAAATAATTTATCAAATACCTCTGTTACTTTCAGGGTTTGGGAAGATGCTAACGGTATTCCTGGTGAAATACTGCACCAGCAAGCCTTTCAGGTGCAGTACAGTGAAACATTGAATGGGTTTTATGAGGTAGAACTGAGTAGAGCTGTTCCAGTGCAGGGAGCCTTTTATATAGGTTGGTCGCAGCCAGGAAGTTTGTTTATAAATATGGGCTTTGATAAAAACGAGCCTATGGTTGACAGACGTTTTGTCTGGAGCAGTGTAAACGGCTGGCAAACCGATAACTTTACACAAGGAGCTATAATGATGCGCCCTGTAATGACGGGCGAGACCGTTTTAGGTCTGGATGATGATCAACTTGAAAAGGAAGGTTATCTTATTTATCCAAACCCAAGTACGGGCAAGGTATATGTAAGCGGAGAATATGAACGCCTGCAGGTGTATGATCTGGCAGGAAGGTTAGTGCATGAGCAGTCTTATAAAAGAGGCACAGAGCCTGTTAATCTGGAGCATCTAAGCTCAGGGTTATATAATGTACGTATAGAGAAAAATAAATTTGTAACTATAAAAAAACTTATACTTAGCAAACCATGATAACATCAGCTGATATTACTGTAGACGAACTGAAAGAGCGTCTGAACAAAGGAGAGACACCTGTTATAATAGATGTGCGCGAAGACTGGGAATACCAGGAGACAAGAATTGAAGGTTCACAGAACATTCCGCTGGGTACTTTGCCACAGCGCCTGGACGATTTGGAAGACCTGAAGGATCAGGAAGTGATTGTGCAATGCCGCTCTGGTGCTCGTTCTGCCAACGCAAAAGCTTTTTTACAACAGCAAGGCTTCAACAATGTGCGTAACCTGCTAGGTGGCATTCTGGCTTACAATGGCTAATTAGCTAAAGTACTCAAAAATAGAAAGAGGTAGAAGGAACAAACCTTCTACCTCTTTCTATTTATAGATTCAGCTTCTCTTCTTTATTCAATAATGAAAGGAGAAGGCGTAAAGCAAAGTATAAAGATAGCGAATGCCAATACGCCCAGTGCCTTTTGAGTTGGTGTAAGAGGCCTTTCGTCTGGGCAGGATGGATGGTAAATGCCCATAATGCGCGACAGTAGCAAACCAAAAACAAGCCAGCCGCTATAGCCATCTGCATCAGGGAAAGCCAAGGAAATAGCTAGCTGTACACCTACCACTAGCAAGGCTAAATAAAGCGCATAAAGAGGCTTTGGTACGGCTGTTTCTAACACAAACACCAGGTACAGTAAATAAAAACTCCACATCCAGATATAGCCTTCGTAATCAGGGAAAGTTGTGGCGAAGCTATACTGTAGCAACAGCATGATCATGGCAACAAGAAAACCTAAGCGTGTGCTCTTAAGAAGCTTCCAGAAAGCCCAGTAGGTGAAGGGTGCAAATACAATAAGTAGCTCCACCGACCACACAGGTACGGTATACGGCGAGATAACGCCCAATCCTGCATAAAGTATAAAGCATATAAAGAAGATCGGTGAGAGCCTGTTAAAACGTGTATTGCCAATTAAGCCGTACAGTACATGCCCTCCGTCTAACTGGCCAATGGGTAATAGGTTTAGCGCCGTAAAAAACAAAGACAAGTATCCGGCAAACAGAAAAGGGTAGTGCATGATCTCGTACCTGTTTGGCATGAATGCAGGATCTGCTACAAACCTTTCAAATAACAGAAACAGGAGGTTCTTGCCTAAAGCAAAATTTCCAAAATCATTGTTATAGACATGCTGTGCATAGTCTAAACCAAACTGTTTATACTCTGGGTGTATCGTAAAAATGTATGCAGGATCAGGCAGGTGTGTAAAACCATACCAAAGTAGAGGTAGTGCAACCACAAAACCTGCCAAAGGGCCAGCTACACCTATATCAAAGAACTGCTTCCTCGAAATAATCTGGCTCTTGATGCGGATAAAGGCACCCATTGTGCCTATAGACGATGTAATGCCAAACCATAAGGGGATGTAATAGGGCAAAGTAACGTGTGTGCGGTAATGTTTGGCCGTAAAGTAATGGCCAAATTCATGCACCGTAAGCACTCCCAAAAATGGGACTGAAAAATATAGACCTGCCACAGCCTGTGCCCAGGTAAGCGTGCCCGTGCCATCAAACCCTTCGGTACTCAAGAAGAACAGTTTTCCTAACTGCCACTCTGCCCCCGCTATGGTTGTGGTAACTAAAGTGATACAGAAAAGCAGCAGGTGTAGCCCGTACTGGCGCAGTTTCCTACTTTCCAGCATCTCCAAAAAATTCGTTTATAGTTAAGGGCGGCTGCAAGTGCAAAGTCTGGATGCCAATTTTTTGAGCGCTTTCGATATGCTGGATACTATCGTCTATAAAAAGAGTTTCTTCCTTTGCTAAGCCGTTTTGCTGTAGTATCTGCTCAAACACAATCGCATCAGGTTTTCGCAGCCCAATCAGATGCGAGTAGTATGTTTGCTCGAAAAGAGAATCCAGGCTAGGAATGGTAAAGCTATGCGCTACCATCTCGTTGAAGCGCTTCAGGTGTATTTCGTTTGTATTGCTAAGCAAGAAAATACGGTATTGCTTACCCAGCTCCAACAGCAAGTCTATACGCTCTTTAGGGATATCCAGCAGCATGGCATTCCAGGCGGCGTCAATTTCCTCGTCGGTAGCTTCTAACTCATACGTATCGCGTAGTTGCGCTCTAAACTCATCAGCATTGCTCTTGCCCGTCTCAAAAAGGTCGAACAGTTTTGACTGCGCTCTTTGGTTGTATTCTATGGTACGGCCGCCTTTACAGTGCTTCTCCAGCTCTCTGATGCTCTTGTTATAGTCGATATTGATGATAACACCGCCCAGGTCGAAGATGATATTTTTAATTTTTTTTAAGTCCACTGAAAAAAATATTTGTGTTCTGTTTGACAATTTGAATGCAAATATGTAGAATTGCACTCCCAAATACAAAGAAACGCTTCTAAAGCGCTTTTGAAGGGAACGGGCCTATAGCTCATTCGGTTAGAGCAACTGACTCATAATCAGTAGGTGCCTGGTTCGATTCCAGGTGGGCCCACTTGATAATCAAGCACTTACACAGAGCAATCTGGTAAGTGCTTTTTTGTTTGCATACATATTGCATACAAACTGCTTAAATAGCGTCCTGTTTGCATACCTCTCCAAAAGAACTTATTATTATTGTGTATAGCTGGTTATACTTTCTAATAATATTATCTCAATCTTTCTCTGCTCAATTTTAATTTTTACATAATATGGAGTGCCCAAGATGTAATGCTTTATGTAAGGAGTTTCCCAAAGAAGAAATTACTATTAGTTACTGCGACTCTTGTTGGAATTATATCACCTCAGATAGGAAGCCTTGCCACAACCACAATATGGTTTATGTTCAGTATCGTAACTCTATCGGTAAGCATCATCTAAAGAAACAGTGCTTTGCTTGCGGAGAGCTTGAGTCAAACTTCTATAGCAAGAGCAAGGTTGATAATTTCAACTCCTTGCCTGAAGCAGATATGGATGCTGCCCATGCCTTTCAATTCTCTCATTATGAGAGTTTGAGTGAGATATACAAACGTTATGATGAAAAGAGAAAGAAGTTTCAGAAAGAACAGTCTCTTGATAAGTTTTTAGAAGAGCATACTGAGTATCTATTAACTGATGAATGGAAAAAGAGAAGAGAGTTGGTTCTTAAAAGAGATAACTTTGTTTGTCAATCCTGCCTTGAAAAAAAAGCAACTCAGGTTCACCATAAGTCATACAGATATTGGAAGAATGAACCTTTGTTTGAGTTAGTTAGTGTATGCCACTCATGCCACGAGGCTATCACTGAAATGAATAGAGAAGCAATTGACTTCTCAAGGGTAATAAGGAAATAAAATCTTCAGTTCTAAGTCCTCACAATACTATTAAGGTGCTTAAGGCCTATCTGTATCAGATGGGCCTTTTTGTTGGATGCCCCTTAAAAGTTTCGACTTTGAGATAACACCAATTTTTAGCAGAATTTTTTATCCTATAATAAAGCCATTAAATAATATTCTTTTTCTGTATATTGTTTGTTCAATATTTAAAGCGTTCCTGTACTGCCTTGGCTGCTAATATGTAGTTTAAAAGCTGTAATTTTAATGCCTCAGTTTGAGCCTTGAAGCAGACAAGGCTGTAGTGTTATTTAGATAAGTTAGAAAGGTGATAGAGTTGAAGCAGGAGAGCAAGGCTGTTAAGCAGGTTAAATCGAAGAAAAGAGTAGCAGACCACGGAGAAGTATTTACAGCTGAGCGTGAAGTAAACGCTATGCTTGATTTAGTTAAGCAAGAGACAGAAAGAATTGATTCTCGATTTTTGGAGCCTGCTTGTGGTGATGGGAACTTCTTAGCGGAGGTTTTAAAAAGAAAATTAGCAGTAGTTACAAGTCGCTATGCTAAAAGCCAAATAGAGTTTGAAAGATATGCTGTAATAGCAATTTCAAGCATATATGGTGTAGACGTCTTGCAAGACAATGTTGATGATTGTCGTGAGCGTTTATTTTCAATCTTCAATAGTCAATATACTAATCTTTATAAGAAGAAGTGTAAAGATGAATGCAGAAGAAGCGTTATGTATATTCTTAAAAGAAATATACTATGGGGTGATGCACTAAACTTAAAGACTCCCTGTCCAAATGCTGTTCCTATTGTGTTTTCTGAGTGGTCTGCTATCAATGGTAGCATGATTAAACGTAGAGACTTTTCGCTCTCTTTCCTTCTTGATAGAAGTCATCAAATGACGCTGTTCAGTGATGATAATAATCCTGCTTATATAAATGAGCCAATAAAGGATTACCCACTCACACACTTTCTAAAACTTGGTGAATATGATACAAACGAGTTACAACCCTGATGTACTTACTTGTCTTGCTAATTTGAGCAACGATGAAGTATTTACACCTCCAAACTTAGTAAATGAAATATTGGACTTGCTTCCTAAAGAGCTTTGGAGTAGTCCTGAAGTTAAATTTCTTGACCCTGTGTCTAAGTCAGGTGTCTTTTTAAGGGAAATTGCTAAGCGTTTGATGAAGGGGTTAGAAGCTAAGATACCTGATAAACAGGAGCGTATAAACCATGTTTTTACTAAGCAGTTATATGCAATTGCGATTACTGAACTAACGTCCTTACTCTCTCGCAGAAGTGTCTACTGTTCTAAAACTGCTAATGGGAAATATTCTATATGCGAAGCTTTCGACAATGAACAAGGAAACATTCATTATGAGCGCATGCAACACCTTTGGGAGAATGGCAAGTGCGCTTATTGTGGAGCAAGCCAAGAGGTATACGACCGTGACGATGCATTAGAAACTTATGCATATAATTTTATTCACACTGACGAACCTGAAAGTATATTTGATATGAAGTTTGATGTTATTGTCGGTAATCCCCCCTATCAGTTAAGTGATGGTGGCCACGGGAGAAGTGCAAGTCCTATATATCATAAGTTTGTAGAGCAAGCAAAAAAGCTTAATCCAAGATACTTAACAATGATTATCCCTGCTCGCTGGTATGCAGGAGGCAAAGGCCTTGATGATTTTAGAAGGGAAATGTTGGAGGACAGCCATATAAGGAAACTTGTTGATTATGAAAATTCAAACGATGTTTTCCCTGGTGTAGATGTTGCAGGAGGCATCTGCTACTTTTTGAGAGAAAGGGACAGTCAAGGCCTATGTGAAGTAACAAATTTTATAGAAGGTAAGGCAGTCAAATCAGTTAGAGCCTTGAATGAATTCTCCATATTGATACGTCATAGTAAAGCTGTTCCTATAATACGCAAGGTTAAAGAGATTGAAGGAGCAAAGCACAATATGAATGTAATTGTTTCTCCTTCAAAACCTTTTGGTATTAGAGGGCACCATAAACCATCTAAAGTGGGTATACCATGTTATTTCACTCAGAGGCAAGGACTATTATTTGTTAATCCTGAGGAAATAACTGATAACTATAAATTTTTGGATAAATATAAACTCTTGATTCCAAGAGCGCCAATTGCTGGGCAAACAGATTTCTCGAAGCCAGTTGGCTTTTATTATGAAGGTAATGTAAGAATTGCTAAGCCTGGTGAAGCCTGTACTGAGTCTTGGTTAGTTGCCTTTGCATCAAAAGACCTAAACGAGGTAGTTTCATTCAAATCATATTTGTTTTCAAAAATTTTCAGGTTCTTGTTACTACAAAGTGTTGTTTCTCAAGATGTAACCCGAAACAGCTTTCAATTTATACCTCACCTGGGGAAATATGAAGGGACATATACAGACGAGATATTGAGAAAGAGATGGGGTATAACAGAAGAAGAATGGAGTTTTATAGACTCAAGGATTAAAGATATTGGTGGAACTGAAAATAAAGATTCAAATGATTAGAAAAGAATTTTTTCCACCTCGTCCAGATGCTAATCCTACTATATATGCATATGAATTAATTGGCGTGCCCGACCATGTGGGGCTGCTTAAAGTTGGTTTTACTGACAGAGACGCAAAGATTCGTGTTGCTGAACAACTAAAGACAAGTGCTGTAAAATATAAAATAGTTCTTGAAGAATCAGCAATGCGGAATGATGGCAGTTCTTTTACCGACCATGATGTGCATCGCTACCTTAAGAAGCAGGGTGTACATAATCACGAAGGTGAATGGTTTAAATGTGGATTAAAAGAAATTAAGGCTGCTATTGTTGCCATTAAAAGTGGTAACAGAAATGAAGAGAATCGGACTAAAACTTTCAACATGCGTCCTGAGCAGCAAGCTGCTGTCTTTAAAACTGAATCATATTTTAAAAACTATAAATTAGAAAACGGTAGTAAGGCACCACACTTCTTGTGGAATGCCAAAATGCGCTTTGGCAAGACCTTTACAGCTTACCAGCTTGCGAAAGAAATGGGTTGGTCAAAAATTCTCATTTTAACATTCAAGCCTGCTGTTCAAAGTGCATGGGATGAAGACCTTCAGTCGCATGTGGATTTCAAAGGCTGGCAATTTATCTCTAATAAAGGTTTACCATTTGAAATGGCAGACCCTAATAAACCCATAGTTTGCTTCGGTTCATTTCAGGATTATTTAGGCAGGAATAGAAGCACAGGGGGTATCAAAACAAAAAACGAGTGGGTACATACCACTCATTGGGATTGCGTAATTTTTGATGAATACCACTATGGAGCTTGGAGAGAAAATGCTAAGGAGCTTTTTGAAGCTGAAGATAAGAAAGAGTTAGAGTTTGGTGAGGGAGAAGGCATAGAGTATTTTGATGAAGAAATTCTACCTATTACAACTAATCATTATTTATATTTATCTGGCACTCCTTTTAGAGCTATAACTTCTGGAGAGTTCATAGAAGAACAGATATTCAACTGGACTTATTCAGACGAGCAAAGAGCTAAGGAGAGTTGGCAGGAGAAATGCAACCCTTACGCCTCTTTACCAAGGATGGTGATGCTCACTTACCAGTTACCTGACTCCATCAGAGAGATAGCTCTAAAAGGAGAATATAATGAGTTTGATTTGAATGTGTTTTTTTCTGCTGAAGGAGAGGGAAAGAACGCAAAATTCAAATATGAAGATGAAGTTCAGAAGTGGCTTGACTTAATCAGAGGTTCTTTCAAGGAGACTACTGAAGACTTCTTAAAAATGGGTGCCAAAAAGCCTCCATTACCATTCTCACATGCACCACTTTTAAAGGTTTTGAATCACACATTCTGGTTCCTACCTACTGTAGCTTCATGTCATGCAATGGCTAACCTAATAGCTCAGGAGCAAAATAAATTCTATCATGACTACACCGTTGTTGTTGCTGCTGGAGCAAGTGCAGGTATAGGTGTTGATGCTTTAGAACCTGTGCAGAGGGCAATGAGTGATAATCCTTTAAAATCTAAAACAATAACCCTCTCGTGTGGTAAGCTGACAACAGGTGTATCTGTGAAGCCATGGACAGGAATATTTATGTTGCGTAATTCTTCAAGTCCAGAAACATATTTTCAAGCAGCATTCCGTGTGCAAACACCTTGGGTGATAAATAACCCTGATAGTAGGTCTCCTAATAAGGAAGAAATAATCAAACAAGAATGCTACGTTTTTGATTTTGCTCCTGATAGAGCCCTTAGGCAGATTGCTGACTATAGCTGTAGATTAAATGTCAACGAATCAAATCCCGAAGCTAAAGTTACTGAGTTCATCAATTTCTTGCCCGTTTTAGCTTACGATGGAAGCTCAATGAAGCAAATTGATGCTGCTGGAATTCTTGACATGGCAATGAGTGGAACTACAGCAACTCTCTTGGCAAGGCGTTGGGAAAGTGCACTTCTGGTTAATGTAGATAATTTCACACTACAGCGTCTCATGAATAATGAGGATGCAATGAAAGCTCTAATGAGTATAGAAGGCTTCCGAAATTTAAATCAGGATATTGAGACTATAATCAATAAATCTGAAGCGGTAAAAAAAGCTAAGAAGGAAGCCAATGAACAGCAGCTAACCAAGGCTGAGAAGAAAGAACTATCAGACGAAGAAAAAGAGTATAAAAGCCTCCGTAAACAGATACAGGACAAGTTAATCAAGTTTGCTACTCGTGTACCTGTCTTCATGTATCTAACAGACTACAGAGAGTATTCGCTAAAAGATGTAATTACTGAGTTAGAGCCAGAGTTATTTAAAAAAGTAACTGGACTCACTAAAAAGGATTTTGAGCTTTTAGTGAGCTTAGGCGTATTCAATGATAGTCTGATGAATGATGCTGTATTCAAATTCAAACGGTACGAAGATGCGTCCTTAGAATACGTTGGCATAAATAAGCATAAAGGAGAAAATGTTGGTGGGTTCAACACTGTGTTAAGTGCCCAAGATTACCAAGTTACTTTTGTTAATGAAGTTGAGAATTATTAAGAAATTTTAACTATTTCTTTCCAAGGCTTCAATTGAATTATATCAGTTGAAGCCTTTTTCATGCGATTCAATAGCAATTTGGAACAACTTTGCCGTCAGGGGAAACACAGGTATAGTACTCATGCCTTGTTGAATCATCTCAAAAAAATGAAAAATTATAAAAATTCCGTTTACGCCCTCCCCCGTGTACAACAATGTTTTTTACTTTTCACCCCCCACGGGGATACTCCCCACCGCCCTTTAGCATTAAATCATAGCTTTTAGCCCTGTTTAAGCACTTTTTCGTACACAGATAGCCAGATTTTACCGTTTGGTTCAATAGAAACGCATAAATGACTATACCTTGTAATTAAGAATTAAAACCCTTTAAAGCCCTTTGGAACATATTAAGGGAACTATAAAAAGCCTATAAACGAAGTTAAAGAACATATAAAATCTTAAACACAGAAAGGCACACAAGATAACCTTGCATGCCTTTTTGCATTACTTTTCAAATGGGTCAAGCCCGTTACTAATACATAAGAATATCTTTTCCATTTCATCAATCCTCTCCTGTACACCATCCTCACATGCTCTCTCAAAGTCTACGTTAAACTGCTTGTACCTAATGAGTGTCCACACTTTTAATTCCTTGTTCTGCAAGATGTAGAATACTAAAGTATCTCTTAGCAATTCGTAGCCTTTGCAGATGTAATCGCTGTAGAGGGTTCTAATCATTGTCTTGTTAGACTTGAGTTTGGTCTTATTAACCTCAGGAATTTGTCTAAACTGGATTTTTGATGCCTTTAGCTTGTCAAAGTCTATTAGCTCAACAACCTCATGTTTCTTATTCCCATTGTTCCAGTGATAGTTTTTAAGGTCTCGCCATTGCAAGTAATATCTTGCATAATCCTTCAGGATTGATACCAATACGTCTTGTCTGGTAAGCATCTTCAAGTCTGTGATAACTCTATTGAGCTTCCTGCCCCTGAGGTACAATTCGCATCTATCTACACCTTCATCAAGGTTAAACCCGTTCTGCTCGTAATAGTCAAGAAAGTATAGTTCGTCTTTATCTCTGGCAGCTTTGAGCTTGTCATACACCTTTACTTCTACCACCACTGGATTAGAGGTAGCTTCATCATCAGTTTTAGGCATCCTACCACCCATGTAAAAAGTATCTATACCATCATTGGATTTTGTATAAGGTACTATGGTTTTGCGCCCAAAGGGTCTGTACCTACTTTGCCCAACGAGTGTGGAGTGGTTGTACCATTCTCTCAGCTGCTTTAGCAAGCCTGTAGCGTCATAAGCTATTTCAATTGAATGCAAACCATCATACTCCAAGTTTAGCTCTTTCATGAGTCTTGAAAAGGCTCTGTACCACTTACCACTATAGAGCTTAGGCTTACTGAAGTAGAACTGTACACGGCTATTGTGCTTAAAAGCTTTAGCATTGTGCATCACAGTACCTACTTTCTCTCCGTTAAGGTATATTTTAACAATGTTTCTGTTATTGCTTGCTATAGGGTTGTATTCTCCATATAGGGTTATCTTTTCAGTTATTATCTTACCACCTGTTAATACTTGTCTTAAAACAGAGCTATTATTAACACTTAGGTTTATCACGAGTTTATCTATGTTGATTATATATTTATCCATTGAAAATCAATAGTTTATGCAAGCTATATAACCTTAGTAGTATAGATATATATGCTTGTTATTGAACACTCTTCTTGTTGAAATTCTTTAACCCCTGTGCTTGCACTGGCTACCAGAACACGCACAGGAATCCCCTTCATTAGTTTGAGAGACTAATTAGCTGTGGAAAGTCCTATAAATTGCTTTTATAGTTTATCGTGCAGATTCTTAGGCGCAATTTTCCCTTGATGCTCATAGAGCAAAGTTAGAATGTGCCAGAAATTAGAAGGAAGGGGATTTATGAGGGGGAATTGAAGAAACTTTAGTTCATTGGCTACGCTCTCCTTTTTCTTTTGAAGCAGTTTAACACTAAATTATTCGTTTGTTCCTCAATTGTGCCCTGAGCGCCTTCATTCATCCAGTTAAGCAACGCTTGCCTGTTAAACCATAGCTTACCACCCTTTTTAACAAAAGGTATCTCTCGCTTTGAAACTTTGCAATACAGTGTTTGCACAGCATAGTTAGTTAGCTCGCTTGCTTGCTGTATGGTCATAACTTCGGGTTCTGTGTTGCCTTTGGTGGTGTTTGCCTGTAGCCTCTTAATCTCTATCAGCATGGATTCTACACGCTGAAGCTGCACCGCAATTGTAGCAAATGGGTTCTCCATATTTTTAGCAATAAAGTGTATAATTGTGTGTTTAGGGAAGGAGTAGGAACTACCTACACCTATTTAACACATAAAGAGAGGGAATCTAACGGCAGAACTGAAAAAAATAAAAAGAACCACTTGTTTTTTATACTAAGTGGTTCTTTTTCAGATTAATAGTTAAGTATCAGAATGAAGTAAGCAAGGCTGCAACTCTCTTCTGTTCCTCTGTAGCGAAGTTACCCAAGTAATTTTCTGTGACTATCTTATTGGAGTGACCAAGTGCTTTGGAAATAAACTCCGTGCTGATATTCTTGTTCATAAGGACATTGCTGTATGAGTGCCTTGCCCAATAAGTTGTTATATTATGCTCAAGTCCTACATGACCTGCAATACGCTTCATATATGTATTAATATTCTTAACTGCCTGTTTCACCTTGGAAACCTCTTGTTCTGCACTAAGCCCATCTTCTAAGATAGGAAACACATACATATTTGGTTCTACAGGCTTGTTACCCCATCTTTTTATTATAGCCTTAGAGTACTCTGTTAGAACAGCTACTATAGGCTTTAAATTTTGCCTCTTTGTATTCTTAGACTTACTTCTGATGAATGTGATATAGTCAGTGCTAATATTTGAATATCTAAGGTTAGCTATATCAATCATGTTCGCACCGTTGCTGAGGTATGAAAATAGCCATAAATCACGTGCCCTTGCTTCACTGTCATGCACGGGTTCGTATTCAACTATTTTTTTCACTTCATCTAATGTTAAACCTCTATTTACATTTCTGCTTGTTGGAATGACAAAGTTTCGTTTACCAAATGGGTATAGTTTCTCATTCACAAGACCATCAGCTATAGCACTATTGAATACTGCTTTCAAAGGACGTAGGTACATACCGATGGTAGAAGTTGACCTTTTCCTTGACAACATCCATTTCTCGTACCGCTTCAAGAACTCAGGGGTTACTTCTGCAAACGGTAGGTTAGCTCTACCGTGAAAGGCTTTCACGGAGCGAAGGGCATCTGTGTAGCTTATTGCTGTTGTTATACGGCCTTCTTCTTTAATACTGTTGATGTAATCTTCAAACGCTGAGAAGACATCAACTTTACTTACAGAGTTTAGAAATTGCCTTTCAAAGCTTGGGAAAGTAAAAACATCCAATTTATCTATCACCCCTCTTGCTTTCTGTTCAACTCCATTAAATTTCAATTGCAACGTTTTGTAGTTACCTCTTGGGTTATCGCCTTGGGTACGGGTAAAGGCTTCTTCAGTCAAAGAAACTCCAACTAAATAATACTTCTGTTTGCGTAGATGTGTAAGGCGTAGCTTAACAGGATAAGTACCATCCTTCAATGCTCGTCTTGTGTCAAGAATGATTTTAGTTGCTACAGGGTTCTCCATGTGGTGTATGCAAATAATTGGTTCGCACATACAATTTGCATACAATTGATGTAAATAGCAATATTTGCATCAATGAATATAGAATCCAAAAATGCCTTTATTGAGCCTATTATAAAGTTTTATAAAAGTAGATAAACGGGTAAAAACGGTAGGGTGCTGACTCATAATCAGTAGGTGCCTGGTTCGATTCCAGGTGGGCCCACATTAAAAATTAAGCACTTACATCGTTTATTCGAAGTAAGTGCTTTTTTATTTGTTTACATTTTGCAATCAAATGTTGTAAGGTTTGGTAGAACCTGCTTAATTTTTTGGAGGAGTAGATTTGGTGATCTTGAGAGTTTCATCCGTGAAATAAAAAGCTTTATTGAGAGGTGATGCAATAATTCACTTCAAGGCTTCCTGGGGCGTTGCTTTTTACCCTTTAGTTGAATGTAGCACTGCAGAGGCGCTTTAAAGCTAACAACAATGCTGCTAAACGTGTTTTAGGCAACTCCCGCACACTTACAGCACCTGGTCGGTCTTGCCGTGCTTAACTGTTTATTAGATCAAATGCATCAGAGAAATTAGATTGCGCCATACTTTGATAGTAGTATGGTAACATAGCACATCTTAGGACAAAAAAAACCTTCCTGTAAGCAATCAACCATTCCCTCCTTTTAACAAAAGGATCTTAGATATTTTAAAACCTATCTACACTCTTTCTTTCCACAGCCTCTGAGTAATTTTAATTTAATATATATCTATGTATCGAGCTTCTACAGTATTTAAAAACTATACGTACATGGTGTTGTTAAGCTTGATAAGAGCTTAAGTTAAATGTAACTTTAAGGGTTATTTCGCCCATTGAATCCTAAATATGAATTATAAAGGGATATTGTGTCTCTTCCTGTTTCTGTTTTGTGCACCTATTGTGGCTTGCTTGGCACAGTCCGAAAGCTTGCTAGATGAGCTTACTCAAACCATTGGTAACAAAGATGTTTATGTAGAAGCTAGACAAGACCGAATAGAGCAGCTAAAGCAAAGACTTGTGAACAGTGGTGCTAAGTCGCCTCTGGAAAAATATAATGTTTACAACCAACTGTATAATGAATACAGTGCCTTCCAGTTTGATTCGGCCTTTACCTATGCACTGAAGCTTCAGGAAACAGCTTGGCAATTAGACGATCCTACCAGAAAGGCCTATGCCAAACTGAAAACAGTGCTTACGTTGCTGTCTTCAGGAATGTATAAAGAAACCTTTGACTCGTTAAGTACAGTAAATTTAGAAAATATGCCCGATAGCATAAGGGTAGAATACTATATGCTTAAATTCAGGGCTTATCATGATCTGGCTTCATTCAACTCAAATGTCCATTATTCAGATCGTTACTTAAACGTAGGTATCAATGCCCTGGACTCGGCTTTGGCCTACAGCAGTAAAAATACGCTGCAATACTATTACTTAAGAGGGCACCTATACTACTTAAAAGGTATGAAAGGTCCGCGTGAAGGAAACTTAGAAAGGGCGGAAAAAGATTTTAAACTGATTATAGATAAATTGAATCCTTCTTACCACGAATATGCTAAATCTGCCTCCCTGCTTTCCTCTATATATAACCTAAACGGAGAGACAGATAAAGCAATTGATTGGATGGCAAGGGCTGCCACCGCTGATGTTAAAGCAGCCGTGAAGGAAGGCGTTGCACTTATGACACTCGCTGAGTTTCTGTATCATAACGAAGAAGAGAGCAGGGCATACGAATACATAAAGCAGGCGTTGGAGGATGCAAACTTCTACGGTGCAAAGCAGCGTAAGCTCTATGTATCTACTATTTTGCCGATTATAGAAGGAGAGCGGCTGGCAACAGTAGAGCAACAGCGGAGCAGTTTGTTTACCTATGCCATTGTCGTAACCATTCTTACTGTGTTGGTGCTGGCATTTGCTTTTATCATCTTTAGGCAGATCAGGCTGCTTAAAGCTGCCAAGAGAACAGTAACTGAGGCGAATCAAACTCTAAACGAGACTAACCATAGTTTAATTGAAGCTAACAGGATCAAGGAAGAGTATGTCGGCTACTCCTTTAGCCTGTACTCTGGGTATCTAAATAAAATTGATCGGCTGAAGAAATCGATTGATACGAAGCTGATGGCCCGTAAGTACGATGAAATTGGCCATGTAATGAAGAGTATCAACCTGAAAAAGGAGCGGGAGAACTTGTATGAAGGCTTCGATAAAGTTTTCCTCCGGCTGTTTCCTAACTTCGTGGCTACCTTTAATTCTTTTTTTAAGGAAGAAGATAAGTTTGTGCTAAAAGACCAGGACTCTTTAAATACTGAACTGAGGATTTTCGCTCTTATTCGGATTGGTATTCACGACCATGAACAAATAGCGAACATACTGGAGTACTCCGTCAGTACAATCTATAATTACAAAACGAGGGTCAAGAACAGGTCAATTCTGCCTAACGATGAATTTGAGAAGAAGGTAATGGAAATTCAGGCCTTTTAACCATCCCTTTACAACCAATTAAATGTTAAATAGCTAGAGGCACTAGTCTCCGTTATGCTACTATCATAAAGCTCTGCTATGCATAGCCACAGTTTTGTGCGTCCTCATATTTCAGTTTTCTCAGCCGTATTGAATAGTTACAGATACTAGTTATTTCGTGTGTTTCTGTCGGGAATGGTTGCCTGTGTCAGTCTTCCAAAGCAGAGAGCAACTACTCATTAAGCTGGACTTGTGCGCCATCTATTGTTTGAGGGATGTGCGTATTTTTGAAAAGCTATTCTATTGATTAGTTACTCATCTTTTTTAACAGTAAAACATCTCTTCTCTCGTTGCTTTATAGCTACTCACTAATTAATGACTAAAGCTTTGTTATGGTTTAGTAACAATAGGTTTATGTGGTACTAATAGTACTATATAGGTTTTTACATGTGGAAAAAGGGCTATATTTTGTCTACTTTTTTTTAGCTAAACTCGATACCTTTTTTACTGATAATGAGTATGTTAAGATTGATGTAGCGCATATATTTTCTACTTTTTCATTTTGAAAGTTTATTTTGCCTTGTGTTATGTTGAATTTTGTTAAAAGTAAGTGTGTGGTCGCTCATTATTTATTTGCTCAATGAGACTACACGCAAAACTAAATGTTATACCTAACTACTTTAATCAAAAATTTATGAAGAAAACTGTATCTAAGTGGTTACAGCATACTTCCAATATGCATCACTCTTTTACCAGAGTGCAGACTCAGACAAGAGCAAACTTAGTTGTTTCTCTCATCTGTTCATTTCTGCTACTCGCTATGCCTGTGATGGCACAGAGTGGCCTGGCTGTAACTGGAACAGTAAAGGATGAAAGCGGCATTGGGCTACCTGGTGTTACTGTATTGCTTAAAGGAACTACAACTGCCGCTCCCACCGATATCAATGGTAACTATACCATTAATGTACCGAACGGTGAAGGCACACTTGTTTTCTCCTACATAGGCTTCTTAGCACAGGAAGTGCCTATCAGCAACCGCTCCACTATTAATGTAACCCTTAGAACAGATGCGAAAGCACTGGACGAAGTGGTGGTGATTGGTTATGGTACACAGAAACAGCAAGATGTTTCGGGGTCTGTTGCTACTGTGAGCTCAGAAGACTTTCAGAAGGGCAACGTTAACACGCCAGAGCAGCTAATTACTGGTAAGGTGGCAGGTGTGCAGATTACGTCTAACGGCGGACAGCCAGGCTCTGGAAGCTCTATCCGCATTCGTGGGGGTGCATCCTTAAGTGCAAGTAACGATCCTCTTATCGTGGTAGACGGAGTGCCACTTTCTGGTTCTGGTATATCAGGGGCATCGAATCCGCTGAGCCTGATCAACCCGAACGACATTGAGTCTATGACTGTTTTGAAAGATGCGTCTGCCACGGCTATTTATGGTTCGCGGGCATCTAATGGCGTTATCCTTATTACTACTAAGAAAGGCCAAAGCGGCAAGCCGAGTATAAATTTCAACACAAAGTACATTGTTTCTACCATTAATAAGAAGGTAGATGTGTTGAATGCCGATCAGTTCCGAACTTATGTAAATGAAAATGGTACTGAGGAGCAGGTAGCCATGTTAGGCGATGCGAACACCGATTGGCAGGACGAAATCTATCAGACTGCTACGGGTACAGACAACAATCTAAGCGTATCAGGTGCTTTGAAAGATATTCCGTATCGTGTGTCGCTGGGCTATCTGAACCAAGATGGTGTGCTGCGTACGGATGAGTTTGAGCGTAAGTCTGGTGCCATTAGCCTGACGCCACAGTTTTTTGATGATCACTTGAAAGTTGATTTGAACGTGAAGGGCTCTATCACAAACGCCCGTTTTGCAAACCAGGGGGCCATTGGCGCTGCAGTTGCTTTCGACCCTACGCAGCCAGTGCGTGCTGAAAACAGGTTTGGTGGTTATTTTGAGTGGTTAAATGAAGAAAACAGTGTTGTGCGGCCAAACCCTAATGCATCAAGAAACCCTGTTTCAATGCTGGAACTGAGAGATGACCGCAGTGAGGTACAGAGAAGCTTTGGTAATGCCCAGATTGACTATAAATTCCACTTCCTGCCTGAACTACACGCTAACCTGAACCTGGGTTACGATGTAGCAAAAGGCCAAGGAACTATTTATGTGCCAGCAGAGGCTGCGCAAAGCTACAATGTTGACCCAAGCTTATCAGGTATAAATAACAAATACCTGCAGCGTATAAATAACAAAGTAGTTGAGTTCTACCTGAATTATGCTAAAGACTTTTCGGCAATCAGCAGCAATATTAATTTAACAGCTGGCTATGGTTTCTACGACAACAAAACCACAAACTATAACTACGCCAGCTTTAGTGCCATCGGAGATACAATTCCAGGATCTGAGCCTGTATTCCCATTTGATATTCCGCAAAACCGCTTGAAGTCTTACTATGGTCGTTTAATTTATACTTTAAAAGATAAGTATATCTTTACGGGTACCATTCGTACAGATGGTTCTTCCAGATTTTCACCAGAAAACAGATGGGGCGTATTTCCTTCAGCCTCTGTTGCCTGGCGCATCAGCGACGAAGCATTCCTGAATACCTCGCAAACGCTTTCTGACCTGAAACTGCGCTTAAGTTATGGTGTTACAGGGCAGCAGGAAGGTATAGCTAACTATTCTTACCTGCCGGTTTACAACCAAAGCGTGCTTTCTTCGCAATATCAGCTAGGAAATGATTTCTATTACATGTATGCGCCGTCTGCCTACGATGCTAACATTAAGTGGGAGCAAACCGCAACCGCTAACGCAGGCTTAGACTATGGTTTCCTGAATAACCGTATCAGCGGTTCATTAGATGTATACTATAAGAGAACAAAGGACCTTTTAAGTGTTATTTCCGTTCCTGTAGGATCTAACTTCAGCAACCTGCTTCTTACCAACATAGGCAACATCGAGAACAAAGGCCTGGAGTTCAGTGTGAACGGTGTTGCAATAGATAAAGAGGATTTGAACTGGAGCATTGGGGTTAACCTAACCGCTAACAGAAGCAAAATTACAAAACTGACTGCTTCAGATGACTCTACTTTTGCGGGTAATTTAACAGGAGGTATAGCAGGCGCAACAGGTCAGAGCATACAGATCAACTCTGTAGGGTTCCAGCCATATTCCTTTTATGTATACAAGCAAGTGTACGACGAGAATGGCAACCCAATTGAAGGTGTTTATGCTGACCTAAATAACGATGGCGTCATTAACGATGAAGATCTGTACCGTTATAAGGCAGCGGCTCCTCTGGTAACTATGGGCTTCAACACACAGGTAGATTACAAGAAATGGAGTTTTAGTACGATTGTGCGTGCTTACCTGGGTAACTACATGTACAACAACGTTGCTTCTAACTTAGGGGTAACACGCAACATACTAAACCCGTCTGGATTCCTTGGCAACAGCAGCACAAGCATCTATAACACCAACTTCTTTAATAACCAGTTCCAATCTGATTATTATATAGAGAATGCCTCGTTCCTGCGCATGGACAACTTTACAGTGGGTTATGATGCTGGCCGTGTGTTTAATGCAACTGATCTGCGCCTGAGCTTTACCTGCCAAAATGTGTTCACAGTTACAAATTATTCAGGTGTTGACCCTGAAATTGGCAGTGGCATCGACCATAGCTTTTACCTGAGACCAAGAACCTTTGTGGTTGGCTTAAACCTGGGCTTCTAATCCAAACTATTAATTAAAGAATCAGAAATGAGAAAATATTTTATAAAAGCAACCGTACTGGCAACCATATGTTTAGGCACCTTTACTGCTTGCGACACTGAACTAGACCTAACACCAACTAATGCTACGACCTCAGTTACTGTTTATGGTACTTTGGAAGGTTATAAACAAGTATTAGCCAAAGTATATGGTGCCTTTGCCCTAACAGGTAATGCTGGTTCAGGTAGCTCAGACTTAGGAGGTATAGACGCTGGTACTTCCGACTTCCTGCGCCTGTACTGGAATGCACAGGAGTTACCAACAGATGAAGCACACACAATCTGGAATGATCCTGGATTGCCTGACTTCCAAAATTTGAATTGGACTTCCAGCAATATCTTGTTGACGGGTCTGTATAACAGGATTTTCTACCAGATCACAATGGCTAATGAGTTTATCCGTGAGTCTACTGAGGGTAGTGTAAATGGCAGAGGCTTTTCAGAGGCTGAAGCAGAAACTATTCAGCAGTACCATGCGGAGGCTCGTTTTTTGCGTGCTTTCCAGTACTGGGTAGCCATGGATTTATTCGGTAACCCTCCGTTTGTTACAGAAAACGATCCTATAGGGAAATACATTCCACCGCAGATCTCAAGGGCTGAATTGTTCGACTACTTAGAGTCAGAGCTTTTGGCCATAGAGCCGCAAATGGTGGCACCACGCCAGAACGAATATGGCCGTGCCGACCAAGCTGCTGTTTGGGCACTACTTGCCAGGCTTTACCTTAATGCGGAAGTTTATACGGGTGAAGCACGTTACTCTGATGCTATAACCTATGCCAGCAAAGTAATAGAGTCTGGTTATAGCCTGGAAGAAAACTATAGAGAGCTGTTCCTGGCCGACAATAACATTGATAACAGCGAGACAATTCTGCCAATTAACTACGATGGGGTGTACACGCAAAACTATGGCGGAACTACCTATATTGTTAATGCAGCCATTAATGCTGAAATGCATCCAGCAGCTTTTGGTGTGCCCAATGGTGGCTGGGGCGGTTTACGCAGCACTAAAAACTTGCCTTTACTTTTCCCTGACTACAGCGGTGCTACAGATACAAGAGCCATGTTCTACGGCGATAAGCTGGAGATAGATGATCCGAGTGCCTTTACTGACGGGCCGAAAGTAACCAAGTTTAAGAACATTACTTCTACTGGTACCACGCCTCAGCCTGCTGGTGTGTTCGTGTCTACTGATTTTCCGCTGATGCGCTTAGCTGAGATGTATTTAGTTTATGCAGAAGCAGTATTGCGTGGTGGCACTGGTGGAGACTTAAACACAGCTGTTGGTTATATAAACGCATTACGAACAAGGGCCTATGGCAACACATTTGCTAATGTTAACAGCATAACGCTCGATTTTGTGCTGGAGGAAAGAGGTCGCGAGTTGTATTGGGAAGGCTTCCGTCGTACTGACCTGATTCGCTACGGTAGGTTTACAACAGATGCTTACCTGTGGCCTTGGAAAGGTGGCGTGCAAGAAGGTAGAGGTGTTAGCCAGAACTATAGACTGTTCCCGATTCCGTCAACAGATATCATTGCTAATACCAATTTGGTTCAGAACCCTGGTTACTAATAGCTTAATTTAAATCAGAGATATCAAATGAAAAGTTTTTCTATAAAAAATATAACGCTGCTAAGCTTGGTGCTCATTCTGTTCTCTTCTTGCGAAAAAGACGAGGATAGGGTAGTGGCTAGCTCAGAAGGAACGGGTGCTACCATATCGGCTTCTGCCAACACCCTGACTTTGCAAAAGGAAAATGCAGAAGATGAGGCCGTGGTCTTTAACTGGACTAAAGCCGATTTTGGTTATAGTGCAGCTGTTACAAACACGCTACAGTTTGCCTTGGCTGGTACTGACTTTGCTATCCCCAAAGAAGTTAATTTAGAGGGAGGCGAGTCAGCTAAAACCTATAGTGTGATTGATTTGAACGCCCTGTTACTTTCTATGAGCCTGCCTACAAATACAGATTCAGAGGTGGAGGTGCGTTTAAAGTCGCAAATTTATAACACTGATGCCATTGCACCAGTTTACTCTAACGTGGTAAACCTAACGGTAAATCCGTATCCGCTGATCTCTTTTGTGTATGTGCCAGGTGCTTACCAGGGCTGGACTCTGGCTACTGCCGATAGTCTTATCTCGCCTACAAGCAACGGTATTTATACAGGTGTTATCAACTTCCCTGCAGGGGCTACAGAGTTTAAAATTACACCTGCTAAAAACTGGGATGTTGCCTATGGCGAAGCAGGTGATGGTGCAGTAAGCACCTCTGCAGAAGGTAACTTATCTGTGCCAGCGGCTGGTATGTACCGCCTAACGCTAAACCTGAACGAGAATACCTTCACAGCCGCGCAGTATAGCTGGGGCATTATTGGTGATGCTACGCCAAGTGGCTGGGGTGCTGACACAGACATGACTTATAATAACGGTACCCAAACCTGGTCTATCACGACAGAACTTACGCCAGGGGTCTTAAAGTTCCGTCTGAACGACGATTGGGGTACAAACTACGGTGGATCTGGCGGTACTTTAGTTCAAGACGGTGCCGACATTGCCATTGCCTCTGCTGGTACCTATACTGTAACCATGGATCTTGTAAACAATACCTATTCTATTGAGCAACAGTAGATTTTTGCCAGGAACAAACCATCCTTTGTTCCTGGCAAAATAAATTCTTATAAACTGATGCTGTTCAAAAAGCTTCGGGGAGAACAAAGCCTTTCCTGATAAACCTAAAGAGTAATAGCGCTTTCTGCTTTACACCTAATGGTGCTGTAAAGCGCTCATACTTAAAATCCAGGTAATTAAGGTTGCCTTGATCTGACTTATAACATGGCCTATACTATCAAAGCAAAATTTGCGTCAACCCTGTGTGCGCTGGCTGCCTCAACCGTTTTATTCTCAGCATGCTCAGATAAAGAGACTGATGAAGTAGCACCCGTCTTGCCTGAAATAGAAAGTACAACTCCCTCAGATGTGGTGATGATGCAGGCCTTTTACTGGGATGTGCCAGCTGGAGGAATTTGGTGGGATAACCTTAATACAAAACTCGACTCTTGGAAAAGCGCAGGGATCACTACTATTTGGCTACCTCCCATCTCTAAAGGACAATCCGGGGCTATGTCGATGGGTTACGACCCTTACGATTATTTTGATTTTGGGCAGTACAACCAGTATGAAACAGTTGAAACAAGATTTGGCTCTGAAAGGGAGTTAACTTCTTTGCTCAACAATGCCAAAAACAAAGGTTTTAAGCTTATTGCAGATATTGTTTTAAACCATAATTCAGGTGGCTTTTCTGAGTATAGCCCTTACACTGGAGAGTATTACTATACAGCATTCAATCCCGCATCTGGTAAATTTATTCGTTCTTATGAAGATTTCCATCCGAACGCTATTCATGAGTCCGATGCTGGCTACTTTGGAGGTTATCCTGATCTATGCCATGAGGTACAGAACGTGCAGGATTGGCTGTGGAACAGAGAAGATGGTGTAGGGAAGTACTATAAAAACACATTAGGTTTTGATGGCTGGCGGTTTGACTACGTGAAAGGCTATGATCCAAGTGTGGTAAAAGCCTGGAATACAGCAGTAGGAGGTAGCGTTTCCATAGGGGAGTACTGGGATACTGACGTGAACCTGGTTTACGATTGGTGTTTAGAAGCCAACAGTGGCGCTTTCGATTTTCCGCTGTACTACGCTCTGGATAATGCCTTAGATAACAACCAAATGTATAACCTGGAAAACAAAGGCCTTGTTGCCAAAGACGCATCTTTGGCCTATACCTTTGTGGCAAACCACGACACAGATGAAATTTCGGCAGACAATAAACTACTAGCTTATGCTTACATCCTAACTACTGAAGGTACGCCATTTATCTTCTACAAAGACTATGAATCTCTGCTAGATAAAGAAAAGCTGAACAACCTCATCTGGATCAAGAAAAACCTGGCTGCTGGCTCCACAACTCAATTATTTGCGAGCGCAATTGAGTACTTTTTCCGCAGAAACGGAACCCCTGGTTTGGTTTGCTTTCTTAACAGTGGCACTACCACAAAAGAGCGTACAGTGCAGACACAGTGGGCTAATACTGTACTGAAAGATTATACTGGCGAATACCCAGATGTTACAACAGATGCAAGCGGAAATGCTACGATTTCTTGTAAAGCAAAAAGTTATGTGGTGTATTCACCTAAATAAACACAGAGGACATGGCTTAGTACTGTAGCCTCGCTCAATTTGAACTTTGGCTTTTGCCATGTCAGACACATAAAACTATAGATGGAAAAAAGAAAATTGATTCACCTTCTTCTTGCCCTTACGCTTACCATATTTGGTGGAGTATCGGTAAAGGACGTTAAAGCACAACAAAGTAATGTAAGTAAGTGGCCTAAAGGAGTCACCTACGAAATTTTTATACAGTCTTTCGCAGACTCAAATGGCGATGGCATTGGAGATATAAAGGGTGCAACGGCTAAGCTGGACTACCTGCAAAACCTAGGCGTGGAGGCTGTGTGGTTAATGCCTATCAATCCGTCTCCTTCTTACCACAAGTATGATGTAACCGACTACTACGGCATCCACCTTGATTATGGCACCATGGATGACTTCAAGCAATTTATCTCTGAGGCGCACAAGCGGAACATTAAGGTAGTGATTGATATGGTGCTGAACCATAGCTCCAGCGAACATCCTTGGTTTAAAGAAGCGCTGGCAGATGAAAACAGCCCCTACCGCGAATATTATGTATGGACGCATAAAAATGACCCGCAAGCCCAGCGCGAAGGGAAAACAACAGGTGCCGATTCCTATAATACTCAACACTGGCATAAGGTAGATGGTAGCGATTACCTGTATTATGGTTATTTCTACGGTGGTATGCCCGATCTAAACTATGATAGCCCGAAGCTGCGTGAAGAAGTATTCAAGATTGGCCAGTTCTGGTTTTCTGAGGTTGGCGTAGACGGTTTCCGCTTGGATGCAGCCCGCCACATCTATCCAGACGAAAGAGCTACGGACAACCACAACTGGTGGATATATTTCCTGAGCGAGATGAAGAAAGCTAATAAAGATGTGTACTTGGTAGGAGAAGTATGGGCGCCAGCCGAAATCGTTGGGCCTTACCTGAAGGGGTTGCCAGCGCTATTCAACTTCGATATGGGCTTTGCCATTACAAAAGCCGTGAATGAGGAAGATGCAGGAGACTTGGTAGCGAACCATAAAAAAATACGAGAATACTATCAGAACATAAACCCTGATTATGTTGACGCTACTTTTCTAACTAATCACGATCAGAATCGCATTATGAGCGAGGTGAACGGCGATATGAACAAAGCCAAAATGGCGGCTGCGCTGTTGCTGACGTTGCCAGGATCGCCTTATCTGTACTATGGTGAGGAAATCGGCATGCGAGGCAAAAAGCCAGATGAGTTGATCCGTGAGCCTTTTTTATGGGATGTGAAAGCCAAAGATAAAATCCGCACCACCTGGATGCAGCCCCGTTACTCCACCGACGAAAGCGTGCCGCCGCTAGCGGTGCAGATGAAAGACAAAAACTCCATCTATAACCACTATAAGTCTTTGCTGCAGCTACGAAACAAGAGCCAGGCGCTAACCTATGGCGAACTGGTGCCTTTAGAGCTGAATACGAAAGGCTTGAGTGCTTTTGAGAGAGCCAGTGAAAAGCAGTCTTTACTGGTTTTGCACAATCTTTCTAAGGACCCAATTAGCGTAAAGCTGCCGCAGCAATTGTCGGGGTACAAAAAAGTATACTTTAAAAACAAAGCTGCTAAGCTGAACAAAGGAACAGTCTCTATTCCAGCTTACAGCACTGTTGTGCTGGAGAAGTAAGCATTTAGAAAAAATGAGCATCATACTTATTGTGGAGCAGCATTAGTACAAGCCAATGTTTTTTAGTTTGTAAAGCTGATACGCGATTTGTTAAATAAATTATTGAATATCAATTTAATATATAATGGGTCTTGCGGTTTGTGCCGTGATACTTTGTCTTTAACTTAATTTAATACACTACATAATGATTATGCGATTTAAAAATAGCTTAAGTCTACACAATCAGACAAAACTTCTGTTGGCGCTTTTTTTCACTTGTGCATCTGTGCTTGTAGCAAGTGCACAAACGATCACCTCGCCTGACAAGAATCTAACGCTAAAGTTTGAGCTCACGGCAAACGGTGTGCCTTCTTATCAGCTCAGCTTCAAAAATAAACCAGTAATTAAGCCGAGTAAGCTGGGGCTGGAGCTAAATGGTTTGCCCTCCCTCATGGAAGGCTTCACTGTAACGAATACAGAACAGCAATCTGTTGATAACACTTGGGAGCCTATTATGGGCGAGCAGAAAACAATTCGCAATAACTATAACGAATTGCTTGTAACGCTTACTCAGAAAGAACAACAAGACCGTCAAATCCAAATTCGTTTTCGTGTATTTAACGACGGGGTAGGCTTTCGCTATGAGTTCCCTAAGCAGGAAAACCTGAAGTACTTCATCATTAAAGAGGAGCATACAGAGTTTAACCTGGCTGGAGACCATAAAATATGGTGGATTCCAGGAGATTATGACACAAATGAATATGCCTACACGACATCTAAGATCTCCGAGATTTCTCAACTGATCGAAAAGGCAACGCACGATGTACATGCGCAGCACCCTATCAAGTCGGCGCTGGCAATACAAACACCGTCTATGATGAAGTCTAATGACGGCCTGTACATCAATATTCATGAAGCTGCCTTGATTAATTACCCAGCGATGCAGCTGAATGTGGATGAGAAGACATTTAGAATGAGCTCGCACCTTACACCTGATGCTGTTGGTAATAAAGGTTACCTGCAAACGGATGCTCAGACTCCTTGGCGTACTGTTGTGGTAAGCGATAAGGCTACTGATATTCTTGCTTCTAACCTGATTCTGAACCTGAACGAGCCTACTAAATACAAAGATGTTTCTTGGATCAAGCCTGTTAAATACATTGGTGTATGGTGGGAGTACTTTGTAGCTGGTAAGAGCACCTGGGCTTATGGTACTGAAACAAACGTAAAACTGGACGATGACCATACGCAGCTAACGCCTAGCGGTCGTCATGGTGCCACTACTGAGAACGTTAAAAAATACGTAGACTTTGCTGCAGAGCATGGTTTCGATGCTGTACTGGTAGAAGGCTGGAATGTGGGCTGGGAAGACTGGTTTGGTAACTGGAAAGAAGAAGTTTTTGACTTCGTAACTCCATACCCAGATTTTAATGTGAAGGAACTTAAGAAGTATGCTGCCGACAAAGGTGTGAGAATTATGATGCACCACGAAACATCAGGTTCGGCTACTAACTACGAACGCCGTCTGCATGGGGCTTTCCAATTTATGGCTGATAATGGGTACAACTCTGTTAAAACAGGCTATGTAGGCAAAATCATCCCTCGCGGTGAGCACCACGATGGCCAGTGGATGGTGAACCACTACATCCATGTAGCTAACACGGCAGCAAAGTATAAAATTATGGTAAACAGCCATGAAGCGGTACGTCCTACAGGTGTGCACCGTACTTTCCCGAACTGGATTGCACAAGAGTCTGCACGTGGTACAGAGTTCGAATCTATGAGCGGCCTGGCACCAGACCATACTACTATACTTCCGTTTACCCGTTTAATGGGCGGCCCGATGGACTATACGCCTGGTATTTTCCAGACAGACCTATCTTACTACGGTACTGGCAGCGACCAGCGTGTAAACACAACTTTGGTAAAGCAACTGGCTTATTACGTAACGATGTACAGCCCACTGCAAATGGCGGCAGACCTGCCAGAGAACTATGAGCGTTTCCCTGATGCGTTCCAGTTTATTAAAGATGTGGCCGTGGATTGGGATAATACTTATGTGTTGGAAGCAGAGCCAGGCGACTATGTAACTATAGCCCGCAAAGCCAAAGGCAAGAACGAGTGGTATGTTGGTGGCATTACGGATGAGAAAGTGCGCACAGCCAATGTCTCTTTCGACTTCCTTCCAAAAGGCAAGAGCTACATCGCCACTATATATGCAGACGGTAAGGATGCCAGCTACAATGAGAACCCGCAGAGCTACAACATCCGCAAGGTAATTGTAACCTCAAAAAGCAAGCTGAAGCAGCAAATGGCTTCCAGCGGCGGTGTTGCCATCAGCATAAAAGAAGGCAGCAAAGCCGAGATGAAAGGCTTGAAGAAACTATAGGTTGGGAAACGCCACTACACATTTAAACTATAGTTGCATGTAGTGTAGCGGAAGATATTCTAAACCTGTTTTAAGTTATCTTTTAATATTGAAACAATGAAGGGATTGAGCTGTGGGATGATCGTCTGGCAGTTTAATCCCTTTTCATTTCCTGCCTTATTGCAGAAGGTGGGATATAGCTAACAAGTATGATTATGAAGAATAGATCGTTACAGGCAGGTTTCTTCCTTTCGGCGCTGGTGTTGGGGAGCTGCCAAACTCAAAAAACCACAGCGCCTGAGGCTGCCATCTGGCAGTCGGAGCAATACAGCATTTATCCAGACAGGGTGGTGCAGGAGCAGTTTGAGGCTAAGGCGCTTTCTTCTACAGAAATGGTGTCGAACTACAGGAGCATGGCAAATGAGTTCCAGAGTCCCAGGCTTAACTTTAAGTTCAGCATCAACGGCAAAGACAACGAAATGCCTTCGGGCAAGGACCATGTGTTCAGTTGCCTTGCCACCGACAGTGGTTGCGAAACACCCCTCATTAAATTCGGGGAGCAGTATGTAGATGACACTGTTGTACTTGCTGACACGTATTTGGCCCCAAATTCGGAGCTAAAGGTGCGCCTGGATATGCGGCATGTACTGGAGGCATTTGAGAAGCAGGGCTTTTACACGACTTTTAACGGAGACAAAATCTATATGCAAGACTTTAAAAGTGTGTTTATAGCTGGTGGCACCTCGCCCATGACCTGGGACTTTGACAACCTGGCAAATTATTCGGAACTAGAATTGAAAGACCCTGATGGTGATGGAATTTACGAGGCTCTACTTGTGCTGAATGCTCCTGAAAAGGCGAAGTCCACTGCTACTAGTTGGAAACTGACGAAGGATATTTCCGCTTTCCCAACCTTTACGTCTGATTACCCGCTGATGGATGCGCTCTATAACATGGCGCTGGAAGAAATGGAGGCAGACGTTGAAGTCGATAGTACCTTCAGAACTGGAAAAGAGTGGGCAGGCGTTTGGACGAGAGACATCAGCTACAGCATTATACTGGGTATGGCTACGCTGCAGCCGAAGGTGTCGCAGTACAGCCTTATGCGTAAGGTGCAGAACGGCAGAATCGTTCAGGATACAGGCACAGGCGGTGCTTACCCCGTATCTACAGACCGCATTGTGTGGGCCGTGGCGGCCTGGGAAATCTATAAAGTAACAGGCGACCAGGCGTGGCTGAAGCAGGCATACGAAATTATCCGTAGTACCGTGGAAGATGACCTGAAGAATGCCCATGATCCCGTAACTGGTATGGTGAAAGGAGAGTCCTCGTTCCTGGACTGGCGTGAGCAGACGTACCCAGACTGGATGCAGCCCGTGGACATTTATGAATCTGAGTGCTTAGGTACTTCGGCTGTTCATTATCAGGCCAACGTTATTCTGGCTGAAATGGCTCAGATTTTAAATGATACAGAAGCTTCTGCCAGGTATAATAAAATTGCCAACAGGATCAGGGAAGGTATAAACGAGTATCTGTGGCAGCCTGAGAAAGGCTACTATGGTCAGTACCTGTACGGGCGAAACTATAAAATACTTTCCCCTAAGTCTGAAGCGCTGGGAGAGGCCTTGAGTGTGCTTTACGGCGTGGCAGACGAGGAACGAGGAAAAGCAGTTGTGGCAAATGCACCCGTTTCTGATTTTGGTGTGCCGAGTATATTCCCGCACATCCCGAACATCCCGCCTTACCACAACAATGGCGTTTGGCCTTTTGTGCAGGCATTCTGGTCTATGGCGGCAGCCAAAGCAGGTAACGAGCAGGCTTTGGCAGAAAGTATGGCAGCCCTTTACCGCCCAGCAGCTCTTTTCCTGACGAACAAAGAGAATTTTGTGGCCAGCAATGGCGATTTTGCAGGTACCGAAATCAACTCCGATAGGCAACTGTGGAGTGTGGCAGGTAACCTTGCTATGGTATACAAGGTGCTGTTCGGGATGGAGTTTCAGCCAGATAAGCTGGTTTTTAAACCTTTTGTGCCCGAAGTTTATGCAGGTGTGCGTCGGCTATCCAATTTTAAGTATAGAAAGGCAGTGCTGGCTATTGATATGGAAGGATTCGGCAACAAGATCGAATCTATCGACATGGATGGGAAGCCTTTGCCTAATGCTGAAATACCTGCTGATTTAGAGGGAAGGCATGAAATTAAAATTTTGCTTTCGAACCAGAAGCCTCAGCAGCAAAATATCAACAAGGTAGGCTTTACTGTTTCACCTATTATTCCTTTGGTTAATTTATCAGGCAACACGTTTAGTTGGGAAAAGGTAGAGAATGCGGTAAAGTATAAAGTGCTGGAAAATGGAAAGCTGGTCGCTACGACAGAGGGTACTTCTGTCAAAACAAAAGCCGATGGCTATGCGGCTTATCAGGTTATTGCAGTGGATGAAAACGGAGTAGAATCTTTTGCCAGCGAACCTCTTATAGAAAACACAAACTATGTGCAGGTGTATGAAGTGGAAAAGGTTGTCCCTAAAGCTGCATTGCCCTATAAAGGCTTTTCTGGAGACGGTTTTGTAGAGATCACGAAACAGAAAAACCAGACGGTTCAGTTGGTGGTAGAGGTGACTGCCGCAGGTTTATACGCGATCGACTTCCGGTACGCTAACGGCAACGGCCCAATCAACACGCAAAATAAGTGCGCCATCAGAACGCTGCAGGTAAACAACAGCTTTGTGGGCACTGTGGTACTGCCGCAGCGAGGTACAGACGAGTGGTCTGACTGGGGTTATACCAATGCTGTGCAGGTACAGTTGCAGAAAGGGAAGCAGCAGGTGCAGCTTACTTTTGAACCTGACAATGAAAATATGAACGTGGAGGTAAACCAGGCGATGCTGGACCACTTACGTATTACTCAGTTAGCACAGCAATATTCCTTAATGAACTAGAGAATAGCACAAACTTCTAAAAAGGCAGCTTTCTATATGGGGAAGCTGCCTTTTTGTATATAAGGTGAATATACACCTTTTTAGCTTTGTTCAGTGCCAACTTACCAGGTAAGCAAGTTTACCTTTGCGTCTAAGCGTTGAAAATAGAATAGGATTAGATTTATAAATTGCAGTAGTTTACCAAAATTAGCTGGTACTTTGTGAAAGTGGTTTAGGAGTGGCATTCTGCATGAAAATTTTCGAACGGATGTGTAAGTTTACCTAGATCAAAGATTAACTGTCGAATTTATCTATTTATGACTATACTTCCAGCCGCTCGGGCGGGCATGAAAGAAAACGCTGGACAGTTCTGGCTGCTGATGCTGATTACCGCCTTTATTGGTGCGATAGTAGGACTTGAGCGCTCTGTTATACCAAAGTATGCTGAAACCGTTTTCGGCTTGAATGGTCACACAGCTATTCTTTCATTTATTGTAGCATTTGGTTTGGCTAAGTCAATCGCTAATGTGTTGATGGGCCAGCTTTCGGTGCGTTTCACTCGCAAGCAACTGTTGCTGCTAGGCTGGCTTTTTGCGATACCAGTTCCCTGGCTCCTGTTTTATGCTAATAGTTGGTGGTGGGTAATAGTAGCTAACCTACTGCTTGGCCTTAACCAAGGCTTAGCCTGGACTACCAGCATCGTGATGACAATAGACCTTGTGGGGAAAAATAACAGGGGGCTCGCAATGGGTATAAATGAGTTCTCTGGCTATTTGGCTGTGGGGCTAGCCTCCTTTTTGGCGGGCTATATAGCTTCAGCCACAGGTGAGGTTATTTACGCTTTTTTGCCTGGTGTCATTTTCTCTTTGGCAGGTGTAGTTCTTACTCTTTTCTTAGTGCGTGATACCACTGCGCATGTACAGGCAGAAGCTGCGGATAGTACTGTTTCTTTACTGCCTAGCGTATGGAAGGACACGACTTGGAGGCATGTAAATCTGGGGCCGGTAACCCTAAATGGCTTTGTGACGAAGATAAATGATGGGGTGCTGTGGGGATTGCTACCATTGGTGTTGGGAGCTAAAGGCTATTCGCTGGTAGAGATAGGATTTCTGGCTGGTGTTTACCCTGCTGTTTGGGGCATCGGGCAACTTTTCACAGGCAAAATAGGAGACATGTACTCCAGAAAGCAACTGCTTTGTTTAGGTATGTTGCTGCAGGGGATAGCTATTGCAACATTATTCTTTACAAGTTCTTACACCATTATGCTGGCGGCTCTTGCTACAGTAGGTGCTGGAACAGCCATGGTTTACCCAACATTCTTAAGTTTGGTGGCAGATAACACTCATCCTAGCCAAAGGTCACAGAGTCTAGGTATTTTTCGGTTCTGGCGCGATTTCGGTTATGTGGCTGGTGCCGTGGCGGCAGGAGTCTTCGGCGATTTGTTTGGGGCAGAAGTAGTGCTGTTAGGTGCTGGTATACTGACTATTACCGCTGGTGTTTTTTCTGAGATGCGTATGCGGAGGCAACCCGTAGCTGCTGTTGCCAATAAAGTTTAATTGTCACACCCCGAAAAAAAGCCAGCAGATAAAGTCTTTTTCTCTCCAAGAAAGGAGCTTTATCTGCTGGCTTTAATTTCAAAATTCCTTCATGCAGCATTACGTATCTGATGCTATACAATTCTGCTAACATCAGGTAAATAGCAAATGCACACCTTGAGGATATTTTCTTAAGGTGTGTATTTGCTAATTATGTTTAAGTATTTGTACTTGCTTAGATGCTTTAAATACTTTATGCCTCTATGAAAGCTTTGATTTTATTTATATACTGTTCCGTGGCGTAAGTTGTAGTGTGCTAGGTAGTGTAATAGGAATATAATAACGGGATATGGTTTATTATCTTTGTATAATTGAACTATGCATATAGTTGTATTTTGTTTTTCTGATGATTTTATCCTTGCTGTATAAAAATGAGAATTATATTATTTAAAGGATAGGCATTATGGTAAAATGTAATTAGTTTTAACGGGAAATACTGAAGCTTTACCTGATGTCGTTATAACTAATTTTCTTTTTTAGTCCATTGAAACCTCTTGCGCGCCCTGCTTTACCAGAACAAAATGGTAAGAATAAGTTTGTTTCTGTACACGAACAGGTAAAAGAAACAATTTTTGCCTCGTTCAATCATCCTTATGTGGTTATTAACAGTAGCTGCACGATAGTAGAGATAACAGGAGACGTTAGGCCTTATCTGTCTCTACCCAATGGTGACCTGAATGGGAACATCGTAAAGATGGTCAACCGTAAACTGCAACTAGAGCTTCAATCGGTTATAGATAAAGCCATTCAAGGCAAACAGGTGCACCAGAGCCGAATCCTAAAATTTGAGTTTGACAATCAGTGGTATTACGTGAAGGTGTCTGCACGGCCTTTGGTTTTAGCTGCAGCTCAGGAAGAGTTATACTTATTGATTTTTGAGAAACAGGATGTTGAAGGCAACGGTTTAGTTGGTAATAATACGGAGCATACCGAGAACCACCGTATTCAACAGCTAGAGCAAGAAGTGGCTTTAACTAAAAGCCAAATGCAGGAGGCTGTAGCCCAGTTAGAAAGGGCCAATGAAAAATTAAAGGCGCTTAACGAAGAGCTAAGGTTAAACCAACATCTTACTTACAAGCTAGACGCAGACCAGGAGCGGCAGCGGAACAAAGAAGAGATTTCTAAAATATTAGACAGTATTGCCGATGGCTTTTATGCGTTGGACCAGAACTGGAACATTACTTACTGGAACTCAGAAGTGTCACGGCTGCATCTGCTTGGAAAAGAAGATGTTGTAGGCCGCAATTTTTGGGAGGTGTTTCCAGAGGCTTTAAGCTTTAAACATTATACTGAATTTCATAGGGCTATAAAAGAGCGGATTGCTGTTCGATTCCAGGAATTTTTCCCTCCTTCACAACAATGGTTTGAAGTAAACGCCTATCCATCTGACAAAAGCTTATCTGTTTACTTTAGAGATGTTACAGAGCAAAGGCGGGTAACGGAATTAGATAAGTTAGGCAGAAAAGTACTGGCTGTTAATGCCCTGCCCAATGCACCGTTAAAGCTTGTAATTACAAAGTTCTTGGCTGGTTTGGAAAAGATTCACCCAGGCATGTTGGGTTCTTTTATGCAGTTAGAAGAAAGGAAGCTTTACCCAATAGCAACGCCTAGTTTATGTGCCGCATACACAGATGCTATAACTGGACTTGCCATTGGTGATAATGCAGGCTCCTGCGGCACAGCTGCTTTCTTAAAAGAAAAGGTTATAGTAACTGATATTGATACTGATCAGAGATGGGAAGGCTTTCGCCATTTAGCACAAGAACATAACCTGAAAGCCTGTTGGTCATTTCCTATCTTAAACTCTCATAATACCGTTCTTGGCACATTTGTAGTTTACTATAAAGAACCCAAAGCACCTAGCCCAGCCGAAGAGCGCTCATTGGCAAGCGCAGGCAACCTGTTGCAGGTAATACTGGAAAACAAAATTGCTGAAGATAATCTTCGAATCAGTAATGAACGCTATGTATACGCTACACTTGCCACTCATGAAGCTATTTGGGATTGGGACCTGATCACGAACAAGATATACTGGGGGCCAGGCTTCGACAGGCTTTTTGGCTACGATCCGCATCAGGATAAAACCGACTTTTCTTTTTGGCAAGAGCGTGTGCACCCAGATGATGTGATGCAAGTTGTAGAATCATTGGAGAACACCTTTAAGGACGAAGGCAAAGTTGCGTGGCAAGAAGAATACCGGTACCGAAGGACTGATGGCTCTTACACTACTGTACAAGAGCAGGGTTACGTAATCCGGGATGAAGGAAAGCGTGCTGTCAGAATGGTTGGGGTCCTGAAGGATATTTCGCAGAAGAAATTGGTTGAGGAAGAGTTACGTAGGCTTTCGCTCATTGCCAGAGAAACCATTAACGGTGTCATTTTAATGGATGCAACTGGTGCCGTTTTGTGGATAAATGATGCCTTTACAAGAATTTTTGGCTATGAACTAAGTGATGTGATTGGGAAAAGACCAGGTATTTTTCTTAATGGGGAAGAAACAGATGATATCACAAAAGATTATATAAGAGAACAGTTTAGCGCTAACAGTTCGTTTGATTGCGAAATTGCTCAATACTCTAAATCAGGTAAAAGGTACTGGATACGGATGCAGGTGCAGCCAATCTTTAACAATAATGGTGAATTGGAGCAGTATTTTGCCTTGCAGACAGATATTACGAGGCAAAAGGAGGAAGAGCAACAATTACGTTTGTTGGAGTCTGGCATCATGAATGCCAACGATTCTATTATTATTGCTGAGCCAGTAGAGTTGAAAGATGGCAGAAGATTAAAAATAGTCTATGCGAATGCTGCCTTTACAAAGATGACTGGGTACAGCGCCGATGAAGTTTTAGGCCATTCTCCTCGTATGTTAGTAGGGCCAGAATCTGATGAAGCGGAAGTGGTAAAATTGGCAAAAGCGCTTGAAGACTTCAAGCCTTGTGAGTTGGAGCTGATTCTGTATAAAAAGTCTGGAGAGCCGTTTTGGTCTAATTTTTCAGCCTTGCCTATTCCTGATAAAAGTGGTGTGTTCACGCATTGGATAGTTGTACAGCGCGATACGAGTGAGCGCAAAAAATACGAGGTAGAACGCGAGCTGATGATACAGGATTTGATTCAAAGTAACGCAGACCTAAAACAGTTTTCCTATATAACATCGCATAACCTGCGCTCCCCTTTATCGAACTTGCTTGGAATTGTGAAGCTGCTGGATTTAAGTACCATTCATGGGGAGCGAAATTTACTTTTAATTGAAAAGTTTAAAGAATCTACTGTACAATTAAATAGAATTGTAAACGACCTGTTGGAAATCTTAATTATTAAGAATAATATCAATGTAAAGACTGAAAAGCTTGGCTTGCGAACTGCTTTTAGTGAGGTTATAACCTCTGTAGAGAGTTTGCTGCAGGAAGTTAATGGAAGTTGTACATTTGACTTTTCCCAAGGCGATGAAGTTTTCTTCAATCCAGGTTATTTGCACAGTATCTTGTTGAACCTACTGACAAACAGCATAAAGTACAGGTCAGGGGAAAGAAAATTGCAGATTTCTGTTAGTACAGAAAAAAAAGATGGTGCAATGCAACTAAACTTTACTGATAATGGGTTAGGCATAGACTTGAACAGGTACGGAGATCGGATTTTTGGCTTGTATCAGCGCTTCCATAATCACCCTGATAGTAAAGGCCTTGGCTTATACATTACGCACACGCAAATGATAGCCATGGGAGGTAATATTTTAGTTGAAAGTGAAGTGAATAAAGGAACCACGTTTACCTTACAGTTTAGCGATAGAAGGGGATGATTGATAAAGTTTTGCTTATTGACGACGACGAAGTAACACTCATGCTTTGCGAGTTTATACTCGAGGTAAATGAGTTTGCCAGGGATATTGTCAAGTTAAATAATGGGTGTGAAGGAATTAGCTTTTATAAAAGCTTAATAGACCGAAAAGCACAGGGCTCAACGGAAAAGGCCCCAGCTTTGATATTCCTGGACTTGAATATGCCTATTATGAGTGGCTGGGACTTTTTAGAAGATTTCACAGCCAATTGTCCAGAACTTTTGGCACAAACCAGAGTTATTATACTTTCTTCAACCATTGACCCCGATGATTATAAGCGGGCCTCAAAGTACGACATTGTTATCGACTTCATCAGCAAGCCTTTAGATGATGATGCCGTTAATAAACTCAAAGCCAATAAAAGCCTTAAAACATTCTTGGCTTCTGATTTAGCCTCTGAGTAGGGGAGACTTCATTTATCAACACTCAGTACAAAAGCAAAAGCACTCCTTATGTTATAAGGAGTGCTTTTGCTTTTGTACTGTACTTGTAAATTGTCATTCTGAAATATAGATGTCATTTGCCCAAGTGCAATCAATTTAAAGCATAACTATCAAGGTGTGATTGTTTGTAGGAGTACAAAGTGGAAGATAACAAAATGAATTTTCATGGTTTCTCTTTGCCATAAATTCAAATCATTTGTAATGCAACACAATACACTCTTCTTCAGGCTTTAAGAGCTAGTCGAGTTAAAATAGCCACTTATCCAATTGCGGTTGCTTTGGGTTGCAGGACAGGTAGAAATAATTAAAAAATTTAATGTGAAGAATTTGAAAACTCATATTTTTTGGTGCAATTTTATATCGCATAATATAGATATATAAATGATGCGGTATAACACAGCTTAGGAAGATAGAATCACTATACCTTCTAAGTGAAAAAAGCATAAGTATACTACTATAGCTGCATCTTTCTTTACAAGAAAACAAACATAATATGATAAAACGTTTACTCCCCTATTTCTTAATTGCTGTTGCAACATTAGCTGTTGCTGTACAGACATATGGCGGCTACGATGCAACTGCTATTGGTAAAAGCGCCCAAGATTTCTTCAACAGAATAGTAATGGCAGAGGCCATTACTATTTCCGCAGACTCTGTGTCTGGTATGCCTGCTACAGAAGTCGTAGTGCCTGTTCGGGTAAAGGCTTTCAAAAACATCATCACAGGACAGGGTACTATTTCTTTTGACCCAGCTGTAGCAAGCTATGTGGGAGTGGAACAATATGGTTTACCAGGGATGGGAAGCGCTAACTTTGGTACAACACAGGCGACCAGTGGTAAGATATTTTTCTCCTGGGATGATGCAACCCTTGCTGGAAAAACACTTGCAGATAACACTATCATCTTTGCCATTCGCTTTAAAGTAGTAGGCAAGTATGGTGAAAGCAGTCCTGTAGACTTTGTGAATACTCCTGTTCCTTTAGAATTTGTGGATAAAGACTTTGCTGCGGCACAACTGACGCTGAAGGCTGGCAAGGTGCAGGTGCCAGCGTATTCTATAACGACAAGTGCGTTGAGCAGCAACAATCTTTGTTTGAGCAGTGCTGTAAGTATTGCCTTTACAAAACAAGGCACCTTTAACTCCAGCAACACTTTTACCGCACAGCTCTCAGATGCTGCTGGTTCTTTTGCCCGCCCAACAACCATCGGTACAGGTAACCAAAGCCCTATAGCGGCAACGATACTAGCTACGGTAACGGAGGGTACAGGGTACAGAATCAGAGTGATTTCGTCTTCGCCTGCTATAACAGGAACAGATAATGGCAGTAACATTACGATTAGCGCCCTTCCAGCAGCCCCAACCGTAACGGCAGGTGAAAGATGTGGAACAGGATCAGTGGTTTTAACAGCCAGTGGAGCACCAGCAGATGGCGGGTACCGTTGGTATACGACGTCTACAAGCGGAACAGCTATCAGCGGCGCTACAGCAGCTATATACAATACACCAAGCCTTAGCGTCACCACTACTTACTATGTGGCAACAAGCAACAGCGCTGGTTGTGAAAGCGAGCGAGTGGCGGTTATTGCCACTATCGTTCCTGCTATTGCTGCTAACTCTATTTCTGCCGACCAAAACATATGCAGCGGTGGCACTCCTGCACAATTAGCAGGAAGCCTGCCTACAGGTGGCAACGGAAGCTACACCTACCAATGGGAGCAAAGTGCGAATGGTACTACCTTTACCAGTATAAATGGTGCAACAGGTCAGAATTACACACCTTCGTCCCTTACAGCTGATACATGGTTCAGGAGAAAAATAACAGCTGGTAATACTTGCTCAGAAAGTGTGAGCAATGCAGTGAAGGTAACAGTTTCTCCTTTACCTACAAATCCTGTAGTAAGCAGTGCTGCTGTTTGCTCAGGCGAAGCTGCAACACTAGCTGTAAATTCCCCTGATGATAAGCTAACTTACAGCTGGTATGCTGCAGCTACAGGTGGAACAGCCGTAGCAACAGGTGCAAGTTATACTATGCCTAATTTAACTGCCAACACAACTTATTATGTAGATGCAACTACTGCGGCTGGTTGTGTAAGCGCCAGAACTGCCGTTACGGTTACAGTGAATGCTGTGCCTATAGCACCATCTGTTACAGCAGCAGAGCGTTGTGGTGCAGGTAGTGTTACACTGTCTGCTTCAGGAGCGACTACGAATGAAAGTTACCGTTGGTACACAGCCGCAACAGGAGGAACTGCTATTAGTGGAGCAACTAATGCTACATATGCTACCCCAAGTCTAACGGTTACTACTACTTATTATGTGTCGGTTGTGAGCAGCTCAGGTTGCGAAAGCATTAGAACAGCCGTGACAGCTACCGTTAATGTAATACCAACAGCGCCAACAGTAACAGCAGGTGAACGTTGCGGAGCAGGTACAGTAGCATTAGCGGCAAGCGGTGCAACCGCAGGCGGAAGTTATCGCTGGTACACTACCGCTACTGGAGGCACTGCCATAGACGGAGCCGCCGCAGCTTCTTATACTACTCCTAACTTGAGCGCTACCACTACCTATTATGTGTCTGTGGTTAACAGCGCAAATTGCGAAAGTGCCAGAACAGCAGTTACGGCAACAGTAAAGGCTACACCAGCTACACCTGTGGCTACTGCCTCGCCAGTGCAGGTAGGCGGTACACTCAGCCTGAGTGCCAGTACTATAGCAGGTGCTACTTATGCCTGGACTGGTCCGAATAATTTTACCTCTACACAGCAATATCCTTCCATAGCGAAGGCAACTACAGCTAACTCTGGTACCTATAGTGTTGTAGCAACTATTAGTGTTGTAGCAACTATAAACGGCTGCAGCAGCGAAGCAGGTACCGTAAAAGTTACAGTTGTGGATGTGCCACCCGTAACTTTCGATGCGGACTCTGTTAGCGGTTTGGCTAACACTGAAATAGTGGTGCCAGTAAGGGTAAAAGGCTTTACAGATATCATGAGCATGCAGTACAGCCTGAACTGGGATGCCAGTGTGGCTACCTTTGTGGGTGTTGAAGGCTTTGGCTTAACCAGCCTTTCTTCAACTAACTTTGGTACGACGCAAGCTACTACAGGCAAGCTGATGCTTTCCTGGTCGGATGGTAACCTGGATGCCTACACGTTGGCTGATAGTACAATTCTGTTCAACCTTCGCCTGAAGTTGGTTGGTGCCATGGGGCAGAGCACACCTATCACGATAACAGGAACACCAACACCTATAGAGGTGTCTGAAAAGAATGGTTTTGTGGTGCCTGTAACCCGATTGGCTGGTGCCGCTACGGTGCGTAAACAAATCAAGATCAGCGGTAAGATAAAGTCAGAACAGGGTGCAGGTGTACGTACTGTAACAGTTACTGCAACTGGTGGTGCTACTCCAGTGCCTTTCGAGACAAAGCCAGATGGTTTGTATGAGTTTGAGGTGATGCAGAACGGTACTTATACCATCAGCCCTTTCAAGAACAATGACTCCGCCGTGTATAATGGTATCACAACGCTAGACATTGCCCTGATTAGAAGACACATTCTGAATATTACGGCTTTGGGGTCTCCTTACCAACTATTGGCTGCCGATGCGGATAATTCAAACGCGGTTACTACTACTGATATCGCTTCTATCAGAAAAGTAATCCTGACGATAGATAACTTCTTCCCTGGCAAGCGTCTTTGGAAGTTTGTGCCGCAGAGCTTCAAATTTAGCAATCCATCTAATCCTTTCCCTTTCAAAGACTCGGTGCAGGTGCATACAAACATTGTAAACGCACTAACAGGTCAAGATTTTATAGGAGTGAAGATCGGGGATGTGAACAACACCTGGGATGCCAGTACAGCCAGACAAGCTTCAGCAGGAAACCTACAAGTGCAGCTGAGTGACCAGCAGGTGATTCCTGGATCGGAAGTAGTGGTGCCTGTAAAGGTTTACTCTTTTGATAAGGTAAGCGGCTACCAGTTTACACTTACCTGGGATACGAAGGTGCTCGAGTACCAGGCTGTGGAGAATGCTGCTGCGCAAGGTGCCTTTGGAACGCGCAGAGTAAGCGAAGGTAAACTGACAACTTTATGGGATGACCCAGCAGGTAAAAGCCAGAGCCTGGCGGAAGGTAGCGTGATTTTCTATGTGAAGTTTAAGGCGGTAGGAGAGTTGAACACACAAACTGAGGTGGCCATCAATTCAGAGCTTACCCGCAGTGTTGCCTATAACCAGGCTTTAGAGCAACTAAGTGTAAAGGCAAGCAACGCGACCATTGAGCTTCGCAGCTCCGTTGCTCCTGTTATAACAGGGTATGCACTTTACCAGAACTACCCGAACCCGTTCTCTCAGAACGGTACCAGCATCAGGTTCAGCATACCACAGCAGGAGGAAGTAAGCATCAGCATCTACAACTCTGTAGGGCAACTGGTAAGAACCTATAAAGCTACTTATGCAGCTGGCGAGCATGAGCTATCCTGGGACGGCAAGAACAGCCAAGGCCACCAACTAGGCAAAGGCACTTACTTCTACCGCATGGAAGCTGGCAGGTTCAGAGAGGTCAAACGAGCTCTTATACTTTAAGCTTATTCATTAAGAGTAGCTACAGGAAAAACTGTGGCTACTCTTTTTTATAGAACATACATACAACTCCTGTTATTTCTTAAAAGCACTTTATGAAACAGATTTACCTGCTGATAAAAACAAAGTCAAAAACGCTGAAGTATTTCCTAGTGCTGGTCTTGCTCTTCAACTTATCAATGATTAAAACATTTGCGCAGGCACCTGTGGTAAAAGTTTGGGATAAGACATTTGGTGGAAGTAATGTTGATCAACTACATTCTTTGGTTCCAACTCTGGATGGCGGCTATCTACTTGGAGGAGAATCCAATTCAAATACAAATGGCGATAAGACAGATAATTCTAAAGGTAGTTATGATTTTTGGGTGGTTAAAATTAATGCTGACGGTAGCAAGGCTTGGGATAAAACTTATGGAGGGAATGGTTGGGACAGGTTATATTCCTTAGTAAATACTCCAGATGGCGGTTTTTTATTGGGGGGAGAATCATTTTCAGAGGTAACTGGTGATAAAACAGAACCATCAAGGGGAAATCATGATTTTTGGGTGGTTAAGATTAATGCTGACGGTAGCAAGGCTTGGGATAGAACCTACGGTGGAGACAGCTTTGATTATCTATATTCTATGATAGCTACGCCTGATGGGGGGTACTTGTTAGGAGGATCTTCTTTATCTGGATCAGGTGGTGACAAGACTGAAGCATTGAAGGGTAATCAAGACTTTTGGGTGGTTAAAATCAACGGTGATGGAAGCAAGGAATGGGATAGGACGTACGGTGGGAGTGGGGATGATCAAATTTTTTCAATGATAAGTGTGCCTGATGGAGGTTACCTTTTGGGAGGTCCCTCTTCATCAGGAGCAAATGGAGACAAAACAGATCTACCTAGGGGAGGCAGTGACTTTTGGGTGGTCAAAATCGATGCAGATGGGGGAAAGGTATGGGACAGAGCTTACGGTGGCAACAGTTCTGATAACTTGTGGCCTATAGTAGCTGATTCGTTTGGAGGTTATCTTTTAGGGGGATCTTCTTCATCAGAAGCAAGTGGAGATAAAACAGAGTCCTCAGAGGGTAACAGGGACTTTTGGGTCGTCAGGATCAATGCTGATGGTTCTCTGTTATGGGACAAAACTGTGGGTGGAGACAGCTATGATAACCTAGCCGCATTAGTATCTACAACAGATAATGGATATTTGATAGGGGGGAGTTCACCTTCAAATGCTGGCGGGGATAAAACGGAAAGCTCTCGAGGCAGCTATGACTTTTGGGTAACGAAATTTGCTATTAAGACTCCTTCTATTGTTAGCCAACCTGTTGATGGGACCATAGTTGGAGGCCAAAGCAGTAGTTTTATAGTTGAGGCTACTACTACAACACAAGAAAACTTAGCTTATCAATGGCAGGAGAGCAAAGACGGGGGTATTAGTTTTAGTAGAATAAGTGACGGGCTAGTGTATAACGGAGCGAACACAGCAACCCTAACCGTTTCTAATGCGCCTATCTCTATGAGCGGCTATAAGTATCGTGTAATAGTTACTGATCTTGAATCCACGGTTTCTTCTGTAGTAACCTTAACAGTTAATACACCCTTTTTTGATAACACTTATGAATGGCAAGCTGTGGGCACACCTGGATTTTCTACTGGTTACGCTGGAAATATGAGTATAGCGTTAGATGTAAATGATGTTGCTTTTATTCTTTATGATGATGGAAGAAGCAAGATCTTCGCGAAGAAGTTTACTGGTGGCACCTGGGAAGATGTCGGTGAAACAGGATTCTTAGGAGAACTTGGAAATTCAAGCTTGGTGCTCGATGCCTATGGGTTCCCCTATATCGCTTACTCTGATGCAGCAAATGGATATAGAGCAACTGTTAAGAAATATGATGGTCGCAATTGGGTAACTGTTGGCTATGGTGGGTTCTCAGCTGGTGCTGCAGGTTCTATAACATTAAAGCTGGACTCAAAAGGTTTGCCTCTTGTGGCTTACCAGGATAGAGTTCATAACAGTAAAGCAACTGTCATGAAGTTTAATGGTAGTAGCTGGATAGCTGTTGGTACGGCTGGCTTTTCGGCAGGGGAAGCTGGCTCTATTTCCTTAGCACTAGATGCTGATGATGTACCTTTTGTTGCTTTCAGTGATTATGATAATGAGCAAAAGGTTACAGTGAAAAAGTATGATGGCAGTAACTGGATAAATGTAGGGGTAGCTGGGTTTTCAGATGGGAGTTCATTTTATACAAGTATAGCCTTGGATGCCAATGGTACTCCTTATGTGGCTTACCAAGATAAAGAAAAGAGTGACGAGTTGATGGTAAAGAAGTTTACATCCAATAGCTGGAAGGACGTTAGCTTAGGTGGGCTTCCAACCAATGACAGTAACTTTATCAATCTAGTTCTTGATGAAAGCGGTGTGCCTTTTGTAGCACTTCGAGATAATACACATGCTACGGTATTAAGATATGATGGTAGCAACTGGGAAAGTGTTGGGAAGAGCATGTTTTCTATTGGCTGGGTTTATTATACAAGTATAGCTTTGGATGCCAAAGGTACTCCCTATGTAGCTTATTTAGATGGAGAAAATGGAAGCAAGGCTACAGTTATGAAATTTGCTCCTGCCCCAATTATGGTTTCAATATTAGGCACCGTCAAATCCCTTTCGGGCACACCATTAGATAATGTTACTGTAAAGTTAGCTGGTAGCATGGATAAACAATCTTTTACCACATCCTCCACTGGGACTTTCTCTTTCACTCCTACCGAAACAAATACCTACAAATTAGCGCCAGTAAGTAGAGGAGAAGAAGATGTTCTGAATGGGATTTCCACCTTGGATATTGTTCAGGTACAGCGCTATATTTTAGGAGTACAGCCGCTTACTGCACCCTACAAGGTTATAGCCGCCGACGTGAATAACTCTGGTTCAGTTACCACCCTGGATATTGCGTTGATACGATCATTGATCCTGCACAACACGAACAGCTTCCCTGGCAACAGAACCTGGGCCTTCGTAAGCAGCGACTTCTCTTTTGCTGACCCTGCTAATCCTTTCCCTTACGATAGCACCCGCACCTACAGCAAGGCGGCAGAGCTGAACGGTCAGGATTTTATTGGCATTAAGCNACTTCAGAATGGAGGATCAGGAGGCCGCACCAGGAAAAGAAGTTATCCTTCCAGTGTCGGTTAAAGATTTCAATGACGTTAGCGGCTATCAGTTTACCTTAAACTGGGATCCGAAGGTGCTAGAGTTTGTCCGCGTGGAGCATGCTGGTTTAGAGGGTGCTTACGGTACACACAGTGTAGGCAAAGGAAAACTGACGACTGTATGGGCAGAGCCAAATGGCAGGAGCCTAAGTCTGGAGGATGGTACCCAGGTCTTCAATGTTAGGTTCAGGGTAATCGGAGAAAACGGAACGGTAAGCAAGATGGAAATTAACTCCTCATTGACAAGAGGTGTGGCTTACACAGGAAGCCTGGAGCAGCTGAGCGTTAAATCAGAAAGTGCACAGGTTAAAGTGAAAGCTCCTGGCTATGCCCTGTACCAAAACTACCCGAACCCGTTCTCCCAGAACGGCACAAGCATTAGGTTCAGTATACCACAGCAGGAGGAAGTGAGCATCAGTATCTATAACTCTGTAGGGCAACTGGTAAGAACCTATAAGACCACTTATGCAGCTGGGGAGCATGAGCTATCTTGGGACGGAAAGTACAGCCAAGGTCATCAGTTGGGCAAAGGCACCTACTTCTACCGCATGGAAGCTGGCAGGTTCAGAGAAGTCAAACGAGCTCTTATTCTTTAAGCACTTTCGTTGAGAGTAGCTGCAGGAAAAACTGTGGCTACTCTTCTTTTTTTTATAGAACATACATACAACTCCTGTTATTTCTTTCAAGCACTTTATGAAACAGATTTACCTGCTGCTCTCTTTTTTCCTGCTTTTAGGCAGTGGCTCCGCATTTGGGCAAACCTATATCCTGAACGAAGACTTTTCTTCTGCCTCAGAAACCACACCACCTACTGGCTGGGCTAACACTACCATCAACGGAGTGGCTACAGATAAGTGGCGTTTTGATAACTTGGGCAACCGAAACCTGCCCTATCCATTCACTGGAAAATTTGCCATTTTCGATAGCGACAACTACTCACAAGAAGATGGGGCTGAAAACGTGGTGTTAGAGTCGAAATTTTTTGATGCCTCTATCAGTAACAATACATTATTAACCTTTGACCACTTTTTCTCTGGAGGTAAAAAGGGCAAAGGTACGTTAGAAGTTTACAACGGTAGCAGTTGGAGTACCATCGCTACTTTTACGGATAGTACAGCACTTCCGGAAAACAAGCTTTACAACCTGTCCTCTAAAGTAGGTGGGGTAACTAACGCGAAGATACGTTTCCGCTGGCAGGGTGATGCTTCTTATTTCTGGGCAATAGATAATATCCGTATTTACTCGCCACTCTCACGCGATGGGGGTATGGTAAAACTGAATTCACCAGAAATGCCTTTCAACGCTGGTAGCCAAGCCATAAAAGTAACCTTAGCCAACTTCGGTATTGATGCTCTAAAGAAAACGACATTAAAATGGACTGTTAATGGCGTAGCACAGCCCTCTAAAAACTGGACAGGTTCTTTGGCTATTGGAGCGACAGAAGAGAACATTGCGCTTGGCAACTTTACTTTCCAGCAGGGTAAGCAGTACCAGTTTAAAATTTGGCAGGAGAACCCGAATGGGCAACCAGACCTGAATGCACTGAATGATACTTTGTATGCGACCTTGTATAGCAGCCTTTCTGGTGTTTACACTATTGGTGGTGTTTCTCCTGACT
>NZ_JAJJWH010000101.1 GCF_020907245.1 Pontibacter harenae | reverse complement strand
GATTCGTAATTAAGATGCATAAGTTTAGGATTTGTTGGATACGGAGGTTGCGGAACGATATGCCTCACCTGCTCCCATAGGCTTGGTTTCTCATACTGCAGCCGTTCCCTGGGATTACGGGGATAAATTTGAAAGCGGGAAATACCTAGGCTGTGATAGGGAAATGAATTTAACTGGCTTAGCAGCATCGTGGGCACCTTCAAACACGATGACGTGCAGCGGGTGCCGCTTGACTCGTACAGGACATCCATAGAGGTCAACTGTGAGGAGAGCAAGGATGACCGCTGCCTACCTAGCCACTCCTCAAGCCCTACCGCCTCCTTCTTCGGCGTCACCAACAAGTGCCTCTCATCTCCCTCCCGTAGGTAGCCAGCCATGAATAAGTTTACAGGCGACTGTTTTCTTGGGATTTACGCGATTATATCATAACTTATCACAGATTTATACATATTACAACACTCGAATATTCTTTTTTTACTAACATTTTAAGCTTTATTACATGAAATCACTGAAGATGGCTTTGAGTTGCCTCGCACTGGGACTTATGACTGTATCCTGCGAAAACGAGATGGAGGAGATGGATCTGTCAGCGGGCGCTGCCACCCAAAAGGCCGCGGTTGCCCAACAGCCCGCTAAGCTAGACACCCTTGTAACCCTAAAGGCCCCCTCGGATCTGAGGCTGGTAAGCGAGAACCTGCGGGATTATCTTGTGGCTGGTAACGCCGTGCAGCCAAGCCAGTGCGGACCTACTGCGTTTGTGGCCGTACAGAACAAGTACAGAGGTTTGCTCGGGCAGGAGCTCGNGTGGCTGGTAACGCCGTGCAGCCAAGCCAGTGCGGACCTACTGCGTTTGTGGCCGTACAGAACAAGTACAGAGGTTTGCTCGGGCAGGAGCTCCTTCCAGTTTTTGGAGCCGATTTTGCCAATTACCTCTTTGGCTTATATATGGACATAAATTTCATAGCCGCCTATGTGGATGAGTCGGAGCAGCAGTATTTCGGGGAAAACGGGGAATACACCAGCCTTATGGACAAGCGTAAGCGGGAGATCGAGAAATTCTGGGGCATGCCTGGTCAGATCAGGGTAAACGGTCAGCACGGCGCCACCTTGAATGACCGAGACAAGGTAGCCCATGTTCTATATAACTACTTTACTGGGCTTCCTACCCTGGAGGCCGCACACGCTTATGCTGACTATTTGCTAAGCATCAATGCCGCGATGTCTACCCTTCCTGAATCCCCATTCTTCTCTATTGACGGTTTCGCCACCAGCGGCGATGTAATCGTGATCGGGGACGGCCTGGTGCAGATGGTGTCTGAGGCTGGGGTAGCGCAGGACATTGTATGGACGGGTATCCTGGCCCACGAGTGGGCGCACCAGATCCAGTTTGACAACTACGCTGGCTGGTACCCTGGCGGAGCCGCCGAGGATCCTGCCGAGTCTACACGCTACACTGAGCTGGAGGCCGATTTTATGGCCGCCTATTACATGACCCACAAGCGGGGCGCTACCTACAACTGGAAGCGCGTGGAGCAGTTTTTCACCCTCTTCTTCCAGATCGGGGACTGCGGCTTCGAAAGCAGCGGCCACCACGGCACGCCGCTGCAGCGCATGGCAGCCGCCCAACTGGGCTACGAAACAGCCAACCAGGCGCAGAAGCAGGGTCATATCATGTCTCCGCAGGAATTGCACGGGATCTTCGTGGCAAGCATAGACAACGTGCTGTAAGGGTCAAAAAAGTTGACTTAGCGGAGAGCCGCCCTACCAGATGTGGGGCGGCTCTCTTTTTATACACGCCTGTCCAAAAGGCTACGCTGTAGTGTCCAGCTCAACTACAACCTCTTTCACGATCCACTGGCATAGAA
>NZ_JAJJWH010000100.1 GCF_020907245.1 Pontibacter harenae | reverse complement strand
TAGGTTTATACGAACTAAGAACCTTAAGTTGACGGCATTGCCCCCAGCCCCTCCTTGTCTAAGGCGGGGAGCCTGCTGTTACGGCTTCTTCTCGGAATGTTCCATAATCAAGGGCGCTTACAAATAGACTAATTTGAAGAAACTCAAGGAAAAAAGAAACAAATCGAGCATTCAAAACTGTAATAACCGAAGCAAGCACACAATGAAACAAAGGTTTTGGGCTAAGTAAGTAAAGCGCCCCGCCTTAGACAAGGAGGGGGCAGGGGGGATAAGGTAGCAACAGTATACCTACAGCTACCGATTAAAGTTCACTTACCTCTTTCCTCTCAAATTCGTAGCTTTGCCTTATTCAGAATTGAGAGATAGAACAGAAGCAGATGAACCACCCGAACATACCATTGGCCGAGCGCATGCGGCCGCACAACCTGGATCAGTACTACGGACAGAAGCACCTTGTAGGGCCTACGGGCATTTTGCGTCGCTATATTGAGGGCGGCGTAATACCGAGCATGATTCTTTGGGGACCTCCTGGAGTAGGAAAGACCACGCTGGCCAACATCATTGCCAACCAAATGAAAGTGCCTTTTGTAGCATTGAGTGCCATCAACTCAGGCGTGAAGGATATTCGGGAGGTGATAGACCAGGCGAAGAAGCGGCAAGGTACAGTTCTTTTTATTGATGAGATTCATCGCTTCAATAAATCGCAGCAGGATGCACTGTTGGGTGCTGTGGAGAAAGGCACTGTTACCTTAGTGGGTGCTACTACCGAAAACCCTTCTTTTGAAGTTATTTCCGCTTTACTGTCGCGCTGCCAGGTATATATACTTCAGCACCTGAGCAAAGACGAACTGATAGAACTGGTTGATAAAGCACTGGCAGCTGATGAGTGGATGCGCCACCGCAACGTTAGGGTGCAGGAATACGAGGCGCTGCTAACTATTTCGGGTGGTGATGCACGTAAACTGCTTAACCTATTGGAGATTGTAGCTGAAGGCGAACAGGGGGATGAGGTGGTCGTTACAAATGAACTGGTGAAGCAGGTAGCGCAGCAGAACATTGTGATGTACGACAAGAGCGGAGAGATGCACTATGATTTGGTCTCTGCCTTCATCAAATCCATCAGAGGTTCTGACCCCAACGCTGCCGTGTATTGGCTGGCCCGAATGATAGAGGGCGGCGAAGATCCGAAGTTTATAGCCCGCCGTTTGCTTATTTCTGCTTCCGAAGACATTGGTTTGGCAAACTCTAACGCCCTGCTCATGGCTACTTCCTGTTTCCAGGCGGTACAGATGATCGGGTACCCCGAGGCGGAGATTATACTTTCGCAGGCCACAGTATATTTAGCCACTTCGCCTAAAAGCAATGCCTCTTACAAAGCCATAAAGCATGCACGACAAATGGTGCAGCAAACAGGTAACCTGCCCGTGCCGCTGCACATTCGCAATGCCCCAACAAAACTGATGAAGGAAATCGGCTATGGCAACAACTATAAGTATGCCCACGACTACGAAGGCAACTTTGTGCAGCAGGAGTTTATGCCCGATGGCCTGAACAATAGTACTTTTTACGAGCCAGGGCAGAATGCACGTGAGAAGGAGATGCGGAAGCAACTACAGGCACAGTGGGGAAAGAAGTATCGTTATTAGCAGCAGTTCAAGCTTGTTTCTAGATTATAGGAAGTCCGTTCTAAATCCGTTTATCTAAAAAATAGCCTGCTGGTTTATTAGGACTTCTACGTATTTAACGCAATGTGTAATTAAATAAACCCCTAATTTATCAAGTTAGTTACTATTTCCTAAGCCTACTTTTGTTGTGTTACCTAAAAGCTGATATCTTTAGGTAAATGAAAAAGGTAAACAGCAAAGTTGTGGTTCACAATGTATGATGTTTGCATTTTTGTTT
>NZ_JAJJWH010000099.1 GCF_020907245.1 Pontibacter harenae | reverse complement strand
GTGGCTGCCTGAAAAAGTCTACAGTAAAACATTGCAAGTTCCAAGTCTCGCCTACTGCTTATGGTAGATTTCTGAGCACTTCCTCTTTGCAAAAAGAAACTTAATCAAGAGTCAAGCTCCTTTTATTAACTGGTTTACTTTCATAAAGTGTATTCATTATTGGCAGGAGTCCTTTTATTTTCTTCATTTACCTGTCATTCAGACCTTTCCCTTCAAGAATTTTTGGAATACATCTCTCAATTCTTGATTTACGAGTACTGGATTGTTTGGCTTGGGAAAAATACAGCAGGTATCTTTTTTGCCGCCCGGGTGTCAAATTTTCAAAAGCAGCATTAAGTTCAGTATTTTCCTTTAGCCTGATTTGTAATTCTTCAGGAATGTTGAATTCTGTAGTCTTTTTAAAACCTACTTTTAAACCTAGCTTTTCTATTTCCATGGCTTCAAAAATGTAGGCTTTTATGATAGCTTCTAGCCCCTCAATTTCCTTATTATTTGTAAAACGAATTTGACGTGCGGACTGTACATTTTCTGTTTGTTGAATTAAAATGCCATTGGTGTCATTCAGTAAGGAGCCTATATTAAATAAAAGTGCACAATATTCTTTAAATCCGTGAATCAAAACAATGTTGCTTTTTTGAAAAGTATAACAAGGAACGCCCCATTTTAACTCTTCGATTAATCCGCAATCAAGAACAATCATTCTCAATTTTCCATATTCGCGTTGCCACTTTGCGTCTTTGTCGAAGAACCAATTTGCTTTAGGATTCATGTTATGTATTTTATTTTACAGCCAACGAATAACGCCAGGGGGCGCCAAGGTTTGCCTGCAATATGTGCGTAACCAGTTCAGGCTGTAAATTCTCTTCTTCATCGTGTATTCTTGAGTGTTGCCAAGCCTGCGGCCAAACCTAATTAGAGTAAACCCAGACAGACTTTCTGCATCATCACCTGCATACCTAAGAGTAGGCCATCTGTGCGCTAGCGAGTGCTCAAGGATTGAAGCCAGGCCTCCTTCTCAACGAAGGTCCTGATCTCAAACTCGTGTCCTATGCATTGGAACAGGCTTTCAATGGTAAGGGAGGCGAATATATTTAGGGGCACCACCTGCGCCAGACACCTCAGCGGACCTCATGCGCGGGGTGTTTACTGCGTGTAATACATCTCCTTGAAGCGTGCTTTCTGCCTTAGGTACTCAGGATTATCCTTAGCCCTGAACCAATAGCCCTTAAAGATCTCAGCGGCCCTGGCTTTCTCGCCCGTCAGCGCGTCCACTTCCCGCGGACGGATGCGCCCGCCCTTGTTCTTGCTGCCCGAAGAATAGGGATAGGGCAAATTCTCAGTGTCCTGCCGCTGCCCCTTCTCGTATTTTCTCCCGCTGCCGTGGTTGGCGTATCTCCTGGCTCGTGTAAAACCCATCTGCAGGAACTTGCGCGCCATGTCAGCCCCGACGAAATCCCCCGCCTCCAGGTAACCCTCGAACAGACCGTAGATAATCCTGGCAGACTCGGTGGCCAGCGCCTCGGTCCTGAACCTCCAATGCGGCAAAATCTCCGACTTATAGGGCTGCACCAGCAGCACCCCCTGCTCGCCCACGCCGATGCGGTAGAACTCGGGCTGCCTCCTGAAATCAACGGTCTCAAAGTCGAGCGAATAGTCGAATGCATTCTTTGCCATGTTCCTCATCTAAAGAGTAGCTTTCTTTATGTACGGCATTGCCCCCTAAGCGGTGCCGTGTTTCCTCAGCAATTGCGAAACAGGCCGTTACCTAAACTAAGGCTCAGGATAAACAACGGAACTCCACTTCTTAATGTCAGACCCGTTCCCGCAGCGGCCCTGTCTTCCAATGATCGGGAGTGAAACTCTGGCAAATACACCATAGGTACCCGTACGAGCTGTACAGCCTTATCCTGTTTCATAACTTTTCTGCAAAGCGAGTTT
>NZ_JAJJWH010000098.1 GCF_020907245.1 Pontibacter harenae | reverse complement strand
GTGATGTCGCGCTGCGGGTCTCCCAGCATCTCGTAGCCCACCATGAACTTCTTGACGGAGGCCGAGCGCAGCAGCGGCGGGTAGAAGTGCATGTGCAGGTGCCAGCCCCTGTGCTCCCCCCCGTCCGTCGGGCTCTGGTGGATGCCCGCCGAGTAGGGGAAGGACACGCCGAACACCCTGTCATACACCGCCGCCAGCTTCTGGATGGCATCGGCGTAGGCGTCCTTCTCCTCCTCCCCCATCTCCCCCAGGTGCCGTATGTGCCGCTTGGGCACAATCATCGCCTCGAAAGGCCACACCGCCCAGAAGGGCACCAGCACCGCGAAGTGACCGTTCTCATACAGCACGCGCGCCTTCTCCTCCAGCTCGAGGGCCACGTAGTCGGAGAGCAGGCTGCGCCCGTGCTCCCTGTAGTAGGCCTCCTGGTTCTCCGTCTCCTTTGCGGGGCCAGCGGGAACCGTGCCCTGCGCCCAGATCTGCCCGTGCGGGTGCGGGTTGCTGCAGCCCATCACAGAGCCCTTGTTCTCGAAGATCTGCACGTGGTTGATGAACTCCTTTGCCCCCAGCTCCAGGTACTCCCGCTGCCACAGGTCCACCACCTTCCGTATGTCGGCCACCTCCATGTCGGCCAGCGTCAGGTCGTGGCGCGGCGAGAAGCAGATCACCTTGCAGACGCCCCGCTCGCTCTCGGCCCTCAGGAGGCCGCCCTTGGTGAAGCCGCCCTCTGGCGTGGAGGCCTGCAGGGCCCCGAAGTCGTTGTCGAAGACGTAGGTGGAGGCGTAGGCGGGGTTGCGCTCCCCGCCCACACGCTCGTTGCCCGGGCAGAGGTAGCAGCCAGGGTCGTACTCGGGCCTGCCGTCCCTGCCCACCTCCTCCTGCTGCCCCTGCCAGGGGCGCTTGGCCCTGTGCGGCGATACCAGTACCCACTCCCCGCTCAGGGGGTTGTACCTTCTGTGCGGGTGCTCCGCCAAATCGAATGTGCTCATGCTTGTGTCTGTTTTATGGTTTGCGTAGTGGGGCGGCTTTACTGCGCGGCCACCGTCTGCGGGGCCAGGCTGCTGCCGTCCACGATGTCTGCGATGTAGGTCTTCAGCTCCACACCGTACTCCTGCCCGTAGGCCCTGCCCATGCGCTCGGTGAAGCGCTCCACCTGCTCCGTGCGCACCAGGTTGATGGTGCAGCCGCCGAAGCCCCCGCCCATCATGCGCGCGCCAAGCACTGCCTCGTCCCCTCTGCTTTGGTCCACCAGGAAGTCCAGCTCGGGGCAGCTCACCTCGTAGTCGTGCTGCAGGCCTTCGTGCGAGGCGTACATCCTCTCCCCGAAGGCCTCCATCTCCCCGCGCTGAAGGTGCCCGCAGGCCTCCTCCACCCTTCCGTTCTCGCTCACCACGTACCTGCAGCGCCTGTACACCACGGGGTCGAACTCCGACTGGTGCCGCTCCAGCATCTGCAGGGTCGCGTCGCGCAGGCTCCTTACCTCTGGGTAGTGCTTGTTGAGTATGGCCACGCCCTGCTCGCACTCCCTCCTGCGGGTGTTGTACTCCGAGGAGGCCAGCGAGTGCTTCACCTGCGTGTCGCAGAGCACGATGCGGTAGCCCGACATGTCCAGCGGGTAGTACTCGTAGGCAAGCGAGCGGCAGTCCAGCTTCACGGCGTGGTCCCTTCTGCCGAACATGCTGGCGAACTGGTCCATGATGCCGCACATCACCCCCGCGTACGCGTGCTCTGCCCTCTGGGCCATCTTCACCATCTCAAAGCGCTCCAGGCCCAGGCCGAACACGTGGTTGAGGGCGAAGGCAAGGCCGCACTCCACGGCCGCCGACGAGGAGAGGCCTGCGCCGATGGGCACGTTGCCCCCGAACACCAGGTCGAAGCCCCTCACCTCCAGCCCTGCCCCCTGCAGCTGCGCCACCACGCCCAGCAGGTAGTTGGCCCAGCCGATATCAGAGCGGCTCACGCCGTTCAGGCCGAACTCGGCGCTCTCCCCCAGGTCGTGGGAGAAGAAGCGGAGGGTGTCGGTGCCGTTGGGCGCCAGGGCGAAGAAGATCTCCTTGTTGATGGCCGCAGGCAGCACGAAGCCCTCGTTGTAGTCCGTGTGCTCCCCGATCAGGTTCACCCTACCAGGAGAGCGGACAACAAC
>NZ_JAJJWH010000097.1 GCF_020907245.1 Pontibacter harenae | reverse complement strand
ACCACTTATCTGATGAGTTCTACATTATTTCAGCCCGTGGCACATTTTCACTGGGTCCTGAAAGGTTTGCCTGGTACAACGTGGATTTTTCAACAGGTAAACCAGTCATCGATGCAGAGCAGGAACTATCCAGCAGAGAAGTAATCAGCGAGTTTTTAGCGCAGCTTAAACAAAAGTACGGTCTTCAGGAAGTTTATCTCGGTGGATTCAGTCAGGGGGCCATCATGAGTTACAGTATTGGATTGACCCACCCGAAGGAGGTGGATGGGGTGATAGCCTTTAGCGGAAGGATTCTGGAGAACATTCAATCCACAGTGACCAAGAACGAAGAACTGCACCGCTTGAGGGTATTTGTTGCCCACGGGGTTCAGGATGGGACATTGCCTATTCACTACGCAAGACAAGCAAAAGCACTCCTGCAGAACCTGGGTGTGCCGTTAACTTATCATGAGTATAACATGGGACATCAGATCAACAGTGAGGTATTGATGGACTTGGACGCGTGGCTTAAGGGTGAGTAGTCGCTAAGAAAGGGAAAGGGTTTAAAACAAAAGATCAATTCATAACAAAATAACATGTCCGTTAGCACTGAGAGTGATAAAAGGAAAGTAACTGTACATACATTTCAGAAGATGAAGGAACGCGGTGAGAAGATTACAATGCTGACCGCGTACGATTACACGATGGCGAGCATCCTTGACCAGGCTGGGTTGGATGCTATTTTAGTGGGAGATTCAGCATCGAACGTCATGGCAGGAAACAAAACCACGCTGCCCCTCACCTTAGACGAGATCATCTTTTATGGCAAATCCGTTGTCAAAGGTGTAAAAAGGGCATTAGTCGTTGTTGACATGCCATTCGGCACGTGCAGCGGGAATCCGAATAAATCCTTGAAATCAGCTATAAGGATCATGAAGGAGACGGGTGCTGACAGCTTGAAAATTGAAGGTGGAAAGGAAATAGAATCGGATATTCAAAAGATTATCAATGCCGGTATTCCTGTGATGGGGCACCTGGGCCTGATGCCGCAGTCCATAAACAAGTACGGGGATTACAGTGTTCGCGCAAAAGCTGATGCAGAAGCAGAAAAGCTGAAGAAAGACGCGCTTCTTTTACAGGAATTGGGGTGCTATTCCATAACCCTGGAAAAGATCCCGTCATCCCTTGCGCAGGAGGTGGCTACAATATTACATGTTCCTGTCATCGGAATTGGCGCAGGTGCAGGTGCTGATGGGCAAGTGCTTGTTGTCCATGATATGCTGGGGATGAACAAAGGCTTTAACCCAAAGTTCGTCAGGCAATATGCAGACCTGCACACTGTCATAAACAGTGCTGTCAGACAATATGTTGACGATGTGAGAGCCTCGGACTTCCCTAGTATACAGGAGAGTTACTGATCCCTGCCACAAAATCCTCCAACACAATTTTAAATTTAAAATAAATAACCCTGAATCTACCCTTAGCTTTTAAGGATGTAGTTTAGGACCAATAAGAAATAACAGATTTTAATTATGACAAACGAAGTTCAAAAAGCAATTATCACTGGAGCAAGCAACGGCATCGGACGTTTTCTTACTGAAAAATTACTGAACGAAGGTATTCAGGTTATTGCCGTAACCCGATCCGGTAACATTGAAAATTTCACCCACCCTAACCTCACTGTTGTTAAGGGAGACATCAGTGATGAGGGAAGTATCAATCAGGCAATTGAGCAAATAGGGCAAATAGCTAGCCAGGTAGATTATCTTATAAACAATGCAGGTGTTGGTCCCGACCTGGGAGACGAAATACCAACAGCAGAGCATCTGAATACTTCCTTTGCTGTTAATACGACTGGCACTGTGTTATTTACCGAAGGTGTGCTGAAATACCTTAAAAACGATGCCCATGTTGTGTTTCTTTCTACCGCTATGGCACTTATTCGCAATGCAGGCCCTAACGGCCCAGCATACAGAATGTCCAAGGCTGCCATCAACATGTATGCAGTTATACTTGCGCAAAGGTTAGCGGAAAGAAATATCAGGGTAACTCCGCTGCACCCAGGTTGGGTACAGACCAGAATGGGTGGCGAGAACGCTCCAGTTACAGTTGAACAGTCCGTTACTGGTATTTATAAGGCTCTAACCGAAAATACTGAAAGCGGAAAGTTCTGGAATATCGAAGTGGGCGGTTTAGAGGAGTATTAAT
>NZ_JAJJWH010000011.1 GCF_020907245.1 Pontibacter harenae | reverse complement strand
ACTCCAAGGCCGTCAACCCCTTCTTCAAATCCGCAACGGAGTTACGAGCATACCAAAGAGCACTGAACGGTGCTGGTATACCAGTTGCTGGCGTACTGTTAGATATAGACGGAGAAATCAGAAACAGTTCTGCCCCAGACATAGGAGCAGACGAGTTTATGGTGGACTTCGGGATTACCCGCCTGATCAGCCCGACCTTAGATTGTGATCAGACCTCATCCGAAGCTGTAACTGCTAACATTGCGCAGTTTGGTGATATTCCTTTTACAGACATCAAGATCGCTTACCAGGTAAATAAAGGCACGATCTATACAGAAACTATCAAAGGGCAGATCAATACAGATATTGAGCATACTTTCCAGCAGGTGCAGAACCTGTTACAAGATGGTCGCTATGACTTTAAAGTGTGGTTGGTCGGTATTCAGGATGACAATGTAAACAACGACACCTTGTATGTGGCACGTTTCAAGAAGCCGAGACCAAATGCGAGCTTTAACTTTACTGCCCAATGCGCTGGTGTGCCAGTTGCTTTTCAAGGGAATGCCAGTGTAAATCCAGGTAAGATAGCTCGTTATGAGTGGGATTTTGGCGATGGCGAAACCGCTGATGAGAAGAACCCAAGCCATATCTATAAACTTTCTGGCACCTACACGGTTATAATGCGTGCTTATTCAGAGGAAGGCTGCTATGGTTCGGTTAGTCAAAACATTACGATTACGACCACACCTCAGGCTAAATTCTCTGCCCCTAGTGCTTGTGCAGGCTCGCCAGTTGCTTTCCAAAACGAGAGTACCGTAAGTTCCGGCACTATGACCTACCTATGGGATTTTGGTGATGGCACAAGTTCAACAGAAGAACAGCCTTCCAAGTTGTACAGCAGAGCAGGGACTTATAAGGTGCAGCTAACAGCAAAGAACAGCTTGGGCTGCAGCGACTTCTATATCAAAAATGTAGTGATTAATGCGCTGCCAGCTGTTACACTTGCTGCTTTCAATCCTGTTTGTGCCGAGGCTCCAGCTTTTAACTTAACAGGAGGTTTGCCAAAAGGTGGAGCCTACTCAGGAAAAGGAGTAGTAGATGGTACGTTTAGTGCTGCTACGGCAGGTGTTGGTACGCATACCATCACCTACACTTATACCAACGAGAATGGCTGTATCAGTTTTGCTACTAACACCATTCAGGTAAAAACACTGCCTACGGTTTCCTTCACTGGTTTGCCAGCGACACTTTGTGTAAACGCTGCAGCTGTTAATCTAAGCGCATCGCCAGCTGGTGGTGTTTGGGTAGGAAACGGTATGAATAAAGATGGCGTGTTCAATCCTGCTACAGCGGGTGTGGGAACACATACCGTAGAGTATATATATGCGGATGCGGGTGGTTGTACGAACAAAGCAACCAAAACCATTGAAGTAACAGCTACGCCAGGCACTCTAACAGCCAACAGTAATAGTCCTGTGAACATAGGTGGCACCTTAAACTTAACAGCTACTACCATACAAGGGGCAACTTATAGCTGGTCTGGTCCTGATGGCTTTACTTCTACCTCACAGAATCCTTCTGTTGTAAGCACTACCAGCAAAGCAGCGGGTACTTATAAAGTTACGGCTACTTTGAACGGCTGTAGTAGCTCTGCCATAGTTACTGTTTCTATCAACCAGACTGCGGTAGTAAGTAGCTTCAGCCCTACAAGTGGAGTAAAAGGTACAAAAGTAACTATAAAGGGTAATGGATTTACAGGGGCAACTATGGCTAGATTCCGAAATGCAAGAGCCTTCGATTTCACTGTATTAGATGATGAAACAATTGTCGTTTCTGCACCAGGTTGCTGCACAGGTCCGATTAGTGTAGATACTCCAACAGGCACGGTAATAAGTGATTCCACCTTTACAGTACTGACAAATACCATAACTGTTTCTACATTGCCAAACGGTAATACTTACTGTGCAGGAGGTGTTATGAGTATACCATTTACAGTTACGGGTACTTATGCTGAGGGAAACTCCTTTACTGCGCAATTGTCAGATGCCACGGGTAGCTTCGCCGCTCCAGTAACTATCGGTACGCTAAGCAGCGGAGCATCGGGTACTATTGCGGCAACTTTTCCTACAGGTACAAATGCAGGCACAGGGTATAGAGTAAGAGTGGTTTCTTCTAGTCCTGCTGTAACAAGTGCAGATAACGGTGCAAACCTAACGGTACAAAGTACGGTTGCAACACCTGGTGCCATAGCTGGTAATTTCAGTGTATGTGCAAACACTGAAGCAACATATTCTATTAGCGCAGTTAGTGGTGCTACCTCTTATACCTGGACAGTACCAGCAGGTTGGGTAATTACTTTTGGTCAGGGTACAGCCACTGTAAAAATAACTGCAGGAAGTGCTAGTGGAGATATTGAAGTAACAGCGTCGGGAAGCTGCGGTAGCAGCAGTGCAAGTGTCATGGCAGTTACAGTTTCTTCTCCAGCTACACCTACTGTATTAGCTAACGCACCACAGGTAGGTGGTACGCTTAACCTAACAGCCAGCAGCATTAGCGGTGCTACTTATAAATGGACTGGTCCGAATGGCTACACAGCAACAGAGCAGAACCCAACTAGAGCAAATGTTACAGCAGCTATGGCGGGTACTTATTCGGTTACGGCAACAGTTAACGGTTGCACAAGTGCAGCTGCTTCGGTAACAGTAACTATAAATCCAGCCAACACGCTAACCATAGCTGTGGATTCAGTGAGCGGCATTGCCAATTCTGAGATTCTGATCCCTGTGCGCGTGAAAGACTTCGAGAACATCCTTTCCATGCAGGGCAGTATCGAGTGGAACAGTGCAGTTGCTTCCTTTGTAGGAGTGGAGTCTTTTGGATTAGCTGGTTTAAGCAGCTCTAATTTCAACGGGGCGACATCGGCAAATGGTAAACTTGGCTTCTCGTGGCACGACGCTAGCTCTACGCCAGTTACGCTTTCTGATGATGCTGTAATCTTTGCTTTAAAGATGAAACTGGTAGGAGCAGCAGGTGCTAAGACTGCCGTAAGCATAACAGGTAATCCTGTGCAACTGGAAGTAACGAACAATAGCTATACAGCTATTCCTGTAACTACTGTTGAAGGTGCGGCTATAATAGAGAAAGAGGGTACAATTGCTGGTACGGTTAAATCTCAGTTGGGCACCTCGTTAAATAATGTGGTGGTTAAGCTGACGAACGGTGCAAGCAAGCAAGCCGTTACAACTCCTGCCTCTGGTGTATTCAGCTTTAAGATAACAGGAAGCGGTAGCTACACCCTGGCTCCAGCTAAGCGCAATGAAGTAGAGGTGGATAATGGCGTTACTACTTTAGACATCGTACAGATTCAACGGCATATCTTGGGCGTACAGAAACTTGCCTCTCCATACAAAGTGATCGCAGGAGACGTGAATAACTCTGGCTCGGTGACAACTCTAGACATAGCCCTGATCCGATCGCTGATTCTGCAAAGCATAAGCAGTTTCCCTGGCAACAAGACCTGGGCTTTTGTGAATAGCGACTTTTCTTTTGCTGAGCCTGCTAATCCTTTCCCTTACGACAGTACCCGCACCTACAGTAATGCGGCAGAGCTGAGCGGCCAGGATTTCATTGGTATTAAGTTAGGAGACGTGAACGACAGTTGGGATGCCTCCACGGCCAGAACACAGTTGGCTGGGGAGGTAAACTTTAAGATGGAGAGCCAAGAGGCCGCACCAGGTAAAGAAGTTGTACTTCCAGTGTCGGTTAAAGATTTCAGTGACGTCAGCGGCTATCAGTTTACCTTAAACTGGGATCCGAAGGTGCTAGAGTTTGTCCGCGTGGAGCATGCTGGTTTAGAGGGTGCTTACGGTACACACAGTGTAGGCAAAGGAAAACTGACAACTGTATGGGCAGAGCCGAACGGCGGGAGCCTGAGTCTGGAGGATGGCACCCAAGTCTTCAGTGTGAGGTTCAGGGTAATAGGAGAAAACGAAACGGAAAGCAAGGTGGAAATTAACTCTTCATTGACAAGAGGTGTGGCTTACACAGGAAGCCTGGAGCAGCTGAGCGTTAAATCAGAAAGTGCACAGGTTAAAGTAAAAGCTCCTGGCTATGCCCTTTACCAAAACTACCCGAACCCGTTCTTAAAACAAACCACACTCCAATTTGAGGTGCCAGAAGAGCAGGAGGTAACGCTCACCATTTATAACTTGCTAGGTCAGGTAGTTAAGCAATATCGCGGTAAGTTTGCCGCTGGTGAGCATAGCGTTATCTGGAAAGGAGACGATACAACTGGCAAAAGTGTGAGTGCTGGGTCTTATTATTGCCGCATGCAGGCTGGTAAGTTTAGCCAGTCTATTCAACTTATCTTAGTTAATTAATTACGGAGGCTGTGCATCGGAAGGTGTACAGCGGAGGAAGGAGAGATGGATGTTTAAAATGGTGTACCGCAGCATAGGGATACTATGCTTACTGCTTACCATAGCTTTTAATGCCTACAGCCAGACTACAAAATTACTGCTTATGGCAGATTCTGTAGCTGGCATGCCAGGCACTGAGGTTGTAGTGCCAGTTCGTGCGGAAGGTTTCCATAGCATAATCACTGCACAGGGAAGTATTACATTTGATCCTGATGTGGTAAGGCTGAAGGGCGTGGAACAGTATGGTTTGGCTGGTATGGACTCTTCTAACTTTCGTATCATGCAAAATGCACAGGGGAAGCTGCTTTTCTCCTGGGATGATGCCACACTGGAAGGGCAAAGTTTAGCAAATGAAGCTGTATTGTTTGCTATGCGCTTTAAAGTGATAGGCGACTATGGTAGCATTAGTGTGATAAACTTCACCGATAGCCCAACGAAACTGGAGTTTGCCAACAGCAATTTTGCGGCAACTACTGTTGCTTTGAAAGCTGGTAAAGTGCAAGTGCCTGCTTATGCTATCATCACTAGTCCTTTGGATCAGGATACTTTGTGTGTAAGTAGTAGCATTCCTGTTGCATTTACGGCCCATGGCGTGTATGATAGCGGCAATTTCTTTACGGTGCAGCTTTCAGATGAGAAAGGCTCTTTTCAAGATGCGATCACTGTTGGAGAAGGAACTCAAAGTCCAATTATAGTTACTTTGTCTGCAGGTATAACAGAAGGTACAAAATACAGAATAAGAGTTGTTGCCTCGTCACCTGCTATAGTGGGTAGCGACAATGGGCATGACATCAGTATTGGAGGCTTACCTTCGGCTCCTGCAGTAGTTCATAGTAATACTTGTGGCCCTGGAAGTGTGACGTTATCAGCGAGCGGGGCACCATTAGGAGGTAGCTACCGCTGGTATGCAGATGCCTCAGGAAGCGAACTTTTGGCTGCAGAGTCTAGTGGCGTTTTTATCACTCCGACTATAACGGCTTCTGCCACTTATTATGTAGCGGCTGTAAACAGCATGGGATGTGAAAGCGAGAGAGTACCAGTGCAGGCAACCGTAGTCGACCTTGATTCGGTGATAGTTGGACCTGATGAGGAAGTATGTATAGATGATGCTCCTTTTTTGCTGGAGGAGGGTGAGCCTACTGGAGGAGTATGGTCTGGCACAGGCGTTGGTGCTACAGGAGTATTTAATCCCTTACTTGCAGGCGAGGGAACGCATCAGTTGACGTACACTATTACGTGCCAGAACGGAAGCATAGCAGAAGCTTCGAAGAACATCAGAGTGATAGATGTAAGGGGTGTACCAAGCATAGCGCAAATCGGAGTTGACAGTCTGGTTACAGACATCATAGGAGCTAGCTATGAGTGGGAGGCCAATGGAAGAACTTTCACCTCTACAAGTAACAAAATACGCATTTCGGAGCCAGGCTTTTATAAGGTAAGAGTGTTTGATGGAGGTTGTGTTTCAGAACTATCGGATATTTTTACCGCTTCCTTTTATGCAGACTTTGTGGTGTACCCCAATCCGAGTATTGGGGTGGTGACCGTTTCAGGACCAACATTGGAAGAAGGTTTGGAGATAGAAGTGTTTAATTCTATAGGGAAAAGGGTGTACCAAAAGACCCTGAGGAGTTTTTCTGGAAAAGAAAAAGTAGATTTAGGGCATTTAAGCGCAGATTTATACTTTATGTCCCTTAGAACCTCCAAGATGAAGATGGTGGTAAAGCTGGCGTTTGCAAATTGAATTGGTAAAATGTTCATGGCTGAACTCAATTGATATATTAAAGAAAGTAAGAAGCCTCACTATTGCAGTGAGGCTTCTTACTTTCTAAACTCTTTGTCTGATTGGGATTCGAAAGAAAGTTGCTAATCCCTGCTCTACTTCACCCCACCAAAGCACAGGTACTTAATCTCCATAAAATAGTCCATACCATACTTGGAGCCCTCACGGCCGAAGCCAGATTCTTTGATGCCGCCAAAAGGAGCTACTTCTGTCGAGATCAAACCTTCGTTGATGCCGACCATGCCATATTCCAAGGCCTCGGCCACACGCCAGCAGCGCGATACATTTTGGCTGTAGAAGTAGGAGGCAAGGCCGTACTGCGTGTCATTAGCCATCTGAATAGCTTCTTCTTCTGTGCTGAAACGGAAAATAGGGGCCACAGGTCCAAAAACTTCTTCTTTAGCGATGAGCATATCATTGGTGGCATCAGCTAGTACAGTTGGCTTATAAAACAGGCCCTCCAGAGGTTCGCCGCCATAAGTTACCTTTGCACCCTTAGAAACAGCATCTTCTACATGCTCCTTTACTTTCGTTATAGCTTTTTTGCTGATCAATGGACCTAACTGTACATCCTTGTCCAGGCCGTTGCCAATTTTCAGCTTAGCTACAGCTTGCGTAAATTTCTCTACAAACACATCATATATCTTGTCCTGAACCAGTATGCGGTTCACGCAGACGCAGGTCTGGCCGTTGTGACGGAACTTCGAGACAATAGCGCCTTGTACGGCTGCATCAATGTCAGCATCCTCGAAAACAATAAAAGGGGCATTGCCACCCAACTCCAACGACAGCTTTTTTAAGGTAGAGGCACATTGGCTCATGAGAAGCTTACCTACAGGCGTAGAGCCTGTAAAAGACAACTTACGCACTTTCGGATTTTCACATAGCTCTTTGCCAACCTCGCTACTGTCAGTAGATGGAACTGTATTGTACACGCCAGGCGGAAAACCTGCTCTTTCTGCTAATACTGATAAAGCTAAAGCCGTAAGTGGTGTTTCGGAAGGAGGCTTTACTACCACGGGGCTGCCCGCAGCCAGCGCAGGGCCTACTTTGCGGGTTATCATGGCCAAAGGGAAATTCCATGGTGTAATGGCGGCTGCTACACCAACGGATTGTTTAATTACTACCAGTCGCTTGTCTTTTGTTGGAGCAGGAATTACGTCCCCATAAGCGCGTTTAGCCTCCTCGGCAAACCATTCTATAAACGAGGCACCGTAATTTACTTCGCCCAAGCTTTCGGTCAGCACCTTGCCAGACTCAATGGTCATAATATGAGCAAGTTCCTCTTTATGCTCCATGATCAGGTCAAACCACTTCCGCAGAAGGGTAGCTCGCTCTTTAGCTGTCATTTCACGGTAAGCGGGCCATGCAGCATCTGCGGCGTCTATGGCTTTACGCACGTCTTCCCTGTTCAGGTCTGCCACCGAGGTAATTACTTCGCCTGTAGCTGGGTTTGTTACCTCAAACGTGTTGCCGCTGGCGGCTTTAACCCACTGCCCGTTTATATAGGCATCTGTTCTAACTAAGCTGTTCTCTTCCATTTGGTATGATAAAATAGCAGATCAAATATAATATGCTTTTCCTTTTACCATTATTTCAGAGTCTTCGTTTTCTTAACCAGCTAAAGTTGCTGCTAGTCATCTGGATAGTTCTTATACTTGCTGTGGTACAGCAGTTAGTGCATACATAGCAAAAGCTATTCGTTTCTGTAGGCAAATGATTGCAGCCAGAAACGAATGGCTTTACATAGGGTGTTTCAGATAACCTACACCGTTGCTGTTTGGCCATACTGTGCTGCCAGTAGCTGCTCTTCGGCTTCAAGGAGTTCATCCAACATAATTTCTTGTCGCTCCAGTTCGTGGGGGAATAGGGTGGGGAGCAGGTTTTTATAGTAGGTGATGCCAGCCTGTAGGTTCTGTAAAAAAGTTAGCAGGTACCTATGCTGCTTCTCATTAAAATCATCTGCCAGTTCTGCCTTCTTTTTCTTCCCGTAGTCTACGTACATGTTCAGTTCATTTATAAACACATGCGGGCGATAAGTATCATTTAGCGCATTAAAGCGGCCGTAGATGTGATCCACCATTTCTTGTAGCTTAAACACCTTAGAGAAAAAAGCGAGGTTCGGTCCAGGACAAATAGCTACTGATTTGGAGATGGTTTTTCGGCTGATGTTGTACAAGACTTGAGCAGAGTTTGCAAGCCCCTCGCACAAGCATTCCTTTGCCAACACCTTTGCCTCTTCAGATAAATAAACATGCTGCGGAAGGTTCTGGCCTTTTAGTTGCTCCAGCTTTCGACGTTGGTACTGGCGGGAGGCGGTGCAAATAGGTTCTTTAGTAAACTCCGTGTTAGAAATCAGGTGCTTCTTTATGCATGGGCTGCCTGGTTTTTCTTTCGCTATTCTGACGTTCTTCAGTTCTTCACTTGATGTGCCGTGCAATGCGTTGAAAGGTACTCCTAGCGGTGAGATAGGACTAAGGTATAAGTCTTTCGCCTGTGCTTGCACCAGCTTTTGCATTGTTTCCTCATCCACAGTGGTTGCCTCAGGTACTAGCAGAAATGGAGTGCCCCAACCTGTAGCGTCCAAGTCGAAGTGCTGTAGCAGGAAGTTATGTTCATCGGCGGTGCCTATGCCTCCTTGTACGGTGATGCGCACAGGTGGCGGATCTATAGGAACATGCTGCCCTTTGCTGGCGAGTGCGGAAGCGTAGAGTGAATATAACTCAGATTGTAATGCTTCCCTGTTCTGCTTAAACTCCTCCAGTATGGGGCCGAGCAAATAGCCGTCAGTGGCGAAAGCATGTCCGCCGCAGTTTAAACCAGACTCTACCCTGAACTCCGATACCCAAAGCCCTTTCTTGGCCAGAATTTTCCCTTGTACCAATGCAGAGCGGTAGTCGCTAACCTTTATAATTATTTTTTTGTCAAATTCGCCGTGTTCGTTTAACAAGAAGCTCGGGAACTGCTCTATATAACTAAAGAGACGCATGTTCATGCCTGCAGAGAAAACAACCGAAGACTTAACAGTACTGTTTGCATAGCCACGAAGTGCTGCCTGCGCATCAGAAAATTCCTGTGGCAGCGGCTCTCCACTTTTGCTAAAGTTTGCGCGGTCTAGCTTCGTCATAATGTTCACATCGATGCTGCCAGCCACTATAGCCTTCCGTAGCTCATCCTGTAGTTGTACTTTCTGAGGCAGATCAGTTGTTTGCAGCATTTGCAGGTAAAGCGTCTTCAGGGAAGATGTTTCAGGTAGCAGTTCGAAATATTTTGTAATTTCCGTACCAGGTATGAATTCTTCCTGTCGAAGCACCTCTGTTTGTTCTGACACTAATTCATTCACCAGGTCCAGATAGGCTGTAATTCTCCTGGCTCTGTAGTCTTCCTCGTTTGGCGTAATGGGAACATATGACTTCTTATGTAGTTGGCTATAATGTGCCCGCATCTGTTCTACTAAGGCATCATCGCTGAGCGAGAGAACAGAGGAGATACCAAAACGAGCTACTTTTAAAGGAGAATCTATCGAAAAAGAAAGCCCCATAACTGGGATATGAAACGAGTGAAGTGTTTGCTGTTGCATGCGTATGTAAGAAGTGTGTAAACTATAGATTTATTATGGTCAGGTTGAGGTTTTTACCATGCCCCAAGGTAGTAGCGTTGTTGTTAATCAGATATAAAGACCATCAGCAACCGAAGTGACAGAAGTCATTGTAAATGCCACTGTAGGGGAAGTGCCGTAGCTTTAACCAGGCAGCATGAGTAGCGGCATTGTGTTGGCATACTGAATAATGGGACCTTGTAAACTATAAACCTGCTGTGTGGGAAGCACAAGTAAATCAGGGGCAATTGCGCTTACCTTCAAGGCTTTTTCCGTGTGCTCCAAGTTAAAATTTGCCCTACTTGCCGCTGCAATAAATGGTTCTTGTGCTGTCTCGGAAACGGTACTCAGTGCTTATTCTGGTTGTTTGTTTTGCTGGAGTACCGTTTGCCTTGCCTGAAACAGTTGTGCCAATTCTTCTGCCAATTTGTTGGTTGGCTTTAGTAAGGAAAGTTCTGTTGAATCCTGTACAACCGCAATTTGCTCAATGGATCTAAACACTGCTTTCGGCGGCACATATAGCACTGGGTAAGCAGCATTTTCTAGCAACTCCCGCGATACATTTCCGAACTGCAGATGTTTGCTTTTTCCAAAACCATGTGTGCCAATCACTACGAGCCTTGTTCCTATTTTGTCAGCAAGAGTAGGTATTTCATCGGCAGCGTAGCCTGGTTTCATAATGCGGGTGATGGAGATGCCGTATTTTCTGTGTAACTCCCTTGCCTGCTCATCCAACTTATGCTGGGCCTCCTCTTCTGTCATGGCAACTCCGAGCGGTATTTCGTCATAGTTCAGCCCTGTTAAAGGTTGAAGCGCATGAAACAAAATAACACGTGCTTCGATACACCGAGCAAAGGCCCCTGCATAATGAGCTGAATTATAAGCGTTATCAGAAAAGTCGGTTGCTACCAAAATATCTTTTATCATGACTGAATTCACATTTAAGCCTCTTCCTGAACGGCTCCACTTCTAATTGAAAGGGCGCATAAGTATTTGCAGAGCAGTTCGTTTTTTCCTTCCAGAGGCAAAACTATAGAGGGTGCGCTAGTTACTGAATGATGGTTGATAACTTGAAAAGTGACATTGATCATTATTTGTGTTTGCAGGTATGGTAACTTTGCAGTATAATAGGGTGAAGTACATTTTTCATAAAAACCTAAAAGTTGGAAGAAACTGAAAATAATTCTAACCTGAACATAGATAACCTGCTGCGGCTAAAAGCTGTGATAGACACTGCTGTGGATGGGATTATTACCATTGATAGCCTTGGTTTTATCGAAACAATGAACCCTGCAGCTGCCAAAATTTTCGGTTATCAGCCAGAAGAGATTCTGGGGCAGAACATCAAAATACTGATGCCTGAGCCCGATAAGAGCCAGCACGATAATTACATCGCTAACTATTTGCGCACAGGAGATGCCAAGATTATAGGGATCGGGCGTGAGGTACTTGGAAAGAAAAAGGATGGTGCCGTTTTTCCGTTTCTACTGAGTATAAGCGAAGTAAGGCTACACAACAGAACTATCTTTACGGGTGTTGTACATGATATTTCTGGCCTTAAAAAGGCTGAGGAAGCCCTGCGCGAAAGTGAAAACAAGATCAATTCTATTATTCAAGCTGCTGTAGATGGTATTATCACCATCGATACAAGAGGTAAAATGGAGATGGTGAACCCATCTGCTGCGAAGCTTTTTGGTTACGATGTTGAAGAACTTTTAGGTAAGAGCATTAATATACTCATGCCTGAGCCCGACAAAAGCCAGCACGACAGCTATATGGGCCGCTACCATAAAACAGGAGAGAGGCGCATTATAGGTATAGGCAGAGAAGTAACAGGTCTTAGAAAAGACGGTACAGTTTTCCCTTTCTACCTTAGTATAAGCGAGGTGCAACTGGCAGATCGAAAGGTTTATACTGGTTTTGTACATGACATTACACGGCAGAAGCTAACAGAGGAAAGATTGAGGCGCTACGCTGCAGAATTGGAGCGTAGCAACCGTGAACTACAGGACTTTGCCTATGTATCGTCGCACGACTTGCAGGAGCCGCTGCGTAAAATACAGGCTTTTGGCGACAGGCTACTGACGAAAGAGTACGATAACCTGAGCGAACAGGGGAAAGATTATATAGAACGTATGCTGAATGCGGCAGTGCGCATGCAGAACTTGATTAATGACCTGCTGGCGTTCTCAAGAGTTACTTCTAAGTCTAAGCCTTTCGTAAAAGTGGACCTGGACACTGTGCTGACGGAAGTGCTATCTGATCTGGAAATTACGATAGAGCAAACTAAGGCCGAAATAGTGCGGTCGCCATTGCCCGAGATTGAGGCAGAGCCGACCCAAATGCGGCAGCTGTTCCAGAACCTGATCAGCAATGCGATTAAGTTCCGTAAAGAAAACGAAAATCCCATTATCAATATCTACGCTAAAAATCTTCAGCGGCAGGCCCATCTTACCGCTACACCAGGCGACGAAGTAACCGAAATTTATATAGAAGACAACGGTATTGGTTTCGATGAGAAGTACTTGGACCGTATTTTTAACATCTTTCAAAGGTTGGAAGGGCAGAAGTATGAAGGATCTGGTATAGGACTGGCTATATGCCGTAAAATAGCTATAAGGCACGGAGGCGATATCACAGCCCGCAGTCAGCCAGGCGTTGGCACCAGGTTTATCATTACGCTTGCACTAAAACAACCTCAGGAAGAATCATAATAAAGCCATGGCTAATAACAGACCTATTATTATACTTATTGCCGACGACGATGCCGAAGACCGCATGCTGGTGAAAGAAGCGCTGGAAGAAAGTCGCCTTACAAACCAAATGCAGTTTGTAGAGAATGGAGAAGAGCTGATGGACTACCTGCACAACCGTGGTAAGTACAGCGACAAAAAGAAGTATCCGGTGCCAGGCCTGATTTTACTGGACCTGAATATGCCTAAAAAAGATGGAAGAGAGGCGCTAAAGGAAATCAAGAGTGAAGACCACCTGCGCCTGATTCCGGTGGTGGTGCTTACTACCTCTAAGGCCGAAGAAGATATTCTGAGAACCTACGATCTAGGTGTAAGCTCCTTTATTACTAAGCCTGTGACTTTTGTAGCGCTTGTAGATGTAATGAAGACCTTAAGTAAATACTGGTTCGAGATTGTAGAATTACCAAAACTATAGTTGTAGTAAACCTAAATGCCTGATAGAATAAAAATATTACTGGTAGACGATGATGAGGACGACTTTATCATTACACGGGATATTATTCAGGATATACCCGGGCGCAACTACCTGTTAGATTGGGCCAGTTCTTTTGATGAGGCGCTTCGCCTGATTGAGCATAAGCAGCATGATGTGTATTTGGTAGACTTCCGTTTGGGAGCGCACGATGGCCTGGAGTTGATCTCGACGGCTATTGAACAAGGCTGCACGTCGCCGTTTATACTGCTTACAGGCCAAAGCGACAGAGAAACCGATGAAAAAGCCATGCGCGTGGGCGCCATGGATTATTTGGTGAAAGGCAATATCAATCCTTTTGATCTGGAGCGAGCCATTCGCTATAGTATTGACCATGCCAAAAGCCTGGCAGAAATACAGCAGCTAAACGCTCAATTGGAGCAGCGGGTAGAGGAGCGAACACAGGAATTGGCAGCGGCTATACGTAAGCTAGAGCGTACAAACAAAAGCCTTTACGAAGCAGAACAGGAAGTGCGGAAGGCGCTGCAAAAGGAAAAGGAACTGAACGAGCTGAAATCAAGGTTTGTCACCATCGCTTCGCATGAATTTCGTACTCCCCTGAGTACGGTTTTGTCATCGGCTTCGCTTATTGGCAAGTATAAAAAAACAGAGGAAGATGAGAAGCGTCAGAAGCACGTAGACCGCATTAAATCATCTGTTAGCAATTTAACCACCATTCTGAATGATTTCCTTTCTATCAGTCGCATAGAAGAAGGTATGATTTATAATGTACCGACTACTTTCGATCTGCAGGCTTTTGCCGAGGAAGTGAAAGACGAGTTGCAGGGTTTTCTGAAGGAGGGGCAGGATATTGTTTACAAACATACAGGCGAACAGACAGTTGTGAACCTGGACAAGCAACTGCTAAAGAATATTCTGCTTAACCTGCTCTCTAACGCAAGCAAGTATTCTAGCGAGGGCAAACAAATATTCTTCGATACAAGCACAACGGCAGATGCCATTAAAATTACCGTGCAGGATCAGGGAATTGGAATTCCGAAGGCAGATCAGGCCCACTTGTTTACACCTTTCTTCCGGGCCCAGAATGTTACGAACATACAGGGCACAGGGCTGGGGCTAAACATTGTAAAGAAATACATTGATATAATGAATGGTTCGCTTTTCTACGAGAGCGAGTTAGATAAAGGAAGCAGTTTCACCATTACGTTTCCGCAAAAGGCATAAAGATGAAAAAGATACTACTTATTGAAGATAACCAGGAAATCCGCGAAAACATAGCCGAGATTTTGACGCTTGCTAATTATGATATTCTGGAGGCTGAGAACGGAAAAGTAGGGGTGGAGCTGGCCAAGAAAGAGCTTCCTGATCTGATTATATGTGACATTATGATGCCACAACTCGATGGCTATGGCGTACTGCACATGCTCAGCAGCAATGCTGCTACCTCTGCCATACCTTTCATCTTTCTGACGGCAAAAACGGAAAAAGATGATTTTAGAAAAGGCATGAACTTGGGAGCCGACGACTACCTGACAAAGCCATTCGATGACTTAGAGTTGCTTGATGCCATAGAAATGCGCCTGAAGAAAAGCCAGATTCTTAAAACCGACTTCAATAAAAACATTGAGGGGCTGCAGGGTTTTATTCAGGAGGCAAAGGGGCTACAGGACCTGAACAAGTTGATTTCGAACGAGCAGAAGGTAACTACTCTGAAAAAGAAGCAACCTGTTTTCTCGGAGGGCAATTATCCCAATGCTTTGTTTTTTCTGAATAAGGGCCGCATTAAAACTTATAAATCTAACGAAGAAGGCCGCGAGTATATCACCAACCTGTACAAAGACGGCGACTTTATAGGCTATCTCGATCTGTTGGAGGAAAAGCCATATCGTGAATCGGCTGTGGCCATGGAAGATTCTGAAGTGTGTATTATCCCCAAAGAAGATTTCTTTTCGCTGTTACACAACAACCGTGATGTGGCTAACAAATTTATCAAAATACTCTCTGATAACCTGGCCGATAAAGAGGAGCGACTCTTGAAGCTGGCTTACAATTCTGTGCGGAAGCGTGTAGCCGAGGCACTGCTTTTAGTGGAGAAGCAGTATAAAAAAGAAGAACAAGCCACTAACTTTCAGGTTGCTATTTCCCGCGATGACCTGGCAAGTATAGTAGGAGCTTCAAAAGAAACTGTAATCCGTACCCTTGCCGACTTCAAAGACGAAAGACTGATTGATACGCAGGGCAGCAAAATCACAATTTTGAATTCGGATAAGCTGAAGCGTATGCGAAATTAAAGAGAAGTTGTACTCTCAGCAATATCATACTGCCAGTTTGAGCGAAGCGGTAAAGTAGGCGGCACATAATGGCTAGTTTGTAACTGGCGAAAGTAAAGAAACAGAAGTAGCGTAAGTTAAAAACTTGCCTCATAACTAGCCACAAGTTACGCTGTCGCTAAACTTGCGGCATGGTTTAGCTTTATGAAGAGTGTATTAGCACCTTTTCTTCTTCCTAAGAGGCTGTTTTGATTTTATATAAAGATTCTTTTTTTGCAAATTATAAAAACTTGAATTGTTGAAATTAGCTTATATGAGCAATTTTTTCATTTTCAAGTTTAGTTATTTAAAGGCCCTGTAAACCTATATTAACAAATCAAAACAGCCTCTAAGTCAGTACAGATTCCCTTAAAACAAGAAATGGATTAGGCAGGAGCTGACATCAATCTCCAATAAAACTGACATTCATCATGTTTATGCTGCCGAGATAGCTGGAAATTTGCAATGTGTTCTTAAAGTACAGAAATGCAAAACCAGTTTAAAGCACTTACCTTATCTTATAAACAAGCGCCTATTCCAGTGCGCGAGGCTGTTGCACTTAATGAGATTGCCTGTAGAAACCTCCTTGACAAAATTAAGGAGTTTACCGAGGCAAGTGATGTGCTGGTGCTTTCTACCTGCAACCGCACCGAAGTATATTATACTGCTGACAAAGATCTTTCGCGGGAAATTATAAAACTGATTGCCATTGAGAAGGGCTTTATTGCTGCGAAAGAGATAGCGCCATACTTTGTGCATATAACTGAGCACGAGGCAGCAGTGCAGCATTTGTTTTATGTGGCACTGGGGCTGGAGTCGCAGGTGGTGGGCGATATGCAGATACTGAACCAGGTGAAGAAAGCGTACCAGTGGGCGGCAGACGCAGACATGGCTGGGCCTTTTTTGCACAGACTGCTGCACACCATTTTTGCCACGAACAAGCAAGTGGTAAACCAGACTGCTTTTTTTGATGGAGCGGCCTCTGTTTCTTATGCCACTGTAGAACTGGTGGAGGAACTAACGCAGTATATGTTAAACCCAAGGGTGTTGATGATTGGCGTGGGTGAGATTGGGGCAAATGTTTGTGATAACTTCCAGAAAAGGAACTTAGACAACATAGTAATAGCCAACCGTACATACCGAAAAGCACTAGAGCTAGCGCAACGTACTAACTCAACTGCTGTATACTGGGAAAACGTGTGGGAAGAGATCAGCGTGGCCGATGTGATTATTTCATCAGTTCCTGGTGGTTGCTTTTTCATTAGCAAAGAAGCCGTTCAAAGGCAGGTACCTCAGTCGCCGAAGTTTTTTATCGATTTGTCAATGCCACGCAGCATCGACAGCGAGTTAGAAAACCTGCCTGGCATGAGCGTTTACAACGTTGACTCTATCCGAAACCGTGCAACAGAGGCTTTGGAAAACAGAATGGCTGCCATTCCTGTTGTGAAAGAAATTATAGCTGAGGCTGTGGCTGAGTTTCGAGCTTGGTCAAAAGAGATGGCTATATCGCCAGCTATTCAGCAGTTCAAGCAGCGCCTGGAGCAAATCAGGCAGCAGGAAATTGCACGTGCGTTTAAGAACTTAGGTTCTGAAAACAGAGAGCTGATAGAGACCATCACAACTAACATCTTGAACAAAATTGTGAAAATGCCTGTGTTGGAGCTGAAGTCAGCTTGCCAGCGCGGCGAATCTGAAGCTTTGATTGAAGGATTGAGTGCCTTGTTTAACCTGGAGAAGCAGGAGGCATAAGCTGCCTCCTAAGTAAAATATTATTTTATGTTTGGTGTAGCTCTTGTGCTGCGTTAGTAAAACAACGTGGAGCAAGAGCTATTTGTTTTTAATATAGGACTTTAGTTGTATAGTTTTACATTAATCTGGCTAATGGCTGTTTTTGCACTTTTACGTCAAAATTTCTCTTATATTTAACTAAAGCTCCTTCTGTAAATACTAACGTCTGATACCAGATTATTTTAGGAAAGGGTAAACTAATCTGGTTAAGTATGATGTTAGGGTACTGTTTTTTAAGGCTTCCTGAGCCTTAATTAAGGAGCCAAGCCAATATAGTTTTAAGAGGAATGAATCACAGAGAAACAGCTGAACAACAGGACCTGCTACAAAAGCTTATCGAGACGCAGCAAAAGTTGGAGGAACGTAATGAGCAGTTGGAGTTGCTTAACCAGGTAGGTGCCATACTTACTTCAGAACTGGAGCTAGAGAAGGTTGTTCAGAATGTGACTGATATTGCTACAAAGGCCAGCAAGGCACAGTTTGGCGCTCTCTTCTATAAAAAGCAAAACGAAAAAGGCGAAGACTATACACTCTACGCCTTGTCGGGTGCAGACAGAAGCCATTTTGCACATTTACCAGTACTACGTGAAACTCCAATGCTTTCTATCACTTTCCACGGGGAGGGAGTAGTAAGGTCTGATGACATTACAAAAGATGCTCGTTACGGAAATAACAGCCCTCACCGAGGAATGCCCAAAGGACATTTGCCTGTTAAAAGTTATCTGGCGGTTCCTGTTATCTCTAAAAGCGGCACAGTGCTGGGAGGTTTGTTCTTCGGCCACCGCGAGTCAGGTATATTCACCCAAAAAGAAGAAGATTTAGTAGTAGGCATTGCTGCACAGGCTGCTGTGGCTATAGATAATGCTCAACTGTATGAGGCAAAGCTACAGGCTGAGCAGCGTGTAAGTTTAGTTGTAGAGTCTATTCCTCACATGGCCTGGACTTCGCTATCTGACGGAATACCGAACTACTACAACAAGCGATGGTATGAGTATACAGGGCAAACAAAAGAACAGGTACTAAGCGAAGGCTGGGCAAGTGTGCTTCACCCACAAGACCTGGAGCATTCTATTTCTGTGTGGGAAGAAGCCAAGAAGCATGAAGAAGTTTATGAAGTTGAGCATCGTTTCAGACGCGTATCAGATGGAGCTTACCGTTGGCACATTACCAGGGGAGTACCTGTAAAAGATGACAATAACAGAGTTGTGCTCTGGGTGGGTACCTGCACCGATATTGACGATTACAAGAGGGCTCAAAAAAGCCTGCTGGCGAAGAATGAAGAACTGGTGAAGATAAATGAGGATCTGGATAACTTTGTGTACATCGCCTCGCACGATCTCAAGTCTCCTGTTCTGAACATTATGCAACTTGTAAAAGAACTGCACCAGTCTGCCACCTATACCTCAAAGGATTCTGAGGTACTGCTAGACTATCTCGATAAGTCGTTGCAGCGGTTAAACAGCACGATTAAAGACCTGGCAGAGGTTGCTAAAGTGCAGCGTGATGTAGGTACATCGGAAGATGTGTTTTCTGTAGATGAAATAGTGGAGGATTTGCTCGGAAGCCTAGTCGATATCACGAAACAAACGGGTGCAACTATCACAACAGATCTGCAGCCAGGTACTTCAGTTGCATTAACAAAGGTTAACCTGATGAGCGTGTTGTATAACCTGATTAGTAACAGTATCAAATATCGTTCTCCTGATCGGCCATTAGAAGTAAATATTACAGGAAGAGAGGAAAAAGAGTATTATAAGCTTGTTTTGGCTGATAACGGTTTGGGAATGGATATAGAAGGGCAGCGGGAAAAACTGTTTCAGATGTTCCGCCGTTTCCACGACCATGTGCCTGGTTCTGGTGTAGGTTTGTATATTGTAAACCGCATTATTAAAAACCAAGGCGGTTACATTGAGGTGACCAGTAAGGTAAACGAAGGTAGTACCTTTACACTCTATCTCAGAAAAAGGGATAAAGAGAACTAATACTAACTTGTTTAAAGGTGCTTCCATTGCTCAGAACTTTGTACGAACCTATTATGTCTATCTGTAATTTTTGAGGCACATTGCATTCTGCTGGCTTTTGCCTCGCCGGCATGGCCTTACTTTTCTCCTTGATGAGAAAAGTAAGCAAAAGAATCAAGACGATTTTGAACTCGCTGAACGCTCAAACAAAAAATCGTCGTTGCTGCACCTAGCAAAAGCCTTCTATTTTGTAGCAGAAACTGTGAACCTTATTTGTTACACAGATATGGAAGATGCTGGATACTAATTGATATAACTACAGGCGCTCTATAATATATAAAAGCAAAGGCCTCTCCTGATATGGAGAGGCCTTTGCTTTTTTTACGCTGTAACTATAGGTGGAGTATTATCCGACACCGTTGCCGTCACCTTGTTTTGTGTCGTCGTTGCGGATGCTCTTTTTCGGCTTGCGTGGCTTTTGCTGTTCCATTTTACCGAAGTTATAGTTAAAGGTCATTCTTACACCGCGGTTGTAGTTGTTTATGCGGATGTGCTGCTCATAAGCAATCGGGTTGTTAGGTGTTGCCGCAGCTTGAATATTGTGCTTCATGAGCATATTCTGACGGAAGGGGTTGTCCAAACCGATGCTGATGCCACCTTTCTTGTCAAACAGTTCTTTTTTGATGGCAAGCCCGTGATAGGAGAACGAAGCAAACTCTCCAAGCAACTGGATTCTTTGGGAGTTAAAGCCTCCGTTAAACTGCGCACTGAACCCTTTTCCGAAGTCATAAGAAGTGTTCATGTTAATGTTGTACATCCAACCGCTGTTGCTGGCGTAGGCACTGTTCAAATCGACATAATAGATGTTAGAGCTACCACTGATCATCCAGGCATTGGTTGGTTTAGTATTACCAAACAAGCTGATGCCATATGTCTTGTTCTTGGCAATGTTCTGGAAGCTCAGCAAAGTGGCAGGGTTTCCTTCTTCATCCTCGAAAAAAGTAGCCAAAGGCTCAATGGCATTATCAGTCTGGCGCATGTAGAGCGAAGCACTCAAAGAAGTTGTTTTAAAATAAGTGCTGTAGCCTAATTCATACAGGTCTGTTAGTTCTGCATCCAGAGTTGGATTACCCTCCATATAGGTGTTAGAAGTTTGCTTCTGACGGTAAGGGTTCAGGTAAAACATAGACGGACGCTGAATACGTTGTGTGAAATTTGCCTTCAGAGTGTGCTTATCCTTGATGTTGTACGAGAAGGCTATACTAGGTATGAAGTTATCGTAGTTGGTGCTGTAATTCTGTTCGTCATCCTGCAGGTCGGCGTTTACATCCGTATACTCATAGCGGCCACCCAATTTAACGTTAAGCTTTTTCTTTAGCGTAAAACCATAGGTCAGGTAAGAGGCATATACATCCTGCTCATAAAACAAATCGTTATCTGGCCTCGGGTTGGTAGAGGGAGATTCCATATAAGAAGCATCGCTTTCTACATCACGCAAAATGTTTTTTACACCAACCTCCAACATAGTTTTGTTTGCGAAAGGGTGGGTATAATCAACCTGAAAAGTTAATTCTTTGTTGATGTTCTCGTTTGTGTTATGAATCTGCTGGAATGGTTCTTCACCCTCGTTGTAGTACTCCTGGTTAATTTTATTGTCAGCGTTTGTAACAGAGTAAAGCGAAAGTATCGCCAACTCCTGCTGCGGCTTTTTAAAGGAATGTACAAAGTCGAGGTTATAGTCTGTGCCAATGCGCTGCGTGCGGTTCTTTATCCTGTTCAGGAAATCGTAACTCTGAAAACCAGTTGCATGGGCTTCCTGGTTATTGCGCATACGGAACCGACCGCCGTTTGTACGGATGCCACCAGACAGGTTATTTTTTGGCGTAATATCATAATCAAACCCCAACTGGCCGTTCATAAAAGCACCGTTTATGCGAGTATCACCGCTCTGGAAGCTGTAAGAACTTTCGTCTTGAGGCGTAGTGATGTTATCAAAAGAAGTAATGGTATTGCTCATGCTACCTTTGTTGTAGAACATGTTTCCGCCGAAGGTGCCGTTAATACCTAGCTTTCCACGTCTGACATTCAGGTTGGCGTTACCGTTGCTGCTGCGCGTACCACCAGTTAATGAAACAGAACCTGTTACACCCTGTAAGCCTCCATCTTTCTTCGTGATGATGTTGATAATACCAGCCGTGCCCTCAGCATCGTACTTGGCAGATGGGCTGGTAATTACTTCCACAGACTTGATCTGATCTGCTGGAATTTGCTTTAGTGCATCGGCTATGTTACCAGCCATAATTGCTGATGGCTTGTTGTTGATAAGCACACGCACGTTAGAACTTCCGCGGAGCTGCACGTTACCATCGTTATCCAAAGAAAGGGAAGGAACCTTTTGCAGCACATCGGCGGCATTGCCTCCAGCGTTGGTTATGTCTTTTTCAGCATTATAAACCGTACGGTCTATCTGTTCTTCTACCAGTGGCCTTTCGCCTGTTACCACCACTTCGCTCAATTTTTTGGCATCAGAAGCCAAAGAAACAGTGCCGAGGTTTACATTGGCATTATCAGCGGCAACATCTACATTCTCTACAACCTGCTGTTGATATCCCAGAAAAGAGACCTGTAATTTATACTTGCCTGCTGCTACTTTATTTATGGTGAATTTACCTTTATCGTCGGCCATGGTGCCGTCTACTGGTTTGCCTGTGCTCACACTGATGAGTGCCACCGTAGCAAACTCAACTGGTTTTTTTGTTTCGGCATCCAATATGATGCCACTTACTGTTGCATTGCCTTTGGGTGCTACAGCTACAGCGCTCTGCTGCTGTGCAGGCTGCCCCTGGCGGGGAGCAGGAGCTTGGGCAAATGCAGGCGCGGTTGCCAGCCCTAGCAAGATTAGAAGTAATTGCTTTTTCATAGTTTAGAGGTATAAGTCGTGATTTTCAATTTAATTTGGAGGCTTGATTATGCTCCACATTACAAAGTAAGAGAGCATTTTTTAGCTGCTAAAACAGATTATACCAAAGCAGGGCTTTTCTATATGAATAGGCAGAAGAAGACTATCAGCCGTTCGTCGTGAGAATTGGCGTTTTGATCTTTAAAAGCGGAAAATATGCTGAAAGCAGCGATTGCAAAGCTTAGCCAGAGAGTGGGTTTTAGGTGGTATTTTATACCTTAAACTATAGCTGCGGCTTTACGTTTATTTACAGTAGGATGGCAAAGGAACTATTTAGCTGTATTATTGGTAGGAAATAACGAACGTTATTTATAATTTTGCAACTTAATACTATCGCCTAGCAGCGGTAAATTTATAAAGAAGAGACGAGAGAACAGGCTCCGCGACCCTCTGGCAACCATCCTTTGGAAAGGTGCCAACTCCTGCCCAAACCAATTTCGGGGAATATAAATAAAATGACCATGAACAACTCAAGAGGCTCCATATACATCACAGGGTTACCAACCTCTACTCGTTTATCCGTGGCACTTCCTGCCACAGGATACCTTACATGCTGTTGTTGCTGTTGTTAAGGAAGTAATTTCCTCACGGTCTGTTGTCGCGTTTAATTATAAGTACTGAGACAGCCAGACATAACCAGTTTCAAACTAGATCACCCACACCAAGCATTTTGCAGCGCCATATTAGCGGTACCAGAACAAAGCAAGGTGAACAAGCAACAGCCCATGTATATTATAATAAATTGTTTTACTTCCTTTTTATACCTTACTCATGCTCCTCGTGTTTTTACAGGGCGTGTAGCTGTTAATATATAATTGTACCTGATGTGCTGTTAGGGCGATATCAGGTAATTAAACTATAGATCCAGACTTTATTTAAATAACAATGCAAAGTTTTAGAACTGAATTAGAAAATCCTCTGGTAGAGAAAGATATAATTGACCTGGAGCGAAAGATTCGTCTTTTCCGCGAGGGTAAATTACAAGAAGATAAATTCAAGAGCCTGCGCCTGGCTCGCGGTGTTTACGGACAGCGCCAGCAAGGGGTGCAGATGGTGCGCATCAAGCTCCCTTTTGGCAGACTGACCACAAAGCAGTTGCTCAGAATTTCAGATATTTCAGACGAATACTCAACAGGTAACCTGCACCTGACTACGCGCCAGGACATACAGATTCACTTTGTGAGCCTGGACAGAACACCTGAATTGTGGGCAAAACTGGAGCAGGACGATATTACACTGCGTGAGGCCTGCGGTAACACTGTGCGTAACATCACAGCTTCGCCAGAGGCAGGTGTAGACCCGAATGAGCCTTTCGACGTGTCGCCTTATGCCGATGCAGCCTTCGAATATTTCCTGCGTAACCCGATTTGCCAGGACATGGGCCGTAAGTTTAAGGTTTCCTTCTCCTCAAGCGACAGCGACACTGCCATGGCCTACATGCACGATATTGGCTACATTGCCAAAGTGCGTGAAGTGAATGGCAAACTAGAGCGTGGCTTTAAAGTAATGCTTGGCGGCGGTTTGGGCGCACAGCCTGTGCTGGCCGAGGTGGCTTACGAGTTCCTGCCAGAAGACCAGTTTATACCTTTCATGGAAGGTGTAATCCGCATCTTCGATCGCTACGGCGAACGCAACAACCGTAACAAAGCTCGTTTCAAGTACCTGATGAACAAATTCGGGAAAGAAGAAGTGATGCGCTTAGTAGAAGAGGAGGCGAAAGCTTTTAAAGTACACTCTTTCCAGGTTGATAAAACAAAAGACTATACACCTGCTATCCCTGCGCCACAGGAAATTCCTGATTATATAATTGAGGATACCGATAAGTATAACACTTGGCTGAAAACGAATGTATTCAAGCAGAAGCAGGAAGGCTACTATGGTGTTTACCTTAAAATTCCGATTGGCGACATCAGCAGCGTGACAGCCAGAAAACTGGCACCGTTGGTGAAAAACTTTGCAGCCGACGAACTACGTGTAACGCAGAGCCAAAACCTGTTGCTGAAATGTGTAAGAGAAGAGGCGTTGCCTTACGTTTTTGCTGAGTTGGATGTACTTGGTTTGGCAGAGCCTGGCTTCAACAGCGTGGCTGACATCACGACTTGCCCTGGTACTGATACTTGTAACCTGGGTATCTCTAACAGCACCAACTTTACAAAAGTGCTGGAGAACGTGGTGGTACAGGAGTATCCTGAGTTGCTGTTTAACCGCGACATTAAAATCAAGATCAGTGGCTGTATGAACTCCTGCGGTCAACATGGTATGGCAGATTTGGGTTTCCACGGTTCTTCTATCAAGAACGGTAAAAACGTGTTGCCAGCACTGCAGGTGTTGGTTGGCGGCGGTACGCTGGGCAATGGCGAAGGCCGCATCGCGAACAAAGTGATCAAGGTTCCAAGCAAGCGAGGTATAGATGTGCTGCGCTACGTGATCAACGACTATAACGAGAACAAGCAGGAAGGCGAGAAGTTCTATGCCTATTACGACAGACAAGGCAAAGACCACTTCTACCAACTGTTAAAGCCGTTGGCAGACCTGACTACCCTTGCACCAGAAGACTTCGTTGACTGGGGCCACCAAGAGGAGTTTGCTACAGCAATTGGTGTAGGCGAGTGTGCGGGTGTAATGATTGACCTGGTTGCTACGCTATTGTTTGAATCAGATGAGAAGCTGGAGTGGGCAGAAGAAGCCTTTGCAGATAAGCGTTTTGCCGATGCGATTTACCACAGCTATACTGCTTTCATCAGCACAGCAAAAGCGTTGTTGCTTGACAAAAACGTGAAGTGTAACACGCAGAGCGGCATCATCAACGACTTTGATACAAATTATGTAGCGGAAGGTATCTTTAAGTTTGAGCCTGACTTCAAGAGCGTTGTGCTGCAGCTAAACCAAAACGAGCCTACCGATGCGTTTGCAAAAGAGTACCTGAGCCAGTCGCAGTTGTTCCTGCACGAGGCAAGCAGATACAGACAAGAGGAACTGGGCAAACCAGCACCACAACCGCTTAAGTACGAAGCATAAAATGATATGAGGTAGCTGAATGATTGATTGCAGATTATCTCTTTCAGTTGTTCAGCTACTTTATCATTCTAATCAATGAGGGCGGAGTTCAGTCTATGCTGTGATTCGCCCTTTTTTTGGCTGTATAGTTTTTAGAAATGATAATACTAGTGGCCGATTAATACTTAAAGAATGACTACTACGCAACAAATATCAACCGTTCAACCTGCCGCTGCTGAACCCAAACAGCAGTTTAACCCGCTGTTCCCTGTTTTTCTGAAGCTAGAAGAATTGCAGACTCTGGTTGTGGGTGGTGGTAATGTAGGGCTTGAGAAATTAACTGCTGTACTAGGTAATAGCCCCAAAGCTGCTGTTACAGTAGTTGCCCCTCTTATTAAGGAAGAGATTTTTGCTCTGACGGCCAAGCACCCTGGTTTAGTATTGGTACAGCGGGAGTTTCAAGAAGAGGACCTGCAGGACAAAGATATTGTACTGGTTGCAACCGACGACCACGAAGTAAACATTAGGGTTAAAGCTCTGGCAAAAGCCAAGAAAATACTCACTAACGTAGCCGACACACCGCTGCAATGCGATTTTTATTTGGGTTCTATTGTGCAGAAGGGCAGCCTGAAGCTAGCTATTTCTACCAACGGTAAATCCCCGACAGTTGCCAAGCGCATCAAAGAAACGCTGAACGAGACTTTTCCTGAGGAGATAGAGCAGGTGCTGGATAACCTGACGCAGATACGTGCAGGACTGGCAGGCGATTTTGCTTTCAAAGTAAAAAAGCTGAACGAGATTACCCAAACGATGGTAGCGCCAGTAGAGGCGAAGCCTAAGCCTAGGAAGCGGTTCAGTGTGAAATGGACACTGCTGATTAGTTTGGCTGCGCTGGCTTTAATGATAACTGGCCACCTGCTGTTCAGCTACATTCCGTTCGAGACTATCGGAAATTATGCGCTGGATCGTTTCTATGAAATTGATTCGGAGATACTGGTATATATTGCAGCTGGTTTTGTGGCGCAGTTGATAGATGGTGCACTGGGAATGGCTTATGGTGTGAGTGCGACTACTTTTCTGCTGAGTTTCGGCGTGAGCCCTGTTTTTGCAAGTGCCAGCGTTCACGCTTCCGAAATCTTCACCTCGGGCGCTTCAGGCCTGATGCACCTCAAGTTCGGCAATGTGAACAGCAAGCTTTTCAAGTCGCTGCTGATACCTGGTATACTGGGAGCCATAGTTGGGGCATACATGCTTTTTGCCTTAGAGGAATACCTTTACATCATCAAGCCGATTGTAGCCTGCTATACGTTGTTCCTGGGTATTCTGATTATCCGAAAAACGCTCCGTAAGAGGGTAAAGAAGAGCCCGATCAAAAGGCTGGGACCTTTAGCGACCGCTGGTGGTTTCTTTGATGCCATTGGTGGTGGTGGCTGGGGGCCGATTGTTTCTTCTACGCTTATTGCCAAAGGTCGTCACCCAATGTACACCATCGGTTCGGTTAACCTGGCGGAATTCTTTGTCTCTATCGCCAGTTCTATTACCTTTATTTCACTGACAGGACTTTCGCATTGGCAGGTTATACTGGGTCTGGTGTTAGGTGGAACAATTTCGGCTCCGCTTGGTGCTATGCTTGCCAGGAGGTTGCCTATCAAAACTATGATGATTATCGTAGGTTTGGTTGTTATTGTGATGAGCCTGCGCCTTATCTTTATGGCGTTTGTATAGCAGACACAGTATGTAAGGCTTTTTTGAGGTAAAGCAAATCGTCATTTCGAGCAAAGCGAGAAATCTGCTACTTTAGAAGACACGACGAAACACGCGTTTTTGCATTGTGTTTAGTACCTTTGCCGCTGTTGTGTGTTTTCACCAACAGCAATAAAAACTGACTAAAGACATTTAACATATAAAATAGTGTCGGATAATAAAGAAACCCAAGCCATACGACTACAGGCGCAGCGTTCGCAAAACCGCGAGCACTCGGTGCCTTTATATTTAACCTCCAGCTTTTTATTTGAAGATGCTGAGCAGGCAAGAGCTGTTTTCGCCGATGAAGAGGAGGGAAGCATTTACTCCCGCTACTCAAATCCTAATGTGGATGAGTTGCTGGAAAAAGTATGTTTCTTGGAAAAAGCGGAAGACGGCTTTGCTTTTTCTTCTGGCATGGCTGCCGTTTTTGCTAGTATGGCGGCACTGCTAAAGTCAGGCGACCATGTGCTTTCGGCTCGTGCGGTGTTTGGCTCAACGCACCAGTTGTTAACACGCGTGTTCTCGAAGTGGGGTATTACCCATTCGTATGCCGATGCCAGCGCACCCGAAACCTGGGAAAGCCTGATCAAGCCAGAAACGAAAATGATTTTAATCGAGACACCCTCTAACCCTGGGTTGGAGCTGATTGATCTGGAGTTTATTGGAGAGCTGAAGCGCAAGCATGACCTGATTGTGGTGGTGGACAACTGCTTTGCCACCCCAATTCTGCAAACGCCAATAGATTACGGCACTGACTTAGTTGTACATTCTGCTACGAAGTATATGGATGGGCAGGGGCGCGTGTTGGGCGGTATTGTGGTAGGTAGAAAAGACTTGATTGAGGAGATTCGTTTCTTCTCTCGCCATACTGGTCCTGCCATGTCACCGTTTAATGCTTGGGTTATTTCTAAGAGTCTTGAAACGCTATCGCTGCGTGTAGAGAAGCATTGCGAAAATGCACTGAAGCTGGCGCAGACGCTGGAAAATAACGAGGCGCTGGAGTTTGTGCGCTATCCGTTCCTGCCGTCGTTCCCGCAGTATGAGCTGGCTAAAAAGCAGATGAAAGCTGGTGGTGGTATCGTAACGTTTGCCGTAAAAGGTGGCTACGATGCAGCTAAGCGATTTATTGATAACCTGCAGATGCTGAGCATTACTTCTAACTTAGGCGATACCCGTTCTATTGTTACGCATCCTGCCTCTACCACACATTCTAAGCTAACAGAAGAAGAGCGACAGGCAACAGGTATTACGCCTGGTCTGATTCGGGTGTCGGTTGGTTTGGAAAATGTGGCAGATATTATTGAGGATATTACACAGGCTTTGGCAAAGGTGTAACCTCCCCCTGTCCCCTCTTAAGAACAGGAGGGGGTGTTGTTAAAGTATCTTTAAGGCCAATACTACTCTTTTGAAAAGGCAAGACGACATGCTGCAAGTTGAAAACTTGCTTCATGAAAAGCTCCAAGTTGAAAACTTGAAGCATAGCCTCGGTCAGCGTAGTTCGAGGGGGGGCGATTAAAGAACATAAATCAGATAAAACAATAAGAGCCGTTACAGATGTTGTAACGGCTCTTATTGTTTTATAAAATACTTGCCTCTTAAGCAGTAGCTTCAGTCAAATTCACTTCAAAAGAATGTGTGATGGTAGCTGTTTTGTAAAGTATAGCGGCAACAGAGCAATACTTATCCAGCGATAAATCAATTGCTTTCTTCACCTTCTCCTTATCCAGCGGACCACCAAGTATAAAGTGGATGTTAATCGATTTGAACAGGGACGGAACTTCTCCTGGCGTACGTTCAGCTGTTACCTGTATGTCGAAACTGTCGATTTGCTGGCGCTGCTTTTTTAAGATTTGAATAACGTCGATGGCGCTGCAGCCACCGAGGCCCATCAAAAGCAACTCCATCGGGCGTGCTCCTGCGTTATGCCCGCCTATTTCAGGGGAACCATCTATATTAATTGCCACACCAGAAGCACCTGTTGCCTGGAAGTGGAAGTCCTGATCTACACGTGTTAAATTTACCTGCATATTTATATGTAAGTAGCACTAAGGCTATCTTTAGGTCTGTGATCTATTAATTCTATTATTCTGAAAAGTCTTTTGTTTTATAAGCGAGTGCTTAACTTCTCCCTGCAAACAAGATCTTTTTAGGATGACAACAGTAAGACAAAGGTAAAATACAGAACGGAAAAGTCTTACGTCCTGTGTCTTACGTCTATACTTATTAAATCATGTAGCTGAGTTTGCTCTCGTCTACGGTGCTGGTTACCATACCTGCGCCTACAGTAGTGAAAGAAATTTCGTCTACTAATATAAAGCCTCCATTTGAGCGGTTGTCCTCGTACTTATCGAGCAGGAGAGGAGTGGCAGTACGGATGCGGACACAGCAGATGTCGTTAAGCTGTACCTGGTCTACGTCCTGAACATCTTCCAGCGCATTTACATCTACTTTATACATGATCTCTCTCACAACAGCACGAGAGTCTGTAGAGTTGTGACGAAGCAGCAGCTTAGCACCAGGCTTCAGTGGCTTGGTAGCCATCCAGCATAGTAATGCTTCAAATTCCTGTGTTGTCTCCAGTTCATCCTCTTGCTTTACAAGCACATCTCCACGGCTGATATCTACAGCGTCTTCTAGTTGCACTACAACCGACATGGGTGCAAAAGCTTCTTCCAGTTCTTTGCCGCCTAATTGTACAGATTTGATAGTTGATGTCTGGCCAGATGGCTGTACCACTACTTTATCGCCTTTTTTATACACACCGCTGATTACTTTACCAGCATAGCCACGGTAGTCGTGGTATTCTGTAGTGTGAGGGCGAATAACGTACTGCACAGGGAAACGGGCATTTTCTAAGTTGATATCAGAAGAAACAGGTACCTGCTCCAGGTGCTCCAGCAGGCTAGGTCCGCTGTACCAGTCCATAGCCGTAGATTTCTCTACAATGTTATCGCCTTTGAGGGCGCTAACAGGTATAAACTGGATGTCTTTGGCGTTCAGCTTCTGCGCGAAGAGCTTGTAATCTTCTACAATTTTATTGTAAACAGCTTCATCGAAACCCACCAAATCCATTTTATTGATGCAGATAACCAGGTGCGGAATTCCCAGCAGCGATGATATGATGGAGTGGCGGCGTGTTTGCTCCTGCACTCCTTTACGAGCATCAACCAGAATAATGGAAAGGTTAGAATTGGAGGCACCTGTTACCATGTTGCGGGTATACTGAATATGGCCAGGGGCATCAGCAATAATAAACTTACGCTTCTCAGTGTTGAAGTACTTGTAAGCCACATCAATCGTAATACCTTGCTCACGCTCGGCCTTCAGACCGTCGGTTAGCAAAGAAAGGTCAACCTCTCCGCTCTCGTTCAGGCGGCCAGATTGCTCTATTGCCTCTAGTTGATCGGCAAAAATCTGCTTTGTGTCGTACAGCAGTCGGCCGATCAGGGTACTTTTACCATCGTCTACGCTACCAGCGGTAATAAATCTAAGTATATCCATGTTAAAAGTATCCTCCTTTTTTACGGTCTTCCATTGCGGTTTCAGACAGCTTGTCGTCTATGCGGGTGGCACCGCGTTCGCTTATTTTTGATTCGATGATTTCGGCTATCACGCTATCGATGTCGAAAGCGACAGACTCAACGGCGGCAGTACAGGTCATGTCGCCTACAGTACGGAAACGCACCTGACGCTTGATCACCACATCTTCTGGATCTTTGTGTATAAAATCAGACCAGGCCATCAGCTTGTTGTCGCGTACTAAACACTCACGCTCGTGTGTGAAGTAGATGTTCGGCAGGGCAATTTCCTCACGCTTGATGTAATTCCAAACGTCTAGCTCCGTCCAGTTACTAATTGGGAACACACGCACATTCTCACCTTTGTGGATGTGCCCGTTATAGATGTTCCATAGTTCTGGGCGCTGCAGTTTCGGGTCCCACTGGCCAAATTCGTCGCGCACCGAGAAGATGCGTTCTTTGGCTCGGGCCTTTTCTTCGTCGCGGCGAGCACCGCCTATACAGGCATCAAAACCGAATTCCTCTATCGTTTCGAGCAAAGTATAGGTTTGAAGTCCGTTGCGGCTGGCATATTTGCCTTTTGGCTCGGTCAGGTTCTGGCGTTTGATCGTGTCTTCTACGTTGCGCACAACCAACTTTTCACCCAGGCGCTCAGCCAGTTCATCGCGGTAAGCAATAGCTTCAGGAAAGTTATGGCCTGTGTCTATGTGCACCAGTGGAAATGGGAATTTGCCAGGGCGGAAGGCCTTCTCTGCCAGTCGTACCAGGGTGATGGAGTCTTTACCGCCTGAGAACAGCAGCGCTGGTTTCTCAAACTGCCCTGCCACCTCACGCATAATGTGTATGGCCTCTGCCTCCAGTTGATCCAGGTAATCGAGATATCTTTTAGTCATCGTTTTAAGTTAGAAAGTTAGAGCATTGAAGAGTTAGAAAGTTGAATATTACTCTTTGCTCCACCTCTAAATATAATTTCTAATTTTGAATTTCTAATTCTTAATTAACTCGCGTGTAAGCCGCACTCTTTTTTAGAAGTATCTTCCCACCACCAGCGACCTGCTCTAAAGTCGTCGCCTTCGCGAACAGCGCGGGTGCAAGGGGCGCAACCTATACTTATAAAGCCTTTATCGTGCAGCGGGTTATACGGTACGTTGTCTTTTTTGATAGCGGCTCTAACTTCATCCAGCGTCCAGTGCAGGAGCGGGTTATACTTGATAAGTTGGTTACCTTCATCCCACTCAAGCAGTTGCAGGCTTTGGCGCGCATCCGATTGGTCGGCACGAATACCTGTTACCCACAGCTGCACACCTTTCAGCGCACGCTTCAACGGCTCTACTTTACGAATAAAGCAGCACTCTTTTCTATCTTCCAAAGACTGGTAAAAGCTCAACGGACCTTTCTCGGTCAGCAGTTTTTCCACCGCCTCATTCTTCGGAAAGTATACCTGAATGCGCTTATCGTAGCGGCTGTTAGTTCTGTTCAGCAGGTTGTATGTCTCGTTAAAAAGACGGCCTGTGTCCAATGTGAAAACACGAACAGGTATATCGTTAGAAAAGATATAATGCGTAATCAGTTGGTCTTCGATGCCAAGGCTGGAAGAGAAGGCAATAGAGCCTTCGAATTCTTTTGCCAGCAGGCGTAGGCTATCTTCAATAGAAAGGCCTTCCAAAGCTTCAAGGAGCGCTGGTATTTTTGTTTCTAAAGCTGGTAAATTGCTCATGAACTATAAATTAATGTTTTTGATCTTGTTTAGGTGGCGGCACAACATGTATTTCAGGTGGTTTGTCTTTGGTTGCCTGGTGCCTTTGGTAATGCAAATGCGAATATAATGCCAGACAAAGCCAATAAAGGCGAAAAAACAGAGCTGAACAGGGAGTGGCGCTTGTGCTACAGCAGAACTATAACACTTCAAATCTTTAGGAGCTTAGATTTGAAAAGCTAAAATTTGCAACAGCAACAACAACACACAAGCCTTTGTTTGAAGGCGGCATCAGTAGCTGCAAAATAAGAAAATAGAGGAGAGGAAGTAGAAGTACTACTGCCTGAAACTGATGTCGATGTGTTTACGGTCGTTTGCATTGCGTTTTCAAATTTATATGTCCCGACTGTTCGGGATAGGACTTGGCACCTTCCAAACTGGTGGTTGCCAGAGGGTCATGGAGCCTAGTCTCTCGCCTCTTCTTTATAAATTTTCTTTAACTTACGTTGTGTATAAGTATAAGAAGTACAAAGGTATAGCTTTTTTAGATAATCTGAAAACCATCTGCAAAAAACTATGCCCTTTGATGTTTAAACGCAATAAGGAGGGTGGATTGTTCCATTCTTGTATAGACAAATAATTTAAGTGGTGTTGGTGTGATTATGTCTGCGCTGGAAACATGGAGGACTGGTAGGACCTGTGCATGACTTGCCTCTTCACTTCTTGTCATTTTGGAAAATCTTGGAGGAAGGGAGGTTAAGCATTTACTACTGGCATAGAAGTTTAAGTTCGCATAGCAAACTTAATGTTTAACATCAATTGAGCATGTTTTATAGCTTAAGTCTCTGTTCTTTTTGTCTTGATACAAAAAGAACCAAAAAAATCAAGACGATTTAAACTCGCTGAACGCTCAAACAGTAAATCGTCAAAATGTGCACCTGGTAACAGTTCTCTGCCCTGTAGTTTCCGAACTTTGTTGCTGGTACTCAATAAACTCGCTTAAGTTGTGATAGCTACTTAATGCAAAATGGAAAAAGTATTCTTGTAGCCAAGTTTGCAATAGCCAGATATGGAACTGTCATATTTAACGATAGTTAGAGTCTGCTAGTTGCCTTACGTCGAGATGGCAGCTTTTACGCTGCCATCTTCGCCACATACTTTACTAATGTGCGTTTGGCAATGGGCAATAGCGAGTGCTCCAACGGTACTGGTACTTTGGAGGCTATTACAAAAGTGGCAGGGTTGGGCAGTTCCTGGTTTTCTTTTAGCAGCTGCACTTTCAGGTTTTCGTGGGTTTGGCTTAGGCCACGGCGAACAGTTTTCAAGTGCTGCGTATTTATGCCTCGGTACTTTTCGTAGGTGTTTTCGAATACGGTGATGCGGTAGAGGTATACCTGGGTTTCTTTGCCAGGAAAAGCATCCAGGAAAAGATAACCTTCATTGAAGTACATAGGAGAAATACCTACAGGGTTAATCTCGATGTGGCGCTCAATAAAGTCGTACAGTTCTTTGCCTTCACCTACAGCGTTTACCATCAGCGGTGCTGCAAACTGAATTATTTCCTCAATCTGCTGCATGGTTTCATCATCTTCTATAATCTTTTCGTATACGAGTTCCAGTTTCTCAAAATCGGCGCGGCTGATGCGTTGCGGGAACTGTTCGTACACGAGCTTCTTATGCTCCTTTACCTGTTGCAGGTTGCGGTAATGCATAATCAGGTCCGAAAAGATAGGGTAGAGGCGCTGCTTTCCGAATTCGGTTTTGGCGGTTTGTAGGTAAGCCAGCAGCATGTATTTCTTATACTCGAAGTCGAGCAGTCCTTCTGTAAGCCAGTTGATGGGAAGGGTGTTCATAGCCTTCAACTTTTAATGGTATAGAAAAATGTGGTAATTAGCTCGTAACCATAGTACGAAGCTTAACAAAAGATACAGATTAAATTATTTTTACGCAATTGCTCTTTGCAGTTTCTGTTCACAATAACGAATAATTTACACTTTATATTTTGTATAAGGCGTTAGAGGAGAAATTTTAGGTTTAGATTAGTGTTGTAACCTATTATTTGGGTTGCATTGCTGATAACATATATCGTGTTACGATGGCTAAAACTATAGCCAGCAGTTTAAGAAATGAGAAATAATGTAGCAACTCACTTTTATCATATGAAATTGTAGAATTAACACTATATTGAGTTCGCATTTACCTTGGCACCACTGCAGGAGCCACCTTTAATTTAACATCCACTTTAAAAATTAAGCAGAAAATAATCAGTACGATGAAAAAAAGGTCTTTCTTACAAAATTGTGTCAGTGCGTACTTACTACTGGTCTGTATGATTGTTATTGCTTCTTGCAGCGACAAACGCTCAGGTCAGCCTAGAGTACTTGTTTATAGTACTTCCAGCGATTTCCATCGTGCTTCTGTAACGAATGGAAATGCAGCAATCTTTAAGCTAGGCCAGGAAAATGACTTTGCCGTAGACACCACTTCCAACCCTGGCTTATTTACACAGAATAACCTGGAGAAATATGGAGCGGTTGTTTTTCTGAGCACTTCAGGCGAAGAATTGAATTCAAATCAGCGTGCAAACTTCGAGCGCTATATTCAGGCTGGTGGTGCTTTTGTGGGCGTGCATGCTGCAGCAGACACTTCTTATACTTGGGATTGGTACAGCAACTTGCTGGGAGGCACCTATCAAGGCAATCCGCAGACAAGACAGACTACGGTGCAGGTGGTGGCAAAGAACCATGCAGCTACCGAAGAGTTGCCAGCGCAATGGCAGCTTACAGATGAGTGGTTTACATTCAATAATCTGAACAAAGATTTACAGGTGCTGCTCCAGCTAACAGGCGGGAAAAACAATTCACCCGTAGCATGGTACCACAACTTTGATGGAGGACGTTCTTTTTATACGGCTTTAGGCCATACGCCTGCTTCTTATGAAGACCCGCAGTTTCTGAACCACTTGTTAGGAGGCATAACATATGCTATCGGCGATAACGAGGAGTTGAACTATGGAGCTGCCACTTCCGAGCAAATACCAGAAGAAGAGCGTTTTGTGAAAACTACTCTTACTGAGGGAACACTTTTTGAGCCAACAGAGATGGCAGTGCTACCGAACCTGAACATATTGGTGGCGCAGCGAAGGGGTGAACTAATGCTCTATAACCAGCAAGACAAAAGCATTAAGCAGGTTGGTTTCCTGAATGTGTATTTCAAAACAAATACCCCAGGAGTTAACGCTGAAGAGGGTTTGCTAGGTATAGCTGCCGACCCTAACTTTGCCGAGAATAACTACATCTATCTTTACTATAGCCCAATAGATACTTCTGTAAACAGACTATCACGGTTTGTATTTAAGAACAATAAGCTCGACTTAAGTTCCGAAAAAATTGTTCTGCAGCTTTACTCGCAGCGAGAGATTTGCTGCCACACTGGTGGTTCCATTGCCTTTGGCCCTGATAACATGCTGTATCTTTCTACAGGTGATAACTCAACACCATTCGATGAGAAAGGCCAGGCTTATTTAAGCCACGGTTTTGCTCCGCTTGACGACAGACCTGGGCACGAACAGTATGATGCACGACGTACAGCTGGTAATACAAACGACCTGCGCGGTAAAATTCTTCGCATTAGGGTAAAACCAGATGGTACTTACGAGATACCAGAAGGAAACCTTTTCCCTAAAAACGAGTCGAAAGCACGACCTGAGATTTATGTAATGGGAGACCGAAACCCTTACCGTATTTCGGTGGACCAGAAAAACGGCTTTTTATATTGGGGCGAGATAGGGCCAGACTCAGGTGTTGATAGCTTAAGTACACGTGGCCCACGTGGCTACGATGAGGTAAACCAGGCACGTAAGGCAGGTTTTTATGGGTGGCCGTATTTTATCGGAGACAACTACTCTTACAACCGTTACGACTATGGCACAGGCAAAGTAGGTGCAGGTTTCGATCCGAAAAACCCTATTAACGACTCCAGAAATAATACAGGCTTAAGACAGCTGCCGCCTGCTCAGCCTGCTTTTATCTGGTACCCATACAGCGATTCACCTGATTTTCCGCAGGTTGGTTCTGGCGGGCGTTCGGCAATGACTGGCCCCGTATACTACACCGATATGTTTCCTGCTGCCACCCGCTACCCTGACTACTATAACGGCAAGCTGTTTATATATGAGTGGATTAGGAATTGGATAAAGGTAGTAACCTTGAAAGAGAACGGTGACTATGACAGGATGGAGTCTTTTATGGGAAGCGCCAAGTTTAATGCCCCAATAGACATGGAAGTTGGTCCTGATGGCAGGTTCTATGTGTTAGAGTACGGTGCAGGCTGGTTTGCCAAAAACCCTGATTCGGGTATATCCAGAGTAGATTATGTGTCTGGTAACATGCCACCACAAATAGCCTCTTTCTTAGTAGATAAAAGGAACGGTGATACGCCTCTAACCATAAAAGCTTCCGTAGAAGCTAATGATCTGGAAAATGACCAGTTAAAGTATATTTGGAAGGTTGGTAACTTTCATAAAGAAACAAAGGAGCCTCGGTTTGAATATACTATCAACAGCAGGGGAGACCATAATGTTAGCGTAGAGGTAGTAGACAGCAAAGGCGGTATAACCAAGAGCAGCGAAATACCTGTGTATGTAGGTAATGTGCAGCCTCGGGTAAATATTGAGGTACAAGGCAACCGCTCTTTCTACTTCCCTGGCAAATCTGTTAAGTATAAAGTGGCTGTTACGGATGAGGACGGAGAAGTTGATCCTGAAAACCTTTTTGTCTCAAAAGACTATGTGCAGGGGCTGGATTTGGCTGGAGCTTCTATGGGGCACCAGGTACTGACAGAGGCTATGATTGGTAAAAACCTGATGTTGGAATCAGACTGTAGGTCTTGTCATCAGGTAGCAGAAAAATCTATCGGGCCATCTTTCACACAAGTGTCAGTGCGTTACCAGAAAGATCCTGAAGCACCTGCCTTCCTGACGCAGAAAATTATAAAAGGCGGCGGCGGCGTATGGGGCGAAACGGCTATGCCAGCTCACCCGAACATGCCAGAAGGCGAGGCTCGCCAGATTGTGCAGTGGGTACTTTCTTTGGCTGATAGAGAAGCCATGTATAAGTCTGAGCCAGCCAATGGAGAGCTAAATCCAACTGTAGAGGCAGCGGGTAAGCAGAATTCTGTTCTGAAGCTTACAGCTACTTATACCGATAAAGGCGGAAAAAACGTGAAACCACTGGCAGGTTCGCAGGCACTGTACCTTCGTAGCAACACCATTAATGCAGGCGAGCTAAAAACTTATAGCTGGTTTGCAGAAAGGAAAACTGCTGGAAACACTTCATTGGCTTTCCCGACAGGCGACGGTTGGGTAAAAGTAGATAAAATTGATTTAACAGGTTTAAGTGCTGTAGAACTAACTGGTGTAAGCAACGGACAGGCTGCTCGCTACCAAGTAGAACTGCGAGTAGGTGACAGCGAAGGCACAAAAATAGGCGAGGGTACAATTGCTTTTGGAGATGGTAACAGCGAAGCAACAGGTCGTATTCCGGTGCAGGCAAATTCAGCTAAAAATGAACTGCAGGATGTGTATGTGGTGGTAAGACCTATAACTGAAGTTGGTAAGAACCGACCTTTACTAAGAACGATTAAGTTCTTGCCGAAGTAATCAAGGACACTAAGAGCGGCACCTAAAAGTGCTTTAATGTTATAAGCAACAAAGCAGGCTTCCATCTAATGGAAGCCTGCATTGTTTTGGAATAAAGCGTAACAAACGTAGTTGCTTGAGTAGCTGTTCTTTTTGAATGGAATCGTGAAAGCAGCAGCCTAGGCGTTAGGAGCGACTTTAGCAATAAGCTAAGGCCACTGTTTTGGTAGCTTAGCTTTTCGAGCCTGAAGTGGTGCTACTTTCTGGTGGAGCTGCGTTAGAATGTAGTTCACATGGCTTTCGTGTTCCACATAAAAATCTTCATGTAGCTTTGAAAGTTTTTGCAGCACAACCTGCATGCGCTTTACCAGGTAATCCTGTAGTGATTCGGCACGATAGAGGTGAGCCACGATAAAATCCACGTGCTCTTCCAAAGCTAAGCGCAGCATGAATAAGGTCAGCTGCACTTCGCCTTCTTTGTCTTTGGTATACTTTACATGCCGAGAGATAACACCGTTAAGCGAACGAAGGTCCATCATGAGGTAACCTGGTGAATAAGGATCGTACTTTAGGGTTCTCCTGATTTCCTCTTCTACAGCATCTCGCCGTTCATGCAGCGATTCTTTCTGCTCTACCAACTCATACTGCAGGCGGTTGCACAGGTCCAGGTCTTTCTTTAGGAGGCGAAACAGCAGCTTGTCTTTTTCGGCATGAGGCAGATTGCTGATGGCTTTCTTAAACTCGGCTGGGAATTGCATAGTATATCTGTTTTTGAAGAACTACGGAATAGAACTGAAAAAGCTTAATAATGCTTTCTGATGTCTTTGCTTAAGTTAAGATTAAAGCTTTCATCAGAAATTTAAGCTTAAAACCAAAAACACTTTACTATGAAAGACTATTATACTTCCAAAACAATACTTATAACAGGCGGAGCACAGGGCATAGGAAAAGGCATTGCGCAAGCTTTTGCCAGGGCAGGAGCTCAGGTTATTATCACAGATATTGACCAGGAAGCAGGTCAGGAGGCGCAGGAATGGCTGCAGAATCAGGAGTTGCAGGTGGAGTTTATAGCTTGTGATGTAAGTGAAGAAGAGCAGGTGGTGGCACTGATGGAGCAAGTGGGGCAGAAGTATTCGCAACTAGATGCTTTGATCAACAATGCTGGTATTGCCAACCCAGATGTAGGGCCGCTTCAGGACCTTTCAATCTCTAGTTTCGATAAAGTAATTGCCGTCAATTTGCGCGGACCTTTGCTATGCACTAAATATGCGCTGCCGCTGCTGCAGAAAGCAACCCATCCTGCAATTCTTAATATCAGTTCAACAAGGGCTTTTATGTCTGAGCCAAACACGTTCCCCTATTCTGCCTCTAAAGGCGGGCTAGAAGCGCTGACCCATTCGCTTGCTGTTAGCCTTACAAAACCACGCATTCGCGTAAACGCCATTGCACCTGGCTGGATAGAAGTAGGCCCTTGGGAAAAAGAAAGCAAACGATACGAGCCTAACCATAGGGAGCAGGACAAAGAGCAGCACCCAGTTGGCAGAGTAGGTTTGCCTGAAGATATAGCGGAAGCAGCCCTGTTTTTATGCTCAGATAAAGCTGGATTCATAACGGGACAGAGCTTAACTATAGACGGTGGCATGACCGTAAAAATGATTTATAGCTAAATGAAATAGAGCAACTTGGCGATACTGTAACTTATAGCTTATATATTGTTTCAAGGGTGTGATTACACCAGAAGAATAGAATTACCCAACAATTCTGTTGCTCTTGCGGTACACTATAGGCAGGAATAATGATTACAGACAGGTTAATTTTATGCAAAATAATCTTCAGAACCCTACTCTTCTTTATATAACCAACCCTATGTGTAACTGGTGCTATGGTTTTACGCCAGTTGTAAGAAGGCTGAATGCACTTTGGCAAGGCAGACTTAATATTCGTGTTTTGTTGGCTCCATTTCAGGCTCATGCCAAAGACCCCGTTTCTGCTGATGAAAAAGAAAGGTTGGCTGTGGCATGGCATAGGGTTCAGGAACGTACCAACCAACCTTTCGATTACAGAATTTTCACAAAAAAAAATGCTTTTGTATACAACACAGAGCCGGCTTGCAGGGCTTTACTGTGTGTGAGGCTGCTACGACCTGTGCTAACCCTGGAAGTATTGCGGGCGATGCACTCTGCTTTTTACGCTGATGGCAAGGATCTGACAGATGTTCGGGAGCTTGTTAAAATCGCAGGACTGTTTGGGATATCAGAAAACCTGTTCCTAACCTTGTATGAATCCGATGAGGTTATTGCGCAACTGGAGGATGAATTTAACTACGTGCATAACTTGGGTGTAACTAGTTTTCCAAGCATCTACATTGAAACAACGCATGGACCTGAACCTCTTACCAAAGGTTATTTTGAACTGCATGAACTCGAGGAAAGACTTTTAAAAAGACTTTCTCAGGTTACAGGTTAGTTTAGCAAGATATTCTACTTGAAGATCGTAAGATAATAGTATGCTTGCATAAATATCAATATAGTAGTATATTTAGGCTCTCTATAAATCGACAGAGAGCGCTAAACATATGAGAACTAAGACCACTGCGAATCAGGTAGACGAATACCTGGAGAAATTGACGCCAGAAAAGTTAGAACTAGCCCAGGAAATACGCCGCATCATCAATAATTCTGTTGCGCACCTGGAAGAATGTGTCCGTTGGGACCAACCCTGTTATTTCTTTTACGGACCTGTCTGTTATTTCGCATCCTCCCGCAGTGGTATCCATTTTGGCTTTTTCCGAGGAAAAGAACTTGCGGATAAGGACAACAGGTTAGTTAGCCGCAATGGGCAAATGCCGCACATAAAGGTTCGTTCTATGGAAGACATCGACGAAGAATATTTTTCGGAACTGATTCGTGAGGCGGTACTTCTAAATCAAAACTAAATTTCTAGAGCTTACCTGCCTTACTAGTACCAGCATTTGTTTTGAGCAGAAGGAAGGTTTTCCTTCAGGGCACAGCACGCTCTTTTGCAGCTTTTGGGTTGCAAAAGAGCGTGCTGTGCCTATACTTTTCATGAGTTTTTAATGGGTAGGAGATAAGCTAGTTTAGAGCAGCTGCAGTAAAAGCTTATGTACTGCAGTCCTGGTGCCTACATTCCTGGCCTGGCATTTCCAGTTCAACTGTCACGTGTTTGATTTCCATATTGGCCATGGCAGCACGTACCTGTTGTTTTATCTGTTCTGCCTCCTGCATCTGCAGGTTAGCATCAACCACAGCATGTAGGGTAAGTATGTGGTTGGTGCCATCTAAAGACCAGACGTGTAAATCATGAACCGATCTAATGGGAGGCAGCTTTTCCAGCTTCGTTTGTATATCCTGGATGTCTAATTGAGAGGGAGTGCCCTGTAACAAGATCTTCAGGCTCTGGCCTAAATTTCTGAACACGTTGTAAACCACGAAGAGCGTGATGCCGATCGAAAGAAGTGGGTCAACGATAGGAATATCGAAAAAGTAGATGATGATGCCCCCAACCAGTACGGCCACCCAACCCAGTACATCCTCTAAAAGGTGTAGCCTCACCACGCGTTCGTTTAGCGATGCACCACCTTGCAGGCGTAAAACAGCTGCTCCGTTCACGATGATGCCCAGAACAGCCAAACCCATCATGCCTGGTGCATTTACAGACTGTGGGTCCCAAAGCCTCGGAATAGCTTCTGTGAGTATAACAACAGAACCTACCAGTAATATAACCGAGTTTATAACAGCACCCAGCAAGGAAAAGCGTTTGTAGCCATAAGAGTAGTTTTGATCCCTGCCACGCTTCGAGAGGTTCTCGAAATACCAGGCCAGCCCCAATGAAAGTGAATCTCCTAAATCGTGCAGTGCATCCGAAAGTATAGCAACACTGTTTATGTACAAGCCGCCTATAACCTCGATAATGGTGAAGCTTAGGTTGAGAAAGAAGGCTACCTTAATGTTATCGCTGGCGTGGTGGTGATGTCCATGCCCTTCGTGCTTATGATGTTCATGTGCCATAGTTATCGGAACGAATTAGTGCTGGAATTGATGCAGTGGCTTATGATTTATCGGCATTGTAAAAAATTGTAGTTTTGTATAAGAGCAATATACTGTATAGAGCTAACGTAGCATAACAGATTTTCCGCAAACCATACCATGAAGATACTGCTGATTGAAGATGAGCCCAAAGTGGCCTCTTTTATAAAAAAAGGACTGGAGGAACAGGCATATGAGGTTGACCAGGCTTATGATGGAACTTTTGGGGTAAAGCTAGCTCTGCAAAATGATTACGACCTGATTTTGCTGGACATTATTTTGCCGAACATGAGCGGGATAGAGGTTTGCCGTGAAATAAGAAAAGAGAAAAATTCGGTGTCTATTCTTATGCTTACAGCGCTGGGCGCCACCGACGATAAAATAGCTGGCCTGGATGCTGGAGCAGATGATTACCTTACTAAACCTTTCGAGTTTAAGGAGCTATTGGCTCGTATCAGGGCGCTAACGAGGCGAGGAAACGAAAGCAACTACAGCGAAAAGCTATCTATTGCCGACCTTGAACTGGATACGATGAAGAAGACAGCAACACGTGGCGGTAACCCCATCAACTTAACGGCAAGGGAGTTTACGCTATTACAGTACCTGCTCCGCAACCAGGGCAGGGTAGTCTCTAGGGTAGATATTACAGAACAGGTGTGGGAGACGTCGTTCGATACAGGCAGCAATGTGATAGATGTTTACATCAACTTTCTGCGAAAGAAAATTGATAAAGGTCACGAGACCAAACTGATTCATACACTGGTGGGGATGGGATATGTGCTAAAGGTTCAGGAGTAAGTATGAAAATAAGAACAAAGCTGACCCTGCAGTTTTCGAGTATCTTCGCATTTATATTGCTTCTTTTCTGCCTGGTTGTCTACTACTTTACCTCTATTTATCGTCAGGATGATTTCTACGAGAGCATCAGAGGGCGCACCTTAGTTATTGCCAAGTATGTGCTAGAAAATGGTGAGGTGTCTGCAGAAACACGCCATCAGAATGAAATAAAATACTACCACGAGCTTCCTGACGAAGCTGTGCGTGTTTATAAAAGCAATGGCGAACTTATTTTTTCTCATGGTGATGGAGACCTGGGTGTTGTAGAAGAGGTGTTGCAACGTGTGCTAAGCAAAAAGTATTTGCAGTATACCCAGGGCGTAAGGCAAGTAGTAGGAGTGCGTTATCAGGATAGTCAGGGCGATTTTGTGGTACTTGCTTCCGCTGTGGATGCTTATAGCCTTAAAAAGCTACAGCACCTAAAAGTTATTTTGGTAGTAGGCTTTTTAGGTTCTATGGTGGTAGTGGTGCTGGCAGGTTGGGGTTTTGCAAAACAAGCGATGCGGCCTATAACTAAAATTGTAAAACAGGTGGAGCGCATAAGTGCAACAGACCTGGACAGGCGCCTGAGCAACGCAGACGGAAAAGACGAGGTATCGCACCTGGCACAGACCTTTAATAAAATGCTTGACAGGCTGGAACTGGCATTTGAGATGCAAAGCACCTTTGTTTCAAATGCTTCGCACGAGCTCAGGACACCACTTACCGCCATGATCGGAGAATTGGAAGTGGCCCTGATGAAGCCACGGGAACAGCAGGAGTATGAGCGTGTACTGCAGTCTACTTTAGAGGATGCCCGTTTGCTCGCAGAGCTTTCGAACGGTTTGCTACAGATAGCACAGGCAAGTATAGATGCCTCTAAAATAAAGCTTACGCAGCTTCGTTTCGATGAACTGGTATGGACGGCACGTGAGCAGGCGTTAAAACGACACCCAAAGGCACAGATCGCTATCGATTTTGAGAATTTCCCAGAGGATGAAGACCGCTTGCTCGTAAAGGGAAACGAAGCACTGTTGCTAATCGCAGTGTTAAACGTGCTTGAGAATGCTGTAAAGTTTTCTCCCTCTGGTCAGGCAGCCACTGGGCGTATAGTTGTGCAACAGCAGGATGTGTTGCTACAGGTTAGTGATAGGGGTTTAGGTATAGCAGAAGAAGACCTAAAACATGTTTTTGTTCCGTTCTTTAGGGCAGATAATGTCCGCAATATAACAGGGCATGGCATTGGACTGCCGCTGGCAGAGCGGATTCTGAAAATTCACCGCGGTAGTATCAGCGTAAACTCTAAAATTAACCAAGGCACCGAGGTAACGATAAAGCTTCCACAGGCTAAATTATTTGTGTCTTAAACTTGCTTTCGGTGCTGCTTTAAGTTGAGATTAAGCTTTATACAAGAAAGGCCCTGGCTTAGTAGTCAGGGCCTTTCTTGTATAAAGCATCATCTTCTGCTTAATGACTTACAATATAGCTCAGCATTAGTTTGAAGCCAGAGTTGCGAATCTTTCTGTCGGTTAAAGAACCTTCGTCAAAAAGGTTCTTGAAACCACCGTTGTATCTTAACTCTATACCTAATCCAGCGCGGTTTCTGAAGCCTAAACCAGCCACGTAGCTAAAATCTGTAGGGTAAGGAAGGTCAGTGATTTCATTATCAACAGTAGTGGTGGAAGAACCAGAAGTTGTTTCGCGTATATAGCGACCTTTTGTGATGAAGGACACCTGCGGGCCAACATCTACAAACATGCCACTTGCAGAAAAATGTAGCAGAAACGGCACATCCACATAGTTAAGCCTGTATATTTCTTCTGTGTTCGTGTTTTTGATTTTGGCTCCTTTAGAAGTATAAAGAGCCTCAATCTGAATACCCACTAAACTGTTAATGTGTTGCTGGTACATCAAACCAGCAGTGTAGCCCATTCGGTAGTCAAAGTTTTTGGCGTCGTCGCCTTTAAAGGAGGAATAGTTGGCACCGCCCTTTATACCCATAAACTGAGCAAAAGCTGCGCTGGACATGAGTGCAAACAGTACTAGTAAAAAACTTTTTTTCATGATAATCTAAAAAGGGTAGAAATAATATTTAATGGCGCGAGTATGCAGACACCACAAAATGTCTTGTTGGCAAAAGTATAAAAATTTGTTTATCGTGATGCTATAAAAGTAAAAAGCCCCGATGTTTTTCATCGGGGCTTTTCTGTGGAGTTTCATCCACTATTCAAAGTATAACTTAAATCAGGTGATTGTACAAAAAATATTACCCGTTTAAGTTTCTACCATTCATAATCTCTTCTAGAAGATGATCCGTAAGAGTAGGGAGGTCCGCTATAGGTGCTTCTGGAAGAGGTGCCTCCTGACCTTCCATATCGTTGATCATCGTTGCGGTCGCGCATTTCGTCTCTTCTTCTGCGGCGCTCCGACTCGTCGTCACCAAACCAGGATTTTACTTCATCACCGGCACGGTCAAAAAAGCCACGATCGTTGTTGTTTCTGTCCCTGTCGTAGTCCGAAGAAAAACGGTTGCGATCGTTGTTGTAGCCAGAGTTATTGCGCCAGCCATCAGTGTCGCCAGTCCAATCGTTTGATCTTCTTGAATCATTGGTTCTGTAGCGAGAGGCAGCGTTGTTGCTCCAGTTGTTTGAGGAGGAACCGTAGAATGAACCTGTGTTTAGAGATGAACCAGAGTTGTTTCGGTCATTTCTATCGTTGTCATAGTCTCGGTTGAAATCATTATTTCTGTTGTAGCTGTTACTTCTGTTGTAGTAACCTCTATCGTCTGATCTTCTTCTATCGTCATCGTCGTTAAACCACGATTTTACCTCGTCTCCTGCTTTATCAAAGAAACCGCGGTCATTGCGGTCGTTGTTCCAGTTGTCTCTGTCGTTGTCCCAACGGTTGCTAGAGCCTCTTCTTGAAAAGCTCTGGTCGTCGCCGTAAGAATTTTGTCTTGAACTGTAGTTGTTATTGTCCGAAGAGCCATAGTTAGATCCGCCGTAATTATTAGATCGGCCAGCTGAACGACCATAAGTTGAAGTACCTCCGTATCCAGATGTTACGTTCACATCACGGTCTGTACCTAAAGCACTATTGTGGGAGCTGCCAAAGCTGTCTGTACCATGTGCACCTCGCTCACGACCTGTTAAATCAAAATCGTCAGAGTAGTAGTTTCTTGCCGAACTCCTGCTCTGGCTCCTGTAATTGTCATTATATGGGTTATACCCCGAATTTTCATAGCTTCTCATAAGTTAGTCTTATTTTATGTTACACAAATATTTCTTTTGTCAAGGCAGATTATACATCCGCTACATTTTTTTACGACATAAACAGCTATAAGTTATCCCGCACCTCAAAGGGCTATACTGCATCATGATAGTAGGAAACAAAGCTAGCGCTGTGTTTCCTGCTTATTTATACATGGTCAGGAGTAGCCACTCTAGCTATTCTAAAAAATAGGATTAATTTTTAATAAAAACATAACAAGGAACTGCTACTTTTAAACAATGGTTAAGCAAGCTTATGATTGCATATTTAAGATTAAATATGCTTTCGGTTCAGAAGTAAACTTTTGTACATTAGCAGGAAATTTGGCTTAGTTAGTTTAGCCAGTTGAATCTAAATAGCGAGGTTGTGCTCTTTAGCCAGAGGTAAGGCCCGCCAGTTTTAATGGGTAAAATTTAATTGTATGAAATTAAGATCAGTGATATGCAGCGTGGCTGCATTGGTTCTGTTTGCGGCATGTGATGATTTGTTTGATGATGGGTTAACGCCAGACGGTTCTGTTCCTAATCTGACGCTAAAAGCCCCTGTAGCAAATCAGAACATAACGAAAGCACAGGGAGTGTCTATAGATGTGATAGTAACGGATAAAGACGCTGTAAAGGAGCTTAACTTCCTAATTAAAAAGGATAACGCTGTAACTCCTTTAGTTAGTTTTAAAAAAACGCCAGACAAAAACATTGTTGAGTTCGATACACTGGTATCAGTTAATGCTTTTGAGTCAGGAACTTACAAATTAGAAGTGAATGCTACCGATGGCCGAACAAACCTTGCTACAAAAGAAGTTAGCTTTAGAGTGCAGTAGTGAAGAGTTAGAAAGTTAGAAAGTTAGAAAGTTTTTTCCTAGCTAACAGGTTAAGTTTGATATTTATAACTAGGGGCGGCAGCTAAAATAAATAGCTGCCGCCCCTGGCTTTTAATCGAACTGGTAGACTACTTGGCCTTGCTCGTTTATAGTTAGGGATGCATCGAAGGCGTTGCCTGTTTTAGCTGAAGTAAAGCCTTTTATCTTTCCTGTTTTGCCTTTCAGCAACAGTGTCCCGATTTGTTTTTCAGTTAGCTGCTTACCACCCATCTCAAAAGGAACCACAAATTGGCAACCTTCTCTAAAGCGGCTGCAACCGTAGGCAGCTTTGCCCTTCAGTAGTTTACCTTGCTTGCAACGTGGACATTTCTCAAAGGGATTTGCGCTACTGGCTTTTTCTGCCTGCTCAAACAGTAGCTGGAAGTTAGCGTCTAGTTTTACGATAGCATCAAAGCTATCGCCGCTGTCGTTCTTAAAGCCTTTTATCGTTCCCGTTTTGCCTTTGCTAAGCAAGGTGGTAACCTGCTTTTCGGTTAGCTGCTTGCCGTGCTGCTCAAACGGAATCAGGAAACGGCAACCTTCTTTGTAGCGAATGCAGCCATAGGCTTTCGAGCCCTTCAATATATGACCTTCTTTGCAGGCAGGGCAGGAGCCAAGGCCTGCTATTTGTGTTTCGGTCTTTGCTGGCTTCTCTTTCTTCTTGCCTTTCTCTTTTCCTTCTTTAGCAACAGGTGTTGCTGCTTCCTGCTGCGGCTCAAGGGTTACGGTGGCTTTGTCGTACTTTACTTCCTGCACCAGGTTTACCACAAAGTCCTGCAGTTCCTGCAAAAAAGCCTCCGCTTTAAACTCTCCGCCTTCAATCTGGCGTAGCTTGCGTTCCCATTGCCCCGTCATCTCCGCCGACTTCAGTGTCTGGTTTTTGATCACGCCAATCAGGTCAATTCCCATTTGAGTAGGAATTATTTTTTTCTTTTCCTTTCGGATATACTGGCGCTTAAACAACGTTTCTATAATAGCAGCACGAGTAGATGGCCTGCCGATGCCGTTTTCCTTTAGCGCATCCTTCAGTTCCTCGTCCTCCACTTGCCTGCCAGCTGTTTCCATGGCTCTAAGCAGAGTAGCCTCGGTATATTCGCGCGGCGGGTTTGTCATTTTCTTGTCCAGCAACGGCTGATGCGGACCATGCTCGCCAATATCAAAGTGAGGTAAAACACCCGCGGCTTCCTCCTCGTCTTTACCATCTTTACCCGAAGGCGTATCGGACGATTTTATATCCTCAGCACCATAAATAACCCGCCAGCCTGGCTCCAGTATCTGCTTTCCTTTCACTCGGAAAGTATAACCAGCCGATTCTGCCATCACTGTAGTATTACTAACAATACAATCGGGGTAAAAAGCCGCTATAAAGCGACGCGTAATAATGTCGTAAACTTCGGCCTCACGACCGTACAAACCACCTGCCGCTGCACCTGTCGGTATAATGGCGTGGTGATCGGTTACTTTGTTATTGTTAAATACTTTCTTTGTTTTTCTGATTTTGCTTTGCAGCAGCAGCGCCACTTCCTGGCTATAGTTGCTCAGGCCCTGCAAAATGCCAGGTATTTTCGGGTAGATATCGTCTGGCAAAAAGGTAGTGTCTACACGCGGATAGGAAACCACTTTCTTCTCGTAGAGGCTCTGCACCGTCTTCAGGGTTTCATCTGCCGAAAGGCTCAGTTTGTTGTTGCACTCAATCTGCAGCGAGGTCAGGTCGAAAAGCTTAGGCGGCGACTCTGTGCCTTTTTTAGTGTCAACATCCGTAATCTTCAGCTCCGCTTGTTGTATCGCCTCTAATATCTTCTGCGCCTCTTCCTCTTTCTGAAAACGGCCATTGGTGCTGGAAAAGGTGGTTTCGCGGTAAAGTGTTTTGAGCTCCCAATAGGGTTGCGGCACAAAGTTGGCGATTTCGTGGTGGCGGTTCACCAGCATAGCCAGCGTGGGTGTTTGCACACGGCCTATTGAAAGCGTTTGCCTGCCTTGCCCGTATTTTAAAGTAAACAATCGGGTGGCATTCAGGCCCAGCAGCCAATCGCCAATGGCGCGGCTTTTACCAGCCTGGTAAAGCGAATCGAACTCAGAACCTTCGCGTAGTTTGGCAAAACCTTGGCGTATGGCTTCTTCTGTAAGCGATGAAATCCAGAGGCGTTTGAAAGGCCTTTTGTATTTTGCCTCCGTTAGTACCCAGCGTTGAATTACTTCTCCTTCCTGCCCTGCGTCACCACAGTTTATCACTTCCTTGGCTTTTTCCAGCAGTTTCTCAATTATTTTAAACTGCTGCTCTACCCCCTTGTTCTGTATAAGTTTAATGCCGTAGCGCTCGGGCAGCATGGGAAGGTCGTACATACTCCAGCGCTTCCACTCGGGGCGGTAATCATCAGGTTCGCGCAGCTGGCAAAAGTGGCCAAAGGTCCAGGTTACCTGGTAGCCGTTGCCCTCGTAGTAGCCGTCTTTCTTGGTTTTAGCACCAATTACCATGGCTATCTCGCGGGCGACACTCGGTTTTTCAGCAATGCAAACTTTCAAGGTAAAGAAGATTTAATGAGATTATAGAAGCTAGATTTTAGAAGTTAGACTCTTTTCTTGACTAATAAAGAATGAGAAGTTAGCCTGTTCGGATGCTTATACCGCACGAATAAGCAAAATTTCTAATTCTTGATTTCTGATTCTTAATTAGGCGCAGCCGTCACACTAGCTTTCAAAGTTACTGCTTTTGGCGCTTATTTCCGAGCCTGTTTCCGAAGAGAAGTAGTGGCATATTGGTTGTCTTTGGTGCGCCATCTGGTTTAGTTTTATACTTTTGTAGCCGAAGCATAAAGAAGCTATAATGAAAGTCAGTGGGTTTACTTTTGTCCGAAACGCCATCAAATACGACTATCCAGTTGTAGAGGCTATCCTGTCTATACTTCCGCTGTGCGATGAAGTAGTGGTTGCCGTGGGCAAGTCAGAAGACGATACGCTTGGTCTGATCCAGGGGATAAATTCACCTAAAATAAAGATAATAGAAACTGTTTGGGACGATAGCTTGCGAGAAGGTGGACATGTGTTGGCTGTGGAAACAAATAAAGCTTTCGCGGCTGTGTCAGAAGACGCAGATTGGGCTTTTTACATTCAAGGCGATGAAGTGCTTCATGAGCAATACCTGGATGCTGTACGCGAGGCCATGCAAAAGTATAAAGATGCACCTGAAGTAGATGGGCTGCTACTGAAGTATCGCCACTTTTACGGTTCTTATGATTATGTTGGCGACTCATTGCGTTGGTACCGTCGGGAGATAAGGGTGGTTCGGAAGCGGAAGGATATCTATTCTTTTCGTGATGCACAGGGCTTTCGGAAAGGCGACAACCATAAGCTGAATGTAAAGCTGGTTGATGCCTATATGCATCACTACGGATGGGTAAAAGAGCCCAAGGCGATGCAGGGAAAGCACGAGAGCTTTGGAAAGCTATGGCACTCCGATGAGCAACTGGAAAAGATAGTGGTGAAAGCAGAAGAGTTTGATTACTCGGGTATAGATGCTCTCAGGCTGTACGAAGGTTCTCACCCAAAAGTAATGCAAGAAAGAATAGAAAGGCTTAACTGGAAATTTAACCACGACCTGAGCAAAAATCACCTTAAACTGAAAGACAGAATAAAACTTTTCGTGGAGAAGATTACTGGTAAAAGGTTAGGAGAATATAGGAATTATAAAATAATATAGAATAGAGAGTAATTATTCCTGATGCAACCATTTCTCTTGTTAAGGTATCTTCATAATACTAGTGTCGCTGAAACTAAGTGCAATTCGTGAAGTATAAAACAAGGTACTGCTACTTTAGTTGATACTATGAAAGCTATGAGAAATGAAAAGAAATATTATACCATACGTACTAGTGCAGTTTGTGCTGGTATTCCTTTTGTCGTCTTGCGAGAAGTTTGAATATAGCCCCTACGAAGTCCGACTAAAGAACGGGGAAAAAGATCTGAACGCCAAAAATGTTGCTCGAATAGAGGCCCTTAACTTAAGGGCTAGCGATACCGTTCGGTTTGTGCTGACAGGAGACACCCAAGGTTTTTATGGAGACAACGATGCCATGGTGGCACATGTTAATACCCGAAACGACGTAGCTTTTGTGCTGCATGGCGGAGATATAACAGATTTCGGACTGCTGAAGGAACATAAACTTATTCACAGAAGCTTGCGGAAACTGAAAGTGCCATGTGTGGCAGTAGTTGGTAACCACGATGCCACCAATAACGGCAAAGAAGTTTACCAAGCCATGTACGGAGACTTTGATTTCAGCTTTACGGTAGGGCGGCGCAAGTTTATCTTTCTAAACACGAACTACCTTGAGTTTGACAAGCAAGCCCCAAACCTGAGTTGGCTGGAACAGCAGTTTGCTGACACCTCACAATATGATCAGGTGTTTGTGGTGTCGCATATTCCTCCAACAAGTAATGAGTTTGGGAAAGAAAAATCGAGGCGCTATGAAGAGATCATAAACAAATACAAGGCAAGTTTTTCTATACATGGGCACAACCACAGCTTCGACTATTACAGAATGACGGCCGATGGCGTAGTACATCCTCAGGAAAGTATAGATAACCTAAACAATTTTGGAGAGGTGAATCTTACGAATAGTTCTTCAGCAAACAGTGCACAAATAGGAGTAGAGCACATTCATGTACCCACCACAAGCAAACGTGAATATATTGTGATGACGGCTTACAACGGAGGAGTTGAGTTTGAAAGGGTGGCGTTCTAAAGACTAAATAATGAGAAAATTACACCTTTTGCTGGCATTGTGGTGTATGCCCTGGCTGGCTAAGGCACAGGAAACAACTTTGCAGGATAGTGTTTCAAAATCGCGCACCTGGTTTGTTCCTGATGGCGCGGTGTTACAATTTGCTGGTAATATGGGTTTGTTGGCGGTAGGGCCAAGCTACGACCTTTTTGACGAGAAGCTAAGCGCTGAGTTGCTTTATGGGTATGTACCGAAGTTTGATGGAGAAACCCCCAATCACCTACTTACTTTAAAAGGAACTTATCACCCATTCCTTGTTAGCATAAGCGAGCGGTACAGTGTTACGCCTTTACGCGTGGGACTGGCAGGTAGCTATTACTTCGGAGACAGATATGCCTTATCCTGGGGAGATAATTATCCTAAGGGCTACTATTGGTGGTCTTCTGCCGTCAGGATACTAGGTTTTGCAGGTTCGTCTGTTAATTATAAATTTGGAGAGCAGCAAAAGCTGCTACGGGATGCTAGCTTATACGCTGAAGTAGGAACTTTTGACCTGATCCTGACTTCCTGGGTAAAAGAGGACGGACTCTCGCTTTGGGATATCATGAACGTGTCTGCGGGGTTACGAATTCGGTTTAAGTAGTAGAGCTTTCTTTACCCCCGTGAGTTAACTTGATCTAATTAACAAATAACAAAGATAAATGCAGCCAGTAGGAAAGTACATAGTTGTAGCGGGTGTAGTTTTGGTCTTGATCGGTTTGGTAGTTTGGTTGGCTGGCGATAAGTTTAGTTGGTTTGGCAATTTACCTGGCGACATTAAGGTAGAGCGTAAGAATATGCGCTTTTATGCCCCTATCACCAGCATGCTTTTGCTGAGCATTCTGCTATCTTTCCTGCTTTGGCTTTTCAGGAGGTTATTTTAAATCGTGTGTTATTTTGTGGAAGCCATTTTATATATTGTGCTGAATTTATAGGTGCGCAAGATAGAACTGTAAAACCATTTGCAAAGAAAAGAATAACGATGCAGATGCGACTCATTACCAGACCCTGCTTAGATGTTTTTCATCCTTTCTAAAATGTTACACTTTGTACTAATGCCTTTTTTGTGGGTGTTGGTGCTTTTGTTTCTGGCTCTTTTTCTGAAGTCTGCAAAGTGGAAAAGGGTTTCTTTGGCTACTGCGGTTGCTATCCTACTTGTGTTTTCGAACCCTTTTCTGGCGAATGAAGTATGGCGTGCTTGGGAAGTAGATGCCACGCCTGTAGCAGAAGTTGCTAACCATGAGATAGCCGTCATACTATCAGGAGTAACAGGTTATAGAGAAGACATGCCTGATCGAATTCATACCCATAAAGGTGCCGACCGTTTTTTGCATCCGCTGCAGTTGTACCGTTTAGGTAAAGTAAAACGTTTGCTGATATCGGGTGGGAGTGGTTATGTTACAGGCAATGCGGTGCCAGAGGCTGAGCAAATCGAGAAGATACTGTTGATGGCAGGAGTAGCAGAAGAAGACATCATTACAGAAGCCAATAGCCGGAATACACGCGAAAATGCCCTAAATACTGCTGCTTTACTTAAAGATTACCCTGATTGGCAACAGCCTTTGCTGGTAACCTCAGCTTTTCATATGCGCCGGTCCAGGGCATGTTTCGAAAAAGTAGGTTTGCAGCCCATTATCTACAGCACCGATTTTTATTCTACTCCCAGGCGCTTTACCCCAGACGAAACCATCATACCAAATGTGGGTGCCTTCGAAAAGTGGCACCTGCTTATACATGAAGTTACAGGGTTTATTGTGTACAAAATCTTAGGTTACTGCTAAACCTTGCTTCGCTCTTTCTTTAGCAATCACTTCGGTGGCTTTTGCTTCTTTCCTAATTCATCAGCTACTGTTGAGTGCATTACCTTACTTCATAATCCTTTCTTACACTATCGCCAGACCCCCATTTTTTACACAGCACTTGTACAGTAGCTAAAGGAAAGTTAATGTTTAACATTTAATTAACTTCAGGAATCGTATTAGCTATATTAGAATATTGTTAACTTGCTATATCAGCATTCATGAACGGAGTAATTTTACTATTTTGTAACCAAAAATTATGTTTAATGTTAAAATAGCTAAATAAGCTGCTCTTGCAAAACCTTACTTCAGATATCGCCATACTACTTTTCACCAATACTGCTACTCAGGAAGCAGTAGAAAAGAACTTTGTGCCTGGTAGTGGAGGTGGTGATGCTAATTACCTGATTGCCCATACGCTGTTGTGCTACACACTAGATATGCTGCAAGAGGTGGGGCTGCCACTCATTGTGTGCACATCAGAGGAGCAGCAAGGCTATACTTTTGGCGAAAAATTGTCTAACGCTTTTCATGATGTGTTTGAGCAGGGTTACCAACGGGTAATCTGTGTTGGAAGCGATTGCCCTACCTTACAGGCAAAAGATTTGCTAAATGCTGCTGAGCAACTCCTTAAGCATAACATGGTGGTGGGGCCAACCAAAGATGGCGGCGCTTACCTCATAGGCATGCACATAGACTGCTTTAACCCTGAGGCATTTTCTATGCTTAACTGGCAGACAAGTGAAGTGCTGAATGAATTAACTATCTATTCGTTCAGGCAGCAGAGCTGTATGGGCTGTTTCTTTAAACTGGATGAAAAGTCAGATGTTGATAACAGCGCTGATCTGAGGCGAGCTCTGCAAGAACTGCCTGTGCTAAGCGACCTCAAACGCGACCTTCTTGCCATTCTTTTAGAGGCGACAAACCCCTATTTACATCCTTCTAATTCCCGCTTTGTATTACAAGAGCAAAGCGTAAGGGATATGCACTTACGTGCTCCTCCTGTTTATTAAGATTTCTACCATTATTTAGAGCAAGTATAAAACACTTTGCTTTGGAGCTAGTATTAGCTGTCTGGCTGGTGTGTTGTTTATACTTATCCATAGCTTATCTAAAACATTTCGACAGTTTCTTGTTATAAAGCAAATTCAACAGATACATTCAAATGGAAAAAACATACTATAACCCCGCAGACCTTGCCAAGTTTGGCAGCATATCAGAATTGCAGCCAGAAATGGGAAGTAAATTCTTCGACTACTATGGAGAAGTGTTCAAAGAAGGAGCGCTAACGGCTCGTGAGAAATCTTTGATAGCACTAGCTGTGGCGCATGCCGTGCAGTGTCCCTATTGTATTGATGCCTACAGCACCGATTGTTTAGAAAAAGGAGCCGACGAAAATCAGATGATGGAGGCTGTGCATGTGGCGGCAGCCATTAAGGGTGGTTCAGCGTTGGTGCATGGCGTGCAAATGATGAACAAGATAAAAGAAGTGACGATGTAGCCTATGCTGAAATCTGTTAGATCTTTACAGGGCCAGCAACATGAACTGTCCGATCCTGCACTGCAATTAAACGTGTTGCAGCAGCCTGCCTTGCACGGAGACCAGTTTCCTGTGTTTGCCGAAAAACTGCTGCAGCACGACCTGTACCCACTCAAACCGACTGGCTCTACTATACTCCAGATTAATGTTGGCAAAATGTGCAACCAGGTTTGCAAGCACTGCCACGTAGATGCAGGTCCCGATCGGAAGGAGATCATGACAGCGCAAACCATGCAGCTTTGCCTCGATTCTCTAAAAGCAGCACCGCAAATTACGACCGTAGATTTAACAGGCGGAGCACCTGAGATGAATCCCAACTTTAGATGGTTTGTAGAAGAACTTTCTAAGCTGGGTAAGCAGGTGATGGTGCGGTGCAATCTTACTATTATTCTGGCTAACAAAAAGTACCACGACCTGCCGCTTTTCTTTAAAGAGCACCAGGTGCATGTGGTTTCTTCGTTGCCCTACTTTTTGGCCTCCCGTACCGATGCCCAGCGAGGAGACGGTGTGTTCGAAAAATCGATAAAGGCGTTGCAGATGCTGAATGAGGTGGGCTATGGTAAAGAGGGCAGTGGCTTGGTGCTGGACTTGGTGTACAACCCTTCGGGCGCGTTTCTGCCAAGCGGACAGCAGTCGTTGGAGGCGGAGTTTAAGCGGAGGCTCAAAAACGGGTACGATATCGAGTTTAACAGCCTGTTTTGCATCACTAATCTTCCTATTAGCCGCTACCTGGATTATCTGGTGAACAGCGGTAACTATGAGAGCTATATGCATAAGCTGATTGATGCTTTCAACCCAGCAGCAGCGACAGGTGTAATGTGTCGGAACACGATATCGGTGGGTTGGGATGGCTACCTTTACGATTGCGATTTTAACCAAATGCTGGAGTTGAAAGTGGCGCAATCGGCTCCGCAACATATCCGTGATTTTGATGTAGCAGCCCTGGACGAGCGAAACATTGTGTTGAACCAGCATTGCTACGGCTGCACGGCAGGAGCAGGCTCAAGCTGCGGCGGGGAAACAGTAAAGTAAATTCCAATTATATAAGGCTTGACTCAACTTTCTCAACTAAAGTTGACTTGCGCTGTCATTTTTTCTTAAGGAACGTTGCCCTTTGCAGCTGAAGTGGCTGTTGACAGGAGAGTGAATCCATACGATATGAAAAATAAAAAGCTGATAATGGTGTTTGTGCGCAATCCTGAACTAGGTAAGGTGAAGACGCGATTGGCAGCATCAGTTGGTGAGGAAAAAGCACTCCAAATATACCTGTATCTGCTTGAGCACACGCAAACTGTTACACAACATGTTGAAGCAGATAAGGTGGTGTACTATGCCGAAAGAGTTGAAGAACATGACCTGTGGCCATATGCCTATCACCATAAAAAGCTACAGCCTTCGGGTGATTTAGGCGAAAAAATGCTCGCTGCTTTTGAGGCTGCGTTTGCTGAAGCATACGAATCAGTGGTGATAATTGGGAGTGATTGCCAGCAACTTAAGCAGGAGATTATAGAGCAGGCCTTTGATGAACTGCAAACGCATGATGTGGTGATAGGCCCAGCGGTGGATGGTGGTTACTATCTTCTAGGAATGAATCGTCTGTACCCAGATTTTTTCCAGAACAAACATTGGAGCACAGATCAGGTTTTTACTGCCACAATAGAGGATATAGAGCGGTTGGAAATAACGTACAGTCTTTTGCCCACACTTAAAGATGTAGATTACCTAGAAGACCTGGAAAAGCCAGAGCAGTGGCTGAATATGAGCGGCTAAAATGACAGGTATAACGTAAGAACTATAAATTTGCGTGAAACCTTAATCAAGAAATGTCAACAACTATAAATAAAGCTACGCTTGAATTTTTAGCCGATCTGGTAGAACATAATACCCGCGAATGGTTTGCGGAACACAAGAAAAAATACGAAGCAGCTCGTAAAGACTATATTCTTTTTTTAGACGAACTAGTAAAGGAAGTGCAGCATTTCGACCCTGCTGCACAAGGGCAGCAAGGCAAAGACCTGGTGTTTCGGATTTACCGAGATGTTCGCTTCTCCACCGACAAACGTCCTTATAAAGATCATTTTGGCGCCTATCTGGCCGAAGGGGGCAGGAAATCCATCAACCCTGGGTACTACCTGCATTTGGCTGGTAAAAATAAATCTTTTTTGGCAGGAGGTATTTGGTACCCGCCTGCGGCGCAGCTTAAGGTTGTGCGCCAAGAGATTGATTATAACCTAAACGAGCTCAAAAGTATCATTGAAGCCGAGGATTTTGTGAAGCGTTTCGGACCTTTGCAGGGAGAGCAGCTAAAAACTACCCCGAAAGGCTATGACAAAGACAACCCCGCCATAGAATATCTTCGATTCAAAAGCTGGAATGCCATCATGCCTCTTTCTGATAAAACAGTGTTAAGCTCCGATTTTATAGATGAAGTGCTTGACGGGTTCAAAGCACTAAAGCCGCTAAACGATTTCTTTATGCAGCCTTTGCAGGATCTGGAGGGGGATTCTTAAAAACAGGTGGCATGTAAGAGTAGTATTCCTTCTGCTTACACATTTTCAGGCTCTATACCGTGGAAAGGTTGTTTTACTTATCCCAAAGCTGTCTACTACTCAACAAGTGTGCTGGATGGAACATTTTTAAACCATTCTTGTTTATATTTGCGAGAGTTTAGAGAAAAATCTGTAGGGAATGGACACTTTGAATATAGGAGATAAAGCTCCTGATTTTGAGTTAATGCGAAAAGATGGCCGGTTCTTTCGACTGTATGAGGTGCTAAAGGAGCACAGTGTGGTGCTTTACTTTTATCCTCGCGATAATACCTCTGGCTGCACAAAGCAGGCATGCGAGTTTAGAGACCAGTACGATGCGTTTAAAGAACTTGGTGCCGAAGTAGTAGGTATTAGTTCTAACAGTTTAGAATCGCACAAAAGGTTTGAGCGAGTCTATCATCTCCCGTTTGTGCTTTTGAGCGATGAAGATAGCCAACTTAGGAGTTTGTACGGCGTACCACGGAAATTCGGTATTTTACCTGGGCGTGTTACTTACGTCATAGATCAGAAAGGAATTGTACGTTATATTCACAACTCGTTTAACAAACCACTAGAGCATGTAGACAATGCTTTGATGGTGCTCCGAACATTGCGAAAAAAGGAAAAAGTACAAGCATAAAGCAAAGGCCCGTTCTTGAACGGGCCTTTGCTTTTATTGATCACTTACAAGTTTATACTCTCTTCTGTCATAAAGCTCATAGTACAGAACTCCATGAGATTTGTTAAACAGCAAACGCTTCAAACTATATGTTCTGGTGCTGTCGGCTGTTATTTCATATACATTGCTGTAGTTTTGCCCATTTACCTCTAGTGTTTCAAAGTCTGGGTTTTCTACATTTATTTCATGCATCCCCCGGCTTTCGAGCATAACGTTCACCTTCAACTTATCGGATGATCTGGTTACAGCTGTTCCAAAGGTCGGGTGCTGGTTTTTTAAATCCTGCATAGTTACAAGGTGCTGCACATCAACCTTCTCTATACATTCGTCAGAAGCTGAATAACCTTCACCAGGCAATTGGTTTTCTGTCGCATTTACACGCGTAAACGTGAGCAGCACATTATCCTGGTTCACAAATTTAATAGAGTCATCTTGTCCGTACACAAGCCACTCTAGGTCATCTGTAGTTGCTCGAGAGTATTTAACCTCATCACATTTGTCGCATGATGAAAAAAGCAGGGCGCCCACTACAAAACTGAGCATAAGGGTAAAGGTGGATTTCATAATGTTGTAAGGAAAGTAGTTATTGCAAAGTAAGCAGAAAAAACGGAAAGCCGTATCAGTTCCCCAACGTATTCAAGGCTGGCTTAGTATGCAAATGCTCCTGCTTGTTTAAACCACTGCACTACTTGCAGGAAGTGGTCTTTGGGCGCATCGGCATGCGTGAGCAGGCTAATGTGGTTGTAGTTGTGCAGGTTTCCGTTGGCTTTGCTAACTACATGAAATGCACTGTTCTTGCTACCCGTTTCCTGCATTAGTTTCTCCACAACTGTCGGGTGCCCCAGCACATCGTCATTTACTCCTGTTAGGTACAATGTAGGCGGGAGGTGCATCTGTTGCAGCGCAGCGGCGTAGTTGAAGCAATCCTTCCAGTCTAGCCACTTTTTCCGTACTACCCATTCGAGGGTTTGCTTGTGGGTGAGGCGTGTTTCGCTGTCTGAACCAATACGTAGTTTTTTTGCGGGTAACCAGCCTATTGCTGCAATCACTGCTTTCGAGAACCAGTTCCAAACTACACCTATCATCAAAAGTCTTTTTAAGCTCCAGATACTGATACGCCGCTTGCTGCCGAAAAAAGCCATAGCACGCACCTGAACTGCAACTATAGGGCTTGTCAGGTAAGCCAGCATTAATACCCCTCCCCAGGAGTGGGCACCCCAATATTGCGGCACGTCGCCTTTTAGTTCTTTTATTTTGCTGATAAAGGCAGGAAAGTCCTCCTGAAGTGTATGTGTTAATCCAAAATCTGATCTGCTAGAAATAGATGGTTTGCTTTTGCCGCGGCCTCTGAGGTCGGCCACAAACACATCGTGACCTTGCTTTGCCAGAAAAGGAGCAAAGCCTTTTCCTGATTTAGAATAGAAAATGTGTCCGTTTTCTATGGAGCCATGCACAAGAAAGACAGGTGCTCCGCCTTTGTCGGTATAGAACCGTTTCAGGTGCAGCGTGTCGGTGGGGGTAACAGGTATATAAATAGATTCTTGTTGCATTGTGAGTTCTGGGGCGGTAAAAAAGAAGCATTAGCTCCACTTGTCGAGGAGATAAAAAAGCAGCGAATCAGCGGCTTCTCCTCCTTTATTCAAAGATAAGATTTCTACCGCTCATTCGCTGCTGGTATTATACTGCTTTGTGCTTGACCTAAAGGTTAGCTTCTGACAGGGATAGGCTGTGGTTGTAAACGAGGTCTTAAAACGAGCCAGGCTAGTGTGCCAAAAATCGTTCCTGAGAAAAATGTTAGTGCAACAATCATAAATCCGTTTACACCGCGCTGTTCTGCATCGAAATAGACCCAGGTAAGAATAAAGCCAAGCAGTGCCAGGTACAATGCTATAGTTGCTAGTAAAAGTATATTTAAAATATTTATAGTGAATGGTTCCATAACGTCAGTATTAAATTGTATATGTGCAGAGCTGATTTTGCTTATGCTATACTTAATTAAACTGATGTTAGATCTTATTGTTTTGTATTATTATAATATAATTGTTTTAAATTGGTTGAATAAATAAATTTGAATAGTATTTTAGTTGTAGCTACTCTTGTTTTATTAATTGTACTGAATACCGATGGCTACTGCTTCAGGTTTAGGCGTAGCAGTTTCGAAAGCATCTCTGTAATATAGGTGCCGCTTTGGGGACCATAAAAGTTCATGTCTCGCACTTCGTATTTCTTGAGTGGGTAGTGCTCTTCTGGAACAACGTAGCCAAGGTAGCTGCCATTAAAGCTGGTAACTACCAGTTGCTTCTGCAGTTCAGAGGCAGTTGCTTGCAAATTTTCCATAAACTCCCCAGAATAGTCTGCTGGCACGCCTAAAAAGACAATATCTCCTACCTGCAGGCTTGTGAGGTACGCCTCATACTTTCCGAAAAAGGTGTTAAAGAGAAGTGGTGCAAAGCGTTTATTTTCACCTATTCTCCATTGTGGTTCTGGCAGATACAACGGAACACGCACCGATTGCAAATGAGTAGTGTGGGCCAGTGGTAACGAGGCTGAGGCTTTGAGTATAAGCTGCGCTAGTTCTTTTCCTACCTGTTCTGTACTTTCAAAGCTACCGCCGTGCTGGTAAACAGTTTGGTGACTACCCACAGCGCCTGCCGAAAAAGCTGCAAAGTCTACTGTACGTTCAAGTTCCTTTACCAACTCGCCTGGGTAATCTCTGGAGAGTATAGGTTGCATAGAAGGTAAAATAGTAGGGTGGCCTGAAAAGGTGCATAATAGTGCAGTCTGCCCATTAAGTTGCTCAAACTTTATAAAGCGTAAGGTAGAGTCGAGGGTGGTGGAGGAACCTGTTAGGCGGTTTCGTACAAAACCAGCTGCGCTTGCTTGGCCATAGCTCAGGCGAGTAGGTTGTAAATTTGCTTCGGCCTGTTTTATACTCTGAATAATATGCTGTACCGTTTGTGCGACTACCTGCTTTTTATACTTGCCTGCCATCAGGCGACCAGCCAGCTTTTTAGCCCAACCACCAAAACTAGTGTGGGTATGTGTGGCAGAAAGATATACCTGTTCGGGCTTTATACCTAGTTTTGGGTACTCCTTTTCCAATGCCGCTGTAACGCTCATCGGCACGATCAGCATATCCAAGGTAACAAAGTATGCTTTGTTGCTACCGTTGCTGAAAGCAAACGTACGAACCCAAGTCGAATCGTGCACCTGCTCATACTTCATGCCGAGCCGCTTACCGTAGCCAGCCATAGGTGTGCCTACAGGTGGCGTAATGTTTACTTTAGCCCAGCCTACTTGCAAGGTATCCGCCTCTATTGCTGTTGTAGTTTGCTTCTGTACCTCAGCTAACGTGGAGCGGTAATAATCCGTCTGTTGATAAGGAGTATGGTCCAGGCGTTGTACAAGGCAGCTTTGCAGCAGCACAGCATTTAAAAGCCAGTAAAGGTTGCGGCTAACTATATGTTGATACTGTTTTTTCAAGTATGCAAATTAACGCTATTAATGTAAAAAGTGATATTTTATGAAGGTTATGATGAGGCCTATCCTATCTACCTATTGATTGGTGTTTTTACGTTACAAAAAATGAGTATTTAATAACATATCTGTGTTTCATCCTATGCTTTGAAACAGCAGACGTGAATTTAATCTAAAGGAAATTTTCTCATTTAGGCATTATCCTTAAATTTGGTGCTCACTAATAATAATCCATCCAAGCGGTATGCTTAAAGAGGGGAAGGCAAGACAGGAGAAACTTATCTATTAACTTTCTGAATTTTCTGGCGATTCCGCCTTTCCAATCTATCTACTGAGACCAGTATCAAATTTACATATGGAACCCAATATCAATCATTTATTAAAAATTGCCACAGAGCTTGCTATTACAATCAAGCAAGTGGAGGCAACCGCTACTTTGCTAGACGAGGGAGCAACGGTGCCTTTTATCTCACGTTACCGAAAAGAAGTAACAGGCTCGCTAGACGAGGTGCAGGTAGCTGCCATCCGCGACAGGATGGAGCAACTGCGTGAGTTGGACAAGCGCCGCGAAAGTATACTAAAATCTATCCGCGACCAGGAGAAGCTGACGCCAGAACTGGAGGAGCAGATTATGGCGGCCGAAACCATGACCGCTCTGGAAGATATTTACCTGCCTTACAAGCCGAAGCGCCGTACCCGTGCCACCATCGCCCGCGAAAAAGGACTGGAGCCACTGGCGCAGCGCCTGTTTGAGCAGGAAAGCTTTGATGTTGCCAGCGAGGCCGCCAACTATATCTCGGAGGAGAAAGAGGTAAAAGATACGGATGCAGCTCTAGCTGGTGCCCGCGACATTATGGCCGAGTGGATGAACGAGAACGCAGAGGCACGTGCCACCATGCGCCAGCTTTTCGAGAAGAAAGGTGTGTTTAAGAGCCGCGTGATGATGGGCAAAGAGGAAGAAGGCCAGAAGTTCAAAGATTATTTTGAGTGGGATGAGCCAATAGAGAAAGCACCGTCGCACCGCATTTTGGCCATGCGCCGTGGCGAATCCGAAATGGTGCTGATGCTGACTGCTCAACCTGACGAGGAAGAAGCCGTTGCAAAGCTGGAGGATATGTTTGTGAAGGGCAATAATGCCGCTTCGGAGCAGGTTCGTTTGGCTGCGAAAGATTGCTTTAAGCGCCTGCTGAAGCTGAGCATGGAAACAGAAGTGCGCCTAAGCTCTAAGAAACGTGCCGACGAAGAAGCCATTCGTGTGTTTGCCGATAACCTGCGCCAGTTGTTATTGTCATCACCGTTGGGCCAGAAAACAGTACTGGCCTTGGATCCTGGTTTTAGAACGGGTTGTAAGCTGGTAGTGCTGGATAAGCAGGGCAAGTTGCTGCATAATGAAACAGTTTATCCGCATACAGGTCAGGGGAAAGCAGCAGAAGCAGGGCAAAGCGTAAAATACCTGGTAGACCGCTACGAAGTAGAAGCTGTTGCGATTGGTAATGGCACGGCCAGCCGCGAAACAGAGGCTTTTGTGAATAGCCTGAAACTGCCAGCATCGGTGCAGGTGGTGATGGTGAACGAAAGCGGAGCGTCTATTTATTCTGCTTCTGATGTTGCACGTGAGGAATTCCCTGATTATGATGTTACCGTTCGTGGTGCTGTTTCTATCGGCCGTCGCCTGATGGACCCATTGGCGGAGCTGGTGAAGATAGACCCGAAAAGTATAGGAGTAGGCCAGTACCAGCACGACGTGGACCAGTCTGCCTTAAAGCATACGCTGGATGATGTGGTGATGAGCTGCGTGAATGCTGTAGGTGTGGAAGTGAACACCGCCAGCAAGCAATTATTAACCTATGTTTCTGGCTTAGGCCCTGCGCTGGCACAGAACATTGTGGAATACAGAAACCAGAACGGACCGTTCCGTACGCGTACTGAACTGAAGAAAGTGGCACGTTTAGGCGATAAGGCTTTTGAGCAGGCAGCAGGCTTCTTGCGTATCCGCGATGCCGCACATCCGCTAGACTCTTCTGCGGTACACCCTGAAAGCTACCCAATTGTGGAGCAGATGGCGAAAGACTTGGGAGTAACGGTAAAAGACCTGATGCAGAAAGAGGAGCTACGCAAGCAAATTAACCTGAAGAACTACGTGACGGATACCGTAGGTCTGCCAACGCTGCAGGATATCATGAGCGAATTGGCAAAACCAGGCCGCGACCCGCGCCAGACCTTCGAAGCTTTCAGCTTTACGGAAGGAGTGAACGAGATAAAAGATTTACGTGAGGGCATGAAGCTGCCAGGTATCGTAACCAACATTACCGCCTTCGGTGCATTTGTCGATCTTGGTGTTCACCAGGACGGTTTGGTGCACGTAAGCCATCTGTCTGACCGTTTTGTGAATAACCCGCACGATGTGGTGAAAGTAGGGCAGAAGGTAGAGGTGACAGTGCTGGAGGTGGATGTGCCGCGCAAGCGCATCTCGCTAAGCATGAAAGGTGACCCTAATGCTGCCAAACCAGCAGGTGGAGGCGGTTCTGGTAAGAAAGGCAATCGCCGTGAGAAGGAAGAAGAGCCAATGGATGATTTCCAGGCAAAGCTGGCAAAGCTGAAGGGGATGTTTAAATAAGTAAAGTGAAAGTGCAATAAACTAGAGAAAGTGCAATAATCTAGAGGGAAGCCTTGGTTTTAATTAGCCAAGGCTTTTTTATATAGTTTTAGGTGAATATTTATAATTTATATTAAAATATTAAACTACCTATAAATGGGTATTGTGCACTGATATCCGAGGATATAATATTGTGTCGGCTTTGAATGTGTTGATTCAAAGTCTGTTATATCTTAAATTTTTTTTGGGCTTTTACCTTTTTGCTTTTGCAACGGTTATAATGGCACTTTGGTCATAATCACCTTCGCGCCGATAGCGGACCAGATGTACCCCGTGGCCCCATTCGAGCTGAAGGCCAGCGCGACCTCTGGGCTTGCGATGAAATACCAGGTGATCGGCGGCCCAGCCAGGGTGTCTGGCAATGTGCTCACAGTGACAGGCCCAGGCCTTGTGACGGTGAAGGCCATGCAGTGGGGCAACGGCCGCTGGGCCACGGCAGAGCCCGTGGAGCAGAGCTTCAATGTAGTGGGCACGGCAGTGTCGGCGGCCACGGCTGCGGCACCTGTTGCTAGCGAGGGGGTAAAGCTGCAGGCGGCTGAATCTATCACGGCCTATCCCAACCCTTTTGCCGAGACCGTGACGCTTGAGTTTGTGGCGAAGGAGTCAGGGAAGATGAAGCTGGAGGTGTTCAGCCTGCAGGGCGAGCTGGTGGAGACACTGTACCAAGGCGAGGCCGAGGCAGGCAAGACTTACAGCTTCAAGTTCGACGGGGGCAGCCATGCCACTGGCGTCTACCTCTGCAGGCTCACCACGGCAAACGGGGTGCTCTACAAGAGAGTGGTGCTTGTCAGGTAACGCATAGAGTATCAGTATATCATTAGTGTCAGTAAAGGCCGTTCCCGCTTAGGCAGGAGCGGCCTTTCTGCTTTCTGAGTTTATGCATTCGTAGGTAGTGTCATATTATAATAGTAACATATTCAGTTGCTTATCACGTATTCAGTATAAAACTATGAAATATGGATACATTCAACACAAAACTTTCTGAGCTGTTAAATACAGCACACATCAATCCTCCTTTAACTGGCTCAAGCCAAATTAATGTGGGTACAACAGAGCGCATTATATCTGCACTGGGTGGAGCCTTGCTGACTTACTATGGACTGAAAAAGCTGGATACGGCAGGTATAGCGATGGCCGTGGCTGGTGGAGCCTTACTTTTTAGAGGAGCAACAGGTTATTGCCCTGTTAACGAAGTGGCTGGACGTGATACAGCTGACAGCGAAAGCATTTTAATTCAAATTACACGCAGCCTAACCATTAGAAAGCCTCGTGCAGAAGTGTACCAATACTGGCGACGGTTAGAGAACCTCCCGAACTTTATGGAACACCTGCAGGATGTGCGGCAGCTAGGACCAAAGCGTTCGCATTGGGTAGCTAAGGTTCCTGGTGGGGTTGGTACAGTTGAGTGGGATGCAGATATCATTCAAGAAGAGGAAAACACGCTTTTGGCGTGGCAGTCTTTACCTAATTCCACTATAGACAATGCAGGTGAAGTCCGTTTTATGGATGCGCCACAGGATAGAGGTACTGTTGTGCAGGCTATTATTTCTTACCGTCCTCCTGTAGGATCTGTAGGTGGACTGGCAGCTAAAATGATGAATCCTTTGTTCGAGCAAATGGTGCAAGAGGATTTGCGTCGCTTTAAACGCTTACTGGAAACAGGAGAAATACCAATAATTGAAGGCCAGCCATCTGGAAGAACAAGCAAAAATTATTAGTTGAGCATTATCTAACCTTAAAAATAAAACTATGAAAGCACTATGCTGGAATGGCATTAATAAACTTAATGTAGAACGTGTACCAGATCCTTCTATACTAAACCCGGGTGATGCTATTGTTCGTGTAACGATGTCGTCTGTATGTGGTTCTGACTTGCACCTGCTCGATGGGTATGTGCCTGCTATGCGCGAGGGAGATATTATCGGCCATGAGTTTATGGGGGAAGTGGTAGAAGTCGGGCCAGAAGTAACAAAGCTGAAAAAGGGTGACCGTGTGGTGGTCGGATCGGTTTTAGGCTGCGGAGGCTGCGAATTCTGTCAGACAGATCAATGGTCGCTGTGTGATAACTCCAACACTCATCCTGAGATATTGGAGAAGGCGTATGGCTATGCAGGAGCAGGTATTTTTGGTTATTCGCATGCCTTTGGTGGGTATGCAGGAAGCCATGCTGAGTATATTCGGGTACCTTACGCTGATACAGGTTCTTTTAAAGTACCAGAAGGAATCAAAGATGAGTCGGCGGTATTTACTTCTGATGCCTTTCCGACAGGGTATATGGCTGCAGATATGTGCGGGATAGAACCAGGCGATACGGTGGTAGTATGGGGCGCAGGCGGCGTAGGACAAATGGCGATGCAGAGTGCCTGGCTATTGGGTGCTGGCCGAGTGATAGCCATTGATCGCTTTCCTGAGCGTTTGGCGATGGCGAAGCTATATGCTAAGGCCGAAGTGCTGAACTACGAAGAAGTAGATATACTTGAAGCCTTGCGGGAAATGACAGGAGGCAGAGGACCCGACCGCTGTATAGACGCCGTAGGCATGGAAGCCCACACAACAGGAGTAGAACAGTACTACGACAGAGCCAAGCAAGCGGTAAGACTGCAAACAGACAGGCCTGCTGTGCTCCGCCAGGCAATTATGGCATGTCGTAAAGGCGGTACCATTTCTATTGTGGGAGTATACGGTGGCTTGCTTGATAAATTCCCGATGGGTGCCGCCATGAACAAAGCCCTTACTTTTAGAATGGGCCAGATGTTTGCGCAGAAGTATATACCAAAGCTGCTGGACATTGTAGCGGACGGACAGGTCGACCCTGCATATCTGCTCACACATAAATGGTCGCTGGACCAGGGGCCAGAAGGGTATAAGATGTTCAAAGAGAAAACTGACAATTGCATGCGAGTGGTTTTCGCACCATGAATTTAGCTGTGTGTGTTTAAAGCGTGGCCTTCAGCCACGCTTTTTATTACCCGTATAGCTTGAGCTTTTTGAAGGTATGTAAGTAAAATCTGCTGTAAGTTTTGTGCTTATAGAGGCCAAACTGTATAAGATTTATGAAGAAACAATTATACTTAGTTCTAGTGCTGCTCCTGATCTTCGCAGGCCATGGCTGCAAACAAGTGCAGGATATTAAAGCGTTTACTGAAGCAAATTATAGGCTGGAAGGGGTTGAGAACGTAAAGCTTAATGGCGTAGACCTGGATAAGCGTTTGCAGACAGAACAAGGCTTATCAACCAGTGAGCGTGACAGTTTGTTGACGGCAGTTACCACCAACAGGCTACAGATGGGAGCAATCCTTTTATTACGTGTAGAGCTACCCGACGCAAATCAGGATAGTAAGCTAACCCTGACAAAGCTCCAGTGGCTCTTGCTGATTGATGGTAAAGAGGCTATGACTGGTACAGTAGACGAAACTATGGTATTGGAAGAAGGTTTGAACACATTACCAATTCAAACGCCAGTACAGCTTACCGAGGTAGACGGACAGCCAAATTATGAAGGCTTGAACAGGATTATTAATCTTGTCAGCAGGAATGCAAACTTGAAGCAGCACATAACTTTTCAAATAAAGCCAACCGTAAAAACGCCTGTAGGTAATATTACAGCTCCAAACTACATCACGGTAAGCAAGCCTCAGAACGAAAATGTGTGAGATGGCTCAGCTTTGGGAGGAGATGTCAGCTTTATAGGAGTTACTATTCGAGGGCCACAGCATTCCGATGAATAAGCCAGCTATACTTCCTGCCAAACCGTACAACATCGGGTTAACTTCTGTAGCTAAGGCCATTGCAAGTAACCATGTTCCCATACCCGTCAGAATGGAAAAGATAGCGGCAGTAGCTGTTGTTTTTCGCCAATACAAACCTGCCACCAAGGGTACAAACAAGCTTACCAAGCTTAAAGCTGATGACTCGCTTACCAGTTCATAAATGTTGCTGCGCATCAAGGCCATGCCCAAGGAAACCACGGCAACTAACAGTACACACATCCTGGAAAGCAGCAACAGCTGTTTATCGTTTATGTTCTTAAAGAAAGGCTTTAGCATGTTTTCGCTCAGAATAGAGGCTGGTGCCAAAATAGCACCACTGGCCGTACTGATAATGGCTGAAAGTAGAGCTCCGAAAAACAGTACTTTCATCCAAAGAGGAGAAAAGTTCAGAATTAGCCCTGGCACTAGCAGTTGAGCATCCTGGGCCATTAATTCTGGATGCAGCGTTTTTGCGTACAAGGCCAGCACCAAAGGCAGGAAAGCAACCGTTAAGTATAGAAATCCCGCCGAGATAGAAGAAGCTACGGCGATACGTTCCGACTTTGCAGACATTACCCGCTGAAAAACATCTTGTTGCGGAATAGAGCCTAATCCAATTGTAATCCAGAGTGCTATATAGTTGAGCCAGCTTTCAGCGCCGCCTTCAGTTGGTGTTAACTGGAAAAAGTTATCTGGCAACTGTGCTGTAACCTGTTCCATTGGCACTTGCATCATCACTGAGGTTGTAATCAATATAAGGCCGCCTACAATCATTAGCATCTGCACAAAATCTGTGATAGAAACAGACCACATGCCGCCCAGGAAAGTATAGCCAACTACCATCAGCGATCCGATTATGATACCTGCTACTGTGGAGGTGCCAAGTACTTGGTTCATCACAATACCCAGAGCAACCATTTGGGCCGCAATCCAGCCGAAGTAAGAAATCACCATAAAAAATGAAGATACTATTTCTGTAGTTCTGTTATAGCGGATGCGATAGTAGTCGCCGATGGTGAGCAGGTTGAGGCGGTAGAGTTTTTTAGCGAAGAAAAAGCCCACCAGCACCAGGCATAGGGCAGCTCCAAACGGGTCTTCAATTACACCGAGTAAACCATTGGCCGCAAACTCAGAAGAGGCACCAAGCAGTGTTTCGGAACCAAACCAAGTGGCAAACACAACTGCTGTCGAAATGTGAAATGGTAATCTGCGGCCAGCGAGTAAAAAGTCTTGTGTATTCTTGACTTTGCGCGAAGCCCAATAACCTATACCAACGTTGCCCAGCAAGTAGAGCAGAATGAAGAATATCAGCATTTACGTATTCAGGATTTGCGGCTAAAATAGGTATAAAAACAATTTTTAAGAGGTGAAATTTAGCACTATGTATGGCAGAGCGCGTTGTGCAGGTATCACTTTTAGCGATGGATTTGAATGTTAAAACAGCAATTAAAAACTTGTAATGCTTTCGTAAGCATAGAATAAGCAAACCTTTTTAAGGAAAAAACTTATAAGTAAGGGCACCTAATTAGTTTAAACAATCCGTGTCCAAAAGTATTGGAGTGGTATGATGTAAAAAGAAACTATAAAAGCTTTCTACATGCATTTCACAACAATTTATCAGGTGCTAAATATTGTTTAATGTAATTCCATCCAGTTACTTATGTAGAAGTGTCTTAATATTCCATACTTTCTAAAATTATGAAAAAGAACAACTACCCCAACAACCAAAACCGCCGCAAATTTATCAGAGGATTTTCGTTAGTGCTTGGTTCTACTGCTATCGGATTGCCTATGCTAAGTTCCTGTCAGTCCAGCAACACCGAAAATCAGCAGCAGGATGGGGAGGTAGTGCAGAACAACAACTCTAATAGAAAGCTGGGAATAGCGTTGGTAGGGCTCGGAAGCTACAGCAAAGGGCAGCTGGCACCAGCGTTGCAGGAAACAGAAGATTGTTACCTGGCAGGCATTGTAACAGGAACTCCCTCAAAAATTCAAGAGTGGAAAGATGAGTATGCTATACCTGACAAGAACATCTACAACTACGAGAATTTCGATATGATAAAAGACAATCCTGATATTGATATTGTGTATGTTGTGCTACCGAATGCCATGCATGCGGAGTACACGATTAGGGCTGCAAATGCAGGCAAGCATGTTATCTGCGAAAAACCGATGGCAACTTCGGTGGAAGACTGCAAGCGCATGATTGAGGCTTGTAGCAGAAATAATGTAAAGCTCTCGATTGGTTACCGTCTGCACTTTGAGCCGCACAATAAGCGAGTGATGGAACTAGGGCAAAAGCAAGTGTTTGGGCCTGTAAGAAAGATGCAGGCTGAGGACAGCTTTGTGATTGGGAGTCCCGACGTTTGGCGACTGGATAAAGAACTTTCTGGTGGCGGCCCACTGATGGATTTGGGCATTTATTGTGTGCAGGGTGCCACTTATACGGTAGGAGAAGCGCCGATAGCTGTAAAAGCTCAATTCGGAGAAGTAACCAAACCTGAATACTTTGATGAAGTGGAAGAGACCATTACCTGGCAGTTAGAATTCCCGAACGGTGCCGTGGCAGATTGCAGAAGCAGCTATAATGAGCAAGCAGGCTATCTGTCTGGCGAAGCTGAAAACGGTTGGTGGCGCTTAGAGCCTGCCTATAGTTATTCGGGCATAGACGGTGAAACAAGTGAGGGCGATATGAATTTCCCGCAGGTAAACCAGCAGGCTAGGCAGATGGATGATTTTGCTAGGGTGGTTCTGAATAACGGCCAGACACCAGTGCCAGGTGAGATGGGTATGCGGGATGTGACGGTTCTGTTGGCTATTTATGAAGCTGCCCGAACAGGACAGAAAGTAAACATTCAGTACAGTTGATTTTACTATAGTTTTTCGAACAACGGACTTTGCTCCTGCTTTTGCTAATGCTGCAAAAGCAGGAGCTTTTTTGTGTACGATGTGGTATGCGTATTTACTAGTTTAGGCTAAGGAGAATATAGTCGCTTACCAGCGGGCATCTTTTAATGTCTGAAAATTTGTTCAAAAAAATTAAAGTTTAAGATTTTCTGCTAACCTCTGCTGAAATTTGGCAAAGAACTTGCTATTAACAAGATACCATGCAAAAAGTATTATTCCGTTTTAAGCATGGGCTAACCCGATACAAGACAAATATGAAAATATACTTGAAGAAACTGATTTTAATGGTGACTGTAGCTTTGGCTCCTGTACTTGCCTCAGCTACTGATGTTAATCCAACTGATAAAACTAGTACAACACTAAAAGTTACTGGCACACGCGATATTGTACAGGAAATAATCAACGCAGTAGGTCTTAAGCCTAGGTTTGAGCTACGTGCAGCAGACATTGAGAATGCCGCCGCTGTGGTGTACAATGGCAAGCGCTATATCTTGTATAACGATAACTTCCTAAACAAAATTAATAATGCAGTACAAACTGATTGGGGTGGTGTAAGTATTTTAGCACACGAAATTGGCCATCACCTGAACGGCCACACATTATCACGCGGTGGTAGCAACCCTGGCGATGAATTGGAAGCAGATGAATTTTCAGGATTTGTTCTTCGTAAAATGGGAGCTAGCTTAGGAGATGCACAAGCAGCTATCAGCTTGCTTTCTGAGGAACAAACCTCGGCTACCCATCCAGGCAGGCGCTATAGATTAGCAGCCATCAGCAAAGGGTGGAATAATGCAGAGACTCAAATTTTGGCAAGCGGCGGTAATGCTGGCGATGCGACAGTGCGTGAAAGCATAGCCCGTAGGTCGGAGCCCAGAACAACAGCAACTCCTGCCAGGCAGCAAGTAAGCCATAGGCTAGATAGCCAGTCTATCCTGAGCAAGGTAACTTTCTCGCGCTTGCCGCAGGAACAATTTTATGTAACCAAGCAGCTGAACCTGGTGCATGTAAGCAGAAACGGTGAGCTGAATGTAATGGGTAAACTAGCCCGCACAAACAGCAAGCGGTTCCCTTACTACTTCGATATAGAAGACCAGCCTGTGTTTGTAACTGATGCTGGTTTGTTGGTAAATGAAGACGGACAGCGCGTAGGCTACCTGAAATAATTTTGAAGTATATTTGCCTGCCACACCTACCAGTTTTATACTTGGCAGGTGTGGCAGCTTAATTTATAGAGATGAAGAAACTACATATACGCAGCACTTTTTTTCTTTTGCTACTAGCAATAGTTAGTACAGCCTGCAGTACCAAGAATGACTTGGAAGCATTTAAAGAAGCTGAATATAAGTTGGCAGGCATAGATGAAATCAGCCTGAACGGCATAAATCTGCTAGATAAAAAGCCGAGTCAATTTTCGTTTGGTGATGCCGCTACACTTTACACTGCCGTGGCCGAGAATAAACTAACGGCGCAATCTAGGCTGGGTTTGAATGTAGAGCTACCAGAAGGTGAGGCAGACCGCACTATGAAAGTAAACAGGCTAAAGTGGCAGTTGCTTGTAGATGGTGTGCATACCTTAAGTGGTGTAGTGGACGAGCCTGTAGAACTGCATCATGGCTTTAATAATTTAGCCGTGAAAACGCCAGTATTGTTTGAACAGAATAATGGCAAAACAGATTTATCTCAGGTGATGCGGTTGGTAGCTGTGCTGTTGGAGAAAGACAAAAGCAAACGTCCTGATGTAAAACTTCAGATAAAGCCAACTATACAGACGTCGGTAGGGCCATTTGAGATGCCTGCTTTCATTAGTGTAACAAAGTAAATTATAAAAGCCAGCTGAAAAGTTGGCTTTTCTTTTAGGTGTTGCTAGAGTACCTTTAGCCAGCTTTCATTTAACCAGATCTATGACAACTATAACTAAGCATCTTTTACTAGGTTTATTTTTTGCTTTACCTTTTACAGGCATCGCACAGAAAACAGTGCTGCAGAAGGAGCAGCTGCTTCAGGATATAAAAATACTTTCTGCAGACTCGTTGGAAGGTAGGCTGAGCGGAACCCCTGGAAATAAACTGGCACAGGAGTACATCCAAAAAAGGTTTAAGCAAATAGGGTTACAATCTTATGGTGACAGCTACAAGCAGCATTTTAAGCTAGAATCTAAGAGAGTTGTGGTAGAACAGGCTAGCAATTTAGTCGGTTACATTCTTGGTAAAAAAGAGGGTTTTATAGTTGTTACCGCACATTACGACCACGTAGGTGTGAGAGAAGGCGAGGTTTATAACGGTGCCGACGATAATGCTTCTGGTGTGGGTGGCTTATTAGCAGCTGCATCTTATTTTAAGAAACACAAACCAAAACATACGATTTTATTTGTTGCCTTGGACGGAGAAGAACTTGGGCTGCAGGGAGCAAATGCTTTTTTGGAAAACACTCCTGTGCCAAAGGAGCGAATCCTACTTAATGTAAACATGGATATGCTCAGCCTGAATAATAAAGGTGAGCTGTACGCTAGCGGTACCTATCATTATCCGTTCCTGAGGCCGTACCTGGAGCAAGTGGCGCCACGTCCACAGGCAAAATTGGTGCTAGGGCACGACCTGCCTGAGCAAGGTCACGACGATTGGACGGGCCAATCTGATCATTATCAGTTTCATAAGCGGCAGATACCTTTTGTGTATTTTGGTGTAGAAGACCACCCTCACTACCACAAGCCAACAGATGAGTATCAAAACATAAACGCTTCTTTTTATCCTGATGCAGCTTCCCTTGTAATTGATTTTGTGCAGCTCGCAGATCAGAATTTAGAACATTCTCGCCAGAAAAAGCAGTAGGAGGTACCGAGTATTCTTTCTTATTTATACCAGTATTTTGATGCAAACACGAAAGGCTTTGGACTATGCATTCCAAAGCCTTTCGTACTTGTATTCTGGGTGTATAAGTTTTGATTATTCAATCATTTCATTATCGAAATATAATACTAATCGTAGATACTGGCAGAGTAAGCGTTAGCATGTTTGCTTAACGATTGACCTGAACTGACTTTTAGATGATTATAGCTCGTAAGCAGTACAGGTAGTTGTGAAATGTAATGTTGAAACAGACCCTGTTACTTGTTGGTGCTATGAGCAGAATCTTTTACCCTTTTATATTGCTTTTATTTCTCTTTGTTTCTTTTGAAGCTAATGCACAGGCTAGGTTCCTTAAAAGAAGCCAGATTAGCAGCCAGCCAGAAAAGGGTCTAGTTATTCAGGTAGGTCTGGGAGCGTCGGGCGTTAAAAGCGATATTTGCGGTAGCCCCCAGTGTATGAATATTGGCCCTTATCTTAGCTTTGGTGGTTTGTACAAGCTTTCCCCTTACTTTTCAGTCGGTGCCGAGGCTGGTTATATCAAACTGGGAGCATCAGAAAAAGATCCCCGTCGTCCACTCAATGTTTCTTTCCGATCGGAGGTGATTGAAATGACAGGTAGTGCTATGATTAACTTATTTGATAGCTATAGCGGATCAGGTAACTACAGGTCATCCAGAAAACGTTTTGTAGTGCCATATGCAAAAATTGGGGGTGGCTTTATTTATTATACGGCTACATCTTACGAAGGCCAGGGTAGGCTAAGTGAAGCGCCTGTTACTTATGACAGAGAACGACCTTATCCAGCTGTTGCACCCATTGCTTTGTTGGGAGGAGGACTACGGTTCCGTCTTTCTGATGAGGTAGCCATAGCCCCTGAATTACTTTATCGTATTACCACCACCGATTATCTGGATAACATTGGAGCACGCATTATCTTACCGCAAGGTGGGCCTGACAATAATGATCATTATTATACCTTAGGCGTGAAACTTATGTATACCCCTGTAGTAAAGCACAATGTCTTCGCAAAGAGGCGATAGCAGCTTTATCTGTAAAATTTCTGAGCATTAACCATAGCCTGTGCATTCCGTAACTTATTACAAAGTGCACAGGCTCTTTTGTGTCCGCTACTACTCAATTTTGTGTAACCTCTCTTTTTACTATGAATACAAAAAACAAAAATAACTTATGGTGGCTTGCTGCGGGTGCAGGGGCTTTTATGGCTGCACGTGCAGTATACAGAAAGCTCACAGCCTATGATTTTAAATATAAAGTTGTGCTTATAACAGGCGGCTCTCGTGGACATGGCCTCGTGATGGCGCGGCTGTTAGCTAGCGAAGGAGCAAAGCTGGTGCTGTGTGCCCGCGATGAAACAGAACTTGAAAATGCCCGCATGGAGTTGGCTGGGCAAGGCGTTAGTGTAGAGGTAATACCTTGCGATGTAACAGTACAGGAACAGGTAAACAGCATGATCAGCCAGATAGAACGTGTGATGGGGCCTGTTGATGTGTTGATAAACAACGCAGGAATAATTCATGTTGGCCCTGTTACCGAAATGGATGTAAAGGAGTTTGAGGAAGCAATTAACCTATACTACTGGGCTCCGATTTACACGACGCTGGCTGTGCTCCCGAGCATGAAAAAAAGAGGAGGCCGAATCTTAAATATTGCTTCGATTGGCGGTAAGGTAAGTGTGCCGCACTTGGTGCCTTATAGTGCGAGTAAGTTTGCGATGGTGGGGTTATCAGAGGGGTTACGAGCAGAACTGAAGCAATATGGTATATCCGTAACCACTGCCAACCTAGGTTTAATGCGCACAGGCAGCCCAAGACATGCATTGGCAAAAGGGCAACATGAGAAAGAGTATGCCCTGTTTAAGATTATGGATTCTATCCCGCTGTTTTCTGAAAGTGCCGAGGCAACGGCTAAAACCATATTAGATGCGCTTCGCCATGGTGACGCTGAAGTAACTACAACGCTTCCTGCTAAAGTTGGCTCACTTGTTCATGGCATTAGCCCAGAACTTACCACCGAAGTTTTAGCATTAGTAAATAAATTTTTACCAGGAGAGGGAGGCATTGGTACAAACAGAGCAAAAGGATACGAAAGTGAGTCTGATTTATCTATGTCAGGTTTAACTAAAACTACACAAAAAGCAGCCTTCAAGAACAATGAACTTTAAATCTATTAAAAGAATTTTTCTTGATCAGATTAAAAGTTATATTGCTTACAAGCTATATTTTTAGCAACCCACTGTATCTAAACTTTTCAGATAAACCTTATCTAAATTAAACATCACCTGCGCTACTTATACAAAAGGCGCAGCGGTAAAAATACTATGGAAATTAAAAGCAGAAAGTTAGCCTACGATGGCTATTTTAAGATAGATGAACTCACGATAGAACACGAGGGAGCTACCTTCACCAGAGAACAATTTAAACGAGGTGATGCCGTGGCAGCCTTGGTGTATGATACTGAGCAGCAACTTTATGTTTTGACGAGGCAGTACCGCACAGGTCCTGAGCATGAATTAGTAGAAGTTGTGGCAGGTATGGTAGACGAAGGCGAAAGCCCTGAAGAAAGTATAAAGCGTGAAGTAGAAGAGGAGATAGGCTACCATGTAGAGAAAATGGAGCACCTGCATACTTTTTACTCTTCTCCAGGCGGTTGCACCGAGCGTGTATTCTTATATTATGCCGAAGTATCGAAGCAACATGCCAGCGGTGGCGGTAATGAACATGAAAACGAGCACATCGAGATTCTGAGGTATACCACCCAAGAGTTAGCAGAACTTGTTACCCAAGATGCCAAAACCATTATTGCTCAGCAGTGGGTGAGACTGAAGAAGTAAAACACTCCTGAATTTTAACTACAAAAGCCAGCGAAAGCTGGCTTTTGTAGTTAAATGAGAAAACAACAGCTCCAGAACTTTACTGCGTCTTTCATGCTCTAGAGTGTACGGCAGCATGTAAGGCAATATTTTAATTCTGTACTCCTCTAACGGCACTACCTACATCAGCACTTCCCTCTAGAGCTAAGTATTCAGTTTGCAGCGCCCGAATTTTGAGTTTATCTCCAGTACTGATATTATTCTCAATCTGGCGGCGACGGTCATTAAGTTGGCTGTATACATGATCAACATAGTCCCAGTCATCCTGATTCCAGTTGCTGCGCTTGGCCCTAACGGTGCCCATAAAGGTGAGGTAAGCCTCGCGCACGTTTTGAGAGGTAATGGAGTTAAGGTCATCAAACTCACGCAACAATTGTTCTTGCCATTGCTCAAGCTTTTGCTGGTCTAACGGTGTGTTTTGGCGTCTTTCCTGGCGTTCTTCCCATCTGGCATAGCGCTGTTTTAGTTGTTTATACTCTTCCTTAGATTTAGCAGAAAGGCTGTCTACGTTGCTCTCCAGTTCTGCATTTCGTCTTCTGAACTCCTCTCTTATCTCAGGCCACTCTTCTCTAATGGCTGTATCAGTACGATCAGCTTTGTTGTTCAGCCAAGAGCGGAAAGACTCTAGGCGTTCTTCGGCTGTTCTGCCCGTCTCTTCTACTCGAATGATATTATCATCTTGAGTAGCAGTATCTACGGTAACTTCCTCTGTTTCTTGTGCAGTTCGGTTTCCCTCGCAACTCGACAGCAAAAGAGCTAGCACTAGCACAGGTAAATATTTTAGTCTTTTATAAAGCGCTTTCATAGTCTATCATCTTTTGTACTAAGATGCTATACTTACGGAAAGAAACTTTAGAAGATACTCTGACGCTGAGACAGCAGTGGTTTGTCTTTGCTGATGCCGTCCCCGTACCCGAAATGCTTGTTAACGGTAACTGGCAGTTTGCCACGCGCTGGCAGTTCTCCGAAGATAAGTTTTGCGGCGGCTTCCTGCACATGAAAATTAGCTTGGTAGGCCAGCACAAAAGCCCTGCTATTTTCCAGGCCTTTAAATTGATTTATAGTGTAGGCATTGTCAAATAACACTATCACAGATCTTTTTTGGTTGGCTAATTCCTGCACCAAACCTGCGGCCTCTTTCGAATAGCCTAACCTGTTGCTGGGGCTACTACTTGGGCCGTAAAGTGCAACCAGTACCACATCATACGTTTGCAACTGCTGCTTTAGCTGTTTAACTTCTTTGGCCTTTGCCTTTCTAGATATAATAAAATTTTTAGTGGTGGCATACTGCTTTAGCTCACGCTGAAAAGCAGTTGGTCGTACTGCTCCAAACGATACGGCGGCAATTCTTTTGTTGCGTTGGCGCACAGGTAGTGCTCCATTCTTATTTCTTAACAAAGTTAAGGCTGCTTCGGCCAGTGCCCTGTTCGTGCTATCGGCTGCGGGTGGGTTTAGGTCCTCGTAAAGGTTGTCTAACTCAATCGGTTTATAGTTATCCAGCCCTAACCACTGCTTGGCTGCCAGCATGCGCTTGCAGCGTCTGTCTATCTCTTCTTGTTTTAGCCTGCCATCGGCAACGGCTTTTTTTATGGCTCGGATTGCTCTTAGCACACTATTCAGTCGTTCCAGTACATCATTGCCTGCTATTAGGGCGCGTGCCTCAGCCTCACCAGAAGGAAAGTATTTAGTTACTCCTTTCATAACCATGGCGTCTGTAAAAATCAAGCCTTGGTAGTTGAGCTTCTCTTTCAGCAGTCCAGTTACAATAGGTTTAGATAGTGTAGAAGGAAGATTATCTGTAGAATCTAAGGCTGGAATATGCATATGCGCTACCATAATGCCTCCAACGCCTTCTTCAATTAAAGTTCGAAATGGGTATAGCTCCAAGGAGTCGAGGCGTTCGCGGCTGTGCGGAATAATGGGTAGGTCGTAGTGTGAGTCAATATCGGTGTCGCCGTGCCCTGGAAAATGCTTGGCAGTAGCAATGATGCCATTTTCCTGCATGCCTCGCATAAATGCCAAGCTTTTGGCGGTAACCGCTAATCTGTTTTCACCAAAAGACCTGTAACTGATAATCGGGTTGTTAGGGTTGTTATTGATATCGGCAACTGGTGCAAAGTTTACGTGCATGCCTAAACGCTTGAACTCTTCGGCTACCTCGGCTCCCATGCGGTATATCAGCCCGTTGTCTGCCACTGCACCCAGCAACTGCTGGTACGGGTACTGCACAGCACTGTCTAGACGCATGCCCACGCCTGTCTCCGCATCCATAGTTATCAGGAGCGGCACTTTAGAGGCAGCCTGGTATTTATTCGTAAGCTTTGCCTGCCGCACAGGCCCCCCCTGAAAATAGATCATGCCCCCAACTTTATACTTTTGTATCAGGCGCATCACGTCTGCTTCGTATGCTGCACCTTGGTCAGAGAAAGCTTCTATAATGATGAGTTGGGCAATCCGTTCATCAGGTGTGAGTGTGTTGAAGACAGAATCTACCCAAGGTGAGGAAGGGTTTTTGAGCGCATCAATAAAGTTTGCAGCCCTAACCCATGGTTGCTGCTCCAAGGGTTGCTCTTCTTCTGGCGTTATAATTTTGCCAGAACCGTCAGAGCGGTCGCAGGCTAAAAGGAAAAGTAGCGGCAGGAAAAGCAGCAGGATAAACGGCTTTTGAGTTACTATGCTTCTGAAAAAAAGAGTTATTTCTGCCATGGCTCCGTAAAATGCCTCCTGTACATACTTGCTTTTGCTGTTTTAGTTTACAAATTGCAGCTTAGATATAAAGCAGCATGGCTTTATGCAGTTGTTAGGCTTCAGATTGTTCTTAGCAAGAAAGCAGTAACTTAATCTGCTGTTTTTGTAGGAAGAAGTGTGGTTGTACGGTGTCTGCATAAATCGAAATAATGAAAACATTCCCTCTAGCATGAGAGAAAATAATATAAGCACCTCTTTGAAAGAAGAAAACGAAAAATTCTCCTATAGCTTTTTGCCAGGAGCGCTTTTTGTTTCTCTTTTATGGTTGATAAGCACACTTTCTTACTTAACAGATGCCAATCTAGGTTGGTTGGGTGTTTTTCCGCGCCGTTTCTTCGGGTTGATAGGAGTTGTCACAAGTCCACTGATCCATTCGGGGCTGGACCATTTACTGGCTAACACTTTCCCGCTGCTTTTGTTATCTGGCGCTATACTTTTTCTGCATCGGGAAGTATCAGGAAAGGTGTTTTTGATGGTGTATGTGCTCAGCGGAATTTTTACCTGGTTCATCGGCAGATCCGCTTATCATATAGGGGCCAGTGGCCTTATTTATGGATTGGCTGGCTTTTTACTTTTTTTGGGAGTGGTCCGCCGAGACAGGGCTTCGCTGGCGGTGTCGCTGGCGGTACTTTTTTTGTACGGAGGACTTTTTAACGGATTGTTTCCTGGAGAGGAGCGCATTTCATGGGAGGGGCATTTAGGGGGCTTTTTGGCTGGTATGGTGGCAGTTGTTGTTTACGGCGGAAACCCCACAACTACTGACGATGCTAATGCTGCTGCGGCTGGAGTGGCACCTTCTGTACATCCGCATGTGAGTAGCACCGTTGGGCCCCAGTATTCTGCTATGCCCATTGCCTATCACGCACAGGCAAGCCAGGAGGCTAAAACATATACCTACAGGCTCAATTCAAGCACAAGCGCTATAGAAGGGCCAACCAATTACGGTGCTACTTCGTCTAAAAAGGCAGAACAACTACAGCCCAATGACGACGGAGAATCAAAGCCATCATAAAAACGAAGACAACGAAACAGTAGAGAGCAAATGGCCTCTCATCATCACGGCAGTAATCATTGGCGGGCTAGTAGCTTCTTATTTCATTTTCCCCAGTTTTCAGGAGCAGCTGAAACAAGGCTGGGAGGTAATTACCAGCGGCGAAGAGGAACGCATTTCTGAGTGGGTAAGCCAGTTTGGCTTCTGGGGGCCGTTCTTTATTGTGCTGGCCATGGTAGCCCAAATGTTTTTGCTTGTTATAAACGTGGTGGCCCTGATGCTGGTGGCTATTATTGCCTATGGCCCTGTCTGGGGTTCTGTTATTGCCGTAAGCGCTGTTGTTGTAGCCTCATCCATAGGTTATTTTATTGGAAGAGGAGTAGGAGAGGCAGGGGTCAGTAAGCTCATTGGCAAAAAATCTGAACAGAAAGTAGAAGGCTTTGTGCATAACTATGGGGTATGGGCTATCATTATTGCCAGAGTGTCTCCCTTTCTGTCTAACGATGCGGTAAGCTTTGTAGCTGGTCTTGCTGGTATGAACTACTTTAAGTTTATATTCGCCACACTGGCTGGTATTATACCCTTGACTGTTCTGCTGGCTTGGCTCGGAGAAAACAATGATAGGTTAAAATCAGGTTTAATTTGGGTATCCGCAATCAGTTTGGCTGCATTTATCTGCTATGTTGTTTATGATAAATATATAAAGAAGAAAGACTAAGGTGCAAGAAAGCTGACACAAGAACCAACGTATGAGAATACTCAAATGCTCTTACCTTGGTATGCTTTCATTCTATAGTTCTGAAAAATGATAGAGGCTCTTTTGGATAGGCATGTCTAAAAGGGAAGACATATTATTACTACAAACCCCATGCCTATTTGCAATTTATCGGAACAATGTGCTATTTAGATACAAGAACACCTTATCCGATGAAGAAGACATTACTCTCTATTTTATTAGGGGCAAGTTTATCCAGCGCATTTGCGCAGCAGCAGGAAGTATATTTTGCTTCTACTCCTACTATTAGCCCCGACGCACAAACCATTGTTTTTAGCTATGAAGGCGATCTTTGGCAAGTGCCCGCTAAAGGCGGTTCTGCTATGCGCCTTACGGCAATGGAAGGGGAAGAAAGCCTTCCTCGCTTTTCGCCAGATGGCAAATGGATTGCCTTTACATCTACACAGTTTGGCAACCGCGATGTATTTATGATGCCAGTAGGTGGCGGAAGTGTAAAGCAATTAACATTTCATGAAGGTACGGACGAAGTAGAGTCCTGGAGTTGGGACTCGAAGACAGTATACTTTAACTCCGACCGCTATAACCGCTTTTCTACCTATAAAATCAGTCGGGAGGGTGGTACTCCACAAAGGCTTTTTCCGCACTACTTCCACACGGTGCATAATGTGGCAGAACACCCTAGCAGTGGCGAAATTTTCTTCGACGAAACCTGGGAAAGCAAATCTTTTGCCCATCGCAAAGGCTATAAAGGCGCCTACAACCCCGATGTGCAGTCTTATAATCTCAAAACAAAAGAGTACAAACGCTACACCGATTATGAAGGGAAAGACCTCTGGACCTCTGTCGATCTGAAGGGTAGCTTGTATTTCGCATCAGACGAAGCCAATGGAGAATACAACCTGTATACCTTTAAGAACGGCAAAAAAACGAAGCTAACTAATTTTGATACTTCCATAAAGTTACCCTCTGTAAGTGCCAATGGCGAGAAGGTGGTTTTTGAGAAGGACTATCAACTGTATGTATATGATGTAGCTGCGGGCAAAGCCGACAAAGTAGCCATTAATGTGCTGCAAAATAACACGCTCGAGAAAGAGAAAGATTTCTCGGTTGCGGGCAATATCTCAGCTTTCGATGTGTCTCCTGACAACAAGAAGATGACTTTCGTGTCTAGAGGCTCATTGTTTGTGTCGGATGTGGAGGGCAAGTTTGTGCACGAGCTAAAGACAAAAGCAGGCGAGCGGGTAACGGAGGTGAAGTGGCTGGCAGATAACAGACGCGTGCTGTACAGCCAAACCGTGGATGGCTATCTGAACTGGTTTGTTGCAGCTGCAGATGGAAGTTCGGCAGAAAAGCAACTTACCAGCGATAAACAAAACAACCGCAACCTGGTGCTGAACCACGACCGTAGCCAAGGCGTTTTTTACAGTGGCCGCCATCATGTTAAGCATATCGACCTGAACAAGCTTGTGGTTAAAACACTAATTGAGGATGAAATTTGGGCTATGCAAAATGCCAACCCAGGTTTCTCGCCTGATGGTAAGTATGTTGTTTTTAACGCCTATCGTAATTTTGAGCAAGATATCCTTATTCATCATCTCGAGAGTAACAAAACCTACAACCTTACCAACTCTGGCGTAACTGAAACAGAGCCATTCTGGTCGCCGTGCGGTAATTATATTTACTTTTCTTCGGACCGTACCAGCCCTAATTACCCATATGGTATGAAGGATCCGAACCTGTACAGATTAGCTTTGAACAAACTGGATAGGCCTTACCGCTCCGATAAGTATAACGAGCTTTTTGCATCGGCACCTGTCGCAGGCACGGCTGATGCCACTACTAAAAAAAGCAAAAAAGGAAAGAAAGAAGAGGAGAAAAAGCCTGAGACAAACGCACTGGTAACGCTGGATTTAACAGATTTACAGGACCGATGGGAGCAAGTTTCGGTGAGTTTCGGCGAACAAAGCAATCCGTATGTAATCCAGAAAGATGATAAGACAACGGTGCTCTTTACCTCTAACCACGAAGAAGGAAAACACAGCCTTTGGAAGTACACTACCAGCCCTTTCGACAAGCCTAAAACAGAGAAAATAGCAGGAGCTAATACCCGCTCACTAGAGTTGGCAACGGCAGGAGGTAAGTACTACATTCTGTTAGACGGGAACATCCATAACCTGAATGTTGACGGCAGCAAAACCGATAGAATAGAAATGAACCGTACTTTCAGGAAGAATCTAAAGAATGAGTTTAACCAGATGTTCTACGAAGTATGGGCAGGCGTAGAGGAGAACTTTTACGATGACCACTTTCATGGAGTAGATTGGGCCAAGAAGAAAGAGGTATACAGCCAGTTGCTCCCTTACCTGAACAGCCGTCAAAACCTGCGCACTTTGCTTAACGACATGCTAGGTGAGCTTAACTCTTCCCACATGGGCTTCTCTTCTACGGGAAGTGAGGAAAGCGGCTACTATAGAACAAGGTCCTTGGCTACAGGCCTATTATTTGAAGACGATAAGCCTTACCAGGTTAAAGCGGTAGTGCATAAAAGTGCCCTGGATTTAAAGGATAAAGACGTAAAGCCAGGCGATGTTTTGGTGAAAGTAGACGGAATAGCAGTTGACAATTCTCTGAACCGCGAGTACTACTTTGTGAAGCCATCTTTGGCAGAGGAAGTTGAGCTAACGCTTGAGCGTAACGGTAAACCTTTCACAGTTAAAGCTCATCCGTCGAACTTCTACAGTCAGCGCGAAAACCTTTATGACGAGTGGATTGAGCATAACCAGAAATATGTGGATGAAAAGTCGGGCAAGCGGATTGCTTATGTGCACATGAAAAATATGAGCACGCAGGCTCTGGAGCAGTTTATGATAGAAATGACCACCGAAGGCTACCAACGCGATGCCCTGATCCTGGACCTGCGCTATAACACAGGAGGTAACGTGCACGACGATGTGCTGCGTTTCTTGGCGCAGAAGCCTTACCTGCAGTGGAAGTACCGTGGCGGCTCGCTTACAAACCAGCCGAACTTTACACCTTCAGCTGGTCAAATTGTGCTACTCACAAACGAGCAAACGCTTAGCGATGCTGAAATGACAGCCACAGGCTTTAAGCAACTTGGGTTGGGTAAAGTGATCGGAACCGAAACCTACCGTTGGATTATTTTCACTTCGGGAAAAGGGCTAGTGGATGGTTCTTTCTACAGACTACCTTCTTGGGGTTGCTATACTTTAGATGGCGAAAATATTGAAAAAGAAGGTGTTACGCCTGATATTCATGTGCAAACCACCTTTATAGATCGCCTGCAGAATAAAGATCCGCAGTTGGAGCGAGCAATACAGGAAATCACAACGGCGCTTCGAACGCAGAAATAGTTTTAAGTTTAGTTTGATTACCATAAAGGTCAGCTGCACGTGTAGCTGGCCTTTTTTTTGTGCAACGGAAATTGTACTCATATCTACACTTTTTTTTGCTTGTATCTACATCAATGAACAAAAAATATAAACAGGGCAAAGGAGCCTATTGGAGCTTGATAAAGGAGGGGAACTACAGATAATACAGGATGCTATAGTTATGATTTAGCGCAATCTATATAAGATCAGGGATTTATATATTTATAGAATGTTAGTAATATCATATATAACAAAAAATATACGACATAAAAATCAGTCAAAAAATGCCTTAGCATATTACTAAAGCCATGTTGTATAACCATTCTGTAAAACCATCGTTTAAGCGGGTTTAGTATTAAAATGATGTTCAACGAAATGGATTGCTTATGTTTAGGTTTAAATTACTCGCAGCTTTGGTATCCTTATTTGTAGCCTTGGCTGAAGAAATTTCCTCTCTAACTACAGATAAACCCGAAGAGAACAAAACCGAGATCAAAGAAAAAAGAATAATTACTATTGAGGCTCCAGCGGAGCAAGTGCCTGACCCCACTACCCTTACCGTTTCTGCTTCTATTTATTTCCCCGAGCCTCAGCAAACAGATTCCTCTCCTTTTATAACCGCAGATGGCTCTCGTATTAACAAGAAAAATCCAGGAAAACACCGTTGGATTGCCGTTTCACGCGATTTACACAGTCGTTGGGGAGGCGAGATTAGCTATGGAGACTCCGTTAAAGTTTCTGGCATATCAGACCAATTAGACGGGACTTATATTGTGCGCGATGTAATGAACCGCCGCATGCGCAATCAGATAGATATCCTTGTCGGGAAAAACGACGATGTGATGGGGTACTGGCGTGATGTGGAGATTGCTAAACTGTAAATCCAGTTAACAGCCTTTTTAGCTCTCAGTAGATTTTGCTTACTTTGTTAAAAAGCCATTAGCTATGACAAAAGAAGAAGCAAATACTATACTGGAGCAAATGACCAACGGCGCGAGCCTGTTGCGCCATGCCCGAACCGTGGAGCTGGTAATGGAAGCTTATGCCAACAAACTAGGAGAAAGCGCCGAAGAATGGGCTGTTACAGGCCTACTGCACGATGCTGATTACGAAGCCTACCCCGAACAGCACCCTAATGTGATTGTGAAGCTACTGCGGGAAAAAGGCGAGGAGAAAATAGCCCATGCTATATCAGCGCATTATACCAAGTGGGGCGTCAGTTATGATACCTTGCTGGACAAGGCGCTGCTGGCTTGCGACGAGCTGACAGGTTTTATAGTGGCCTGTGCACAGGTAAGGCCGCAAAGGCTAGAGGGGCTGGAAGTGAAATCTGTTCTGAAAAAGCTGGGCCAGAAAAGTTTTGCCGCCTCCGTAGACCGTGAAGAGGTAAGGATAGGAGCAGAGCTTTTTGGGGTAGATATGAAGGAGCATATTGCTTTTATCATTCATGTGCTGCAACAGCACCAGGAAGAGTTGCAGCTGATGCCGCAGCAGGATACGCAGGTATAAATAGAAAGGCAGTTTACTGCTGCCTTTCCCATACTTCACCGTCTGCGTTCTCCCATTTTACCAAGCCAAAGTCTTTTGCAAAGTATAGCTTATGCGTGGTAGGGCCTTCAAAGTCGTCGGCATGTGAAATATCGTTTGTGTATACATACACATTAGAATAGGTGTTGCCGCGCACTTTCAGCTCATTTAGCTGCTCAGGGAACTGTGAGAACAGCTTTTGTAAGTTCAACTGCTTCCAGTAAAACGAGGTAACAAAGCCCTTCTTTTGCGATTTCTTTATTTGAATAAACAGCTTGGTTTGCGCAGGGTCGGCAGGTAAGCGGAAGTATGGATTATCGCTTAAGAAATAGTCTTGGTATATAGTTAAAGTGGAGGGGCAGGGAATTTCAGAAATTCTCCCGTCTTCGTAGGCTGTGTATAATTCGCTGTGTAGTTCGTAATATATTTTTGATTCGCCTGTGCTGCTGATGTAGGTGATTTTATCTTCTTCTGTTTTACCAGGAAGCCAAGCTAATTCTTCGGCTGTGAAAGTGGGTAATAATCCGCTGCAGCTTTCGTCTTCCTTTTCACAACTGGTTAATAAAAAAAGGCTTAGGAAAGACAAAGAAAGTAGGTATAAAAGCTTTTTCATTTCTGTTGTTAATTTATTCTTTCCCAATAAGCACCTTTGGTGTTGTCGTAGCGAACAATGCCTTCTTCCTGAGCATAAAAAACTTTATACACAACATTGCCTTGAGCTGTGTTATCTGTTGTGTCGGCTACAATTTCGTACACGTTCTGGTATGCTTTCCCTTTTATAACATAAATCGGATGAAGTACAGTATTGTTTACAGGAACGTACTTGTTTAGCAGAAAAGCGCCTCCAAAGCCTGATGTATAAGGCTCTGTATCAGACTTCGTTACTTGTGCACTAAACACGATTTTGCTAAACCCAACGACATCTGTGTACATTATTTCACCAAGGGCATTACAGTATGTTCCTTTCATAAGGGACCCCATTCGCTTATGCTTTACCTCATTTAATGTTTTCGAAAGCACGTACAGCTTACTGGTAACGCCTTTGTTACTTTTAAACTCGAGTGTATCGCCTTTTTTCTGGTCAGGAATAAGCGCTCTTTCTTTTTCGGTAAAGGTAACAGGGCCGCAGCCGTCGCAGCTTGTCAGAGAAATGGCAGCTAACAGGAGAGCTACCCAGGCATATTTTATCATCAGTTATAAATGAGGATTACCGCACAGGAACTTGTGTATTTTAATAGTTGCTGTAGCTTTTCCAGATGATCCCATAAATGAGCAAAAGGTTGCCTCTTTAAATAAATATTTAGGAGATATAGTATGTTAGAGCGTCCATCCCTTCCGTATTACTTTCTGCTTCCACTACTTCGTTTATCACATATTGTATTTCCTGCTCAGACCATTTTTCTTTTTCAGCGGCTTTTACAAACAAATCCAGGGCTTCGTATCTGGTCACATGCGCAGGTAGCTGTATTTTTACTTTCTTCTTGATGTTCATCTTTAACTATATTTTAATAATTGTATCAACAGCTTACGAACCAGTATCTTACCTATTATCGGGGTGCTGATGGCTTTAGGAGGTTTAACTCTAATGTATGTTATTCGTTGAATTAAGTAAGTATAGAGACAAATTAAGTTAGCTAGAATTTTAAAAGCATCAGTTTTTAGCATGTATAAATTTTATACATGATGGATGCAAAAAGTCGTGATACTTATATGCTTATACTTACATTCTGATAGGCAAAGGTATAAAACTATGGGAAAAGAAATGCTCACTTTTGAGCAGTTGGAGGGGCTTAACGACCTTACCATTATGCACTATGCGATGCCTCTCATAGCGCTGTCGGTGGTGGTGGAATGGCTTTTGGATGTATACCATAAGAAGGGCAGCTACTCTAAGAAAGAGTTCTTTTCGGCCCTGACCATTGGGGCAGTTAACACTGTATTAGGAGCTTTGCTAAAGATATGGCTGTTTGGTATTGCCATGGTTATTTACAATATGGTGCCATGGGCAGTGCCCAGAGCCTGGTGGGGCTACATTCTATGCTTTTTTGCTGTGGACTTTTGCCGCTATTGGGCACATCGCGTGGCACACGAGCAGCGTTTTTGGTGGGCGACACACGTCACGCACCATTCCTCAGAAAATATGAACTTTACCGTGTCTTTCCGTACTAGCTGGACGCAACACATAAAGTTTGTGTTTTTCCTGCCTGTGCCGCTGCTGGGTATAGATCCGTTTACTTTTTTTATATGCCATCAAGTGGCGGTGCTTTACCAGTTTTACGTGCACACGGAACTCATAAAGAAGTTACCAGCCTCAATCGAATATTTTTTTGTAACACCGTCGCACCACCGCGTGCACCATGGGTCTAATCCTAAATACATAGACAAGAACTATGGTTCTACCTTTATTATCTGGGATCGTATGTTCAATACTTTCGAGCCTGAAGTGGAGAAGCCAATTTATGGTATAACCAAGCCTGTGCGTTCCCTAAACCCTGTATACCTGGTATTTCATGAGTGGATGGATATATGGCAGGATATAAAGCATGCAAAATCTTTGAAAGAGGTTTTCCTGATACTTTACAAGCCACCTGGAGCCTTAGTTACCGAACACCAGAGACAAAGCCAACAACAGGAGGTAATGCTAGAAGAGAGGGAGTTGGTTGGCCTGGAGCAACTAAGCACAAGCGGGGTTTTGGGAGAGAGTAAATAAAAAAGCATGGCTTTGGTGGCCATGCTTCTCATAATTAGTTGCTATAGTATTGGGCGTTCTGTTCTTGCCTGCTGGGGTTACCCTGCATCTGCTGCGGCACTCCCATTTTCTCCTCACGGCGCTGCTGATATTTAGCAAACTGCAGCGGAGAAAGCACGTCTTTTAATTTTGATAATCTTGTTTGGCTGATGAGGTCTACCTGTTCGGCAATTTTACGAGGTTCGCCTTTGTAAAGCACACGAGCCTCTGCCACACCTTTTAGGCCGAAGACATTAATTTCCCGAACCTTTTTTACCTGTGCTGGCGTCAGTGCAAGGTTTTTGGCCATGCCTGCTGTTATCTCATCGGCTTGCTGGTCAATAGTCTTAGGTGCTTTTTGTGCTGCTGCTGTTCGCGGCGCAGTATTTTGAGCAAACGTAGCAGATGCTGTGGCAACTATCAAAAGTAAGGCTACTACAATGTTTTTCATTTTCTGGATTGGTAAAAGGTTCTTTCTCCCTTATTCAAAAACTGTTCCTGTTTTAGAGCTTCAAGCGAAACAAAGCGGTTAGCGCTATAGTTTCCGTGTTTGTTCCTTAAGATTCGTTGTAGAAGTACACTTTATAAAAGTGCATACCGCGTTCCTGATCAAAACCCCGCTCCACGTACTGCTCGCTTTGCTCAGGATTGTAGCCGCTGAACTTAATCTCTATCTGGGTATCCAGCTTTATAAAGTTACGGAACTTGCGCTTCATGTTGCGCACGGTGTTTTTGTTGATTTCAAAATCATCAAAATGATCAAAACCTCTTTTCTCTGCGTAAGACTGCGTGTAATTCTTAAACCGCTCCGCAGATTCAGGCTCGTCAATTACGCTGCTGGTGAATTCTTCCAGATCAAAGGTTTCGCTTTTAGAGAAATAGTCTACAGACCTTGAGATAAAATCCACTTGCGCTTTCTTGCTTTCACTTTGTGCAAAAACTTCCTCGGAGTAGTCTTTGCACAAATTCATAACTGCCTTCGTGTTAAAGTTAGTGTCCTTTAGCTCTGTTACGTTCAAAAAGTCTTCTTTCCAGAACAGCGCATCGGTACTGTTGGCGTCTACAAGCTTAACCCTATAACCGTCTTCTGCCTCAATGTTAAAGATCATGCAGCCTTTGTCCACACTCTTGATATTCACGCCTGTGTGGTAGTTTACGTTCAGATCATCGTCGCTGTCTTGGAAGGTAAGGAAGTTGTCCTTGTTCTCTGATTTAAAAATACCGATAGCATCTACTTCTTGATCTTCCATCATACAGCCTGCAAAGTGCACCACGTACAACTCTCCACTCTTCACCTTCGGGTGGTCGGACTGTTCGTAGAGGTGATTTAGAATGTGTACAGAGTACTCAAAAAAGCTTGACGGCTCATTAAACATTAGCGTGGCATAGGCGAAAAGCTCATTTAGCGCCAGATCAGAAGTGTGGGTAAACCTGAAAAATTCTTCCTGCTTAAACGGCGCAAGAAAGTAATTCAGCAACAGGTCTCGCAGGTAATCGTCATGCAGATCAACTGGCTCTTTCGACACTACCACACCTTCTTCTTTTGCTTTGTTTCCTACCCTATGTACCGCCAGTTGTTTCAGGCGTACCTGCGATTTGTCTTTCATATCTAAATCAGAATTTCAGGCTGCAAAGGTAGCTGAATTAGCCTAAACAGGAGGTAGAAAGCAAGAACTTATATGCTTTATGAATTAGTATCGCTCTTTAAGCTAAAATATAGTTATGATTCTTTAATTAATTATTTGGCTTATAATCAATGTGTTATGTTTTTGTAGCATAGATATGTATGTGGCCTGTACTTTTTGGCACAGTTTTCTCAAAACTGAACTTGAGCAGCGCGGCTTATGGACGAAGAGTTGAATTATTAAACTGAAGAAATCATGAAAAGAATATTTTTACTTATAGCTGTAGTACTTGGCTTTATAGCCACAAAAGTAAATGCACAGCAACAACCAGTTCGTTTTGGAATGAAGGCGGGCTTAAATATGGCAGAATGGCAAGGCGAAACGGTGGAGAGTGCACAGGGGTTGCTTGATTTAGCCGATGGAAACCTGAACAGAAAGATGCGAGAAGGCTTTCATGTGGGTGGTGTGGTGAGCATACCTGTAGCTAAAGGTTTTGAGATAGAGCCAGGCTTAATCTATTCACAGAAGGGTACACGCTTGGTAGGTACTTTGCCTATTGAGCGTCTGGATCTGCTGAACGCCAATGCAACTATCACAAATAAAGCCGAGTACATTGATTTACCAGTAATGGCAAAAGTGTTTGTAGGCGAAGGTTTCCACATTTTCGGTGGACCGCAGTTGTCTTACTTGGTTTCAAATAAAGTGCAGGTACAGGCAGGAGCTTTTGGTTTTAATGCTGTCAATACCGAGTGGGACATGAAGAGCGGCTTCAGAGAACTAGATGTAGCTGTGGCTGGTGGTGTAGGCTATCGATTTGCTAACGGCATAAATCTGAGCGCTGGCTATGATTATGGCCTGAACCCAATTGATGAGAACGGAAGTTTTAAAAGCTATAACCGTGTAGCGAAAGCCTCTGTGGGCTTTTCCTTCTAAATAAAATTAAGTGATTTGTATTTATGGTGAATAATGGGCCGTTGCTGTTGCAATGGCCTGTTATTTTGCTGTTAAAGATTGGAGGCGCTACTGTGCCGTTTGGTGGTAAGCAGGCTAAAAGGTAAACTAAAGCATCACGCCGTTCTGTATACACAACCTATACCCTTGCCCATGTATGTTGATTATTTCTACACTAGGGTCTTCTTTTAAATATTTTCTGAGTTTGGCGATATAGACATCCATACTGCGGGCTGTAAAATAGTTGTCTTCGTGCCAGATGCGCTGTAGCGCTATTTCGCGAGGCAACACGTCGTTTAGGTGCTGGCAAAGCATAAGCAGTAACTCAGACTCTTTTGGTGAAAGCCTCTGTTCTATGCCGTTGTGGTGCAACTGACGGAGCTTGTGCAGAAAACGATAGCGGCCTATAGTATACTCTGCAGGAACTGCTTTTTCCAGCGTTTGACCTCCTTTACGATTCAGGACTGCTTTTATTTTGTACAAGAGTACTTCCGAATCAAAGGGTTTGGTAATATAATCATCGGCACCAATTTTAAAGCCTTCCAACATATCGTCTTTCATACTTTTGGCTGTTAGAAAAATTAGCGGTGCCTCTGGCTTTAGTTTCTTTATCTCCCGTGCAAGTGTAAAGCCGTCTTTCTTTGGCATCATCACATCCAAAATGCATAGGTCAAATTCACCTTTCCGAAAAGCTGTAATAGCCAGGCATCCATCTTTGCAGAGCGTGACGTTATAGTCGTGCAGCTCCAGGTAGTCCTTTAGTACAATTCCAAAGTTCGGATCGTCTTCAGCTAGCAATATGTTCAACACCTTTTCGGACATAGCTTTATGCAATTATGAATTATTTATTACGAATTATGAATGGAAGGCTTATACTATGGCCGCTTCAACTGTTGCATAAGCATCCAATTCAATTATTCAAAAGTCAGTTATTCAAACTTTAACTCAGGGGCAAGAAAACCTCAAAGCGGCTGCCTTTGCCTGGCTCGCTCTTCAGCTTTATATCACCGTGATGTGCCTGCACAATAGCTTTAACATAGCTTAAACCCAAACCAAAGCCTTTTACATTATGCAGATTTCCTGTCGGTACACGGTAAAATTTTTCGAACACACGCTGCTGTGCATCTTTACTCATACCAATACCTTTGTCTTCCACGGCTATAAGTAAACCTCCGTTTTTATTACTAGTTGTTAGGCTGATGATGGGTTCGGTTGGGGAGTACTTGTTTGCATTGTCCAGCAGGTTGCAAATCACGTTGTAAAGGTGTACTTCGTCTAAGTTCAGTTCATGCTCCAGGGCCTCCAATTGTACCCAAATCTGACCGTAACGTTGCTCCACCTGTAGTTTTATACTTTCAATGGCCTTCACAATCAGCAGGTGTACATCCACAGGCTGCAGGTTCATCTTAAACTCGTTCTTTTCCAGCAAGGCAATTTGCAGCACGTTCTCCACCTGTCCGTTCATGCGCTTGTTTTCCTCCCTGATAATGTTGGTGTAGTACTTAATCCTGTCGGGGTTCTCGTACACTTTAGGGTTTGAAATAGAATCGGTGGCAAGCGAAATGGTGGCAATGGGTGTTTTAAACTCGTGCGTCATATTGTTGATGAAGTCATTCTTCATCTCCGACAGCTTTTTCTGCTTATAAATAATATGGATGGTTGTGCCGAAGGTAGCTACAATAACCATCGTGAAAAGAGCCGAAAGTGTTAGCATACCCCAAAGAGATTTTAGGGCATAGGTTTTACTGTCAGGGAAGTATATACCAAGCTGATCCGTCTTATCAAAAATGTCGTTTGGGAAAAGACTGGCTGTGTACTTTGGCAGATGAGCTACTTGCGTAGCCAGTGTGTTCTGAGCCACTACGGTATCGCTTTCACCAGAAACTACCCAATAGCCGAAGTTTATGTTTATTCCCTGGTTCTGCAGCTCTGTTTTGAGTAGCGAGGGCAGGTAATCCAGGTTTATACGGTCTTTAAGTGGCACATCTTTCACCAAGTATTCCACCACCATTTTTTGAGCAACATCATTTAATTTATCTTTCTTTATTTCGATTCTAGAAATGTTAGAGACATTATGATGTAACTGGTTCTTTTTAGCAGGTTTGGTCGTGTGAACTTCTTTTACTTCTGGAGCGGGTACAGCTGCTTGTACAACTTTTTCTGCTTCTTTCAAGCGTATTCCACCTATCGTAATACCCGAACCCTTAACTGATTTAGATTGGGAAGGTACTGCATGGCTATCATAAATGACCTTTGGCTCTTGTCCTATTTTATAGATAAACACACTGTCCATCCTAACGGAGATAGAACTGATGTCATCAGGGCGAAGTGTGGTCTTGAAGGTTATGTTGCGACTTAGGCTATCTAACTTAGAAACCATATACTTCAAAGTATCCACTGAGACTCTGATAGGTTGATTATGGATTCTTACAAAGTTTATATCGGGTTTGCTGCTTCTTAGAGCTCTGAAGGCACTATCTGGAAAGTTGCGCTCGAGATGAAGGGAATCAGGAAACAAACTATTAGCATGCTCCACTACTTTTATACCTTTGCCAGCAATAACAGCAGGTACCATCGTAGTTCTTCCTGATGGAGCTTCACGATAACGTTGCAGCGCCTTAAGCGAATCCTTTTGTATTAGGTTTATTCGTTCAACACCTGAGCCGCTTCGGTGCATGTATATAATAGGGCTGGATCCTTGGCCTGCAACCGCACTCAGATTTTGCATCTGAACCGAAGCAGATAACTTTTTACTTTTGTTTGATAACACTTTATCTCCTGTGGGTTCAGCCGCAGAGTCTGTTTTTGATTGTAGGTGACCTGTTCCCTGCGCTTTGGCAGGTTTGGGTGCTGTGGCTTCTGGTTTAGGGTTTTCTGAGTGCTGTACTTTGGGTTGCTCTGTTGTTTTCGTTTCAGTTTTAACAAGCGTGGCGGACAAAGTATCGCTTGCATTCTTTTGTAACGATGCCATGTTATCGGCTACCACCGAGGCAGCTTCTTGGGTCTCCAGTTTCTCTACCACCTTCGAAAGTACTTCATTCACGCTGCGGTCGAACTGCTCCTGCCTCACTTTTATGGCATCAGATATCCAATATAGTTGCAGCCCTACTATGCCCAGCAGGGAAATGCTCATCAGCACAATTACTCCGATTATGGTATGCTTGCTCACAAAACAAATGTAACATTTTGAGCAATCCGCTGCCCGACTTTAACTTTTTTTTAACGTCTCCATACATCTTTCGCTACAGGGTAATAAGGCTGGCGCTGAGATGCTTACTCTTTTAACTTTTCTTTAACATACTTTAACAAGCCCTTAACTACAAGGTAGCAGGTAGGCTTGTAATTTTGGTACAGTACTTAACTTATTAGAATTAACTCTTATTAACATGAAAAAAGCCATACTTACTCATAATCGTTTTAAGCTCCTGCTGTTGCTCCTGCTTGTGCTGCCCTTGTATGTTATAAATGCCCAGGATTTGGAGAAGAAGATGCGGGTGAAAAAGATTACTACCATAAATGGTAAAATATCAGTGAAAGATACTACCATAAGTGCGTTAGATTATGCCGACAGAATAAGTGGCATAAAAGGATTACGAGTGGATACAGCGGCACTAAGTCGCTTATTTAGAGAGGTGCATATCTCGGACACGCTTTTGCTGCCGCGTATATCCAGGTCAGCTTTCATAATGCTAGACAGGGCTAGAATAGACACTTTAGTTTTTAAACGCTTACAGGGTTCAAGAATTTTAATTTCTGGTTCAGACACAATGGCCTTGGCAGGAAAACGAAAATCGTGGGAGGAAAAGTTGTTGTTCAAGTATAGCACCGCGGATTCTGCAGCTACTAATCATATACGTTTTAGAGTTATGAAACTAGACACGTTAAAGGCCTCCAGGTTAGATACCTTAAAAGTGTCTAGAAGAGGGGAGGGAGCCATTTTTGAAAGAACAGAACCCATAATAATTTTTAGAAGTCAACCAGGAGAAGGCAATATCATCAGGTTGAAGGCTGCCGAAGCGGGATTGTCGGCACTAAACCCCAAGAACATTGAACAAATTATCGTCCGAAAGAATGACAGTATACTGCCATTGGACTCTATGCTTGTATTACATGCTTCTAAAACCAAGTTTAAAATTACAACAGACGATAAAACAGGAGAGAAACACCTCATCCGTATTGATTCAGCAGGCAATGAACATGAGCTTAAGATGGATGTGCTGCAACTCAATAACAACCAGAGTACAATCGTCATCATACACAAGGCAACTGTAACCGACATAAATGCCGCCGATAAAGCATCGTTACAGGAAATGGGAAAATCGGTAGAAACAGGGGAGAAGAGCGAGTTACGGCTTAGCCATATTGATTTTTACCCGAACCCGAGCAGTGGCCGTCTTAACCTTGAGTTTGCATTAGAAGATAAAGGAAGTGCAACGATCCGAGTGCTGGATGGCCAGGGAAAGGAAATCTTTTCGGATAACTTAGATAGGCAGGAGGAAACGTATAGTAGAGAAATTGATATTTCTCAGTATGGCAGCGGCATGTACTTCCTGCAAATTGCACAGGGTAAGAAATACTTAACTAAAAAGATACTGGTGCAGTAAAAAATATAAAATTAGATTAGTATAAACTGGCAGAACCTGTGATTATCATAGGTTCTTACTTTTTAAAGCTCTTAAAAGATTTAGTTGCCAGTATTGCAGACTATACTTAATGGTGGTGATGGTGTCCATGATCATCATCGTTGTTTCTGAGGTTTACGATGGTACCAAGTGTGAAGAAAACAAACCAGCATATATACAAAGCCTCAAAATTTTGGATAGACTTGCCTATAATAACAAGAATAACATGTGCCACTAACGACATAATCATGCCTGTTGCAGAAACAAATTGGTAGGAGTTCATCTCCTGAGGATTGTATATCTTCGATAATTTCATGTTGTGCTGAATTTGTGGCTCCTATAACACTTGCAACTGCAAACTGGTGCCCTGCAGAGGGCAGTAAGTTTGGCAAAGATAAGTGTAGTGCATGGCTTTTCTTGTAAATGCAGAATTTTTGTAGGTTCGCTTTAGGTTTTTGTTCATAAGTCTTTAAGTCTAAAGCCAAAGTCTTAGTTGGTGTTGTACTTGGTTATCCTGGCAATACCTTACTCTTACTGAACATGTGGTGTTAGGAAGCGTATAGTCTAAAGTATAGAACTAATGAATCAGACTTATGGCAAACGAAGAAAATAAAAGAGATAGTGCTCCAAAGGGGCCAGAAAAAATAAATAACGACTACAACGAACGCATGACGATGGGTAACCATCCAGACCCTTCGGCCAAGCGTAATATTAGCCAGGATGGCTCAACTGAGCGTGCAGGACAGAAGGATAAGCTGGAAAATCTGCATATTGGTGGGAATGAAGCCACAGGATACGGTGCAAACGATAAAACAGACGTAGAATCTTTTGCTCAAGGTCCTGGTTTTGAGTACGAAGGCAGTGATACCGCCATGGATGATAGCGTGAATGGTATACGGACAGGTGACCAACCTTTTGGCGAAGACCAAACAAAATCAGATGATGCTGACCATGGCAGACGCTAAGGCTGCAATGGCACATGAAATTACAATAAGAGTAAAAACGGAAAAGCACAGGCGTTAGTTATAACCTGTGCTTTTCCGTTTAACTGTCTGAGCAGTTTAAGCCATTATAAACTCGTCTTTTATGAATTCAAGTATTTCTGGTGAAAGGGGTTTAGAAAAGAACTCCTTTACTTCCTCATGGCTTTTAGCAGAAACGATGTCTTTACGGTCTACAGCAGACGAAAGCATAAATAAGCAACATTTCTTTGTCGCAGCCTCAGGTAACTTACGATACTCGTCAATAAAAGACCAGCCGTCCATGCCTGGCATATTTATATCCAGAAAAATAAGGTCTGGAAAAGCTGCAGGAGATTCTGAAACTGCGTTCTTTAGAAACTCCAATGCCTCTTCGGCCCACTGAAAGCTAATGACTTCATCAGCAAATTTTTCTGTTTTAATGATACTTTCGCAAACAAAGTTGTTTACTTGGTCATCATCTATAAGTATTACTCTTTTTAACGTGCTCATTACTACACTTAGTTTTTAAAAAAGATACTAAAAGTAGTACCTACTCCTACTTGGCTTTCGACCTCAACCCTGCCGCCCAACAGTTCTGCCTGAGTCTTTACCAGGTGTAGCCCTAGCCCCTTTCCTTCTATATTAGGATGAAACCGTTTATACAGTCCAAAAACCTTTTCTTTTTCTCTTGCAAGATCAATACCAAGACCATTGTCGCTTACGGTGAGGCAAATATAGTTAGGAAGAGTGAAAGTTTTAAGTTGTAACTGTAATTTTCTGTCTGGAGAGCGATATTTTACGGCATTTGTAATAAGATTTTGCATTATACTTTGCACATAACTACGAATAGTTACCACACTGGGCGCCGCATTAAAATCACTGTTTAGGTAAATTTCTTCTAAACTTACATCAGTTCTTACACTGGTAGCAATATGCTCCAGCACCTGCTTAAAGTGTACCTCCTCCTGTACTTTATTTATTTCGGATCTAACAGTTAATATGTCGTTTAAATCTTTTATTGTAGAATCTAAAAGCTCTGCAGAGGTAGCCAGGTTATCAATCACCTTACTATTCATCATCTCATTGCCGTTCTGCCGATCATAAATAGAAGTAAGGCCAAGTATATTTGCGATGGGTGCCCTCAGGTTATGAGATACAATGTAGGCAAACTGCTGTAAGTTTTTGTTTTGTCTTAGCAGCTCATCCGTAAGCTCATTTCGTTTGGCCTCAATCTTCTTGTTATGCGTAATATCTGCTGCAGATCCATCAGAACGCACAAACCTTCCGTGTTCATCTAAAACTGGAGAGATTCGAAGTTGCATCCACTTTGCTTCATTGTGCTTGTTCACAATTCGGACAGCAAAGCTTTGCCGTCTGCCCAGTTTAAGGTTTGGCTTTACCTGCTTTTCAATGATTTTATGGTCTTTTTGGTGAATGATTTTGAGCCACAACTGCCCATCACCCAGAAAATCTTCTTCTTTGTAACCTGTCAGTTCAAAGCATTGCGGGCTGATGTAAGTGATACTTCCTTCTGCGTTCGTGGAAAATACAATCTCAGGAATATTTTCTAGCGTTGTCTGAAGCAAGTTTTTTGCCTCCGTTACATCACGTTCTGCCTGCTTGCGGTCGGTAATGTCCTGTACTGAGCCCGATAGCTTTACAGCCTTACCAGTATCATCGCATACAATTTCTGCAACTTCGTAAATATTGCGTATGCTGTTGTCAGTGCACACAATCCTGTACTCCAACTGCATAAGCGATTGCTGCTTTACGGTATCCTCAAAAGCCTGAATAACTGCATTACGATCTTGTGGATGAGCGAAAGCCGCTTTACTTAAAAATGTAGGCCTAAAGCTTTCTTTGTCAACGCCGTAGATGCTATAAACTCCATCCGACCAAGTTAAGATATCTCGCATTAGATCGTACTCCCAATTGCCTAGGTTTGCCAATTGCTGTGCACGGGCTAACTGTAGCTGGCTTCTTTTTATTATTTCTAAGGCCTGCTTTTGCTCAGATATATCATGAATACTAAGCGACACGGCCAGCACGTCGCCATTATTGCCAAACACAGGCCTAAAAGCAACCTCGTGCCAAAATTCGCCCTGCCCAGTTTCGTAGATGGTGGTTTTGCCTTCCAGCGCATTTGTATGGTTTTGCAGGGTTGATTTTATCATTTCCCCATCCAGGAAGTGCATGATGCTTTCACCTACTACCAAATCCTTTAGTAAGAACTGTTTTACATCAGAGGCAGCCACTGAGTTGAAAGAAACAATTTTAAGGTCTTTATCGAGCAAGTAAATGGCTTGTGGAGAGCTGTTAAGTAAGGCGCGAAGGTTTGCCTCACTGTTCATTAGCTGGCTTTGAGCTTCTTTCTGTTTTGTGATGTCAATCAGAGTTCCATTCCAAACGATTACCTTATTTTCCTTTAGCGTTGGCAAGCCGTGGCCTCTAATCCAAATCCATTTGTGCAACACAGAGTTCCAGAACCTATATTCTACCTCCCAAGGGGTAAGCTCCTGGTAAGAATGCTGTATGGTGGCCTCTACGTATGCTAAATCTTCTGGGTGAATATGGTTGCTTATTACGTCGGAGTTTTGGTATGCTTCTTCAGGGTTTAGACCATATAAACTTTTTATACCCTCGCTCAGGAAGATATAGGCTTGCTTACCGTTTTGATCTCTGTAGAACTGGTACACTGCTCCTGGTATGCTGGAGCTAATCTCTCTAAGCTGCTGCTCGTTGCGTTTTAGCATCTCCAGCATTCGCACCTGGTCGTCTACATTAAGGGCAGCTTCTAAGCGTGGGTGTAGGCCCTCATTTTCAGGTAAAGCGTGAGATCTGACTTCTACTGTTAAAGTACTGCCATCTTTTCTTCTGTGGCGTATCCTGCCACTGCCATCTACTCCCTTGTCTGATGTTCCGTTTCGGTGCCGCAGTACCGATACTTCCTCCACAGGCGAGATGGCATCCAGTGTAGTTTCTAAAAATTCATCGCGCGTGTAGCCATATTCTTTAATGGCGGCTTGGTTGACTTCTAAAAATTTAAGGGTTTGCTGATCATACACCCAAATAGGCAGTGGGTTTGTATCGAATAGCATCTTGTACTCGCGCTGGCTTTCGCTTAAGGCCTTTGATAGCTGTTGTCGTTCCTGAATTTCCATTTGCAGCACCAGGTTATCACGCTTAAGCTGCTTAAAAATCCGACGAATAAACAGGCCAGCTGCAAGGGCTAAAACTAGTATAAGCACCAAAAGCGCATTATAAACTTTTACGGCATAGCTTACAGCGTCTACGGCATCCTTCCCGCTCTTGTGCATAGACTCCTGTATGCTTTTACCCAAATTCGAAATTAGCGTTTGGTGTACATCGTAGGCTGGCGTAAAGGTAGAATCATTGAAAGAGGCTGCCTTTTGTTGCCTGCCCTGGCGGCTATAGGCAATAAGATTGCGGAGGTGCCTGTAATACTGCTTGCGTTCCCTCACAAACCTTTGCAACAGTATTTGCTGATTACCTTCCTCTATCTGTGGGCGTAGTTGCTCTAATGTGGTTTGGCTGAGTTGTATTCTTCGCTCAATTTCTTGCTCATATCGGTGCTTTAGAAGCGCATCTGTGGTAGATACATGTGCCTGTGACGTGTGTTGGATGGCATCTTCATGATGACCTACCGCATGGATCAGCTCCAGCTTCTTCAGATCATCGGAAACCAGGCTGTTATAGTTGTCCTGAACGTTTCGTGCACTGATAAAGGAAAATATACTTACCGAGAGCAGTGCCACCAACAAAATACTGAAGGCAATGGTGATGTATCGTATCGTTTGGTTACTGCTGGTCGCTGCAAAAAGGCTACTCTTCTTAAATTTCATCTACGTCAGCGTTAAAGAAGTACAAAGGCTTGCAGCTCTCAGAGTGCAAAACATCATCAGATGTGTAGAAAAAGCTTTTACTACTTGATTCCTTCACAAGCTACGGCCTAAGCCATTCTTGTAATATCAAAATTCTAACTGATTTAGTTCCATGTCTTAGTGTGTGTGGCAGGTACTTTTTCTGTTAGTAGCTGTTAGTAAAAGAGATAAAGGTGTCTTGTTTAGCTAAAAAAATGTAAGCTTTAGGAAGAAATGTATAACAGGTAGCGATACGTTGAACTGTACCTTTGTAAAGACAAAAACAGTAAAAGAAAACCTATGGAAACTGCTGTAGAGAAAAAATATAAGAAGTCTACCTTTCCTGTAGAAGGTATGTCTTGTGCCTCATGCGCAGCGAGCATAGAAAGCATGCTGCGTACCAAAGAGGGAGTGCAGGAGGCAAATGTAAACTTTGCTGGCAAAACAGTGCAAGTTGCCTATGAGCCTGCTACCGTAACACCTGCTCAATTGCGTGAAACGGTGCAGGAAATAGGCTTCGACATGCTGATAGATAAGCAAACGGAGGAAGAACTGGAGGAGCGACATCAAGCCAGCCTGGATAAGCTAAAACGCAAAACAATAGTAGCAGGTATTTTGGCCCTGCCTGTGTTTGTGTTGGGCATGTTCTTTCACGATGCCTTTGTGGGCATAAACTGGGTGATGCTGCTGTTTACGGCACCTGTGTTGCTATGGGCTGGGCAAAGTTTTTTTGTAAATGCCTGGAATCAGGCGAAGTTTTTCCGTGCCAACATGGATACGCTGGTGGCGCTAAGCACTGGTATAGCTTTTATCTTCAGTGTGTTTAATACGGTGTACCCACACTTCTTTATGAGCCGTGGACTGATGCCGCACGTGTACTACGAAGCGGTGGCCGTTATTATAGCATTTATACTGCTGGGTAAATACTTAGAGGAAGGTGCAAAAGACAGAAGCTCTGCTGCCATAAAAAAACTGATGGGACTTCAACCTAAAACGGTTAGGGTATTGCGCAATGGTGGCGAACTAGAGATTAAAGTTGAAGAAGTGGCTGTAGGCGACAGGGTTGTGTTGCTGCCAGGTGACCGTGTGCCAGTAGACGGCGAAGTAGTAGCTGGTACCTCTTTTATTGATGAAAGTATGCTGAGCGGAGAACCGCTGCCTGTTAAGAAAGAGCCAGGTAGTAAGCTCTTCGCAGGTACCATCAACCAGAAAGGCAGTTTGCAACTGATAGCAGAGAAAACAGGTGGCGAAACTATGCTGGCACACATTATAAAAATGGTGCAGGAGGCACAGGGAAGCAAAGCGCCTGTTCAGAAGCTAGTGGATAAAATTGCAGGCATTTTTGTGCCTGTGGTACTGGGTATAGCCCTGCTTACGCTAGCTGCCTGGCTTATTTTTGGTGGAGAGGCTTACTTAACGGAAGCTTTATTGTCCATGATATCGGTACTTGTTATTGCTTGCCCTTGTGCGCTGGGTTTGGCAACACCTACAGCTATTATGGTAGGTGTAGGCAGAGGTGCCGAAAACGGTATTCTTATAAAAGATGCGGAGAGCTTAGAAAGAGCGCATCAGCTGGATGCTATTATTCTGGATAAGACAGGAACCATTACAGCAGGTGAACCAACCGTGACAGATGTAGTTTGGGCTGAAGGTGTGGCAGAGCAGGAGCGCCTGGAACAATTATTTTTCTCTATGGAGGCACAATCTGAGCACCCAATAGCACAGGCAGTGTATACATTCTACAAAGACAAGGGTTTGCAGGCTATACAACCAAGTTACTTTAATAGTCTGACAGGGCTTGGGGTAGAAGCTGATTTCGGAACTGAAAGGTACTTTACTGGAAATGAGAAATTGGTGAAGAGGCAAGGTGTGCAAATTTCCCAATCCCTGATTCAGGAGGCTAGAAGGCTACAGGAGCAGGCCAAAACGGTTATATTTTTTAGCAACGAAGCCAAAGTGTTGGCCGTGTTTGCGGTAAGTGATCCTATAAAGCCGAGTGCCGCAGCGGGAATAAAGGCTATGCAGGAAGTAGGGTTGGAGGTGTATATGCTGACGGGAGACAATAGCCAAACTGCAGCTGCAGTAGCCAAACAAACTGGTATCAAACACTTTCAGGCAGAGTTGTTGCCACAAGACAAAGCCACTTTTGTTCAAAAGCTGCAGGCAGAAGGTAAAAAAGTGGCCATGGCGGGAGACGGTATAAACGATGCTCAAGCTCTGGCTACAGCCGATATCAGTATTGCGATGGGGCAGGGAACAGATGTGGCCATGGATGTGGCAGGGATTACGCTCATGCGCTCCGACCTGACCCAAATAGCTGCAGCGGTTAAGTTATCACAAGCTACAGTCAGGACAATACGCCAGAACCTGTTTTGGGCCTTTTTCTATAACGTAATCTGTATTCCTGTGGCAGCTGGCTTGCTGTACCCTTTCACAGGCTTTTTGCTAAGTCCGATGTTGGCTGGAGCAGCCATGGCGCTAAGTTCTGTCTCGGTGGTTGGTAACAGCTTGCGGTTAAGAACTCAAAAACTATAAGTTGAAATCAGAAGTAAATAATTATTTAAATCAAATTAGAGAAGTATGAAAACCTATAAATTCAAAACAACTATAAACTGTGGAAGTTGTGTAAAAGCAGTGACACCTCATTTAAATAAACTGGAAGGAGTAGAGGAGTGGAAAGTGGATACAGACAACCCTGATAAAGTGTTGGAAGTAACAACAGATTCTCTGGATGCTCAAACCATCAAAGGAACGGTTGAAAAAGCGGGCTTTAAAGCGGAACAACTATAAGTTGTAAGTAACAAGCTAAAAGAAGCTAGTTTATAAAAAGGTTCTAAAATATGGATATTCAGATTTTAATATCATTAAGTGAATCTTTAATACTTGATTATGAGTATAATGGATTAAGTTAGCAAGTAGCATTGAGCAGCGGAACGGTACCTGGTATTGTTCCGCTGCTCTCTTTTATGCTTACCACGCCCACTGAGGGCAGATCACTTTGTTGGCGTTAATCAATTTAAAACCGACAACTACTTCATGGCTTCCAGCACTAACCATTCCTAAGGGAGAGGTGCTGGCATCGTAAGAGTAGGCGACATCCATCAAAGGGCTGAGGTTTATGCCTGCCATAGCTGTTACAGATTCTTTGTGCCTGTACGAGGCGCCTGCCCAAACTCTGTCTGAATAGATGGCTTTTACGGTAGCGTCTACTGAGGCAGGGCTGGGTTCTGCCATTTTAACCATAACAGAAGGAACAAGCGCAAAGCCTGGTGCCAAGTCCAGGCGGTACCCTGCAGTGGCATAGTAGTGCTTTTGGAGGGCACCCGTATTGTCGCCTACTGTGTTCCTGATAGTTATCAGGTCTCTTTTGCTAGGCACCAGTTGTGCGCCTGCAACACCTATGTAAAACTCCCGTGAGTACAGCCAAAGACCCATGTTCAAATCAAACTTCGTTTCATTTACCCGGCCATCCGAAAGGGCTGGATCGTTGCCTTGCACTACCCTTACCGAGGTTGGGTCTAGCCTGTACTGTATGAAGCCAGGTGAAACCCCTGCTGAAAGACGGGTGGTTTTGCTGACAGGTAAATGATAGGCATAGCTCATGCTAAAGCTGCTGCGCTTTAAGGTACCTGTTTGCGTGCTCATGGCCATAGCGCCAATACCGTGGTGTGGCCGAAGCCTGCGGTGTACGTTTGGGCGCTTCGTGCTTGCCTCCTTTGCTACAGTTCCTGTTCTTCTGCCTCTATACGTTGGAGTAATCTCTTTCATAATAGGCATGTGCATGGTGGCGTAGTAAGATTTAGGCGCACCCTCCAGGCCCGACCATTGGTGGCGCATACCGAATTTTAAATCGGCATAATCTTCTATACCCGTTATAGCCGGGTTTAGTAGGTAGTTGTTTAGCGTGTACTGCGAGTACTGTGGCTTCTGTTGAGCAAACACTTGGCTTGCAGAGATAAGCGTAATGGCTAAGGCTAAAAGTTTTTTCATCGACTCTTATTTAACAATAGTTACACTGCCTGAAAGTGGCTTTTCGTTTTTATCTAGGTAAATGATGTAGTAATAAGTGGCCATTGGAAGGTCTTGCCCATTGTAGCGTCCGTTCCAAGTTTCTTTATAGCCTTCGGAGTTGAATACCATAGTACCCCATTGGTTAAATACCTGCACCTTGCAATTAGGATAATCTTGCAGGTACTTGATCTCCCAACTGTCGTTGAAGCCGTCGCTGTTTGGTGTAAAGGTGTTCGGCACATCTACCAGTGGCAGAACTATTACCGTCACCTCGTCTGTCGAAACGCAACCAGTTTCGCCGACCACAGTTACAGAATACGTAGTTGTAACCTCTGGCTTCACGAGTTGTGTGGCCGACGTAACATCTGTGATGCCTGGTGCAGGCTCCCATCGGTAGCTAATACCGCCGCTTGCTGTAAGAGTTACTGCTTTACCTAGCAAAACCGTAATATCTTCGCCTGCATTGGCCGACGGTTGTGTTACATACACCTGTACTGCTCTGCGCTCGCTTGCACACGAAAGGCTTACTTCCTGCACGTAATAAACAGTGTTATGCTTAAGTGCAGTCGTAACAAAGTTTTCGCCTACATGAATTGGTAAGCCTCCTGTAGCCTCTGTAAACCATTCTATTCTGCCTCCTGTGCCTTTAGCCTGAAGTGTGGCTGGTGAATTGTAGCAAGTTGTAACCGCCGAGGCTACAGGAACAGGCACTAAGGCCTTAACTGTTACCAGAACAGGAGAGCTGACAGAAACATCACACGATTCTGATTTCACAATTCGTCTGAACCAGGTAGTTTGGGTTAACACACCAGGGCTATAGTTGCTGGCGTTGTTTACGCCTGCCGCCAGATTAAAGCCGCTATTCGGACCACTGGTGCTGCTTTCCCAAGTATAGCTCAGGCTTCCGCTACCGCCAGCAGGAGTTGAGGCTGTTAGCGCAGCTGGTTGTGTGCCAAAGCAGATGGTTTGGTTTGAGCTTGTAATCTTGTTGTTCGTGATGGCAGGCGCAACAGCTACAAGTATAATGTTACTGGTGGCTGCATATGGGCCAGAAGTAACCACACGTCTGTACCAGGTGTTCTGGTTTACAGGAGCAGGTTCAAAGTTCTGTTGATCGTTACCTTTGCCTTGTGCTGTTACAAACACACCGTGAATTCCCGTCGTAGAGCTTTCCCAACGGTAAATCGGTGCATCATCTCCTCCTGTTGGCACAGTGCCTTCGAGTAGGGCAGGCGTGCTGCCGATACATACTGTCTGGTCCGCCGTTATAATGTTGTTCGTGATTTCAGCAATTACTTTTATCTCTACTACATTCGAAATCACCTCACAGTCACCTGACATTACCACTCTTCTGAACCAGGTCGTTACATGCAGGCCACCCTGGAAGACATAGTCTTTTTCAGAGTTGGCACCGCTTGCTGTTGTGAAGGTTTTATTTGCACCCTCATCGGTACTGAATTCCCAACGGTAGGTGTAGTGGCCGTTGCCTCCAGAGATCGGTTTTGTGGTTAGTCCTGTTAGCGTAGCTGGCTTCGTGCCTTTGTATACACTTTGGTCAGCCTTTATTTCATAATTTGCTATCGGGTCGTTTACTGCTATTTTGACAGGCTCCGAGATAAAGGAACAACCTCCTGCAAACACAGTCCTGCGGAACCAGGTATCCTGCTGCAGGGCCTGCGGCTGGTATGAACCATTTGCACGGTTGTTAGTGCCAGGTGCTATTCTGTAGCTGCCAGCTTGGCCCGTGGTGCTGTATTCCCACACATACTCAAAAGAGCCTTGTACATTTCCTGAAGGGGTAAGGCCAGTAAGCTGGGAAGGGGTAGCGCCACTGCATATATCCGTTTCCTTGGCGAAAATTATGTTGTTTTCCAGGTACATTACATCAACCAGCACTGGTTCGCTAACAATGCTCACACAAGAGCCGTCTTGTACAGTGCGTCTGAATAAGGTTGGACCAGTTAAAGTACTTTTGTGGATATAGTCTTTTGCATCTTTCGAGGTAGAAACAACCTGATAGCTTTGGCCATTGTTCGTGCTCATCTCCCAAACATAAGTCGGAGAACCGCTACCACCTGTAGGTGTAGAAGCCGTGAACACTATTAGGGAGATATTAGCGCATACTAACGGTGTGTTGGTGCTGATAGTGTTGTTATCTAGCTTGTCATACACTCTTACACGTATTGCTGTGCGTGGACTTACACAACCATTGGCATTGATAGCTTCTACATAAAAAGTTGCATCGCTGTAAAGTGCTTGAACTGTGGTATAGATGCTTTCGGTGCCTCTATGCAGTAGGTTGTTGTTACTATCGTACCAGTTGAACTGCATACCGTTGCTTCCAATAACTTCCAAAGTGGCCTGTATGCCATAGCAAACTGGTTCTACTCTTGTAACAGGTGCTGTAGGGAGTGGGTGTATAACAACTTCTACCTCATTAGAAGAAACAGTACAAGCTCCAGAAATTACAGTTCTGCGGAACTTTGTGGTTTCGGTAAGGTTGCTAGGAGTGTATCCTGGGGCGTTTTGAGCATTTTTGATAACTTCAAAAGGCCTGTTGTTCGTGCTATATTCCCAGATGTAGGTATAATTTACACCATCACCGCCAGTAGCTGGCTCGCCGCCTAAGGTGCTTATTTCGTCACCAATACATCTTTCCTGTGAGCCTGTAATCGTATTTACCACCATAGGAGTAACCGTTACAGTAACAATGTTACTTGTGCTGATGGCGCAGTCGCCAGACAGAACGACTCTTCTGTAAGAAGTGCCATTGACTACATTGCTTACCTGAAGGTCTTTTGTAGTAGTGCCACGGCTGTTAGGTACCTCAATAAAGTCTCCTCCAGTTACACGCGCTTCCCAGTAGTAAGTATAGGCGTAACTGCTGCCTTCATAACCTCCTGCAGGATTTTCACCTGTAATAGTCAAGGATTCGCCTTCGCATATAGGCTGTACATTGTTCAAAACATTATTAGTGATAGCAGGTATAACCGTTACTTTCACCACATTACTCTCCACCTCAGTACAACCTCCTGACGAAGCCATGCGCTTGAACCAGGTGTCTTCTGTTAATGCGCCAGCTTGATAGCTCTCCACGTTACTGTCAGAAATCTCTTCGAAACCTGTATTGTGGGTGCGCTTAAACCAGCGATAAGTATACTGTCCGTTTCCGCCAGCTATGGTGCCGTTTATTGCTGCTGGGGTTTGGTTAGCACAGATAGTGGCTACTGGTGCAATTTCGTTTTTAGTAATGGCAGGTATAACGACAACCTCTACTGTGTTAGATTCTATTTCACATCCTGCTGAATAAACGATTCTTTTAAACGAAACAGGTCCAGTTACAAGCGCATCTCTAGATTCGTAAGTAGCATTGGTAGCTCCGGCTATTGTTTCAAAGTCTGTGCCGTTGATGCTTCTCTTCCAGGTGTAGGTGTAAGAGCCAGCTCCTTTGCCACCTTCTGGTTCGCTTCCTGTTATGGTAACTTTATTGCCTGCGCAAACAGGATCTACTGCATCTAGCATGTTGTTGGCAAGGGCAGGATAAACAATTACGTCTACTTCTTGGCGTTGGCTTGTACAGTTGTTTAGTACAGCTTCGGCGTAGTAAATGTAAGTACCGCTTTCAGTAAAGCTTGGTTCAAATACCTTGCCTGTGGCTACTAAATCGCCTGCCTGGTTGTACCAGTTGTAGTTTTGCGTGGTTCCTTCTGCAACTAAAGTTGCCATGCCTGGTCCGCAGATAGGTGCCGTTTTGATAACAGGTCGGGCTATCTCGGGCCTCACAACAACACTAACCTTTGTGCGCGGACTGCTGGCACAAGCATTTTCGCCAACCAGTTCTACATAAAAATCTGTTGATTTTGTTAGTAAGGCTGTTTCGAAGCCACTGCCGCTAGGTATAGAAGCAAGCAAGGTGCCGCCGTTTTGCTTGTCATACCAGTTTAGTGTTCCGTTTTCGGAATTTACAGTTAACGTAGTGCTGGTGTTGTAGCAAAGTTCTGGTGTGGCTAATGCTATTGGTGCGGCTGGCAATGGCTTCACCTGTACCTGTATCTGATCGGTGGTGAAGCAGGTACCTGTATAGTAGGTGTAGGTAACAGTAAAGGTGCCTACTGCGTCAGGCGTAAAGGTGCCATCTTCTGTTACATGTTCAGAACCGCTCCACTTGCCGCCAAATGGGTAGCCTTTCAGTACAAAAGCGCCACTATTCAAGCAAATAGGTTCTACTTCTTCTGCGTCGGCAATCATCACATCCGTTACTGTTACCGACATCTGGTCAGCATTGGTACAGCCTTTGGCATCGGTGTAGGTATAAGTAAGTTCGAAAACACCTTTCCCGTTTGGTACAAAAGTACCATCGGCACTAACATTTTCTCCAGACCATACGCCACCAGCAGGGCTGGCTTGTAGTTTGAAAGGTGTAGGCTCATCGCAGACTACCTGGTCAGGTCCTGCACTTACTTCTGGCAACGGATTTACGACCACCGTAACAGTGGTTGTACTGCTGCAGCCTGTCTCTGAGTTATAGCCTGTAACGGTATAAGTAGTAGTCTCTGTAGGAGAGGCTGTAACTTCATTGCCAGTGGTTGCGCTAAGGCCCAGTGCTGGTTCCCAGGTATAAGTGTCGGCTCCTGCTGCGGTTAAAGTTGCGCTTCCCTGGCCAAAGCATATTTCTGGCGTGGAGCTGCTTACAGTTACTTTTGGCAACTCGTGCACCACTATTGTTATAGAGGCTGTAAAGCTACAGCCTGTAGTGGTGTTTGTGCCTGTAACTGTATAGGTAGTAGTAGCCGTTGGCTTAACTGTAACTTTGCTGCCTGTCGTCACGCTTAAGCCATTTGCCTGCTGCCAAGTATAAGTGTCAGCACCTGACGCGGTAATGGTGATGGACTCACCTATGCATATTGCTTCTTTAGGAGCCGTAAGTGATACTTCAGGAAGTGGGTTTATTTTTATTTTCTGTACTGCAGGAGCTGAAGCACCACATTCGTTTATGGCAACAACAGAAACTTCGTATTCACCAGGCTCTGTAAAAGTAATGCTCGGGTAAGCAGAAGCTTGATCGGTGTTATTCTGGTATGTTACTTCTCCAGGGCCTGTTACCGACCAGATATAGCCTGTTATGGTGCCTAAATTGGAGTTGTAAACAGGAGTATGGCTGCTGTTGTCTGGGCCAAAACTTATGGTTGTTGGTGTGCAATAAACTGCTGGTGCGGTTGGTAAAATGGCGGTAGGCTTTCCTATAATTGTAATTGTTTTCTCTACGGTACTCGTAGGGCTACAGCCATTTTCTGCCAACAGTGTTATGATATAAGAGCCTGGCTCGGTAAAATTAAATTCTGGTTCTCTAGAGGCGGCTGAGGACCCCGAGGCAAAGCTCCATCCGCTCGTTTCTTTACCAGCGTCTGTTTTCACGCTCCAGGTGAAGGACAAGTTTTCTCCTTCCGAAGTGTTTGATACTCCTATGCTGCTGGGGCTACACTGCGGCTCCTGTAAATTTGTAAAGTTGAAGGCGGCTTTAGGAGGCGCTACAATAGTAATTGTCTTCTCTTTAAAGCTACCAGAGCACTTTGAGTTAGGATCAAGCGGATCAACTTCAATTTTTATAGTATAGCTACCTGGTTCATTAAATATAATAGTTGGTCTAGCCAAACTCATGCTACTGTTGGGGGCAACGCTCCAACCTGTTTCAGGAAAAATGCTCCATTTTCTTCTGTACCTGTCTGTGCCTGTAGAGGAGTCGAAGCCGCTGTTAGAATTATCCTGAAAAGTAATGCTGTGGCCCACGCAGGCACTTTCTGCGCTGGCTGCGAAGTCGGCCTCTGGTCCTTTAGAGACACGATTGCCCGTAAACGTGTGGACGTCTGTAAAACATGGGTTAGATACTGTAACGGTAAGTGTATATCCCTGTGGCTTTCCCTTAGATGGTTCCAAAAACTCATGGAGAACGACTTTCTGCTCAACTAACTCTTTGTGCGTGTAAGTAATAGGGTCTGTGCCATCATCAAAATGAAAGGTATAGGTTGTGTTATCTGTGTTATTTTCTATGCCCTCTACAATGTATTGGAAGGTAACTGGGGCACAGTCCACTGTGTTTCCAGATAACTTTAGACCAAAAGCAGGGTTACTGCCTATGAAAACTTTCTTTTCGATAGGTATGCCAGTACAACCGCCTTCTCCAGTAGCTGTAATCTTTAAAATGTAGGTTCCTTTTGCGGTATACGTATGCTTTGCAGTCTCATAGCTCTGACCTAGGTTTTCAGTCTTGCCATCACCCCAATCCACAAAGTATCCTGTGTTAGTTGCCTTTGTTTTTGATATGTTAAAGATTTCCAGATCAAAAGTGGCGCCTGTTCCTGCGCTGCTACAGTACGTAAAGTCCCAGTAAGGGTCTTCTATACTGGCATCAGGCTGGCTAGCTACTGTAACCACTTCGGAAGTGCCTGTACAACCATCGGCTGTAGTGGTTTTTACCCAATAATTACCCGCCTGTGTTACGGTTATAGATGGCGTTGTGGCACCGTTCGACCATTCATACCTGGCGGCTTCTGTCGCAGTTAGTGTTACATCACCTTGCTGGCACAGGAGTAAAGACCCTGAGGTTACGGTTATAATAGGCTGGCAATCTTGGGCAAAGGCACTAGAGGTACCTGGCATACTCAGCAAAATGAGAAGTATGGCATACATGCGCAGTAAATATGGCTTCATGGCTAAAAGCAGTAAAAGTTTACTATATAGTTAGTTTTTGAAAGTTGACTTAGCTTTTCATATGAACAGAGGCTGTAACTATAGCTTGACCTGTATGAAAAACTGATTTAGTAGCTTAAATATGAATATTGTAGTATTTAATATGTGTAAAACTGTAGTTTATTTATTGGGGTAATAAGCATAAGTTCATAAAAATAATATTGCATAATTTAAATAAAGCTTGCTTTGTGTATTAATAGCTTGTGATTATTAAAATACAATTTGTTTAGGTCTGATCACGGCTCTAAACTAGTGATTAATATAGAATTGATAAAGGTTTTGTACTTGTAATGAAGAAAAAAAGGAAGATTTAATTACAAGTTCTTATGAGGGAGGAGTAAGATATTGTTAATGTTTTATGTTATATTATTTTAATATAAAAACTTATATAGTGTTTAAACGTTAAACCTGTGAATAACAAGAAGCTGAATTTAATTTAAACAATAAAGTTGTTGTAGTTGGTAGCCTAATATTCAAAAGTGCTAATTGTTGTAAGTACATTGATGTAATATCATATACTTTATATATAATAAATGTTAAATATATAAATTTGGTGGTTATGTAAGTTTTGAAGAATTATAACTTACTTGTTTATAGGTATATATCGATACATTTTATTAGAAAATTTTAATTTATTAATAAATGTCAGATTATCTCAAACCTAGGTAAAGTTATAGTCGTAATTAAGCATGAAAAGTAATACAAAAATGATAAGGTGTCGAAAGCAAATTGAAGTTGGATAATCTTTTACAAGTAATATTTCACTTTACAATAAACAGCCTTCGAAACCTTTATTGTAAGCCATAAATGTCAGCGTTATGTATAACGAATGATTTGTGGAGAGTGCATCTGTTGCCAGGGAAAATACTTTAGACTTACAGTAAGATTAAATTAATATATGAATAAATAAGTACAACATAAAGCTATGAATAAATACCGTCACTATTACAGTTTTAATAGAGTCGTTCTGTTAATACTCGATATCACTCTTATAGCTTTCTCTTTTAAGGTATCAAACTATTTTAGATATGGAAATCTAGAGTTAGAGCACCAATACAGTGTGTTTTTCGTGCTATTTGCATTAGTTTGGTGGGTTGTGTCAGGGTTTTCGAACTTTGTCTTCAGAATCGACAGCTTAATACCTTTAGAAAAGAAGTTAGCAAATCTTATCAATGCCTTTGTGCTGCATGCGTTTCTGCTTGCAAGCTGTATTGTAGTTTTCAATCTGGAGGAAATATCTAGACTGCTCTTACTCTATACTTATATAAGCACTGCCTTACTCATTATCATTAATCGCCTGGTGTTGATGGAGTTCTTTAACTACTTCACCAAGTCAGACATGGCTTATACCCGTTTTGTGATTGTTGGTACAGGGCCTGCTGCCATGGCACTTCACCAGACGTTTAACACGCACGACAATCCAGGTGCAAAGTTTATGGGTTTTTTCGATGACAATGTAGAAAAGAATAGCCCCGTGGCCAGCCAAATTGTTGGCTCTATAGATGAGTTAAAGGAGTATTGCCTTCAGAACAGCATTGATGAGGTTTACTATGCTCAGCCCCTGACGAACAAGGAACAAATCGATGACTTGTCTAACTTTGCTGATGATAACTTTATGTACTTCAGGATAGTGCCGGACTTCAGTGGTATCGTTGAGAAAGAGGTGAATATGTACTTCTATCATAATATCCCGCTAATTAGTATCCGTAAGGAGCCGTTGGAGCAGGTGTCGAATAGGGCTGTTAAAAGAGTTTTCGATATAGCATTCTCTTTGATGGTGATCTGCCTTCTTTTCCCGATTGTGCTACCTATTATAGCCATAGCTATTCGTTTAGAGTCTAAAGGTCCTATATTCTTCAAGCAATTGCGACCAGGTAAGAAGAACAGACTCTTTGTCTGCTACAAGTTCAGAACCATGTTTGTGAACAACCAAACTGAGATGCAGGCTACAAAAGACGATCCGAGGGTAACGCGTGTTGGTCGCTTCTTAAGAAAGACTAACCTAGATGAGATACCGCAGTTCTTTAATGTGCTTTTAGGGGATATGTCCGTAGTGGGCCCTCGTCCGAACCTGGTGTCACAGTTAGATCATTATTCAAAGCTTATATCAAAGTATCATATAAGACACTTTGTTACGCCTGGTATTACAGGATATGCGCAGGTTAGTGGCTACCGTGGCGAAACAAAAGAACTGCAGTTGATGGAGAAGCGTGTAGAGTACGATGTTCAGTACATGGAAAACTGGAGCTTTATGATGGATATGAAAATTATCTTTCTGACGGTGTGGAACATGATTAAAGGAGAGAAAAATGCATACTAGAGATACTCATGCTGTGGCTCCTGCAGCTATGCCGCCTCTAAAGGAAAAGCGTAAGTTGTTCAAATCCTTTATTTCTGCAGGTTCTTTCGATGACTTTGTACAACACATTTTCTGGTTAACTGAGAGCAAGCTTTCTTCTTATGTGTGCTTTGCTAACGCGCATATGTTAATTGAGGCTTATAAGGATAAGTCTTTTAACAAGATACTTAACCAAGCAAATGTGGCTACTCCTGATGGAGGTCCGCTTTCGAAACTGATGAATCTACTTTATGGAGGTAAGCAGGACCGTGTGGCAGGTATGGATCTGCTGCCGCGCCTGCTACAGGAAGCAGCAGTGCGTGGCAAGTCAGTCTACTTTTACGGCTCCACAAACGAAGTGCTTAGTGCTGTTGTAAATACAGCTCAGCAAAACTTGCCAAACCTGAAGATAGCTGGTTCGTACTCGCCTCCTTTCCGAAAGCTCAGCGACGAAGAAGACGAGTCTATTGTGAACATGATCAATGAGGCGAATCCTGATTTGGTGTTTGTTGCTCTGGGCTGCCCAAAACAGGAGCGTTGGATGGCTGATCATAAAGGACGCGTAAAAGCGTGTATGTTGGGAGTAGGTCAGGCTTATATGACATATGCTGGACTGGAGAAAAGGCTTCCTAAATGGGCGCGTGATTTATCTTTGGAGTGGGTGTATAGATTATACCAGGAGCCAGGCAGGCTTTGGAAACGATACCTGCACACAAATAGTCTTTTTGTTTTGCTAACGCTGAAAGTGTTGTTGCAAAAAGCAGTGGGTAAAAAGGAATTCCAAAATACTCAAAGGTAGAAGTGCAAAGCTAAAATTGCACTTATTCCAATCCAGTTGAAACCCATCATATTTTAGGCGAAAGCTAAGCTTGTCGCCTTGAAGCAATAATATTTAAAACAGATACCTTCTTATAGTTTGATTTATACAGTTGTGCCGTTTGATGGCAATTAGAGGTGTACTTTATCTGTATAAGTGTGCCTACATTGGAATAGAGCGCCAATTAAAATGTTTTAAAAAGGTACTTGAAAAAACATCTAAATATAGTAATTACCGTATCAATTTATAGAACTTGAATTCCTTGGAATAACACATAATAGGGGTTCAGTCTAACAAAAGATAACCTTAACCTTTTACATTCATGAAAGCAGTTATACTAGCAGGTGGCTACGGAACAAGAATAAGCGAAGAGAGTGGTGTACGCCCAAAGCCAATGGTGGAGATTGGTGGTAAACCTATCCTGTGGCACATCATGAAAATTTACTCACACTATAACATAGATGAGTTTATAATTTGCTGTGGCTACAAAGGTCATATCATAAAAGAATACTTTGCCAATTATTGCCTTTACAACTCTGATGTAACGTTTGACATGCGCAAGAACAGCATGGAGGTGCATCAAAACAACACGGAGTCCTGGAAAGTAACCTTGGTGGACACTGGTGAGGGCACCATGACAGGTGGTCGTTTGAAGCGTGTGAAAGACTATGTTGGAGACAGCACTTTTTGCATGACCTATGGTGACGGTGTAAGTGATGTCAACATTTCTGAAGCTTTAGATTTTCATAGGCAAAATGGTACGTTGGCCACACTTACAGCCGTACAGCAGCCAGGTCGCTTTGGCGCATTTAACCTTTCTTCTGAAGAAACACGCATAAACCAGTTTAAAGAAAAGCCAGAAGGGGATGTGATGCCATGGATAAACGGTGGCTTTTTTGTATTAGAGCCCGAAGTTTTCGACTATATAGAAGGGGATAGCACCATTTGGGAACGAGGACCTATGGAGAAATTAGCCGAGGAAGGGGAGCTTTCTGCTTTTAGGCATAAAGGCTTTTGGCAGCCAATGGATACGCTACGTGATAGAAACCTGTTAGAGGATTTGTGGCAAAGCGGAAAGGCACCATGGAATGTTTGGCACAAGATGCTTTCCAAAGCTATAAATTAATAGAGTGTGTCGTAATGTGCTGACTGAGCCAACTGATGCACTGGAATTCATAGCTACTACCCTGTATTTTTCAGCCATTTTGAATTACCCAATAGGGCATTATCAGGAGGTATAACACTGGGTGTAAATTTATAAGAGTTTACGAGTATCTGAAATGGTCAAGGCTTCAGGCATTTAAAAGTTGTTTTCTCTAGCTGTAGTATGATGGTACGTCCCTTCATTGCATGCTAAAAACGAATACGCTGCTTTTAATCCAGTGGCTATGCAGTTCAATGCTGCCACTTTTGTTGAAGTGAAGTTTGAAGAGGTTGGCTACAGTAATTTTCTGCGGAATCTTCCGAAAATGTTAACTAGTATTGAAGATTCAGACAAAATCCTAAATAGAGATAACGCTGCACTCAAAGTACTTATGGCGGTAACAGAGTAAAAACAGCCTAATCACCAAAACATGATATTTACAGAAACGAAACTAAAAGGAGCATACATAATTGATGTAAAGCGCCTCGAGGATGAAAGAGGTTTTTTTGGAAGGTCTTATTGCGAACGCGAGTTTGAAGAATATGGACTAAACGTAAATGTGGTGCAGGCAAACGTAAGTCATAATCCCCAAAAAGGGACACTACGCGGCATGCACCTCCAGTTAGCTCCTAACGAAGAAACAAAACTAGTACGTTGTACGCGTGGCGCACTCTTCGATGTGATTGTTGATTTGCGAGAAGGATCTGAAACTTACAAGCAGTGGGTAGGAGTGGAGCTTACAGCAGATAGCTTTCGTATGCTTTATGTGCCTGAAGGCTTCGCACATGGCTACCTTACCTTAGAAGATAATACGGATGCTTTTTATCAGGTAACACAATTTTACTCCCCTGGTTCTGAGAAAGGCTTGCGTTGGGATGATCCTGCCTTCAACATCGAATGGCCAATAGAGCCACAGCTTATTTCTGAGAAGGATAAATCTCATCCTTTCTTCTAAAATATGTACCTAAACTCTTGATTATGTAAAGCTGTTGATTTAAATATTGGCAGCTTTTCTTTTATTCTCCTCTAAGCAAGTGAAATATTCATAGTTAAAAGGGTTTAAAACACCTAGTCGAATATTGACTAGGTGTTTGGCTATGGAGGCTGAAATTTTTTGTAGTTTATCAAATTCTGTAGGCATATTTTTTGTGGGCTAGATATGCTCTAAAAGGGAAAAGTGCAATACTTTACTGAGCATACACCAAACATCGTATAGACGGAATCGTACAAATTTTTGACTTGTCTTCTCGTGTTAAATCATGCTTCGGTTTGGCACTATTTGAATCAGGGATTAAAGTAGCTGATGAAGAGTAAAGGGAGTGGCATGCAAATATGTACATGTGAGGAAACAAAACGATGTGGTACTTAGCTAAAAGAATAGTAGCAAAGCTGAAAAGTTTGCTAGTGAAAATTATTCCCTATAACCGCATTTACAAGCCCAAAGGAGTATACCCTACTGTTAAAGCCTATCTGGTAGCGGATAAGGAGAGGCACCCTGAATACCTCGAGATATATCCAGGATGTGTTTCTTCATTGCACATAGCAGAAGATTTCTGCGAGAATAGTCCTTCTTATCTTAATTACGAATCCAAAGAATCTATACCTCCGTCGTTTGTAGTAGAGGTGCCTAATGGAAGGCTGCATACAAATAGAATTACTAACGTAGCGGTCATTTCTGACGATAATAAGGTAATAGGCGAGGTGTCGTTACAATTAGGCCGAAGTGGGCCTGAAAACAACTATATTTTTGAGCGAAACTACTTTACAAAGCCGAAGAAGCTTAGGGGAGTAGCATTTCATATTCTGATTGGTGGCAGTGGCGACCATAACTATTTCCATTGGATGTTCGATGCGCTGCCACGCCTTGATCTTTTACAAAAAAGCGGTTGGTTCGATAGAGTTGATTGGTTTATTGTGCCGAGTGTGAAGCATGATTTCCAGAAAGAGACACTGCGGCTATTAGGAATAGAGGATCGTAAAATAGTGGAGGGGCACCTGCACACACATATTCAAACTGATTTGTTGCTAGCGTCTTCTTATGTGCGCTTTCCAGAACACATTCCGCAGTGGGCATGCAATTTTCTTCGGAAAACCTTTCTGCCTGCTGCGTCTGAAGAAGTGGGGGAGATTCCATTTATGTACATAAGCCGTACCGACGCAAACAGCAGAAACATACTAAATGAACTTGAGCTTATTCAGACTCTAAAAGAGTTTGGGTTTAAAGAGGTTCAATTGCGGGAGTATTCTGTGGCAGAGCAGGCGCGCTTGTTTGCTGGAGCTAAGGTTATAGTAGCACCTCATGGCGCAGGCCTTGCAAATCTAGTGTTCTGTAGCAAAGGAGCAACAGTTGTAGAATTGTTTCCAGAGGGGTACGTACTGCCGCTTTATTACGATCTAGCTAGTAAAGTGGGTTTAAAGTACACGCACATAGTTTGTGAGGCAGATGCAAAGGCAAATAGCGTAAAGCAAGGTATGAAGCTAAACCTGCTGGTTGATCTGAAGCGCCTAAAGAAGAAAGTAGAGGGTATAATGGAAACATATACCGCAAGTATAAATTGAATTATCGTCTTCTTCTTAGTAGAACTTACACTAGAATTCTTACAGCTTCAGTTAGCAGTATTGAGCTATCAAAAATGGGCTAGTGAAATTTCATAAACACAAAAACACAGAGCAAGAAGGCAGCTGGAACAACCAAGACAACGACCTGCAGGTGCAATCCGTAATGTTTGTGAAAGGAAGCTGCCTTAATGAAGGCATTCAAGACGACACTTGCATTACGCGATAGATTTGTTGCAATAACTACTACACTAACACCCTTACATGCGCATACTACTTGTTCACAATCATTATAAGATATCGGCGGGGGAAGATACAGTTTTCTTTGCCGAGGCAGCATTGCTAGAGCAACATGGTCACGAGGTTGAAAAGCTGACGGTATCAAACAATGACGTCAATACCTTGTCTGAAAAATTAAAATCTGCACTAGGAGTTGTTTATAATACGGCCAGTGCTAATAAGCTAGAAAAGAAGATCCTTTCCTTTCAGCCAGATGTGGTGCATGTGCATAACTTCTTTCCGCTCTTATCGCCAGCAATTTTTTATGTTGCCCGCAAACATAAGGTGCCCGTGGTAATGACGCTGCATAACTATAGGCTAATTTGCCCAAGTGCCTACCTCCATTATAACGGGCGGGTGCACATGGAAAATGTGCAGAAGATTTTCCCTATGGCCGCAGTAATGGAAGGCGCTTATCGAAACTCGAAAGTCGAAACGGCTTCTGTGGTTCTTGCAACGGGTGTTCATAAACTGCTCGGGACCTGGAAAAAGAATGTTGACCGTTTTATTACGTTAACTAGTGGTGCAGCCGAGCTGTTTTTGAATTCTTCGTTAAACCTAAAACCGCAACAGCTTGTGGTGAAACCAAACTTTACGGCAGATCTAGGTTTAAGCACTTCTGAAGGAGAAGACTTTTTGCTGTATGTAGGCAGGCTATCTCCAGAAAAAGGAGTAGACACTTTGTTAAGAGCAAGTGAAAAGTATCCTTTCAGACTCAAGATTATTGGAGATGGATCATTGCGGGAGGAGGTAGAAGAGCATGCGGCTAAACATGCTCATGTAGAATACTTGGGTTATCAGAAGTTAGATAGCGTAGTGCAGGAATTGAAGAACTGCCGAGCACTTGTGTTTCCATCGGAGTGGCCCGAAATGTTTGGTATGTCCATTATTGAAGCTTTCTCTACAGGAACGCCTGTGGTGGGTGCTAACATAGGTGGAGCAGCCCAACTGGTGCAGGAGGGCTATAATGGGTTGCTTTATACTCCAGGTAGCGCAGAGGAACTTATTCAGAAGGTTAAGCTTATTTTGGAAGATTCTGCCTTGGTAGAAAAAATGGGAAGAGGAGCCAGAGCTAGTTATGAAGCCTATTACACCCCTGAGCAGAACTACCGCATGTTGCTGAAGATATACGAGGATGTGATCACGGAAAAAAAGAAGCACACCTCATCTGCGCCTGCACCCACAGAAGCCAGCTTGCTGAACTAAGCTTTAACTCTTAAGCACAGCTGGTCGTAAATTGTTTTATTGATGGAGTAGCGTTCAATGCTAAATTTCAACGCTACTCTATTGTGTCAGTTGATGTACTCCTGTAGTTTCGATTGCAGCTAAACTCTTTAACTCCCTAACCCTACAACTCTCTAACGCCTTAGCTCTGTAATGCCTGCTCCTGTTCTTTCTCTGCATCTATTTCAGCCTCAACTGTTTCTTCTTTTGTAGGTATATCTAATTCTTGCAACAGGGCCAGTATCTTATCAATCTCAAATACAACATGTTCTTTCATGCCCTGGTCAGCGGTTTTTACGTTTTTGTTTCCTTTGCAGATAACATATTGGTGATCCAGGTTAGTTTTCGTAGCAATGTCGTAGAACGGCTCTAAAATAAACCCTTCGTTATATACCTCGATTAACTTAGTGCCTGGCTGGCAGAAGAGCATGTTAATAAGTCCTGCGCCGCATGCACCCATAACTACTTTCGCCTGCGAAAAGAGCTTTATCTTTTCTATAATGCTTAGCTTACTGGAAACTACATTTTTAAAACCATAAGGCTCTAGGGCCTCTAGCAGTTCTTTTTCATTTAGAACGTTGCGTATGCTCGAATCGCTGCGACTAATATAAAGATAAGGCGCCTCTTCTGTTGCTGAGGAAACATCCTGCTCATCAGCATAAGGCATAAAAGAATCTTTAATGTACTGGCACAACCAAGTAGGCACCAACGTGTGGTTTCCTCGGGGAGCAGTAGAAGCTAGAATGCGGTCTGCAGTAATATGGATATGTTTATCTCCTTCAATCAACTTGTTTGCAGGTATACCCAATAACTCTAGGGTTTCCCGCTGGTAATCGTAACGCAGGCTTGGCATTAAAAACCAATCAACCTGATCGTATAGCCCACTTTGCTTTAGCAAATGTAAGCGAGGCAGCACATCAACAAACCAGTGGCTAATGTTGTTTATTCCTGCACCTCCTGTTAGCAAAGAAAACACGGTGCCCTCAAACTTAGTAGGTTCAACAAAATAGCGTTGCTCAAAAATGTTGTTTAGGTTCGGTTCTGTCACTTTTCCTCCTGTAAGGCTTAGCGACACATTCTCAACTACCTTGTTATAACGTGTAATAATAGCTACACTGCTTTCATGATCGGTGTACAACCTGCCCATAGGTACGTCTACCACCATATAGTCAGTCGTTACCTGACGCTGGGGCTTCCAGTAATCAGAAATAGCATCAAAGAGATCTTCTGAGATATCTAGGGAAGTAACAAGGTTAGGATAAACAGGATGCACTGTTATTTCACTCTTTTTTAACAGCTCAGGATTTTCTTGGTTGATTTTACAAACGCCTGTGGGTTTATACCTGGTGTTATAGGGTATAAATCTTCCTAGTATTTTCTTAATGCGTTTGCTTCCTTTTGTGTACAGTACTTTTATTTTCATCTGCTTAATCCCTTACTGGTCTCAACTAAATATCTATACGTAGCTATAAACAGTTATAGCCGTTGTTATTTAGTTAAATTTACAAAATGTTTTTTTTCTGATTTCTTTGAATGCTGTGGCTGCAGTTCGTTTGCTAATAAACTTGCGGCAGCCTCCACAGCTTTCTCGTTCCAATGCGCATCGTCTCTAGGGTATAAAGCCATGTTCTTCTGCTCGTGCAGTTGCCTGAAGGTGCTTTGTGTATCTAAATACGGTATGTTTCGTTTTTCAAGTTCTGCAAAAAGTCGTGGCAAAAAGGTAGCCTCTTTCTGAGAGGGTAGCATTTTGTAGTAGACGTTTTCTTTATTGGGAATCGGCATAAAAAGAAATCTGATGCCTCTCTCATCTAAGGCATTTTTATAACCTTCCAGAACATCTGAGATACGCATAATCTCTTCCTCGCTGTATTCTCTGTTGGCATATTCACCTTCCATAAACAGCTCGTTGTTGTAGACAATATAATCTCTGTTGCCTAAGTTTCTGTCTATGTTGGCAAGGGTGCGTCGGTAGAGGCCTAGCTTCGAGACACGGTCTGCTGTAACTGCAAAAGAAGTTAATATTTGAGAAGAGCCTATGATGGTACCTGTTATGTTTCTCAGCTTTGAGTTTATACCATTGGCTCCAACGGCAGGTAACTCAGGCACACGCCGTTCTATGCTGGATACAACCACAACTTCTGGCGGGTCTTCCTGAAATCTTTCAGTAGCCAAAAAACGGTTCATGGTAGCGGGGGCAAACGAATACACATCTTTTTGAAGCATGCGCTCGAGTACCTCGGCCATTGTTTCATCCTGGGTTAACTTTGCTCCGGTTATGTTGGAGTCGCCTATCAGCAACACATCGCATTTAGAGTCTCTGTTGCGGTAGCCGTACTCATCTGTGTACCACTCCACCAGTCGCTTTTCAGAAAACTGTGTGCGCGGGGCAAGCTCTCCCTCTTCTTCCATTTTCATGTAGATGTTTGGGTAGAAAGGCCCAGGCATTACCTTCATGGTGTTCACCGATATTGTTTCCCAGATCCTGAAAGTGAAGAAGTTCATGGGAAGTATGAAAACCTCTATCAGAGGCCACATAACAAAAGGAAGTAGTAGCAAGGTTAGTTTAAGCAGTAGCTTTCTTACGCCTCTATGTTGCATAACCTTTAATTCTTTTAAAACTGAAAATAAATAAACTCCTGGTGGCCAAACTGCCCGAATAAAAGTACAGCTATAATTGCCAGGTAGTAAACCCCCCACCTTACCCATACAGGCCGTTGTAGTATAAGCCTCGACGGACTGCCATGCCGTTCCAGAAGATGCACAGTTTCCATAACCATAACGGAGAGTACCGACACCGCAAACACTTTAAAACCTTGATCCATGAACAGGATGTGCTCTAGGTTTACGGCTGCAAAGAGCTGCTGGATGTTGCCGATGCCCGTAAAGCTGTGCTCTATAACAAAAAAAGCATCTCCGATGGTGTTTGCCCGAAAGAATATCCAGGAAAAACAAACTAAAGCAAACACAGTGGCTACCTGTATCCACTTGTAAAGCGTAGGGTGATTTGTAAGACCAACGGCACGCGCAGCGGCGTTTCGCTGATCTTTGGTAACTATTGCAAATACTTGGTAGAGGCCATGCAGAGCGCCCCAAACTAAAAATGTCCAATTGGCACCATGCCAGAAGCCACTCACTATAAACACGACCACCAGGTTATAGTACCACCTCCATTTCACTACACGGTTACCACCTAACGGAATGTAGAGGTAGTCTCTAAACCAGGTAGAAAGCGAGATGTGCCAGCGGCCCCAAAATTCTGATATGGTTTTAGAGAAATAAGGCCTTCTGAAGTTTTCCATCAGCCTAAAGCCCATCACCTCAGCGGCACCAATGGCAATGTCAGAGTAACCAGAAAAGTCGCAGTAGATTTGGAAAGCAAAGAAAATGGTGGCCAAGATAAGCGAGATACCTTCAAACTCACTAGGGTTGTTGTACACCTGGTTTACCATCAAAGCCATGTTATCGGCTATCATGAGCTTCTTAAAAAAGCCCCAGGCCATTCGCCTTAGCCCTGAAACAACACGGCTGTAGTCGAACTCATGGTGTTGGTGCAATTGCCCCAGCAAGTTGCCTGCCCGTTCTATAGGGCCAGCTACCAATTGCGGAAAGAACGTAACGAAGAGTGCAAAAATACCCAGGTGCTTTTCTGCTTTGATACGACCATGATACACATCTATGGAGTAGCTCATGGTTTGGAAGGTATAAAAGGAAATACCCATAGGCAGCAGCAGTTCAAAGGCTGGCATGGCATACTGCATATCTAGCAGCTGTGCCATGTCGCGGGCACTTTCGTTAAAAAAATTATAGTACTTAAACAGCAGGAGGGTACCTAGGTTAGAGAGCAGGCTTAGGTAGAGGTAAGGCTTGCGCTTCGGCTTTTCCACGTCCGAGTACCTGGACATGGCACGGCTGCAGAAATAATCTATGAGAGTGGAAGCCATTAGGATGATAGAATAGGCAGGCTTCCAAGACATGTAGAAATAGTAGCTGGCTAGCAGCAGTACAATCCACCTCCTGTTATAGGAGGTAAGAAAGTATAGTGTTACTACTACTGGAAAGAAAATAAAAAATTCAGTAGAGTTAAATAACATATAGCAATGCGTAAGGGTGTTAGATAAAATTTTAAAGCATCGAATACAAGGCTACACGCTCTGTAGCATCCCAATACCTTGCAGATATTTATGTGCAAATGAAATTCTCTATATTATATAGAAGTTACGCCAAAAGGTTGGGTATTTGGGTATATATTTTTTTACCGATGTAATGGACAGCATTGTCTAGATAGTTATATCCAGTGGAGGAGTTGAATTGTTATATAAACTAATAAAAAAGCATTATTTATGAAAAATGTAGTTTGAACATCAAAACCATATTGCGCCTGATACGTTTCTGTTGTATTCACGTCTAGCTATATGGTAATATATATCTGCTGTTTTTATGCTGCACCCTTATCCCTATAGGCATTTGTTTGTTTTTGCATTTAGCCTTTTTTTTGCCTCAGTTGTCCCTACAAAAATGTATGCTGATTTAGCTGCTAAAGCATCTTTTGTTACAACTGAGACAGATAAGACTTTAGGAACCCTCAGCGCACCTACAAGCGTGAAGGTGATGCCCTCGTTGGCAGGTGCTTTAAGTATAAAATGGACTGCAGTAACAGATGCTACACATTATGTTATCCAATCTTCGGCCACACCCGATAATCCTGAATCCTTCACAGACCTGGCCACTGTTGAGGTCCCTCTTACTACTTATCGCCACACAGGCTTAAGTTTTGATCAAACACTTGGCTATAAAGTGAAGGCATGCTACGGTAGCGACTGCTCTGGGTGGAGTGAGACTGTAAAGGGCACTACGCACGCGAAGAATTATACCTATAAAATTATGCCGTTGGGGGATTCGAATACGTATGGGGCTGCTGGCAGTAGTACTGCACCGACAGACGAAATTACTTCCTACAGAGCGAAACTAGCGGATCTTTTAAGAGGTCAGGGTACAAAATTTGAGTATGTTGGAAGTGAAGATACTGGTAGTAAACTTGTGTATAACAGTAATAATGAAGCTAATGGAGATAACGCTGGCTTTCCAGGAGCCAGAAACAAGGATATTGTAGATGTGCTGGAGCATAGCTCCTGGACAGAGTACTGGAAAAGAGAAAATGAAACCGATTATCGAACACATAATCTGATTCAGAAGGAGGATGGGAGTACTTATACTGGCTCTTACTTAGACGTGTATCATCCAGATATAATTTTGTTACACATAGGAACAAATAATGTAGGTTATACCCAACAAATTGATGATCTAAAAAGGATTCTTGATCGAATAGATTCCTATGCAGAAGAAAATAATAAGGAAGTAACTGTTGTTCTTGCTAGGATAATTAACAGAATGTACTACATAAATAATGGTAAAGATAATAAAATTGATATAGACAATACTACTGCATACAATACTGCATTTAATGATCTAGTAGCTAAACGTAAAGCTGCTAGCGATAATATAGCGTTAGTAGATATGGAAAATGGTGCAGGAATAAATTATGATTATACTGACATGGCTGATGTTCTACACCTAAACTCAAAGGGCTACGCAAAAATGGCTAATGTGTGGTTTGATGTTTTGAGTGAAAGGCTACAGCCAACCTGGCTACCTAAGCCCTCACCTCAAAATGTTTGGATAGCCCCTTCATTGGCTGGGGCTTTGGGTATTCATTGGGATATTGCAAGTAGTGGAGTAACAGAATATGTGATCGAAAGTTCTGAGACGTTAGACGGTGAGTTCAAGGAAATAGGAAGAGTGGCTGGAACTGCAAGTTCATACAGAGTTACTGGCTTAATAGATTCTTACACTAGCTACTATCGTGTTAGGTCGTATGATGGCGAGGCTTACTCAAACCCTAGTCCTGTTATGGAAGGTACAACTTTGGCAAAAGACTACACATATAGAATTATGCCTATGGGAGATTCTAACACGGATGGAGAAAGAAATAATCTAACAGACGAAGGAGAGAAGGTTGCCTATAGACTAGAACTGTTCAGGTTGCTAAAGAAGAATGGTCTGAGTGTGAATTTTGTAGGAGGAGTAAAGTCAGGGATGAGTTATGCTTTAGGAGGGGAGAAAGACGCTGGTATAGGCTTTGACGTTGATCATGCTGGATTTGGTGGTATCACCGATAATGAGTTAGCAGGTCAAATACTAACGAAAAGTCATTGGACTAGAGGTTGGGATAATATAAGTTTTAGAATTACATGTGAGGATATTGCTTTATATAATATTGAAAATAATACCCAGCTTAACTGCTCTGAAGATGGAAACTACTATACAGGACCTTACTTAGATGCTTTCCAGCCAGACATAATATTACTGCATGTTGGTACAAACAGTCCAAGTACTGATGAAAGCTCAATAGAGGAAATACTTAAATTAGTAGATGCTTATGAGCAAAGAGTAAAAAAAGAAGTTACTGTTGTTGTAGCAAGTACTATTCTTGGTATTAAGGATGATGTGCCTGAAATTTATGAAAAAATACCTACCTACAATACTAATGTACGGAATTTAGTAGATAGGAGAGTTAGCACTTTGGGGGATGGGTTATTAAAAGTGGATATGGAAAATGGAGCCGAAATCATCTATGACTATACTGACATGGCAGATGCTAGACATTTAAACCCAAGCGGCTACAAAAAAATGGCCGTTGAATGGTACAACGGCTTGGCAGAATCACTGAATGTTTCCACTTATCCCGTAGAACTCGTTTCTTTTAACGCAAAACAAGTCTCTAATAAGGTCGTTCTAAATTGGAAAACAGCTTCCGAAAAAGATAACAGCCATTTTGTGGTGGAGCGCAGCCTAGGGGGGCGGAACTTTACAGCGATAGGGAAGGTGGCAGGTGCAGGTACAAGCACCCAGGCCCATAGTTATACTTTTACAGATGCAGCAGCACCTAATGGTACAGTCTACTATAGGTTAAAACAGGTAGATTTCGATAGTACCTACACTTATTCTACCGTAGTGGCTGTGCAGCAGCAAGTAACTATTAAGCCCGTGGCAGTTTTCCCTAATCCCTCTGATGGCGAGCATCTTTTGCTAGAGGCAACAGGGTATGTGCCAAACGAAGCGGCCTCTGTTGCAGTGTTAGATGTACTGGGCAGGCAAGTAGAAACACAAATAAGTAGAGTTGGTGCAAGTGGGAATCTGAGTTTGGATATTCACTTCAAACACAAGCTGCCCACAGGCTTGTATATACTGACTGTTTCAACTCCTCAAAAATCGGAAAAATCTAAGTTTTTGGTGCAGAATCATATATAATGTGTTGTTTGTGATAATGTTCCAAAGCTTCCGAGATAGCTGTTAAACTGCTTCCGTTGGTGTGTGTGCCGCATCTATCATGTAGGAGGATAAAAATTGATCCAGACTTTTAAACCTCCCTCTAAAAAAGGCGTAATATAATTGAATTCTTATAAATAGGTACTGCTATAAATAAAGTCATAAATCTTTGTGGCTCATTTATACTGTAAATAAACACGACTAGTATAAGAGGCAGGTTCAAATTTTGAAAGCAAAACTTGTTTCCACTACTACAGTTCATACCTGATTTTAAAAGGCGTTAAGTTCTTTATAATCTATTTTAACATGACGAAACTTTACCACACACTTCATCTTCTTTCAGAGGATGAACCTTGCTCTAACTATCACGCTAATAACACAGGAAGTACGGCGGTTAAACCGCTTTGCACTTGCTTCTTAGTGTTGGTGATGGCCATGGTTTTTATGAGCCTTACTGGAACTGATGCGCAAGCACGTCAATCTGATGCCGATCAGCTGACTGACTGCCCGAGTGGCTTAACGCACTACTTTGGCTTAGACGAAGATGGCAATAGCGCAACTGCCTATACAGACTATGTTACAGGCACAGAGGCAACTTGTACTACCTGTCCAACTCCTGTTGCTGGTCTTTTTGCAGGAGCACAGCTTTTTGATGGTACTGATGAAATTGATTTTGCAACCACCGCGAACTTTAACTTTCCGTTAGCAGGAAGCCTTTCGGTTGAGTTTTGGGTGAAGACGGATTACAAGCCTAACGGCAATGTGGTAATGGTAGGCCGTAATGCTACCGACAGCAGAATGAGATGGTGGGTTGGCATGAACCAAAACGGTTATGCTGCCTTCGAGTTATGGGACCAGCAGAACAACGGTTTTACCATGACGGAAGACAGAGGCCCCAAGATAAACGATGGCAAGTGGCACCATATAGTTGCTGTTAGAGAAGGTGGCAGCAACAGGAACAAGTTATTTGTTGACGGTTTTGCAATCGCAGATTTTGAATACTTCTACAAAACAGACTTTTCAAGCGTATCTCCTGTAAACATAGGATATTTGAAACTCGATGATGGTTACCATTTTAAAGGTGTGTTGGATGAAGTAATGTTCTACAACAGGGGCCTTGACAATGCACTGGTACTATCGCGTTACAACAGTGGCGCTGGAAATTACTGCGGCCCGCAAACTGTGAAACCATTGATTACCACTACCCCTGTAACGCATGCTGTAGCAGGCCAAGGATATACATACGATGTAAATGCCACTGGTAAACCTTTGCCCGTTTATTCAATAGTAAGCGGTCCTCAGAACCTTAACATCGATGCCTCAACTGGAGTCATCACCTGGATGCCAGGCACAGCAGGTAGCTTTAATGTTGTAGTAAGAGCTGCTAACAGCGAAGGGCAGAATGAGCAGGCTTTTACAGTTGATGTGAAGCGAAGCCTAGGCGAGCAGGCAGGCATTGTGCACCATTGGATGTTGAACGAAACTTCTGGCACCAGATACAGGGACTATTATACGCCTTATTTTGCCACAGCCACCGATGTGTCTAAACCAACGGCTATATCGGGGGCCGTTTCAGGTGGCCAGCGTTTCGACGGGCAGAACCATGGCTTAGATGTGGCCGAGAGTGTAAACTTTAACTGGGGTCCAGAGGTAAATTTTTCTATTGAAATATGGGTAAGAGGAACATCAACTGCTGCTGATAACCAAGTCTTTATTGGGCGGGATGCGAAAGATTCTAATGTGCATTGGTGGTTAGGTACTAATGCTGGTGGTAAGGCGATGTTTCAGCTTCGGGAGATGGACTACGACGGTGCCTTGATTGGAGGCTCAGGACCTTTGCTAACAGATGGACAGTGGCACCAGGTAGTTGCAGTACGTGACGCAGAAACAGGAATGAATAAGCTTTTTGTGGATGGTGCCAAAGTTGCTGAGGCACAAGTGGCGTACCAACAAGGATTCTCAAGTGTTGCTAGCGTTAATATCGGCTACCTGAATAGAGAGCATGGTTACCGCTTTGCAGGCGATCTGGATGAGGTGAAAATTTTCAGAAGGGCACTTACAGATGCAGAAATAGTTAATCGGTTTGAAAGTACCTTCAATGCTATTACAGAGCTAACCTTGTTTGAAGGCCACTTCAGAAACAGAATGGTTAATTTGGTTTGGGAAACGATGAACGAGGTAAATCTAAGCAACTTTGGCATTGAAAGATCTGTTGACGGAGAGTTTTTTGAACCGATAGGTGATTTGCAGGCAATTGGTAATACAAACAACAAATCATCTTACAACTTTAGCGATAAGGAGCCTTTGCAGAAGATGGGATATTATCGCCTTAAAATAAACAAACAAGACGGATTGTACACCTATTCTACTATTGTTACAGTAGAAAACTCGGCCTTAACGACTACCTCGTTTACTTTATACCCTAATCCTGTTGTAAATGGTGAAGTTGCAGTTGAGGTTGCAGACCTTGCTGCAGATGAAGACGCTACCATTCTTTTATCCGACCTCTCAGGAAAGAAGATGCTGGAGAAGCAGGTAAGAACAAACGCTGAAGGTGTTCTAACTCTTAGGATGCCTATAAACGGAAAATTGCGGCCTGGTATTTATAATGTTACTGTTATCACAAACGCAAAATCTGTAAGTAAGAAGCTTGTTATACTTTAAGGCAAGACGCATTTTGAAGAGGGTGTGATTTTCTTATCAGATTTGCCACTGATGCTAATGCGTAAAGTCAGGACTTTACTGAAAAGGTATTTTTAATAGATTGTGGTAAACCTAAAACAAAAAAGAGGCCCTCGATATTCGAGGGCCTCTTTTTATTCTGTGTAGTATACTGCTACTGTTTTATTATTTTAAGGCTGTTGCTGTTGCCTTGGTCATCTGTATACTTCAGTATGTAAAGACCTTTGGCTAAATTCAGTGCAGACAAATTTATTTCTAAGCTATTGTTCTCTAACTCCAGGTTGTTCTTTTGTTCATAAACAACTTTACCTGTTTGGTTTAGAATAACTATCTCTTGCAACTTAACATTGTCCTGGCCAAGGTCCAGCGTTATCACATCATTGAATGGATTTGGATAGGCTGTAGCAGTCTCGAATTCAGGGTTAAATTCAATGGATCCACTTGCTGTTAAAGCTGAAACATTTTCAATTTTAACAGGCGATAATCTGTTCCCTGCTATTGGCCTCTCCATTGTGCCATTCGGTAACTGCCATCCTACAGCCAAGTTATCTCTGCTATAGGCTTCCTTATGCACGGCTTCGATATAGTAACGCTTGCCTGCTTCCAATGTAATTTTTGCAGACTGCTGTGAGCGATGCTTATCCCACTGGCGGGCATATGTCCAAGAATGTGCGTAGGCAATTCTTACTTTCTTGTTTGGGTCTTCTGAAGTACTCAACCAAAGTTCTGCCGCATCGTCTGCAGCAATCCAGAAGGTATATTGTCCAGATACTGGTGCCGTAATGTATCCTCTTATACGCTGTGCGTAGCTGTCACCAACATTAGAAGGCGCTTCAAAAAGGCTTAGTTCTCTTACCTTAGTTGGAGTACCATCCATTGATATGTCGTTGATTGAACTTCCGCGTATGTCATCCCAGAACTCATGGGTTATCTTACCAGTGGCTGTTGTCGATATAGATACAGGCTCAGTCGGAGCAGTAGCAGCAGGTGCAGAACTATCTAGCGTAGACAGTCTATTTCCTGCTATCGGTCTCTCATAAGCTCCGTTTGGCAACTGCCATCCAACAGCTAAGTTGTCGCCGCCGCCGCCTTCAAGGTGTATGGCTTCGATGTAGTAACGCTTGCCTGCTTCCAAAGTAATCTTAGCCGACTGCTGTGACTTGTTTTTAGTCCACTCACGCGGGTTTGTCCATTGGGATACAGTTGCAATTCTCGCCCTACCATTCGGGTCTTCTGATGAACTTAACCACAATTCAGCCATGTCATCTGCTGCAATCCAAAACGTGTACTGACCAGAGATTGGTGCTGTTACATATCCTACAACCTGCTGACCATAGTTGTCACCTACATTAGATGGTGTCTCAAACAATGTCAGTTCGCTTACCTTAGATGGTGTGGTTGTTACTGGTACTTCTGCTACAGAAGATCCATGTACACCATTCCAGAAGTTTCTAGTAATCTTGCCAGTACCAGCTGTGCTTGTTGAAGGTGTAGCTGTAGGAGTAGCTGACGGGGTAGCTGAACTTGTTGCAGGTGCTACACTTATACTAACTCCTTTTGAAGTACTAACAGCTCCTTTGTTATCAGTTGCTTTTGCAGTAAGGGTAAAAGTGCCAAGTGTTGTAGCGCTTAAAGACGTGCTATAAGGGCTTGTAACATCTTCTCCAATCTTTGTTGAACCAAGGAAGAACTCAACTTTGGTAACGGATCCATCAGCATCGCTTGCATTGGCAGATACTGTAATTGTATTACCTTGAGTAATGCTAACTTGTTGAGCTGGGGAAGTAAGGTTTACAGTAGGAGCTTGGTTAGACGGCGTGGCAGGTGCTGAGCCATTAGGTCCTAATTTGATACCGTTTTTGGCGATTTTGGAGTTCCA
>NZ_JAJJWH010000096.1 GCF_020907245.1 Pontibacter harenae | reverse complement strand
TGGAGTTGCTACCTTTGAGTGGAGACCATTTTATAGGCAGATTTAAGTAAATGATTAAATTTGACTACGATGGAAAGACGTGTATTTGATGCCTCCTTCAAGCGGATGGCCATTGACCTCTCCTGTGCGAGGGGATCGGTAAAAGAGGTAGCCGATGAATTAGGTATAGACCCTAGCCGTCTGAGAAAGTGGCGGCAGAAGGAGGGTTCGCCTATCCGATCTACTCAAGGGCTGAGTGAGGAACAGAAAGAGATCAAGCGTCTGCAGAAGGAGCTGAAGGAGGCGCAGTTGGAGCGAGATATCTTAAAAAAGGTACTGTTTTAAAATCCAATAAACTTTAGGAAAAACTTCCGTATATTTTTATTGACGAAGGAGAGCTTCACTCGATAGATCGGACGGAAGTTCATCCAGTGTAGGCAGGTCCCTGTATCTGCCTACTTTGTTTTCAAAGACTTCGTCTTTGTGACGAAGGAGAGGCTTTCTCTCCTGATCTCCGGAAGTTAAAAGTCTTTCCTGAAATAGCGTATTATTTTTCCACATCGAGTAAATAAGCAGCAGCAGTTTGCGCTGCAGAGCCACTAGGCCCACCTTCTTGCCTGCCTTCCTGGCGGTGATGCGCTGGTAAACTGCCCGCAAAGCAGCGTTGTACCGACTAGCCACCATGGCCGGAAAATAAAGGGCTGCCCGGATCCTGCTGTTACCTTTCTTGGAGATTCTGGTTTTCCCCTTCACGCTGGTGCCCGACTCCCTTTCCACCACGTCGAAGCCCGCGTAGCTGGTGAGTTGTCTGGCATTGGCCATAAGGGCAAAGCCCTGGGTCTCGGCTAGTATAATAGCCAGGCTAATAAGACCTATTCCTTTGATGGTCAAAAGCTTGTTAGCTTTCTCTTGCAGCCATTCCTCTTTTTTGAGCACAACCTCTATCTGAGCCTCACACTTGGCTATTTCATTTTCAAACTTTTTGATCATTTCCTTATGGGACCTGATCACAAAGGCTGGCGGCTCTTGAGCCGAAAGCAGGGCGTCAAGCCGGTTAGAGAGCACAGTCCGCTCTCGCTTCAGGTCTGTGTAATGCCGGGTTAACTCCCGTAGTGCTTTGAAAACAGGAGATGGCGGCTGCCAAGGAGTAAGCTGACGCTCGGTCCCCAGCTGGCCGATGATACGGGCATCGATGTTATCTGTTTTGCTCTTAATATTGAGACTCTTGCCAAAGTGCTTGACTTTGTTGGGGAGTAAAATAGAGACGATCTGCCGGAGTTTATGAAGGTGGTAAGCTAAGGGCTCATAATAGATACCAGTGGCCTCCATCACAAATGCTACCGGTAGGCTGGCGCTGGCCCGCTTGCGGACCCATCTGAGCAGCTGACTGAAGCCCCTGGTGCTGTTCTCAAACTTGACTGGTTGAGAAAATGCCAAGCCAGACTGGGGGGGAGTTGGCAAAAGCAAGCCGTAAAGCTTTTCTTGGCAATGTCAACGCCCACGCACTGTCTTGTAATTTGTTCCATAGCATGAGTGGTTAAAATAAGCGACCTTTCTTTCTCCCTCGTCTTGCCTTTTGTCTTACACTTGCTTATCCTCATTGAGATAGCCTTAAGTACTGTCCAGACTCACAGAGAAAAGGTAAGGGGGAATGGAAATCCCTTTTTTACGGTATAGTATTGCTGACTTACCTGGCCATCAGTCTCTCATTCCCCTCGGCCAATGCACCTAGTGTAACTACGGTGAAATGGCCATCTTTAGAACCTTTTACAAAAGTAAAAGGCCATCAGCATCTTCTCCAGGGGAGACGGGCGGTATACGGATTCATAAAAGAAAACCGCAACCAGTTTCCCGTCGAGAAGATGTGCAGAGTGCTCAAGGTGAGTGCCAGCGGCTATTATTACTGGCTTCATCACCCGGTCAGTCTGCGGGAGCTCGAAGAGCAGGAACTCGCGGCGAAAGTCAAGGAGGTATACCAGCAGAGCAAATGCCGCTATGGCAGCCCCAGGATCAGTTTTGAGCTTCGGGAGCAGGGCATCCAAGCTTCTCGTCCACGAGTAGCCCGTGTAATGCAGAAGCACCAGATACAGAGCATTGTAAGAAAGAGGTACCGGGTGCAGACTACCAACTCCAGCCATACCTACGCAGTAGCTGAGAACCACCTGGCAAGGGATTTCCAGGCGGCAGGGCCGGCAGAGAAGTGGGTGTCTGATTTGACCTACATCAGGACCAGGGAAGGCTGGCTGTACCTGACGGTGGTACTGGACCTGGCCGACAGGAAAGTGGTGGGCTGGGCGCTGAGCGATACCATAGAGGCGGAGGCGACCACGGTGGCTGCCTTTCAGATGGCCAT
>NZ_JAJJWH010000095.1 GCF_020907245.1 Pontibacter harenae | reverse complement strand
CAAACAAAAATGCAAACATCATACATTGTGAACCACAACTGTTTTTTTATTAGTGCAGCCGCTACAGGCACAAGATTACCCACGCCAGCAAATTGATTTCGACCTGTTTGTGCAGGAGCTTTTTGCACAGCAAGAAGATGAGAATGTACCGTATGAGGACTTTTACGAAACACTTTTCCAGTACTACCAGCGCCCTCTCGACCTGAACAATACCACTCCCGAAGAACTCGCTTCACTTTTTATAATTTCACGCCCACAAATTACTTCGCTTTTCAACTACATGCAGGAAAACGGCAAGCTACTCAGCATTTATGAACTCCAGGCTGTGCCCAACTTCGACTTGATCACGATTTACCAACTCGTGCCTTTTGTTCGGGTGGAGGATGCAGGCCTAAATGCTGATCAGCGGCCCCTGTGGCAGCGGGTAATCGGTGAAGATAACAATGCGCTGGTGCTGCGCTACGAGCGCACGCTTCAGGTACGCAGAGGGTATACGCCTGTTGACTCCAGCAGCCGTTCCACTAGCCGCTACCTAGGCTCTCCCGCTAAACTTTTCCTGCGATACCGCACCAGCCACACACAAGACTATAGTTTAGGCTTTACAGCTGAGAAAGACGCTGGAGAAAGGTTCACCTGGTCGCCTGAAGACCGAACCTACGGCTTCGATTTTTACACGGCTCACCTGCATCTATACAATAAGGGCAAATTTAAAACCATTGCCTTAGGCGACTACCAACTACAGTTCGGCCAGGGTCTCCTGATGTCGTCGGGGTACAGCGTGGGCAAAGGCAGCGAAACCATCACCACCATTAGTCGTGCCAACTTAGGAATTAGGCCCTACAGCTCTGTACTGGAATATGCTTATTTTAGAGGTGCCGCTGCTACCTATAGTTTAGGCAACATTAACGTGACAGGCTTTTACTCGAACAAACGTGTAGATGCCAACCTACAGACGCAGCTAGATACTTTGCAGAATGTGGGAGATTTTTTCTCGGGCATACAGACAACAGGCTTCCACCGTACGCCCACCGAACTTACAAACAAAGGCCGTGTGCGCGAACAACTTTACGGAGCCAACGCCAGTTATCTGTCAAAAAACAGGACTTTGAACCTGGGCCTTACGGCTGTTGCCACGCATTATAGTTCTCCCATACAAAAGGCAGGAGCACCCTACCAGCGTTTCGAGTTTAACGGCACGAGCAACTATAATCTCGGCACGAACTACAGCTACACCTGGCAAAACGTATATTTGTTTGGAGAAACAGCTGTTTCTAAAAGCGGCGGTGTGGGAACTGTAAATGGCCTCATCGCCAACCTCTCGAATAAAGTGGAAATGGCTATGCTGTACCGTAGCTACGCCCGCAACTCCCATAGCTTTTATGGCGGCGCTTTTGGCGAGGCCACACGCAACATAAACGAACGCGGCTTGTACACGGGCATTAAGGTAAAGCCTTTTGCAAAATGGGAAATCACCGCCTACTACGACCGCTTCCGTTTTCCGTGGCTTCGCTACCGTATAGATGCTCCTTCTTATGGCGATGAATACCTGGTGCGCCTGCTGTTTAAGCCTAACCGCCAAACAACGCTTTATGCCCAATTCCGCACCGAAAGCAAAGGCTTAAACGCTCCAGAAAATACAACTGCTATAGATTATGTAGCGCAGGCGCTGCGAAGAAATTACCTGCTTTACTATGAATTTACACCCACTCCAGTCGTCAACCTGAAGTCGCGGGTGCAGTTTAGCAGCTTTGAACATGAGACACCTCGGCAGACAGGTTATTTAATTGCCCAGGACATCAATCTTAATTTTAGCCGCATTCGCCTCAGCACCCGTTATGCTCTCTTCGACACCGACAGTTACGACACCCGCCAATATGCTTATGAGCGGGATGTGCTTTATGCTTTCTCTATTCCAGCCTTCAGCGGCAGGGGCACCAGGATGTATGCGTTATTGCAGTTCCGTCCTTTCCAGAACATGGATGTCTGGATTAAGTATGGCCTGACGCACTACCGAAACCAGGACACGATTGGCTCTGGCCTTGAAACAATAGAAGGCCCCAGAAGATCGGATGTGAAGGCGCAGGTAAGGTATAAGTTTTAAAAAATACTGCTTTCATAAGTGCTGAGTCAAATTTTAAACTATACCATTTCGTATAAGCAACAGGAACAAGTTCAGATTCTACAGAGATCATAAGCTTTTGCCAAGTGCACAGATGACGATTTTTTGTCTGAGCGTTCAGCGAGTTCAAAATCGTCTTGATTCTTTTGCTTACTTTTCTCATCAAGGAGAAAAGTAAGGCCCAGCCGGCGAGGCGAAAAGCCTGCTAGTAACAATGTGCTTCACAAGTTGCAGAGGAGCTTGCAAGTCTTTATAAAACGTTGTGCAATGGTAGCTGCTTTATACGATTTGATATTACTTGTATCAAAACAAAAAAACAGGGACTTGAGCTATGAAGCATTCCTAGAATAACCTCTGCCATTGTATCCAACCACCCCTATCCCCAATGCCGTCAACTTAAGGTTCTTAGTTCGTATAAACC
>NZ_JAJJWH010000094.1 GCF_020907245.1 Pontibacter harenae | reverse complement strand
CTTCCCTGCGGCACGCCTTTGCGGCGCCTGGCCAGTCTCCCATTGATAAGAATAGGAGCCCGTAGCCATTTGCGGACGAGGCGAAGGGTGAGCGGGCATCTTACCTTGCGGTAGAGCAATTGCAGCAGCAGACAGTGGTCCACCTCATCGAAGAAGTTCTGCAGGTCTATGTCTACAATATACTGATAGCCTTCGTGGATATACCTGTGCGCCTGCTGCAGGGCCTGGTGGGCGTTGCGGTTGGGACGGAAGCCGTAACTGTGCTCCTTGAACTCCAGCTCAAAGAGCGGGGCTATCACTTGATTTACCGCCTGTTGCAATACACGGTCAGTGACGGTGGGAATGCCCAGCAGGCGAGTCTTACCGTTGCTCTTGGGTATGGCTACCCCTAAGATGGGAGAAGGCAGGTACCTGCCGTTGCAGATGTCGGTGGCGATGGCGTCCCTGTTTTCTCTCAGGTGCGCTGCCAGCTCCTCCACCCGCATACCGTCCACGCCGGCCGAACCTCTGTTGGCCAGTACGTGCGTGTATGCCTTGAGCATGTTGCCCCAGTGGAGTACCTTCTCTATCATCTTGTTACTACTTGTACTGTATTCTCTGCCCCGCTTAAGGCAAGGCTGGCTGTGCCTCCCTGCCGAATTAAGGGCAACTTAACGTTCAGCCCTTCGTCATCCTGTGAGGCCTTCGTAGCGCTTACGGCTCGTTTCCAAATGACTACTATGGCTTCTGCTGACTTCTCCCTGTGTACACGACACCAGGAGACCTCCCCAGGTAAGACGCTTATCCTTCCACCTAATCCTGCTGCATCTACACAGAGCCGTTTGTTGGCCAGGGGCTTTGCAAAGATGTGTTTGCTTACCCATGGCTCCCTGCCTCTTATGCAGTTTCTGTTCGTCAGTTCAGGTGTTTGCAGTCCCGCTTTCTTCACTGCACGCCTCACGACGAACCAGCTTGCGGCTTGCTTATCGGCTTCACCAACTCGCCGATAAGGGATTTGCACCCTCTGGGTAATCTGAGTATATTTCATAAGAAATAATACTCGCGCCATACTGGGCGCACACAAAACCTATAGTGCATAAACGCACCACAGCAAAGCCGTTACCACCTCACACTATTTGTCTCATTGAACCCTCAATTTTCGGAAAGGTTGCTATCAAGCTATATCAGGAAAAGACAAACATAAGTTACCTTTAGGTAAGCAGGCATCTTATTGGCTCATCTTCATAAAAGTAAACTAATGTTTATGTTCAATATTTCAAAAGCAATGCGCTTTAGTTTAACCGTAATGCTGTTATGCGTGCTGGGTGCTTGTGCCTCCTCATCAGATGCCTTTTCCGCGAAAGGTACGGTGCAATCCATTGAACGCGGCAAAGATGGGTACACGGCGGTACTAGCTAATCAGAAAGGGCAGCGATTTAATGCGGTTATCAGCCGCGTCAACATGGCTGCCACCAAGGCTTACCAGGAATTAGCCGTTGGCGAAAAAGTAACCGTTTACGGCGACACGACCCGATATGGCGAGGTAATCAGTATCAAAGTAAGCCAGATAAAAAAATAGATGAAGGATGAGAAATTCTTTTTTAGCCTTTGCAACGCTTTTACTCTTGGGTTGCAATCGTACGTCCGAAACCACCCGAGTTGCTACTGGTAAACATCCAGGTAATGAGGAGCTGGAGACTATCGCAACTGAGGGCGAAATGTGTTTCTGGCAGGTAAGCGGCGGGCAAAAACAGGATACCGCCTGGGTGCGTCTAAATATTGCCGACACAAAAGTAACTGGAGCCTACTGGCTATTGCCTTATGAGAAAGACAGCCGGCGCGGTACATTGAACGGCTTAAGAAAAGGCGACGTCGTTTACGCTACCTGGACCTTTATGCAAGAAGGCCAATCCGATTCGCTTCCTGTACAGTTTAGGATAACCTCCAACCACCTGCAGCTAAAGCCTTATAGTTATAACGCAGCCACCGGCCTGGCGTTTTTAGCTGACTCTGCCCAATTCACGTTAGTTTATGATAAGATTGATTGTGCGCTTTCCATGGTCTTAAACCGAGGCGGTGATGCGCCTTGCCTTCGCCTGCTCACAGCGGCCGCTGCTGGTCCGCTTTCCCGTTGAAATCCGCGCAGCAACTTGTAACAATTTGCTGCAGTATACTGAAGCCCCTTCATTTCTGTGCCCGCCGTGCAGAACCACGCCCTGGCTGCTGGTCTTTTGTACCGAAACAGGGTTGGCTGTCGGCCGCGGTTTTCAGCCTCGCCAGCGCCCTGCTGATAAGTAAGAATGAACTGCGCCTGACAGCTCCCCTTCACCTACAGCACCTGGAGGGCAGACATAAAAGATTTTATGGGTGTAGGCAGTCCTTAGCGAAGAGGTTCTAAATGATGGCTTTGTGGCGCTCCTATATGGAGTGCCGATAATTTATGTAGCCGCTGCTGACTTCCCGCACCCAACTGTTTCAGACTATCTCTCTCCATTTTCACGAAGACCATGAACAAAGGTAATTTTTTGCTATATTAGCTTCCTTACATAAATAAGATATAACCCACGATGGATTTACAAGCACACATAGGCCATA
>NZ_JAJJWH010000093.1 GCF_020907245.1 Pontibacter harenae | reverse complement strand
GCAGAAAAGTTATGAAACAGGATAAGGCTTGCAGCTCGTACTTCCTGGTGATTGAAGCTACTAGCGAATGCAACCGTAGTAGCTAGAAATAAGCTTTCAGATTAGTATAGCAATGTAAAAATACGAGCTGCAAGCTCGCACTAGCGCACTCAGTCATCTTCATATCTCCTCATTTCCCAATCTTCAAATCAGCAAAAAGTCTACTCCGCATAGAACACCCGTTTTACCCGCGTGCTTACATTGGTGAGCAGCTCATAAGGTATAGTTCCGATTCTGGCAGCCAATTCTACCAGCGTGAGCTGCGGGCCGAAAACAATTACTTCGTCGCCAGCTTTTACCTCTATACCTGTTACGTCTACCATGCACATATCCATGCACACGTTGCCGATGATGGGGGCACGTTTGCCTTTGATAATCACTTCGCCCACGCCATTACTAAAACGTCGGTCGTAGCCGTCGGCATAACCTATGGCAATGGTGGCGATAATTTTATCGTGTTCGGCAAATCCTTTGCGGCTATAGCCTACCGTTTCGCCTGCTTTTATGCTTTTAACTTGCGATACGGTGGTTTTAAGCATACTTACAGGCCGAAGCGACTCCTGCTCGGAGCCTGTTGCTTCTACACCGTAAATGCCGATACCAAGTCGCGCCATATCCAAGTGGTGCTCAGGGAAACGCACAATACCAGCTGAGTTTAATATATGTTTGGTCACTTTATAACCTAGTGCTTCTTCTACAGCAGCAACCAGTGTACGAAAAGTATCGATTTGCATTCTGGAGAAATCGTTGTGCAAAGCTTCGTCGGCACCCGCTAAATGGCTAAAAGCACTTACTACTTTTGCCTGCGGATGCTGCCTCAACAGTGCAAAAAGCTCTGTAAAATCTTCAGCCGTAAAGCCCAGGCGGTGCATACCAGTATCCAACTTCAGATGTATGTTGATGCTCTCTCCTTCCGTTAAGCTAAAAACAAGCTGTTGTAACTGCTCCAGCGAATAAATCTCGGGCTCCAGGTTGTTCTGTTTCAGCTTGGCAAAACTGTCTGGCGAAGGGTTCATTACCATAATGGGCAGTGTAATTCCATGCTCCCGTAGCTGCACACCTTCGTCGGCATAGGCTACGGCCAAGTAATCCACGCGGTGGAACTGTAGTAAGTTAGCTACTTCGAAACTGCCGCTGCCATAGGCAAATGCCTTTACCATCACCATCAGTCTCGTATCAGGCGTAAGTTTGGAACGGTAAAAGTTGAGGTTATGCACCAGCGCATCCAGGTTTACCTCCAGCACAGTGCCATGCACTTTCTGCTGGAAAGCCTGCACAATCTTCTCAAACTCAAACACGCGCGCGCCCTTCACCAGGATCACCTCGTTACGGAAACTGCTTAACTGAAACTGCTGCAGAAAATCGGTAGTACTGCTGTAAAAGGCAGTTTCGCCGCTAAACTTTGCTGCATGTGCCTGTATGGTCGGGCCAATTCCTATCAAGCGCTCCACGCCACGCGCAGTTACCAGCTCCGCCACATGTGTGTAAAGCTTCTCCTGCTGCAAACCCGACTCCAGCAGATCGGAAAGTATAAGTGTGTGCTTCCGCTGCTTCGGCTGGCTTGCCAGCAGGTCTAAAGCAATCTTCAAACCTGCTAGGTCATTGTTATAGGTATCATCAATCAGGTAGCAGCCGTTGATCGCTTCCTTCATTTCAAGGCGCATCGCCACAGGGTGCAGCTTGTCCAGGCGGTTCTGGATTTCGTGCAGCGGCAGGTTACGGTACAAGAGCATAGACAGGCAATGCAGGGCGTTTTCTATAGATGCCTCATCGGTGAACGGTATAGAAAGCCGTTGCTTTTGCCCTTGGTAAGTATAAACTACAATGGATTTGTGTCCTGCTGCAGTGATATCTGTAATTTTGACATCTGCTTCTTGCTTCTTAGACCAGGTAAGGCTTGAAATGTTCTTCTGCTGTACAGCCTCGTGCAGTAACGTATAATCAGAGGAATAAATGAGCAACTCCACCTCCTGAAACAGCTTCAATTTCTCTTCTACCTTCTGTTCTTGGGAAGTAAAACCACCGTCGTGAGCCGTGCCGATGTTCGTGAAGATGCCGATGGTGGGCTGAATGATGCGCTGCAGTTTCTCCATCTCACCTGGCAGCGAAATACCTGCCTCAAAAACAGCAAAGGTATGGTTTGCCTCCAGCTGCCACACCGACAGCGGCACCCCCACCTGCGAATTATAGCTTCTCGGGCTCTTCACTACCTGCTCCTCAGAGCTCAGCACCTGCGACAGCCACTCCTTTACAATAGTTTTGCCGTTACTGCCTGTTATCGCGACTACAGGAATTTGAAACTGCGCCCGATGCCATGCCGCCGCCGCCTGCAGCGCCTCCATGCTGTTTGGCACCCATATAATGTTCGCTTCAGGGTAAAGCTGTTGCGCCTCGGCTTCTGTTAAGCTCTCCACCACAAACTGCCGCACACCCTGCTTGAACAACTGCTTCAGGTACGTATGCCCGTCGTTCCACCTGCCTTTTATCGCAAAAAACAAGGTACTACCTGGCTGCGACAACTTACGGCTGTCGGTGAGCAACTGCACGATGGGGAGTGACTGTTTGTATTGTAAGGCCTCGCCTTTGGTTATAGAAACAAGCTCTTGGAATGTGAGCATAAGAGTCAGGTATTTAGGCTTCAAAGATAATAGGTTTACGAAAGCAGAATTGAAAGATTCCTGCTTTCAGCACAGTTGGTATAATTCCCCTCCTCGGAGGGAGTAGGGGTGGGTTAAAGTTTAATCAACATAAATGAAGTACTGCTTCTGAGTCAGAAAATTCATTACAACTTACCGTTGCTATACTTTCTGCTAGCTTTTCGCCTCGCCGGCTGGGCCTTACTTTTCTCCTTGATGAGATTAACCAACCCGCCTGCGGCACCAATGCCGTCAACTTAAGGTTCTTAGTTCGTATAAACCTA
>NZ_JAJJWH010000092.1 GCF_020907245.1 Pontibacter harenae | reverse complement strand
ATTAATACTCCTCTAAACCGCCCACTTCGATATTCCAGAACTTTCCGCTTTCAGTATTTTCGGTTAGAGCCTTATAAATACCAGTAACGGACTGTTCAACTGTAACTGGAGCGTTCTCGCCACCCATTCTGGTCTGTACCCAACCTGGGTGCAGCGGAGTTACCCTGATATTTCTTTCCGCTAACCTTTGCGCAAGTATAACTGCATACATGTTGATGGCAGCCTTGGACATTCTGTATGCTGGGCCGTTAGGGCCTGCATTGCGAATAAGTGCCATAGCGGTAGAAAGAAACACAACATGGGCATCGTTTTTAAGGTATTTCAGCACACCTTCGGTAAATAACACAGTGCCAGTCGTATTAACAGCAAAGGAAGTATTCAGATGCTCTGCTGTTGGTATTTCGTCTCCCAGGTCGGGACCAACACCTGCATTGTTTATAAGATAATCTACCTGGCTAGCTATTTGCCCTATTTGCTCAATTGCCTGATTGATACTTCCCTCATCACTGATGTCTCCCTTAACAACAGTGAGGTTAGGGTGGGTGAAATTTTCAATGTTACCGGATCGGGTTACGGCAATAACCTGAATACCTTCGTTCAGTAATTTTTCAGTAAGAAAACGTCCGATGCCGTTGCTTGCTCCAGTGATAATTGCTTTTTGAACTTCGTTTGTCATAATTAAAATCTGTTATTTCTTATTGGTCCTAAACTACATCCTTAAAAGCTAAGGGTAGATTCAGGGTTATTTATTTTAAATTTAAAATTGTGTTGGAGGATTTTGTGGCAGGGATCAGTAACTCTCCTGTATACTAGGGAAGTCCGAGGCTCTCACATCGTCAACATATTGTCTGACAGCACTGTTTATGACAGTGTGCAGGTCTGCATATTGCCTGACGAACTTTGGGTTAAAGCCTTTGTTCATCCCCAGCATATCATGGACAACAAGCACTTGCCCATCAGCACCTGCACCTGCGCCAATTCCGATGACAGGAACATGTAATATTGTAGCCACCTCCTGCGCAAGGGATGACGGGATCTTTTCCAGGGTTATGGAATAGCACCCCAATTCCTGTAAAAGAAGCGCGTCTTTCTTCAGCTTTTCTGCTTCTGCATCAGCTTTTGCGCGAACACTGTAATCCCCGTACTTGTTTATGGACTGCGGCATCAGGCCCAGGTGCCCCATCACAGGAATACCGGCATTGATAATCTTTTGAATATCCGATTCTATTTCCTTTCCACCTTCAATTTTCAAGCTGTCAGCACCCGTCTCCTTCATGATCCTTATAGCTGATTTCAAGGATTTATTCGGATTCCCGCTGCACGTGCCGAATGGCATGTCAACAACGACTAATGCCCTTTTTACACCTTTGACAACGGATTTGCCATAAAAGATGATCTCGTCTAAGGTGAGGGGCAGCGTGGTTTTGTTTCCTGCCATGACGTTCGATGCTGAATCTCCCACTAAAATAGCATCCAACCCAGCCTGGTCAAGGATGCTCGCCATCGTGTAATCGTACGCGGTCAGCATTGTAATCTTCTCACCGCGTTCCTTCATCTTCTGAAATGTATGTACAGTTACTTTCCTTTTATCACTCTCAGTGCTAACGGACATGTTATTTTGTTATGAATTGATCTTTTGTTTTAAACCCTTTCCCTTTCTTAGCGACTACTCACCCTTAAGCCACGCGTCCAAGTCCATCAATACCTCACTGTTGATCTGATGTCCCATGTTATACTCATGATAAGTTAACGGCACACCCAGGTTCTGCAGGAGTGCTTTTGCTTGTCTTGCGTAGTGAATAGGCAATGTCCCATCCTGAACCCCGTGGGCAACAAATACCCTCAAGCGGTGCAGTTCTTCGTTCTTGGTCACTGTGGATTGAATGTTCTCCAGAATCCTTCCGCTAAAGGCTATCACCCCATCCACCTCCTTCGGGTGGGTCAATCCAATACTGTAACTCATGATGGCCCCCTGACTGAATCCACCGAGATAAACTTCCTGAAGACCGTACTTTTGTTTAAGCTGCGCTAAAAACTCGCTGATTACTTCTCTGCTGGATAGTTCCTGCTCTGCATCGATGACTGGTTTACCTGTTGAAAAATCTACGTTGTACCAGGCAAACCTTTCAGGACCCAGTGAAAACGGGCCACGGGCTGAAATAATGTAGAACTCATCAGATAAGTGGTCTGCAAGGCTAAACAGATCCTGCTCATTGCTTCCAACACCGTGTAACAGGACAACAGCCCTGCTCTTTGAAGATTTAATTTTTGGCTCCCGCACAAGATAGTGCAGGGTAAGGTTGTCAGATGTTATGACGCTTTCTTTCTCGGGTGTATGATTCATTTGAGTATAGTCTAACAGATAAGAGTGGATGAAAAGAAGGAGTAAGAACAGCTGCATTCTTATCCGATTTTTACAGATGTCATGGTTAGGGAACCGCCTACCACCCTGTCGTTGAAAAATGACACGGCATCGTTGCTTCCCTTCAACCCAAGCGTATAAAGTAGGGGCCAGTAATGCTCTGGGGTAGGAACTGCCAGCAGGGCTTCCTTACCCAGTTGTTCGTACTTTATCAGTTTATCGTGGCTCCCGTTACGGATAAGGTCTTTGAAGTTTGTATTTATCTGCACTGCCCAGTCAAAGCCGTATTCCGGTTCGTTGATTTTATTCCAGTCTACCATGCGCAGGTTGTGCACCATGTTGCCGCTGCCCACAATCAGCACTCCTTTCCTGCGTAGGCCTGCCAATTCTTTCGACAGGTCATAGTGGTATTGCGGCCCTTTGGTATAGTCAATGCTAAGCTGCAGCACAGGGATGTCGGCTTCAGGGTACATGTGTCGGATAATCGTCCAGGCACCGTGGTCAAGGCCCCAGTCATGGTCCAGTTCTACTGCAGTAGACTTGATGATGGATGCCGTTTCCTTGGCCAGTTCAGGGCTACCCGGTGCCTTGTACTGCACATCGAACAACTCCTGCGGAAAACCGCCGAAATCATGGATGGTTTTCGGAAAATCCATACCCGTGATACGGGTGCCTTTGCTTAGCCAATGCGCTGAAACAACAAGTACTGCTTTCGGTGTCGGGATCTCTTTGCCCAGTTGCTTCCACTTCTGGCTGAATTCGTTATCCAGAATACCGTTCATAGGTGACCCGTGGCCAATAAACAAGACAGGCATCAGTTGCTCCTGCTCACTTAAGCTATCTGTAAATCTGTTGAAAGCGGATAACGTGGTCATACCTACTGCTCCTGTAATTAGTGTTTTAATAAATTGTTCCCGTCGCATACTAGCTTGGTTTGCTTAATTGTAAG
>NZ_JAJJWH010000091.1 GCF_020907245.1 Pontibacter harenae | reverse complement strand
TGGAACTCCAAAATCGCCAAAAACGGTATCAAATTAGGACCAGTAAAATCTAAACCTTCTTTTTGGGATAACCTACGAAGCATATTTCAAACAGAGAACCCATGCGGCTCGTAGCGCTATCTCAGAATGTTGTACAAGATCAAAAAGAGAGAAACATGAGTGGCAACTCTGTTTTCAAGAACCTTGATGCCTAAATAAAGTATTTTATACCAACAGCATTGTAGCTAAAGCCGCTTTCTACATGAAAATACTTATTATTTCCCAGATGATACGCTCTTCACCCACAGGGGTGAGTGTACATTATAAAAACTTAGCAGAAAAACTGAGGTTGCAAGGGCACCACGTAGATGTTCTTACAATAGAAGACGCTCCAAGAACTTTACATTACGCATTCGCGGTTTACCTGCGATTTTTAGGTCTTTTTGGTAAAGTGCCAAGACAGATAGCTTGGGAAAGCAATCTGTTCATGAGACTCTATCTTACAATGCTGCTCAAGAAGAACAGGCATTATGACATCATTAATGCACAAGATATAGTAGCTGGCGCTGCAGCAAAGATGGCTTGGAAAAACAAAGTGCCTGTTTTAGTAACCTGTCACTTCAATGATGATCCAGCTACAGAGATGATCAGACGTGAGAACCTTTCAGGAGTGGTAGCAAAATCTATTACAAAGTGGTTTCGTTTCCTTTTCTCAAAGGTTAACTATCTGAATGGCGTTTCTGAGTACAGCATCCAAAAGCCTCGCCACTTGTTTCCTGAAAATGCTCTGGTAGAAATTGTTTACAACGGCATTGACTTTAAAAAAGTACGAGAAGAAAAGGAGGACATAGCTTTCAAAAACAGGTACCGTGACAAGAAAATTGTCATTAACGCAGGCTACCTGGAAAAAAGAAAGAACCAGGTATTTATAGTTGAAGTAGCCAAAACCTTAAAAAGCAGCCGCCCCGACATCCTGTTTGTGCTGCTAGGAGACGGACAGGATAGACCATTGCTTGAGGCAAAAATAGCTGAATACGGACTTGAAGAGCAAGTGCTATTGCTTGGCCATCAACAAAACATTATACCTTATCTAAAGTGCGCTGACCTTTATCTGCACACGGCCTTAAATGAGTCTTTTGGTTTGGTGATAGCGGAGGCCATTGCAGCAGGAATTCCAGCAAGGGCTTTTGCCGTAGGAGGAGTGCCAGAAGTACTGATACATGAGCAGAGTCTGATAGACATTACTTCAAGCCCAGAAAAGGTAGCTACTATAGTGCTAGATGCTATAGACAACAGAGCACAACATATGGAGATGGAGCAGCAGCAATATGAGTATGCTTTTCAAAATTTTGATATGTCTGCTATGATTGCGCGCTATGAAGAGCTTTACACACAAGTCCAATCAGATTTTACACGCAAACATAGTATTGCTAACAAGGAGAAACCTAAGTATTCGAGTCCTAGCAATTTAAAAACTGTGTAACAAAATATACCACAGCTAGAATAACTTGAATCCGTTGATTAAGAGCTAATTAGAATATATAACACCTTTCCTTTAACGTAAAAGGCTTAAGTACTGTAGTTTCTACTGATTCCAAAATATCCCCTTTAAAAGATGCTCTTATTTGAGCTTAAAAGTTAAAACATCAGGTCATATTTTAAGTATATATTATCTAAAGGTTAAGCTTTTGTTAAATATAAAGGAATAGGCCATGATTGAAGATGTACTTTTAAGTAAGCCCCAAAAAATCTCTAACCGTGAAGTAAGTGTAACCATCAAGCCTAAAGCAGTACTAAAGTGGCTCCTATCAATCATGCTGATTTTAGTTGCCTTGAACACGGCGGGCATTCTCTTGGGAGAGAAGTTTGGTGAAGAATCCTTTTTAGCCAGAAATCTTAAAGGCTTTTTTGACTTGAATGAAGAAAATAATATTTCTGCCTTTTTCGCTTCTATCGCATTACTGATAGCAGCAGCAGCTCTTTACATGGTTTACTTACTTCAAAGTGCTAAATACTCCTCTAAAAAGTGGCACTGGCTTATTTTAAGCATTGCTTTTGCATTTTTAGCAATAGATGAAAACACAGAAATTCACGAAAAACTTGGAGATCGTTTAACAGCATCTTTTGGAAGTGATTTACCAGACTACTTACAGTACGCATGGGTTATTCCGTATGGCGTAGCCTTTATTGCTGCTGTTGCATACTTTTTGCCTTTCGTGTTTAAGCTACCAAACAAGACGCGTAACTTGTTCATAGTCTCTGGCTTTCTTTTTGTAGGCGGAGCTATAGGCTTTGAAATGATAGAAAGCTATGTGTTCATGAATTTAGATACTTCGCACATCCTGTATAAGATCCTTTATACTGTAGAAGAAGCGTTAGAGATGTGTGGTGTCATTCTATTTATATACGCCACCCTAGATTATTTGACTGCAAATAATAAGGACTTAGCTATTGTTCGCACCGATGCACCTCATAGAGCCAAAACAGGTTCAAACTAGTTACTGTTCTTAATTTAGAATTGATCAGGTAACCCTTTCAGAAGTTTATCCCAATCCTTTGTCCCGCAGATGTAGTCTTTTATATATGGTGTCGGTATAGACAGCGTCGATATCAGATCTGTTTGTACCGACTATCACCCCTATGGTTTTAATCATACCTACGCTTCATGCGTCTCTAGTAAAAGCTACTAAACTTACATTCTCCCTCCTTTTCTTGCTCTTCAATCTTCCTTAACACTTCCACGTGCTATCAAAGTATTTCCAACTCCGCCCTCTGTTCGGTGTTCAAGTATAAGAACGATTTAAGCAATTTTGAACAAGTATATTCTTAGGAGCACTAACATTTCTCAAGTACAAAAATCCACCAGCAGAAGCACCTATTATTAAAAATATTATATATTCTAATCTATATATAATCAGCCAAAAATTGTATCTTAAACCAAAGAACGATGTTAAAACATGCTTAATACTAAAGAAAAAGTTATATAATATATAGAAATAATAGATATGATTTTTTATAGTTGACGAAAATAAATGCAACCTTTAGAAAAGGACAAAAAATGCGTTTTTAGCAAAAAAAAAAACCTTTTTACCCCTCAAAAATGCATAACTTTATAAAGACACCACGAATTCGTTAATAAATTTCAACCTATAATTAGTTGTTGTGAAATTATAATCTATAAATTTGCAACCATCAATATATTAATTGATCTAGAAACTAAGAATAGTAAAACATTTAAATCTGAAGTAGTCTTCCTGGATTTAGAAAGCTAAGGAGCCAGAGAACATCAACCAGAGAGTAACAAAAGGATTTCTTATTTTTTAACTTTTCAACTTTTAGCCAAAAAAGATGAATACACAAACCTCTTACCAATATAAGAGGGTTGGCCTTACTTTGCCTACCCTTTTACTCACCCTTCTTGTGTATGTGTTTATTCCATTTCATGTATTTGCACAAAATTACTCAGGTCCATTAGTCATCACGAAAGGGGGCACCTACACGGGCAACTGGGAGTCCAGGGACTCCGAAGTGCC
>NZ_JAJJWH010000090.1 GCF_020907245.1 Pontibacter harenae | reverse complement strand
AACAAAAATGCAAACATCATACATTGTGAACCACAACTCAAAAAGTTTGTGCGTTCATGAACTGATCACAGGCTTCATCGCATTTGAAGCATGACTCGGCGCACTCTTTACAGTGTTTGCCGAGTGTGACAATTAGGAACCTCAGGCTATAGCCAAAGCTTGATACCAGGATACTACACTCTGCATCTGGCTAGTAAGCCATGAGCATGCCTCCGCTATCATGGAGAAGCCGTGGACAGACCAGCAGCCAGACCCGACCAGAACAAGACGGAGGAAGGACGGTCAAGCTCAGATTCAGTTTTCTGGAAGATCGTGTCGTGGATGGGTTGGGCCGAAGGCGACTGAGACAGCTTCTTTTCCTGATGATCTGTGTCAGGATTATTCTCCACAGTGCTTGGTTTGAAAGTACATGCTCAAAGTTCTACTGTACGAATTTGAGTTGCAGCGACTAAGGCTACTTGTGAAAGTTTATGTGACAAGCGCTTTGTTTTACCTCACTTACCCCCCTTTTTTTAGGAAAATAGTAAGAGCGACGAACGGCAATGTTGGTGCTAATCTCCAAAAGCTGTGTCGCAACTCTGGGGTTTTACGCGATTGGAAACTTGTAAACTTTCATCAGGACAAGACCTATAGTAAAAAAACTACCGCTACGACTGCATGCTCTTCAGCCGCTTCCCAAGCACTACCAAAGCACCCACAGCAGCTGCCGCCGACAGAATCGTTCTTCTGTGAAGGCTTACCCACAACTGTGGGCTAAAAGTAGTAGCTTGATCTCCGAAAGGCCCATGTGCGCCATGATCGCCAGGCAGGGGCTCGTAAAGATTGTGCTTTCTGTTAGGCTCTTCTGGCTCGTCCGTCTGCTGGCCCTTGATGCCGTTCCGGGCAAGCACGTAGTCTGCGAACCAAGGCGCTATTTTGTTGCCTACAATAGCCTGAAGGGTTGGCCAACCGACGTTTATCTCACGCCTGTCATGCTCTGCGGCATAAAGTATAGCCTGTGCCGCTACTTCCGGCTCGAAGATGGTGCCCATCGGGCGTGGCTTGTTCGGTAGCCTGCTTTTCACAAAGCCGAACTGGGTCGTATTCATAGCGGGTAACTGTACCATTGTTGCCTGTACTTTGCTCTTATCGTGCAGCAGCTCTGTGCGCAGGGAGTCAAAGAATCCCTCCACGGCGTGCTTGGAGCCGCAGTACGCAGACTGAAGCGGGATACCTCGATACGCTAACGCAGAGCCAACCAGAACTATTTTACCCTTATCCCTGGGCAGCATGCGCTTCAACGCTGCCAACGTACCGTAGACCTGCCCCAGGTATGTTACCTCTGTCACCCGTTTATAGTCCTCGGGCTCCATCTCCCTAATAGGACTGAAAACGCTGTTCATCGCATTGTTTACCCACACATCAATGGGGCCAAGCTGCTCCTCTGTTTTAGCTGCTGCCTCTTCCATAGCTTTCGCGTCCGCCACGTCTACCTCAAAATACACGGCTTTACGGCCCATGCCCTCTATTTCCCTTTGGGCCCCTTTCAGGCCGTCAGTCCCCCTTGCGATAAGGGCCACATCATAGCCATTGGCGCCAAACGTGCGGGCGATAGCTCTGCCAAGGCCTGCCGAAGCCCCTGTTATCACCACTAAACCACGTCTTGTGCTGTTAACTTTATCATAGTTCGAGTTCATAGTCATTTCTGTTTAAACCTACTTTCAGTGCTCTCTGAAGATGTTACGTTTGCTACAAGCAATCAGTTTGATGCTTTCAGCTGGACACTCCTTAAAGACATTATAGCAGGCTTTGCATCCCTAGCCGCTGCATAAGGTTAAAATGTCTCTTAAACAGTTGTTAAATAGAAATGAATAGAGGTGTCAAAGAGCAGAAGCGGAGTGCGGATCTATTCTGCTTCACAAAAAATATATAATAAATAATAAGTGATATGTAAAACCAATTCACAGGATGCTTTGTAAAATGAAGCAGCCTAAGTAAAGCATGTTTTTACTACCAAAGGAGCTGCCACTACGTGTAAGTTCTCATCAGCCCTCACAGAATCAGAAGGCTTAGCTGCCTAAACCTCTTACCACCCTTAGCATTGTAAGGACTTGTTGTAGTGTTTTTTACTACAGCTCAGCCTACAGTATAACACAGACACATAGTATAGTAATGAAGCATTAAAGAAAACTGTGAAAATGGATAAAGGTCAAGATAATCAACAAAGAAACGGAAGCCATCAGAGTGGCATGGGCATGCGCGGCGTTACACGCCCCATGGCAGAGAAGGAGATACGCCAGCATAACAAGGGAATGCACCAGGGCGAAGACCATGACGGACATCAAAAACAAGGAATGGAGAAAGAAAAAGGCGGGGGCATGATGATGTCGGACGACATGCGCAGGCAGATGCTGCACATGCACCATATGCAGACGCTCTGGGTGTACTGGACGATCATCATACTGGGCGCCTGGGTGCTGCTCTCGCCGCTCACCTTCGACTACGGCATCGGCACGGTGCAGCCCTCTGGTGGCAGGAGCGTGTGGCTCAACATGGAGCAGCGCATCCAGTTCATGAAGTGGAGCGACATCATCAGCGGTGCTTTGCTGATGTTCTTCGGCTGGCGCGGGCTCACGCCTAACCGCCCCGTCCGCCTTTGGATCTGCTGCTTTATCGGCATCTGGCTTACCATGGCACCGCTGCTGTTCTGGTCACCAACGGCAGTGGCTTATTTGAACGATACCATGGTGGGCGCACTCGTCATAGCCCTGACCATACTCATCCCCGGTATGCCCAACATGATCATGTACATGAAGATGGGGCCCGACACGCCGCCCGGATGGAGCTACAACCCCTCGAGCTGGCCGCAGCGATGGATCATGATGGTGCTGGGCTTAATCGGATGGGTGGTGTCGCGTTACCTGGCTGCTTTTCAGCTGGGCTACATCGATTCGGTGTGGGACCCCTTCTTCGGACAGCAGAGCGAGCAGGTGCTGAACTCGGCTATGTCGCACAGCATGCCTGTTTCCGACGCGGGANCCTGGTGCACGTTCTGCCTGCTGGCCGCCGCCATCATGATCCCGATGATCCCCCTGGAAGTAGACGAGGTGATTGCGATGGGGCAGTTCATGAAGAAGAAAGTGAACCAGGGAGAAAGCTTCTGGAAAATATTCTGGAAAGGCGGCAACATCGAGAGCGATGCCAAGGACGAGGCACCGGAGATGATGGCGTTTCCGCAGAAGCCGGGGCCAGTATACAGTGCCTCCATCTGGGGTATCAGCTTTCCGTGGACGCTGACCGTAGCCATGCTGCTGGGTATTGCCATGGTATTTGCGCCAGCCGTTTTCGGGGTGCAGATAAAAGAAACAGTGGCCGATATTTTCCATTTGGCTGGTTCGCTGGTAGTGGTTACTTCCATTTTCTGCATGGGCGAGCCTTTGCGCAGGGGGCGTTATTTTAATGTACTGCTGGGACTTGTTGTGGCGGCGGCACCGTGGTTTCTGAGCAACAGCCCTCTTGGCCTAAGTATAACAGGCATTGTGCTGGGCTTGGCAGTGGCGGCGCTGTCGCTTCCGCTGGGGCCTAAAACACAGAATTATGCAGGCTGGGATGCGTACATCAAGTAGCGAGAAAATGATCGATGAGCAGGGCGTGCTGTCCGACGAGGAGATAGCGGCACAGGTGCGCGGCTTGCTGTACAGGAATATGATCAGCGGGCAACGAGGAGGGTTTAACTACCACTATACCAAACCTTCCCCTGATACTTATCCTTACCAGTATTTCTGGGATACCTGCTTTCATGTGTT